>JANXTY010000036.1 GCA_025352145.1 Oxalobacteraceae bacterium
ACCGACTACACCCTCACCGGCTGGACAATGCGCGGCGCCATCCGCGAAGACGACAACGCCAAAGAGAATCCGGGCAGTGACGAACCGGGCGGCGTCTTCCCGCGTGTGTTCGGTCATTTCTATGATCCGGTCAGTGATAGCGGCTTTTTCGGACTGGGGTCGGGCGCAAAGGACTGGGCGCTGAAAGACGGTGCGACCAGCGGTTATCCGGGGAGTGGGCGCAGCAATATTTATAACATTGCCAATGCCCGCGAAGCGATGTGGCGGGCACTGACCGGCAAAACCAAAGACGGGGTAGACGCCACCCCTGGCAGTAACGGCGCTGCATCGGCAACCGAAGAAGTGCGCAAAGCGTACTGGGCCAGCACCTTTCGCATGCTGGGCGATCTTGTGCATCTGTTACAAGACATGGCGCAACCGCAGCATACGCGCCTTGACGCGCACTCGGGCACTTATTGCGTGCCACGCCTGGGGTGCATTGGGGGACATGACAGTTTTTATGAAAAATATACGCAGGCGCGTACTTTAGGTACGGGTAATTTCACGCTCGATGAAGGACTTACTGACGTTACAACTCCAGGCGATCCCATCCCGTTTAAAGCGCCCCCATTGACTTACGATGGCATTGCTGCGCTAAAGTTCAACAAGTATGCCGATTTTTTCAGTACCGGCAGCGGCGATGGCGGCAATGGCGCAGGCAACGGCCTGGCCAACTACAGCAACAGAGGTTTTTATACGGCAGGGACCAATATTGGGAGCGGTAGCTATGCTTCGCCCGATCCCCACGGATTAGGGCTCACCAATGCCACTTCTGCGCCCGGCGAACTGCTGGACATGAACGGTAAACCCCTGATGGGTTCCGTCACGTTTTCTGTCGGTGACGTGCGCGACAATATCAGCGGTGCCCCTACCAGGGCCAGACTCAGTTCGTTCGGGTTGTTTGATCAGTTTCTGAAGAAAAAAACTCTGGGCTCATTTACGCTCAATTCTTACACATTTACGCTCAATTCTTACAATTACGATGACCAGGCAAAGTTGTTGGTGCCGCGTGCGGTCGCTTATTCTGCCGGCATCATCGACTATTTTTTTAGAGGCGAACTGCAAATCAGTTTGCCCGAGGACGGCAGCGGCAACCAAATTTATAGCATCGTCGATCATGCAGTGGAAAATGCGAAGGATGTGCAAGGCTTTCGCATTGTCAAGATAGGCGTCGCCAATACCACTGCCGACATTCTTCCCTCGGACGGTTCTGGAGCGCAAGCGCAAAACATGACCGGCGGCAAACTCGTTGCCATCGCCAAATATCATCGCAACATATGCTACCTCCCCAACCTGACCCGTCGGTTCGGTTCGCCCGATATGGTGGGCCAGGATTACTGCCGTTGGGCCGAGGAAGATATTGTTGTGTCGGAACCGGTGGATGCCTCAAGCCTGATCAGCAATGCACCGCCGAAAACGTTTACCTTTGACTTTAGCAAAAATCCGATACCGATCAATGCGACCGATGTCTATCTCCAGGTCGTGTACCGAGGCAAGCTGGGACAGGAAGACGATGCGATTGCTGTTGGCACGAAGGATATTTCTGAACCGACATTCTATGCAATTGAAAACAATATGGATTTCCAGATTGCAACAATACCAGCGAATGATAGTGCGTTACCTATCGGAGTTTGGATTAATTATGTTCAATATGGGATTTCATTTTCAACTAAAAAGAATACCTACGTCGCCAAAACCTCTGTTCTTGTTCCGGGGCAGTTCGCAAGGGTGGCGATCCTTACGGATCTGTCACCGGCGGTGCCGCTTGATCTGGTTTCATTTTTTGCTAACAGTGGTTCTACTAATGGAGAAATGAGCAAGTTCACCATCAATGAAATGTTTTCGGATGATATGCATTTGGCCCCCAATGTAACGCAACTGAAAGACAATAAACTGGAATCGACTCCTTTATTGCCTACCCGTTCAGGTTCAAACGATCGCATGATTACCGACTATGACAATAATGGCGATTGTCCTGGCCCTGGCCCCAACCCTAAAACATGCATGATTGGTGTTCGAATATATGCCACGTTGAGCCGATACCCTCCAATTAGTCAGATACCCCAACAGGTGATTCTCAACCTGGTACCTTAAGGTTGAGGCTCATCTTGTGGGGGTAGATTACACTGTTTTTAACTCGGATTTTCCATTGGGATTAGTCCTAATGGAATCCGGGATTAAGCTGTTGGTTGTAGTGGTGGCTTTTGTAATGGCAGCGCTCATTTTTCTCGGCGATATTTTTATGGGCTTAAATTGTGTTCGCTTCACTACCCTGCGCGCCGACGATTACCAGTGCAACGGTGGGAGCAGGCACCGCAATACTGGTATTTTCCCCTCCGCTTAACACCCTCATTGTCTCCGCGACCAGTGTCAATGGCACCAGCAATTTCCCGGTTATTTTCCAGGTGGGAAATAAAGCTGCAGATACCGCCCCGTCTGCGGATCATAATCCTTGAAGTAGTTGTAATGCAGTGGAACACTTACCATCAAAATTTCAAGCGCAGGGCTTTCGCTTTCTCGACCTGTTCGGGTGAGCCGCCAACGATAATTTCTTGAATTAATTCGTAGGCTCCTTCTCTGTCGCCTATGTCCTTGTAGGCTAAAACCAGGCCAAGTTTAATTTCCATCTCCGAGGCATGCGACGATACCGCGTCTTGGGAATCCGGTTCAATATCCGTATCGAGTTCAAACACGGGAGGAGCATCCGAAGGAAGTGGACTGGCTTTTCCCTGCGTCGCATCAAACTGGGCCAGCGGCACGATAGCAGGGGATGGGGTATCCGAAAAGGCGGCTGCAGTATCTGTTACAGGAGAGGGCGATTCTACCGCCTCCACACCCAAATCTAATTCAATCAATGAGTCAACCTGCACGTTCGCGTTAATGGCCTCTTCGGCCTCGGGCGCGCGTTTGCCAGAATTAATATCCCAAATATCGCTTTTTATTTTGGCGGGTGGTTGCGGCAATGGGGCAGTCGCTTTAAGTGCTGAATTGAGTGCTGGATTGAGCGCTGGATTGAGCGCTGGATTGAGTGCTGGATTGAGCGCTGGATTGAGGGGCCGCTGGCCGGGATTAATGGGCGTCTTCGGACCAGCTTCAGGGTGGCTGGCTTCTTCATTTCCTTGCACACCATCCCGAGGCAGGGTAAGAGGAGCAGGCATTACCGCTACATCGGGCAGGCGAAAGTCTGCTCTATTCAATGGCTCCTTAATCTCAGCCGGGGAAAGCGGCAGTAGATTTTCCAGCCCGCCGTCAAGGGTACTTTCTGGCGGCAACGCTGTCGAAACAGGTTCGGCGATGGGTGGGGGTGAATTTTCTTTCCCTGGCAAAGCCTTGGAATACAGGGGATTGTTCGGATCGAGCATGGCACCTAACTGCGCCGCTTGTGACCATTCCTCACCTAGTCCTTTCGTATTCTGTAACAGCTTGCTCGCCAACAATTTAAAAGAGTGTGCATCCTGCCGGGCGGCATAGATTTCGAGCAGTTTCAAACTCACCAGATGGCGCTGCGGTTGCAGGCGCAAGGCCTCTTTCAAAATTTCTTCCGCTTGTACATCGCGTCCATAGGCAATATACACATCTGCTTCTGCGACTGGATCTACCTCATCGCTATAGGCCTGCGTTGACGCGGGCATAAAATTCGAATCAAAAACACTGATATACGTATCTGTACGCAAATCATCTTCTGTATCAAATAAAGAATTCCGATTTAAATCGGAAGATTCAAAAATGCTGCTGTCGACAAGCTTACGTGGGGTCTTGCGGCGAGTCATATTGAGCAGAAATTTTCCCATGCGGCCTGCTCGCCGCACAAACCAAGGCCGGGTTTGCAGCGGCGCATCGACGTCGCTATTGTCGTCAAGCGTATCCAGCATATTCTGCGCAGATTTTGATCTCAAAGCAGATGGGGAAACAATCTTGGACTGTGGCACCGCCTTGGCACTACGCTGATGCGCAGTAGCAGACTTTGCCTTCCCGGACTTGGGCAAATTCACGTTAACGGGCTTGGATTTTTGATCAACGGCTGCGCGAGTCGCTGCACCCCCAGGTGTTGTTGCCTTCGCTTTTTGACGACCGCCCGGGGTGGAACGCTGTACTTCTCGGGATACCGATATCAGCAGCAAAATATCACGATAAACAGACAGATCGAAACCGGTTCGGGCACCGTCGCGATTATCCTTTAGCAAGCCTTCCAACAATAAGTTAATGTCGTGATCGCTCCAAAGATCACAGATCTGTTTCAACAAATGAGGATAATTTTCCAAGCTCTGCATCGGACTCTTGGCTATATCCTCATCAAATTCCGGTATGGAGGCATTAAATAACCGTTCGAACCGTTGACGCAATGCGTCGTATTTTGTTCGATTGCGCATGCTGCGGTAAATATCGAGCAAGAACAACCACGGCACTGGCGAATCTGGATGTTCTACACCGCTTTGAGGTTCAAGAATATCGAGCGCTCTTTGAGGTTCGCGGAGCGATAACCAAAACTCGGCTTCTTGCACAACGTCTGAGATTTCCTCAACGCGAAGAGACACCATTTTTTGGGGCCCTGGATCGAGCATGCTGAAACGAGAATTTTCTAGATCGTCCAACCTATCCGCCTCACTCGCCTGAGACCCAGAACCAGCGCCAGGATGAGGTCTGGTGGTGTGATCTGAATCTTCTGTAGCAAGAGCCGCCCCTTCATCCTTTCTCACCCCACTCTTTATCTTGCTCTTGGCTCGATTGCGGCTGTACGTATCAGAGGTAGTTGAAAATTCGCTGTCGGAGGCATCCTCTTTGCCGGCCCGTCGCCCATGCTCCCACCAGCGGGGCGAATCGAAGGTATCGACCCTGCGCAAACGAGAGAGGAGCCAGGCAATCGTTGCTATCGCCAAAAACAGCGCCCCCGCCAAACCTGTGATCCAGTCCGATGAGAAGGAATTTTTTCGCATCGCATCCAAGGCAAGCTGATTGTTTTTATTCAAGCGGTTAATTTCTGCTATTTTCCCTCGCTGCGATTCCTGTTGTATTTTTTGAGCAAGCGCAATGGTCTCTTTAATCAGGACACTCGTACTTTCAATATCCTCCTCATCCCTTAATAGCGCGGCAAAGCGACGTTGTGCTGCGCGTAGATCTTCACTTTTTTGAGGATCTGACTCCAGCCTCGGCGAGGATAAATGCTTGGATAATTTAAGTGCGGCATCAACACTCTTCTGATTGTTCGACAACTTGAGCACATCTTGCGCCGATTTTGCGGCAGCGGTGTTGATCTCGGCCGTTGCGTTTGAAGGTATAGCCGCTTCAGGGGCAGGTCGATTATCTGCAGGGCGCGCCCTAGCCCGATCTATTTTTATGCGCTGTGCCAAGGGCGGCGTGGTATTTTCCGATCCTACGGTTTGTGACATCAATGCTGTTGCATTGGCGCTTTTATCATCATTACTGACGGGATAATTGCTTACCGCCGATGTCAAGGATGAAAGCGCTTCCCCCGACACCACGGACGTGGGCGGGTCGAGCAAGATTTGATATGCTCGGTGGATCGGTGAAACACAGCCGACCTCTACATCGACAATGACTGCGGGTTCGTTAATAGCATCACGGGAAGAAAGAAAGATGGCCCCAACCTGCCCGTCCTTTCGAACCTCCACCTGCGCTACGCCAAGGGGGAAGCCATCCGCAGACTGCAGTCGAACTTTGACACATCGGGCGTTCAGCTCTTCGTCTGCACCGAGTAATAATGCAATGCTCGCACGCAGCGGCTGGCCAAATACCGACTTCACATAAATCTGCCCCAATCCCACAGAATAGACAAAGGGCGCGCACATTAACAGCACGGCGAGCGTGATCAGGCGTAGGGGAGACAATCGCGTTTGGCACATGTTTTTTATTAATTTCTATGCTTACAAGTACATGCAAATACCGATTAATAAATTTTTATAGTATCTGGGCAGATGCCAATAAACTGGTTTGGGTTATTCCTCTAATGGATTTTTTCTTGATAATTTTTATGGCCAATCATACCCGCAGAGAATTCTTAAATGATACCCGAAGCATATAGGGAAAAATCGCTTCTGCGACAAATCTTATCTGATGTTACGCAGAGCTTGGCAAAAGTTTTATTCTTGGTTGTAGCTGGCACCACGGCCAACCCGTCGTACTCACAACTCCAAGCTCTGCGCGCTGCGCAACATTAGGGCTTATTTTTAGAACGTCAATGCGGTAATTGACTAAGACGCTGATCCACAAATGCCTGCAAGGTTTCCGATAATGTGTTGGTCGCTTTGGCGCGGACAAATGCCTCCTGCGCCTGAGCAGACTGATTCTCTGCCTGCAAAGAAATCCCCAAACCCATCCACCAAATACCGCTCTGCGGACTCTTACGCAAGGCCGTCGAATAAGATTCAATCGCCTCTTTGTGGCGTCCCTGACGTTGATACAACGCAGCAAGAAATGCCTGATAATCAGGCCGATCTGCGGCCCAGGATAAAGAATGCTGCAATGTATCAATCGCTGACGGAACGTCTCCTCTTTCCACCTTCAAACGCGCCAGAATCATTGCCATGCCTGACTGATTCGGCTCTAAATTCAATCCCTCCTGCAATTTCCGCATCGCCTCATCCTGGCGCTTTCCATCCAATAATATCCCGACCAACACTTGCCGTGCGGCGCGATGACGAGGGTCCAGTTGCAAGGCGATTTCAAGCTCACTTACGCTTTCATCTAATCTATCCTGTTGCTGGAGCAATACTGCCTTCCGATAGGCGTTCTCCGCGCGCTGCTGGGCGTTTAACTCTTTGACCTGCTTCGTTATGGTTACAGGTATTTCTGCATCGGACGCAATGGGGGCGATGCCTAAGCCCGTGTTTGGCGGGGTCACTATTTTGCGCATTTCAGCAGGTTCAGTTAATTTTTTGGCGACGATCAGCCTGGTGCCCGATGGTTCCAACTGACTCGTGGGGGGGGCGTCCTTGATGGTGATCGGTGGTCCGAGTAACGTGTGATCAGTTGCCACGGATGGACGTGTGTTCTCCAATACAGGGGATAGCTTTAAAGAAAGGGCCAGCACATCCGGTGGCAAAAGAGGGGCTTCGCCAGGCGACTTTTTCGTCACGTACCATTGCCATGCAAAAAACCCGAAAAAAATCACCGCTATCAAAGATAATAACCAGCGCAACACGGGATCCCGAACACGGGGCGCCACAGCCCTGACCTGCCCTTGCATGGCATGAGTGGCAGCACCCTCGGAACTGCGCTTATCGAGGTCCTGCAGCATTCGATTAATCAAGCTCATTTATACTCATTTATAGTAAACCCATCCTAATCCTATACATGCGGCAAGCGGAAGCAGCGCTCTCCACCATCTTGACGTCCATCGGTTTTTGGCCGCTACGGTATCTTTCACTGCGGCCACGACGTGCGCTCCCCGTACTTGTTGCGCACCTTCGCCGTAAGCAAGCATCAGCGCCTTGTGAGCCAAAATATTGACTAGTCTCGGAATACCGCCACTGCCCGCATACAGCGCATTAATGGCATCGCCACTAAACAGTCGGGCGCCACCAAATCCGGCGATATTGAGGCGATGGGAAATATAAAAGGAGACATCATCCTTGCTCAAGGGGCCGAGATGGTAATGGAAGGAAATGCGTTGTTTAAGCTGCCGGATTTCATCCAGATCCAGCTTGCGATTCAACTCGGGCTGACCGAACAAGACAATCTGCAATAATTTTCGCTTCTCGGTTTCCAGATTGGTCAACAAGCGCAACGCCTCCAGACTCTCCAAAGGTAAGGCTTGCGCCTCATCCAAACACAACAAGGGTTTCTTGCCTTGTTGCGCCAGGTCCACCAGGCGCTGGTTAATTGATTTTAAGAGCTGATGCTGGTCGACATCTTTGTCCAAGGATATTTCAAGTTCATCGGCCAGCGCCAGCATTAAGGTACGCGGCTCCAGAAATGGATTGGGGATGTAGGCAGTCACAAAACTACTGTCCAGCGTCGCCATGAATTTACGGCACAGCAGTGTTTTTCCAGTGCCGACTTCACCGGTAATTTTGATGAAGCCTTCGCCATTTTGCGCAGCAATCAACAACGTATTGAGCGCTTCTTGAGAATTAGTACAGGCGAAAAAAAAACTCGTGTCAGGGGTGATGCCAAAAGGAGATTCACGTAGACCAAAGTGAGCTTTATACATGCCTGGTTTATGCCTGGTTAGCCTTGCTACATGCTTGCTACATGCTGGGTGTTGGCTGCGTATGCCCTTGATACGCGCTTCATCTCTACTTATTTTTTCGCTGATGGTTTTCTTGGATCAAGGTCAAGGATACGGCGTTGGCTATCAAGCAAATCCTGAGTCCAGGATTCATCGCCTTGAATAACCGTCGGCTTGAGCAAAATCACCAGTTCTCGCTTCTGTACCACTTGCGCCGTATTTTTAAACAGTGCTCCCAATACAGGCACATCGCCAGCGCCAGGTACTTGTGAGCGATCCGATGTCGTCGATTGCCGCATCAAGCCTCCGATCGCAACGATTTGCCCGTCACGGCCACGAACCACGCTGTCCGTCTCAGAAACAGCACTCGAAGCCAACGGCAAATTCAATGAACCGGCGCTGCCCAGATTAATCGACTTATCGATGGTAGTGACATTGCTCACCGAAGGATGAATGTGCAAGATGATGTTTCCTGCTTCGTCGATCTGGGGGGTCACATCAAGCGCCACCCCGGAGAAAAAAGGTTGCAAAGTCACGCTCGGTGTTGTCGTAGTAGATGTCCCTGTCGTCGTCGTACTGCTAACACTGGTCACAAAAAATTCATCCTTACCCACTTTTAGTACGGCTTTTTGATTATTCAACGTGGCAATGCGTGGGCTCGACAAAACATTGACCGATCCCTGCGATTCTAAAAATGAAATCAGCGCAGCAAAATTATTAGTCTGCAAAGCGAGACCAAACAGGGAACCGGCCGCACCTTTGGCAGTCGCTAATGACAAACTGGTGACAGCACTCAAACCATCGGTCAGTTCAGTATTATCTGCCTTGGACAAGGTGGTTCCAGACAATGCGTTGTTATAAGCAGCCGAAGACAGCGTTGTGCCAGGTGCCACGAATCCACCCGACACTCGATTATTGGTATCCCCACGAAACGAAGCGAACGATGCCCAGTTAATGCCTGACTGAAAACTGTCGTTGAGTTGCACTTCAAGTATCTTGGCTTCCAGAATTACCTGCCGATCCACCGAAATTTGCGTCGCCTTCAGGTACGCATCCACATTGCGCAGCTCTTCGGGCATGGCGCGAATCACCAGCACCCCCGATTGCGGACTCATCACCACACTGCGTCCGTCTTTGTTAGCGCCGACAATGGCATCCAAAGACGCTTTTAATTCACCCCAAAAATCATTCGTCGAGGTGGTGCTGATTTTGCTGTTATACAGTGCATGCGAGTTAGTCTGCGGTGTATTGCCCGACTGGTTACCCGTTCCTGCGTTCTGCCCCATTCCTGAACTGCCGACCGCATCGCTAACAGAACCGGAAATCACACGAATGTCGGAAGATCCTTGTCGACTGCCCGTCAAATAATTGACATGAAACAAGCGCGTTTGCAAAGTCAGTGGCTTGATGTAAATGCGGCTGCCTTCAACTTTATAGTCATAACCGTACAGCTCACGAATCGCGTCGAGCGCCTCAAAAACAGTGACCTCCTTTAAATTAGCGGAAATAGTCCCGGAGACATCGGGATGCACCAGCATGCTATAGCGGGTACCGGAAACAATCGCCATAAAAAATTGCGCTGCCGGCGCGTTGCTGAAGGTCAGGTCAAACCGTTCTTCCATCGGCTTGCGTGGTGCGGGCATTTCCATTTTCAAGGGCGGTAACAAAGACGCTGCCACAACGTCGGGCTGGGCAGGTTGCGCTTTGGTGTGGGTCGCCTTACTCATTTCGGCATTGATCAAATCACGGGTTTCCTGCTTCGACATGGAAGTGGCACACCCGGCCAAACTGAGGACAACAATGGCAAATATAATTTTTTGCATGCTCTATTTATCTTTGATTGTGTGACTATTAACGACAGATTTTAAGGCAGGCTGAATAGCAACCTGACGTTTTTCGAGCGCGGGGAAAAGTTTTAATGTTTGCACACTTTTACCGCTGCCCAAAACCACTTCACTTTCCCCTATTTTGAGAACCCGCATGTCACCCACAGTATCGCCAACACGTACCGTTTTGCCACTCACCATCGCCACTCGCCGCCCCGGAGAAATCAATACCGATTGCAACTTTGACTGCGATGCAAAGGCGGCGTCAGTCTCCTGCGCCATACTACCCATTGACACGGGCGGGCGTGTAGGATCGATCAAATTTTCTGCGCCAACTACCATCGGCACGATGCAAAAAAACGACAGTGTGACGGTTCGCAGGCCCATTTTTTTCATGGTAACGCTGCGACGATGCGACACAAAAGAGCGCATGAAGGTCAAATTCCGCTTCAAATGTTCAGCCATTTCTTATCCAGACTTAAGGTGTACAGGGTGAGCGTTAATGTAGTTTTCGGATATTCGTCCACCTTTAGCGTCGCCTTCCCCCAAAATAACTGCCACGGCATCGCCTCTAATGAGGCCATCGTATTCATCATATCGAGATATCCGCCCTGAACCACGATCTCTACCCCATGCTTATAAATTGCGCCGACAGCGGGGGCAAGGTCACTATTTTCCTTCACGGAAGCAACTGCGCCTCCGGCTTTATTTGGAATGGTGTCCGCACTAACTGCCCCACCAGTCAAATTAGCCACCTCCAATGTCTTCAGAGACAACAACTGCAAACGGCTGTTGCGTCGTAAAATATCCTCGAGCAAAACGGCCATTTTGTCAGGCGCGACCAAACTTTTTTGCATCTCCTGCAATTGCGCGTGCATCTGGTCAGACTTCTTCTTCAGTTCCTGGAAGTGGTCACGATTAATTACATCTGGGTCATTTTTCTGCGCAGCAAGCATGTGATCAATTTCCGCTTGATTCGTTGCAATTTGCCCCTGTTCCTGCTTCACTTTATCGGCGATTTTGCGTTGCTTAGCTAGTTGTGGATCAAGCAGCGAGGAATTGATCAGCGTAATGAGCACGCTGGCGACAGCAACGAATACCATCGCCCGTTCACGCAGGCTCAACGCATCAATTCTGAGCGCGGTTTTTTGCCAAAGCTGCTTCATTTGCTTTTTGCCCCGGACGCATCAATCGACTCTTTTACACTAGCCGCAGAATGCAAATCAAAATCAATGTAAGGAGCCGGTTTCGGCTTACCCGCACTTTTATCCGATGCCATGTCTTTCGCCTCCGGCTCTACTGGCGGCGTATGCATTTCCAACGTGGAAAAAGATTTCCCCTGCATCACCGCCTCATTTTTCAGACGGGTAATATATGCGGGAACCAGCTCTGCACGCAGTACCCGTCCCTGCAGCCCGATGTCATTGCCTGCCCCAATAATACTAAATCCCGTTAGCCACAACCCCTCCAGACGCTGACGTGAAAATGCCCGGAAATATTCCGAGTAACCCTTCGTGTTACCAAAATCACCTGCGCTAAGCACAGAAAAAATTTGCTGCAATCCCTTCACCTCCGCATCCAATTTGGCAATATCATTTTCCAATGCCACGCTCTTTTGTTTCGGGCCGAACTCATTCTGAGCTCTGCTCAGTCGCGCCTGAGAATCTGCCAATCTGGCGGTGGTGTACACCGCCTCTTTATTCAAGCGGGAAACTTGATACCCGGCATAAAAAGAAATGAGTAACGACCCCAGTAAAATCAAGCCTAATGCCTGCACCATCGTCACAGCAGAAAAGTATTTTTTCTGCTTAAGAAAAATGGGATTGAATAAATTGATTTGCTGGCTCACAGCACCGTCTCCTCATGACGTAATGCCGCACCCAGAACTTTGAAGTAACGTTGCTGGGCTTGAGGTTGCTGCAATTCTGCCACCTTGGTGATGTCTAGCGCTGCCGCCAGCTGCAAACCCTCCACCGGAACGTACAAGTTCCCCGCCAAATATTCCTGCAGTTCACTGGCCGCCCCTGCTACGGGAAAAAGCATCAGCTTGGACAGGGGAATGAAATGAAACTGGCGATCAAAATGATCTAGCGAACGTTGCAACTCCAACGCAATGCGTTCAAACAAGGCCGTTTTCTGAGCGGCATCCGATTGCACCAACTGCGCCAGGGGGATGTCAATACGCCGCGCAAGATACAATTCTCCGGCAAAAGTAATGGTCAATAAGCCGCCATCGCCGTCAAACGAAAGTAAGGCTAAACCGCGCGCTTCTGTCTCCATCAACGCCGATATATTGCGTTGCGCCAGTTCGGGGATATCGATCGCCGTCAACGACATCTTTGCATCAGAAAAGAGGGTTTGTCGCTGTTCGATCAATTGGTTGCGGGCCGCTACCGCATACATGGTATGGTTACGTGGCGGCGCATTTTTTTCTACTGGAATATCGAGCACATCGACAGTCGCATCATCGACATGGAAATCGAGCATGTCTTTCAAACGCCACCGGATGGCGGTTTTCAGTTCCTCCCGGGGCACATTCGGCGCATCCACAGCCAGCATCTGATATTCGCCGGATGCGAGCAAATTCGTACAACGATAACGAACTGCCTGCAATTCTTTTGACAGCTTCTCTAACTGGAGAACATTCGACAGACTATGGGTCGGATAGAATGCCACCCATTCGACCTTGGGCAGCGCCGAGGGTGATCGCGTTATGTACGCAGCACACAGACCATCAGCCTGTATGCTGAGAGACATCCATCCAGTAAATTTTTTTGATTTCGTAAATAAGCCCATGCCCACAACTAAATAAATAGAGATTACTTGAAGCTAAAAGAATAAAGAGTTGCTGTCAATTCATTTGTGCTCAAAAGCAGCATAGCGCCAAAGTTATTTTCCCCTGAACAAAATGTTGAATGATTTTTCGGCTTACTAGCTGATGTTACGCAGCGTGCAGAGACCGGGGGCACGGCATGCCGTGCCCCACCGACACGTAATATTCCGGGTACCACTGCCAACCCGGCGTATTCAGAACTGCAAGCGCACCCCACTACCTAACATCTTAATAGGTTTCCCTGAGATAAATAACAGGACTCTTATAGGTGCCGAAAGTTGCCCTTGCGCTTGGATTGATAGCCGCACCGCCCGCCCACGGAAATTGGAACCAGGATTGGAACGCAAGATCAATGGTCACCACAACATAACCAAAGTTGCCATTCCCCGGGCCCAATACAGCCGAACCCTGACCTGTTAAACGTAATTTCCCGTCCCCTTTTGTAAATGTTCCCATGCTGGGAGCGAGGACATCGGCCGTATCCCCCGCATTGCGCATACGCGCGATCACCTCGCCCGAGGCAAGCTTATTTCTGGCCGTCTGCGCGGCAAAAGCTAAATCCGCTGCGCTCGTCGGCACGGCAACCTGTGTACAACTGTCATCGGCACTGACAACCCAACCCGTCCCGGCCTTGAAATACTCTAGCTTCGTCGGTATCGACAGCGGCAACAATTCTGTTCCAAGCGCATTGGAAAGTCGAATCCGCCCATCGCGCACCCAAGTCAGTCCCAACGATGCGTGGTCATTGCCAACAGGCGTCACGATATCCATGCCATATCCGCTGATCACCACCCCATCGAGATCTTGTGGCGCAATTCCCAGCTCTGTTAAGAAGGGACCATCCAATGCCCGGCTAAAGCTAGCTACCAAAGAAACGTTCGCAGCTACCCCATCCAACCAGGTCCCGCTGCTACTTGTCGGCGGCGTTACACGTGCCGTTTGATCGACTCCGGTAGTCGCCTTTTTTAACGCGTAACCGCCAGAAAGGTAAGTGGTGTTACTGCTTGTGTTCGAAATAGAGAAATGGGTCGTATCAGGAACAGCCACCAAAGTCTGGAGCGTTCCATTTAATTCCACCATGCCCAGCACATCGCCGATATAAACTTGATCATTGATTGCATAGCCATGCACACTCGCCGTTGCCACTACGCCAGGATTAGCTTTGGTAATTTGGGTGATAGTACGTGTTAGGGAAGAAGAAAAACTATCAAGCGCACCCAGATTTAAATTGGCCGGGGTGTTTAGATCTAACTTAGCCAGGGTTCCTGCGTAATTTTTGGTGATACCGCCTGCGGCATTTTGAGCTTGCAAAGTAAACCATGCCTTCATCGGCTCACCCATGTAAGTAAAGGTCGATGCCGGAGTACACCCAGTACCCGCCCCCATATCGCTACGATTGACAATCGACGCGCTACTCAGAGAAAAATGGTCGGGAGTAAAACGGCCAAAAGACGCGGTGTTAGCGCTAATGCCAAAGTTACAGCCGTACTTGCCACTCGCATTAATCGTATTCGAATAGGCCGCTGCCACGACGCCACTAACGCAATCGTTTTTCGTTGAAACACTGTCGATCAGTGTCCAGGTATCATCGTATACGCCGGGAATCGGGACGCCGCCTGTGGGTGCAAGGAAGTTGAACGCACCAACCTCGCCATAGGTGAACGTGTTGCTACTTGCCACGCCGGCAACCGCAGCAGGAAAGCTTCCGACATTCAACGAGCCAGGCCAAATTGCCGGGCTTACCAAGGATGCCGCATTAATTCTCAATGCACCGGTGTAACCGCTAATAGTCGTTGCCGTCAAATTAAAATTACTGCCTGCCTTAATGGCTGGCGTGCCCGTCGTCGCGCCATTGGTCGCCGCAATCCCACCACTGGCGCTCGTGGAAGAAACCGCCACGGTCAATGGGCGCACCGAAAATGAATCGGCCGAACACGCAGGCGCTGTCGCGGTAAAGGTGGCGCAAGTCACGCTGGTGCATTCCTTGATCACCGCGATCAGATTGTTCCAGGCCGAATTTAAAGTATAGGAAGGCGACAGTTTGGCCCCTTTATCAGACGAAATATATTGCAAAATCTGTGTGCCGCCCGCTTCCACTGCCGCCTTTCCAGTGCAAGCGCCGTTGCAAGTACGCGCGGTATCGGGACCGCAAAGTCCATCACTATTGTCGACAATTTTTACGGACAGAAATTTATTGCTGACAGCGGAATAAGAGTCCGAGATCCCCGTCGCAGTCAACGCCGCTACCCAAAGCTTGAATGGGGTTCCGGCCAGCTTCATGTAGATGTCGCCCGTCTGAAAATTAGGATAGGCAGGTACCGTCGAACCGGCTGCGATCGGAAACGCTTCATCGATGGCAGAGAACCCACTTGCCACCCCCCCGGTCGGCGGTGCAATACTCTGGGCGCAGACGCGCAGGCCCCCAATTTCGTGAATATTGTTTTGTCCGCCGGTAGAGCCGGTAAAAGAAATTTTCCAATAATCCGGCACCACCTTCGTCGTCCAGCCCTGAGTCAATGCAAAATTGGCTTCCGTGTAAGCATTAAAAGGGCCGAACAGAGAAACATAAGAATTCCCATTTTTGGTCGTAGCATCGCGATTGACATTGACATTAATCGTGCCCCCCACCGCATTGCGCGCATCGACCACCACTTGGTACATATAACCGGGAGCCGGGGTGGCAGACCCCGTATTATCGATACCCAGACCGCCGGGATTGCTCGCTGTGCCACCAAGCCAGCGATAACCGTTAGTCGCTTTCCCAGGTCCACGCACACCGACCGACTGCACAATAAATCCGGGGCCGTTGACGCGCCCCTCGGTTGGATTCTGGTAATTGCCAAATTCATCCAGAGCCACGCCCAGCCAACCGCCCGCAAAACCGGGAATACTCGTCTGTTGGGCATACCCTAAAGAACCACCAAACGCACCGGGTACTGCCGGGATCGATGAATCAGACAAAGTCACTGCGATACCATCGGCGCCATTGCCGTTGTACGCATAGGCTTGAAATTCGACCGAAATGTAATTGCCACTGGCGGGGAAAATGGCCGGCACCGTGGCTGCCTTCGCGTTATTGCCGGTATTTTCAGTCAAGCGCAACAGGCCGCTGGTAACGTTAATGTAAGGATCGTTATTAAGACCATCGCTGCTCGAGGGAACCCAGGCTGCGCTACCGAAAATCGTTGAGGGGTTAAGAGTAGCTCTGCCAAAAGTATCACACACACAGCTCACCACGACACCCACTGGAACATTACTGGGTGCCGTACAAAACGGCTTGAGCGCAATCGTCAGAAATGCATTGATTGAACTAGTTACGTTGGCCGTGGTATTGCCCGTCGCGCCTGCCGCATTCATGGTGCCGTCCCATACCGCAAAGCCACCGCCATTGCCGGATGTGGTCCCTGCGTCGGATCGTCCCGTAAGACCCACCAAGCTGCCATTCGTCTGGGCACTAAACTCAGCAGCTGCCGAATCATCATCGCGTGCGACAGCTTGCACAATTAAGGTTTCCGGGCCGGTCGTCGTCACGCCACTCACCGTGACCGTCCCACTCGCTGCAGCCTTGACGCCACCACCGGTGACATCCCAAGGATTGCCGACATTGACCACACCTCGATAAGTCAGGATCTGGGCATAAACGTGATCGCCCGCGTCAGCAACCCGTGGCGTCGCCATCGCAGTCGATGTCGCACGCGCCCAGAACACGGTGATACGAGCGCCGTTCGTGGTAGCGCCTGTCGCCTGCGGACTATTAGCTACCGCAACAAACCCTGCCGGAGTCGAGAGCGTCGCCGGTTCGCCACCGGCACTTTCAACGAAAAGAAGCGCCAGATCTCCAAACTGATGGGTTGGCCAGGCAGGATTGACGGACCCGGTACCGCTCACTGCGACACCTGCGGCTTGGAATGTCGGGGCCGCAGCCTGTGCTTGCCCGGCCACTGTCAGGAACACGACCAGCAACGCTGCGAGCCATAATGACATGGTCTGCATTTTTTTAGCGAAGCGCGGGAAGCAAAGAAGGCTTACGCCCCATTTTTCAAGATGCAATCCATTGTTATTCATGTCATCTCCTTTGACGCCCAACGCCCAATAAACCTGCGCTCACATCCGTATTTGCCCGTATTTGCCCGTATTTTCCCGTATACAAACATCCCTGCGCACATGCAGAAAATTTCTAAAATGCCACCATCGAAGTCACCTGCCGCTCTACATACGTGGAACCTGTCGGCACGCCGACATGGGGACAGGCACCCGCACTGGGTTGATTGCAGGCATTTGCCACTAAGGTAAATACCTGGGTAAACGTACCTGCCTGACACACCGGTGTGCAAGTACAACTGACCGTAGCAGTAAATCCACCCATTTGCACATTATTTGTTGCGGCCCCGGCACTGGCCGCACCCGTACAAGGCGGGGTTGCAAACGCGCATGTGGTCGCGCACGCGTAGGTGGTTCTTGCTACCGGATCCAACGCCTGATACATCCCCCAATCAAGCCCGGAACGCGCGGCCCAATAAGCGCGACTGCCCTCAAGATCGGTCGCCGAAGTAGTATGCTGGGCAGTCGAGAAAACCACCATAAATGTCCCCAAGGCCGCTAATACCACCAACAAGAAAATTGCTGAAACAATAGAAAATCCTTGGCTTGAACGCTTGACGCTCCATCGATCAAGACAAGGAGCGCATACTGTCGACATCCGCTGAGAATGGTTATGGAACATTATTAATGTGGGCCTCATGGTATAGGGTCACGACTTCCCCATTATTTTGCAATGTCAGCTTGATAGTGACCAAGGCATAACCAGGCTGAGGCAAATTGATGGGATCAGTAATCTCGCAACCGCTCACCTTGCTCGCCAATAGCGTTGTTCTAATACCAGCGCCCAACGTCGGCGGCGTGGCCTGAGCTGCCGTGATCGTGTAGCCCGAAATACGCGTCAATGTGCCGGTACCGTCAGTACCGTTGCTGCCTTGTGTGCAAACATAGGTTACTGGACTATCTATTATCTGGAAATGCTGGGCAGGTGAATCAAATGGAAAACGGAACGGCGCAATACTAAGACTAGTCGCTGTCATTGCCGTAATCGCCGACGTGTTGTTTCCACTATAGGCATCCGCTCCTGTAGTTCCCAGGTTATACACCACCACCAAATCACCCACCACAGGTTGATCCGCTGCCGGCTGTGCAGGAAAGCCGCCCAGCACATCAAAGCCCGTATCCGCAATTGTAAAATCCAGGATATTTTCTCCGACAGGACAAGGCAAAACACTGCACTGCGATCGATAGTAGCCGCCACTATTGGATTGCAGAAATTCGAGATAATAGGTAGCGCCCGGCGTTATCGCTGTTGGTATCACACGCACACTATTGGGCACGGCAAGATGCAAATCGCGGCTAAGCCTTCTTAATGCCGTGTCACCGGTATCTGTCATTTCGGCCCGACGCACACTATCGAAATAACCTCGTATCGGTGCCTTGATAAACACCGCCACCACCGCTGCAATGATGGCCGTGATAGTGATGACAATCACCGCTTCGATCAGCGTAAATCCGGCCTCGGTTTTTTGACGAATGGGCATAGAATAGTTCAAGGCGCAAAATTAGGTGCATAACGAAATCGAAAGGCAGAAACGGTAATATCCTCGCCCAACCCAATGACACGCACATCGATTCTCAAGGCTGCGGTATTGTCCAAAGCACCCAAGGTATCGCGAAGGCCATAACCACTACCAACGGCAGTCACGGTCACTTGCGCATTGTAACTAGGCAGTACAACAGTAGTACCGTCAACAATGCTCACGATCCCCCCCACTGTCGCAAAACCATTGTAATCGCCTACATTGTCAAATGGAGACGCATTCGCATAGCGTGTTTCGCCTGCCTGAAAGGTCAACGCAGTTTCATTGTTTGCCGCCGTGGCGCACGTGATAGTACCTGGTGGACTTGCAGGGCCATTGGCGGTAAAAAAATTAGCATCACTCGGGTCGCAGTAAGTAAAGGGGTGAAGGAAAACTTCTTCCAACAGCGATTCAGCCGCAGCAATGGCTTGTTTACGTACCAATGGATCGGCGCTATGACGACTAGTGACATTCATCACCGACAAAATACCGGCAACGCCAATGCTGACAATAACGATGAAAATGATCAGCTCGATCAGTGAAATCCCGCTCTGGTACTGGTTCTTAATGGGCATAGCCGGTCTCCTGCTCAACTGTGATGGGACGGGTCATACCGTCACCAACGATGTTAATGAGGACCTGGGCATCGGGATTGGGTTTTCCGATGGCTGAAAAAGAAAAGGAAATCGAAGCCGAAAAAGTGATACCAGCTGGCGCAGTTTTCACAAAAAAGGTTTGGTCTGCCGGATTAGTGACACCGGTTCCGCTGGTACAAGTGGTATCGGCAATATAAGTCAGGCAAAGTTTACTGCTACCGGACGCAACGTTGACGAACACCAATCGGTGCTGCGCAATCGCCACTTTCTGTCCATAGCGCACCATCGCCAAAGATTGATCATAAAACCCGCGTGCATCAAATGTTTGGCGGCTAAAAAATCGCGGTAATGCAGTGAGCGCAAGAATCCCAATTAAGACCAAAACAACGATCAATTCCACCAATGTGAAACCAGTTTTTTTGGGATTGATCATTCAATGCCTAACATTTAGGACAAAACATATATCGAACAGAAAACTATTTAATTAACTCAATAAAATTGGATTTTCTTGATAAGCCAAAATGGATTAAGTCCACCCAGCACACACATTCCCAGAAATTTTTCACTTTCAAAAAATGAAAAAATACGAGGCAAATAAAATTTCAAAAATAATCCAACAATTTGAGACCCGCCAACTTCTATTTTCCCCAATTAGAGGTCTCAATAAAAAAGCCCGGCATTCACTCAGGCCGGGCTTACAAACCAACTCGAAAGATTTATCCGCAGTTGACCACGCTGGCGCTAAGCGTAATGGTCGGCGCAAGATTAGCTCCGGTCGGTTGTGCGTAGGTAACACCACAGTTAGCCGGTACGGTAGCTGAGGTTTGAGAAAATATCCCCGTGCCTCCCGCATAAGTAAAGCCGGAAAAAGTAGTTAGTGCACTATCAACCCCACCTGCCGCCGTTCTGGGGTAGCCAAAAACCAGATTAACCGTTACACCTTCCATCGTAATGGTGCCCGTTGCCCCAAGTTGATTTTGTGCAAGAGCTTGGGCATGCGCAACTGCTGCCACTGATTGAATGGCCCCAAACAAACCATTGGCTGCAGCAAAACGAGCGTCCGCCGTTATCCCTATAAACCGAGGCAAGGCCGTCGCAGCCAAAATTCCCAAAAGAACAATGACCACTACTAATTCAATCAAAGTAAAACCGCTTTGTTGCTTCATATTTAGTCTGGTATTCATTTTCATCTCCAATTATAAAAAAATAAAAAACATCTCACTCTAGCACCCGGTAGTAACAAGCACTATGACGGGTGCAACACCGACAGCAGCTGCAGCGGTATAGGAAATACTGCAATTTGCCGGCGTCGTCGCGCCGTTAATCTCGATTACATAAGGAGGGCCTCCCACTATCGTCAAATTATCATTGACGGCATCGAGCTGGGTTGAGGCCAAAATACCGGCGGTAGTCGCTGCGGGATAGCGGTTGACGATATCAACTGCCGTACCATCCATCGTGACCTGAGCCGCTGCGTTACCGCACTGCCCTGCCGCAATCAGGCCCCGTCCCAAATCGAGTTCGCAACGCGCTTTAGCCAGCGCGGCTGCAGACCGTACCGCGCCATAAACCCCTTGCGCCTTGGATATCCTGGCATCGACCTGGGCAGACATGAACCGGGGTAATGCAGTGGCAGAAAGAATCCCCAGAATGAGGATCACCACAATCAATTCAATTAACGTAAAACCCTGTTGTTGTTGGTTCATTTTACTCACCCTGTTCTATGAATTAACCTCTGTGAATACAATTTAACTTATTTTTTCCGTTACCTCAAGGCAAAACCATTAATTTTCTTTTTAAAACCACCGGTACGGTTCAAGTAACAGAAGCTGAAGACCTTCGGCCAGTATAGCGGACTGATCAGCGCTGGTTTTGCGGTAGTTTGCGATCACACGAAAACGTAACATTTTTGCGCTACTGGTTCCAGAATTAAAGTGCTGCCCCCTTTTTATACGATACACAAGCTCGCCTTTTTCTCCATCGAAATACCAACTGCCCGGTGCAATGCGATCCCACTGCGGCTGCCTTAGTTCACCCATGTATGTGGGCGGTGGCATATCTACCCATTGCATCGGATTGGCACCGATCAAATTAACGACTTCTTTGTCCTGATGCTGCAACAACATCTCGGCTGTTCGGTATCGCAAACCATTACGCAGGTGCATGACGGTAATATCCACTGCGGATTTTTCTGCCGCTTCTTGATACCACAGCATGCGATCAAAAAAAAACAGGCTTGCCGCGGCGAGTACACAAACAACCACCATCAATTCAAACAATGAAAATCCGTACTGTATTGAGCGTGACGTCGAGTGCCATGTCGAGTGCCACCTCGTTAACCGCCCCCTCGTGAATGCGTCTCGTTGACTAAAACTCATCGGCCGTCTTTTTCTTGATGCTTGCAAAATTCATGGCCTTCCCTTATTAGGATGAAGACTGCTCAAGGTTTTTCAACCCCTCAGCATACGTTCTTAGTAGAGGCAGGGCATGCCGTGCCCCAGCGATGCCTGGGCATGATGCCGCCTTCTTCATTACTCACTATCTATGCAAAGCAACCTTGCCCAAATCCCAGATCGGCAGGAACACACCCAGAGCCAGAATCAGCACTAGTACACCCAAACTCACAATTAACACCGGTTCAATTTGCGAGGCCAATGTCTTTAGTTCATAGTCCACTTCGCGCTCATACATCGAACCAATCTCATCCATTAAATCGTCAAGCTCGCCGGTCTCTTCTCCGACCGCGATCATTTGCACCACCACCGGCGTAAACACACCACTCGTGATGGCAGTTCGTAAAATGCTTTCGCCACGTTCGACGCCATCGCGCATTTGCTCAACGCGACTGGCTATATAAGCGTTATCGACAGTTTGTGCCACAACATTAAGACTTTGTACAATGGGCACGCCGCTTTTACTCGAAAGTGCGAAACTACGCGCAAAACGAGCCAGTGTCGCTTTCAATATAATTTTTCCGAAAATGGGGAATCCGAGCTTAAGTTTGTCCCATTGATAGCGGCCCGCACTCGTCGCGATGTAGAGCTTAAATACCACGAAAGCCCCGACTACACCGACCATCATCAACCACCAGTAATTCACCGTGAAATCGGAAAAATTAATCAGTATTCGGGTCATTAAAGGAAGCTCGGCATGGAACCCGGCGTACACTTTGGCAAAAGCGGGAATCACAAACAGATTGATCACCGCAATCGCCACTGCCATCGCTGCCACAACGAACATGGGATAACGCAAAGCGGTACGCACCCGTTCGCGCATTTCCCTTTCAAATTCAAGGTAGTCGAACAGGCGCAGAAATACCTCTTCCAAGCGCCCCGTCATTTCGCCGACGCGCACCATGTTCAGATAAAAATAAGAAAATACTTCAGGATGACGGCGCATCGCAGCCGACAGTTCGCGCCCTGCATCGAGTGATTCGCGCATGTCTTTCAGGATGCGCGCAAATGATTTATTGATGGCCGATTCCTGCAAACCAGCCAATCCTCGCATCAGCGGAACGCCCGCTTTCAGAAGGGTGTAGAGCTGGCGACTAAATAGCTGCACATCAATTGGATTTATTTTCTCTCCGCTAAATTTTTCCCACCAGCCGATCTCTCCTGCAGTTGCTGGCTGCGGCGCAGGTTTGATCTCGACAGGTGTCACACCGGTGTTGAACAATTGATCCGCAACGCCGCCACTATCGACACCTTCCAACACCCCTTCCATCAATTCACCCCGGGCGTTGCGTCCTCTGTAAGCGAAAAATGGCATATCAGTCCCTAATCCTCAAACTGATTGCTGATGCGCATGGCTTCCAACACGGTGGTTTTTCCTGCCACCACCAGCGCCACCGCGTGTCTGCGCAAAGTCTCGCCTGCCATCTGCGCCTGCGCTATTTTCAGAAACTCTGAAGGGTCTTGATGATTGGCTGCCGTCGCAACCGCCTCAGTCATTTCCAGCATTTCATAAACTCCTGTACGTCCTCTATAACCGGTGCCGTTACAGCGCGAACAACCGCGTCCCCGTTTGTAGCTGTGGGTGTGCACGGTATCGCCTAACTCTACTTTGAGCCACGCCAGCTCGGTCGGTTTTACCTCATCCAACTCGACGCAACTTTCGCAAATAACACGTACCAGGCGTTGTGCCAGGACAGCCTGGAGCGCGCTGCCGACCATGTAGCGGGGCACGCCCATATCGAGTAAACGTATCGGCGTACTTACAGCGTCATTAGTATGCAGGGTAGATAATACGAGGTGACCGGTCAGCGCCGCGCGCATACCGATCTGGGCGGTTTCCTGGTCACGCATCTCCCCTACCAACACCACGTCGGGATCCTGGCGCAAAGCGGAGCGCAACACTCTGGCAAAACTCAAATCAATTTTTTCGTTGATCTGTACCTGATTGACACCGGTTAGTCGGTATTCGACCGGGTCTTCGACGGTAATCAGTTTTTTTTCATACGTATTCAACTCAGCCAAGGCGCCATACAAGGTGGTCGTCTTGCCACTACCCGTGGGGCCGGTTACCAGCACCAAACCATTAGGCCGTCGGATAATGGCGCGCAACCGTTCCAGCATTTTGGGCGGAAAGCCGAGCGACTCAAGTTTAATCATACCTCCTGCCTGATTCAACAAACGCATGACGACCGATTCGCCATATTGGGTGGGCATGGTGGAAATACGCACGTCGATGCGCTGTTGTTTAACCTTAATCGCGAAACGTCCATCCTGAGGTAAGCGCTTCTCCGAAATATCGAGTTCGGACATGAGCTTTAACCGTAATGCCAGCGAAGCGGCAATTTTGATGTCGGCTTCGGTTTGCAGATAAAGTACGCCATCGATACGAAAACGAATTTGCAGGCGCCCTTCCTGCGGTTCGATATGGATATCAGAGGCACCGACCTGAGTCGCATCATCGAAAACCGATTGCAACAGCTTGACGATAGGCGCTTCTTCCAGTCCTGGCGTCATGGCCAGCGTGCCGAAATCGACCACGCTGTCGCCTAAGTCATGCTCCAGCTCACGCGCAAAATCGGTAATTTCTTCGGTCCGGCGATAGAGCCGGTCGATGGTATGCAGCAATTCGCTTTCGTTGACAACCGCCAGTTCGATATTTCTTTTCACCAAGCGCGCAATTTCATCATAGGCAAAGAGGTCTGTCGGATCGGCCATACCGATGACAAGGGTAGCGCCACGCTCCTCCATCGCCAGCGCGCGGAAGCGTCGCGATTGGGTTTCCGGCAACAGGCGCGCAGTTTCAGGGCTTACATTGACAAATTTAAGATTGACATAGGGAATGTTCAACTGCTTGGCCAAAGCGTTGGAAATCTGATCTTCTGTGACGAAGCCATTTTCAACAAACACCCGGCCCAGCTTGCGCCCGGTCCGTTTTTGCTCACCTAAGGCAGTGGTAAGCTGGTCTTCGGAAAGCAGCTTTTGCTGTACCAATATCTCACCAAGACGAACTTTTTCTGGCCTGGCCATAAGCTTCCTCTAATGATCTGATTTGCACAGGATTGATACCAAAAATAAACCGAGCAGGAAAAATAATCGCCCGGCTTACCCCACTTTCGATGCAACCCAATTTGAAAAAAATGTGCCTTTATTCTATTCTACAAAGCTATTTAAATACCGTGCGTTTTGCATTTCATCAAAATGATTGCAAAAATCCAAAATTATTGATGATAATGAAGTGACATTTTCAATTCGATGGCATGTATATCGCCCTATTTCCATTAGGTAGGTAATTAAGTATTAGAAAGCATTCAGAACATGGCTATTCCTGCGTTGCGATTCCACAACCTTATGAAATGTTACGAAAAAAAACGCATCCTCAAGGGGATTGATTTAGAGATCAATAAGGGAGAGTTTTTTGGCTTGGTAGGTATGAATGGCGCGGGGAAAACAACACTCATCAAATGCTTATTTGATTTTTGTGCCGTTGATGAGGGCACCATCGATATTTTCGGGGTCAGTCATCGGCTACCGGACGCGCGGAAACCGGTGGCATTTTTGCCGGAGCGGTTTATGCCACCGTACTATTTGACCGGGATGGATTTTTTTAAGTACGTTCTCAAGCTACAAAATTTAGCTTACACGCCATCAGAGACTCACACCATATTGCAAGAGATGGACCTGGACTCATCGGCATTAACCCGGCCAGTCCGCTCCTACTCGAAAGGAATGACTCAAAAATTGGGACTAGCGGCCTGCTTCCTAACGCATAAAGATCTGTATGTACTTGATGAACCTATGAGCGGGCTCGATCCCAAAGCACGTGCCCTGCTCAAGGCCCGCTTGCAACAATTACGCAAAACCGGAAGCACCTTATTTTTCAGTTCCCACGCGCTGGCAGACGTAGAAGAAATTTGTGACCGCATGGCGATTTTGCATGACGGTCAGCTGCGCTTTGTCGGGTCACCAACAGAATGCCGGCATGCCTACGCAGCCGATACCCTGGAACAAGCTTACCTGAACTGTATAGCCTAAATGTTAAATTTAACCGTACCTTAGATTAAGGTACAACCAATCTCGCTAAAAGATGTGCTTATATGTGCTTATAATTCACACTGAATAACGCTAATCAACGCTGGCCATAACCTAAAGACCACATGTATTTATCTCACTTCGGCCTTAGCCAGTCGCCTTTCGGTATCACCCCAAATCCTGATTTTTTCTTTACCGGCAATAAACGCGGGGACATTCTCGAAGCACTGATTTACGCCATTACGCATGGCGAAGGCATCATCAAAGTCACGGGTGAAGTCGGTAGTGGAAAGACCATGTTGTGCCGCATGCTCGAAGCCATGCTGCCGTCAAATGTAGTGGTGATCTACCTGATAAACCCCACCCTCAATCCCAAAGAAGTGGTGTATGCCCTTGCCAGCGAACTGGGTATCGACACCAATGAGAAGCGTGTCGATCAAGTGATTCGTCTACTGCAAACCGATCTCATTACAAAACACGTCACCAACAGGCAGGTGGTGTTATTGGTGGAGGAAGCGCAAGCCATGCCGTTGGCAACATTAGAAGAAATTCGCCTGTACTCCAACCTGGAAACGGCCCATCACAAGCTGCTCCAGATCGTCCTGTTCGGCCAACCGGAGCTTAATGAAAGCCTGGCCTTGCCCCGCATGCGCCAACTTAAGGAACGGATCACTCACAGCTTTGACGTGCCTCCATTGACACTGGCGGTCATCCCGGAATTTTTGATGTTTCGTATGCAGGCAGCGGGTTATCATGGGCCCGATATTTTCAGCAAAAGCGCGATCAAACTATTAGCAACGGTATCCGAAGGCATCGTTCGACGAATTTGCATTTTGGCTGATAAATCTTTGCTGGCAGCCTTTGCAAATAATACCCATACCATTACCGCAAAACATATCAAGGCAGCCATTCGGGACAGCGAGTTTTCGGATGCCGTCGCGCGGTCTCAGCGACGAAAATTGACCATCATCCTAATTTTATTGATCTCCATTGCCAGTATTGCAGCAGGCGCATGGAATTTTTTCGGGCCATCCATCCTCAACTCGGTGCTTGCAATACGTTCAGTCAAACCCGCTGTCAAAACGAGCGTCCTCCCTACCCCCGTTACCGTTGCTGCCTTAGTTTCTCCCGTAACCACCACCACGCTAACGCCGCCCATTGTCACGCCAGCTGCGGCCCCCGAAAATCCCGCCCCGATTGCGGTGCTTCAGAAACAAGCCAGCGAGGCGATAGAAAAAACATCGGCCCCACTTCTCGCTGTCGCATCGCAAGCACTGCCGGTGCCAACCCCTACCAGCGGATTTTTACGGCAACGTTTACTCGCATCAAAGAACTGGCTGGACAACGAAGAAGCGGCCCATTTCAGCATTCAAATCACGTTAATGGTAGGCGATAAACTTCCATTGATAGAACAATTTTTAAACAAAACACAGTCCGAAATCGGTACCGAGAAACTGTATGTCTATCCTAGCCGTGCGGGCACTACACCCCGTTACGGCGTTCTTTACGGTAGTTTTTCAACACGCGCAGAAGCCAACGCGACCCTGTCCACATTGGCAAAACAGTGGGGTTACCGCCCACAGCTGCGCACTATCAGCGGGATCAGGGAAGAAATTAGGCGTACTAATAGCGACGATTTGTGGACTCAGTAAGTTGCATTAGCCACCACAAAACTACGGCTAATGTTAATGGAATACATGAAATATTGCGCCTAACTGATGATTCTAGAATAGAATTCCTTATCGCAAATATGCAATTTCCTCATTGCAAACTGCCTTGGATGTTGGGATGCCTGGATACTATTAATGACTAAATTCTCCGCCATCATCTGTTGCAGCGTTCTAGCGGCATGCGGCACAACAGCGATTCCGCCATCGCCAAGCCACATTAGTGAGAAGCTGCAACCAACGAACACCATCCCGGAGCTGGTCCAGCAAAGTCCTACCATCCACGCGCCTAAGCCGACACCAAAGGTCGAAACTTACAGCGTGACTGTGTATAAAGTGCCGGTGCAATCGCTTCTGTTCGCCCTGGCACGCGATGCCAAATTAAATGTGGATATCCATCCTGATATCGAGGGTGAAGTCACCCTGAATGCACTCGATCAGACGCTCCCGCAATTGCTGACCCGTATCGCAAAGCAAGTCGATATGCGCTATGAATTGGATGGGCCGAATTTGATTGTGTTGCCGGATACGGCTTTTTTGCGTAACTACAAAATTGATTACGTCAATATCAGCCGCAACACCACAGGGAAAGTCAGCATCGCAACCCAAATCGGCACTACCGGAGGAGGTACGGGTGGCGGGGAAGGCAATAATAATTCCACCACGTCGGTATCGAATATATCGAACAATCATTTTTGGGAAGTCCTGGAAAAAAATATCAAAGACATCCTGAAAGAAACCGACAAACTCGTCATCAAATCACGGTCGGAAAGCACGAATGACCGACAGTCCCAAAAGGACGATCAAGCGGGCAACAAGAGTGGAACCGCACCTACTGCAGGATCTGCAGGGAATCCATCCCAGCAAGGTGGCGCGACCCAACAAACAAGCAGCAACCAGCAAGTGTCGGAAACTGAGCGTGCCGCATCGGTGATCGTCAACGCAGAAACGGGTTTGGTTGCCATACGTGCGACTAGTCGGCAACATGACAAAATCCAGGAATTTCTCGATTTGATTATGTCCAGCGCCAAACGCCAGGTGTTGATCGAAGCGACCATCGTCGAAGTACAGCTCAATGATCAATATCAGCAAGGTATCAATTGGTCCAGAGTCAGCAACAGCAGATCATCGGGCCCCTCTCTGACACAGGGACAAATTGGCACCAACTCGCTGCCCAGCAACGTGGTTCCGGGAACGACACCCGGCATGTTTTTATTGAACTACCTCAAACCAATGTCGGGCATCGGCGATATCACCGCCACCATTCAACTGCTGGAGTCATTTGGCAAAGTGAAGGTATTATCCAGTCCCAAAATTAGCGTACTAAACAACCAGACTGCTTTGCTCAAAGTGGTGGATAACCGGGTCTATTTCACCATCAACGCGACCATTACACCCGCCACTGCCACTGCAGCAGAAATCCGCACCTATAGTTCCAGTCTCAATACAGTGCCTGTTGGTTTTGTCATGAGCGTGACGCCACAGATTGCCGATAGCGACGAAGTCACGCTCAATGTGCGTCCAAGTATTTCCCGCATCATCGGTTATGTCCAGGATCCCAACCCGGTGCTGGCAGCCGCGTCCGTCGTGAGCAATGTCCCGGTCATTCAATCGCGCGAAATGGAGTCGATACTCAAGGTAAGCAGTGGCCAGATTGCTGTCATGGGCGGCTTGATGCAAGACACCGTGGACAATTTGAAAGATGCCGTGCCGGGACTGAACAAAATTCCCTTGGTAGGCGATGCCTTTGCCTATCGCAACGAAACTAGCACCAAAACCGAACTGGTGATTTTCATGCGTCCGGTGGTAGTGAAAGACGCCAGCATCAGCGGCGATTATAAGAATTTTCGCTATCTGCTTCCCGACGAAACGCCACTTAATAAACAACCTTACTCTGAAACCGCTCCCTCACCCAAGCCTGGAAAAACCAAGGCAGCCGGTTCATGAGTTTATTAATGCAAGCGCTTAAAAAAGCGGAGCATGCCAAAAAAAATGGCCTGCCTTCCGATGACGCGCTGGCACAAGCAGAATCGCCCAAAATACTGGATGAGGCCTTGGCCTTAACACCCAAGGAATCCGATGCCGCGATCGTGAATAGCGCCGCCGTTGAGAAAAAAACGCCACTCCCTACGCTGCTACCCGAGTCCACAGAAATACCTGAACTAACGCTCGTATTTGAACCCGCAGGCCCAAGCGACCAAAAAAATCCCGTCGAACAAAAATTGGATGCCGATGCACTATTGGTGCCGAGCGAGGTCAAGCAGGCCCCCACAGCGTTCGCCACATTAATGCCGGACAACAAGGCGACCAGCAGCGCACCCACCACTGTAAAGACACCTGAACCATCGCCTATTCCGCCTCGTCCCACCACGCCAAAAATTAGCCTTGAACAGCAGCAAGCCGCAGAGCAAGAAGCAAAAAAAATAGTGGCGTCACAGCAAAAAGCGCAGTCGGTTTTTTCTTCAAAACAAGCACCACGTAAGCGGCCTGTTTTCATGATCGCCAGCCTCAGTGTGGCCGTGGCCGCTTTACTTGGCTTATCCGGCTATTTTTATTGGCAAATCGCCGGACAATCTCCTCCGATTCTGACGACAGCGACACCCAATCCTCAGCCTTTGCCTGCCGCCCCAATAGAAACCCCACCGGTACCATCCGCCCCATCGGTAACTGCTAGCGCATCGACATCCCCACCAGGTGGCGCCGCCCCCGAAAATGTGCCATCTCCAGCAAAAAACACTTTGGCAGCCGTCTTAGTAGAAGTTGCCAGCGCGCCGGAAACTCACGCAAAAAAGGGCGTTGTTGTAGCCGATGCGATAGATCCCCAAAACAAGCTGCTGCCTGCGAAAAAGACGCCTCTCCCCTCATCAGGGCCAGCCCAGAACGAATCCATTAAAGTCCTGCACAATAGCAGCGGCAATCAAATCAATCCTGTGTTGCAAAGCGCCTATCAATTTTTTCAATCCGGCGACACAACGGCCGCAAAGCAGCAGTACGACAAGGTTTTGCAACAAGATGCGAACAATCGCGACGCCTTACTCGGCTTGGCCGCCATTGCCTTAGGGCAGAAACAAGCATCCGAGGCTGCGACCTATTACGTCCGGCTGCTGGAGCTTGATCCGGGCGATCCCGATGCGATTGGCGGACTCACCAGTTTGCAGCAAGGTAATTCCGAACAGATAGAAAGCCGCTTGAAGAAAATTCTCGCGCAAAATCCCAACGCTAGTGCAGTGCTGTTCGTCCTGGGCAATGTATACGCGCGCCAGGCGCGTTGGTCTGATGCGCAGCAAACCTATTTCCGCGCCTTTGGCAGTGCCCCTGACAACGCTGATTACGCCTTCAATTTAGCCGTCAGCCTAGACCGGCTGAACCAAAGCAAGCTGGCGCTCGACTACTATCAGCGAGCACTCTCTCTGGATAAAAAAAATGCAGGCAATTTCGCCAGAAATTCCGTGCAAGCCCGTGTCACAGAGCTGCAATCTTCTATTAATAATTAACGGGGTATGACGATCAAAGAAATGACTCGCACCACCAAACCCATACTTTCGTCGTCATTTCCCCCCCTATTTTTGATATTGACGCCCTGCACGCCCTCTGAACTAATGCTTTCTTATTGCCATCCTATTTTCATCTGATGCAAAATAGACCGTCCTGTTCCTGATCAACCTTAATGAAAACAATGTAGCGATGGCAGAACAACCCAAACTTCCCTTAGGAAAACTGCTGATACAGAAAGGCGTCATCAGTGAAGATCAGCTGCGCATTGCTCTCATTGAGCAAAAACGGAACGGCAATCCTTTAGGCAAACAACTGATCGGGCTAGGCTTCGTTACCGAAGCCACAATCCGTGAAGCATTGAGTGAAAATCTCAACCAACAAAGCACCGATTTAACGAGTATCGTGGTCGATGGCGCCGCTATCAAGCTCATTCCCAAAGACATCGCGAAACGCTATCACGTGTTCCCGGTCAATTACGACAAAGAGCAATCGGTTCTGATGTTGGCGATGTCTGATACGGCAAATATTGTGGCGCTCGATCAAATCAGCGCCATGCTGGGCAAAGCAATTACAGTGGCACCCATGCTGGCCGGCGAGACGGAAATTGCCAAGGCGATTGACCAATATTACGGCTTCGAATTATCGATTGACGGCATTTTGCATGAGATCGAAACCGGCGAAATAAATTACCAAAGTCTGCAATCTACCTCCGATGAATATAGTCAGCCGCTAGTGCGGTTGATGGATGCGTTACTGGCCGAAGCGGTGCAGATGAACGCCTCCGATATTCACTTTGAACCGGAACAATTTTTCCTGCGTATTCGTTATCGCATCGATGGCATTCTGCGTCAAATTCGCAGTCTGCATAAAAATTATTGGCCCGCGATGGCGGTGCGCCTCAAAGTCATGAGCGATATGAATATCGCCGAAATGCGTACACCACAGGATGGCCGCATCTCTATTACTTTTTCAGGTCGGCAAATTGATTTTCGTGCTGCGGCTCAGCCGACCTCGCATGGGGAAAATTTCGTCTTGCGGATTCTCGACAGGCAAAAAGGCGTCGTCCCATTAGAAGGTCTCGGCCTTGATGATCATGGACTAACGCTACTCAAGTTAATGATTGCCAGGCCGGAAGGCATTATCCTTGTGACTGGTCCTACCGGCAGCGGTAAAACTACCACCCTGTATTCCATTCTCAATCACGTCAATACCGAGAACGTCAACATTATGACACTGGAAGACCCGGTCGAATATCCGATGCCGATGATTCGCCAGACATCGGTCAATGAAGCCGCCAAAATGGGGTTTGCAAGTGGAATTCGTTCGATGATGCGGCAAGATCCCGACATTATTCTGGTGGGGGAAATCCGCGATAAAGAAACTGCCGAGATGGCATTTAGCGCAGCCATGACCGGCCACCAAGTTTATTCCACACTGCATACCAACTCGGCCATCGGCGCAATACCGCGCCTGCTCGACATTGGCATCCTGCCTGATCTCATGGCGGGCAACATCATCGGCATTGTGTCGCAACGTTTGATACGCAAGCTCTGTCCGTACTGCAAAGAATCGGTGCAAGCCGACGAGGTCGAACGCCGGTTGTTAGGACTCGCCGCAGGCCATCCAGAAACCACGATCTACCACGCTGTTGGTTGTGACCGTTGCGAACATCAAGGTTATAGGGGGCGCTTGAGCATCCTCGAAATACTTAAACTCAATAGCGACATTGATGACTTGATCGGACGCCGCGCACCTACGCGTGAACTGCGGGCCACGGCGCTAGCGCACGGCTTTCTCCCGTTGGTAGAAGATGGCATACGCCGCGTTCTTGACGGCACGACGACGTTGGACGAAATCTCTCGTGTAGTTGACCTTACCGACAGATTAGGCTGATGAAACGAATGGAGTCGATTTAATGGAATTCTCATCATGGTGATGTATGCCTACCAATCCATGGATGCCAACGGCAATACGATTCGCGGCAACATGGATGCCACCAATTTATCCGATCTGGAGATGCGTCTCAAACGCGTCGATCTCGACCTGATTGACTGCAAGGTACAGAGCCAAAAAACTTTTTCCATGGGCAAAGGAAAAGTAAGCCGCAAGGATCTGATCAATTTTTGTTTTCACATGGAACAAATGACAGGTTCCGGCGTGCCCATTTTGGAAGGCTTGAGCGACCTGCGCGACAGCTCGGACAGCCCACGCTTTCGCGAAGTCGTAGCCGATCTGATCGAAAACATCGAGAATGGCTCCCAAATGTCAGAGGCAATGGCGCGCTATCCGACCATTTTTAATCGGGCTTTCACCAGCCTGATCACCGCAGCAGAACACAGCGGAAAAATGTCCGAAATATTTAAAAATCTCAGCGAAGGGCTCAAATGGCAAGATGAGTTAGCAGCGCAGACCAAAAAAATTGTCATGTATCCGGCCTTCGTTGGCACCATCGTACTAGGGGTCACTTTTTTTCTGATGATCTATCTGGTTCCACAACTGACCGGATTTATCAAAAACATGGGGCAAGAATTGCCGCTCCACACGAAGGCACTCATCTTCGTATCCGATATCTGTATCCGTTTCTGGTATGTCATTCTCGCAACCCCGATATTGATCTATGTCGGCAGTGTCATCCTGCTCAAAAACAGCGCACAAGCCCGTTATCGGGCCGATGAATACATACTTCGAATCTGGATGGTGGGTCCCGTCTTACATAAAATTATCTTGGCCCGGTTCGCCACTTTTTTTGCCTTGATGTATGCATCCGGCATCACTGTATTGGAGTGCATACGCTTATCCGAAGACATCGTTAATAATGAGGCCGTTGCAGACAGCTTGAAACGCGCAGGCCAAATGATTTCGGAAGGACAGGGCGTGACGGCCGCGTTTCAAAATACGGGGATGTTTCCTCCCTTGGTGATCCGTATGCTCAAGGTTGGCGAGACCACAGGGGCTCTCGACACAGCATTGCGCAACGTCGCCTATTTCTATAATCGGGAAGTCAAAGAAATGATTGAAAAAGTACAGGCCATGATCGAACCTATCATGACGGTAGTGCTGGGATTGATTCTGGGCTGGATCATGATCTCGGTACTGGGTCCGATCTATGACACGATCAGTAAAATAAAGACCTGATTTCGAAAGGACCGTCTTGCCTAAGCAACTGCTCTATCTCACCAATAATGTACTTACCGCCACGATGTGGCAGGAGAGCAAGCTTGCTGTCGGTCCGACATTTGAAAACAATGCGCAAGGGTGGGAGGAATTTTCAACCTATCTGGCTAACACCTCCCGCAACATCCGCACCTATTTGTTGACGGATTTAATTGAGGAAGACTTTCAGCGCGAAAACATTCCCCATGTTTTGGGTAGCGCAAAGACCGCCTTAATCCAGCGCCGCCTGAATCAACTGTATCGTGAAACTCCTTTCCGGCATTTCAGTAGCCAGGGCCGTGAAGACAGCGGTCGTCGAGATGACCGTATGTTGTTTAGTGCGCTCACCAACGCAGAACTGCCGAAGCCTTGGTTAGAAGCAATCTCGATGCAAAAAATACCGCTCGTAGGTATCTATTCTGTTTCACTGCTCGCCCCCTTATTAAGCAAAAAATTATCCCTTGATTCTGGCCACCTGCTGCTAGTTACCCATCAATCGGCGGGCTTAAGATCCAGTTATTTTTATAATGGTTATCTCAAATTTAGCCGCCTGACACCAGTAGCGGCACAGGATGTAGAAGCCGTGACCGAGATCACCATGCTGGAAATGGCGAAGACCCGTCAGTTCTTAACAAGCACACGTCTGGTTGGATACAACGACCTGGTCCATGTCGTCATTCTGGCAAATAAAAAAACGCTGCCCATCCTGGAATCGCGCTGTGAAAATACACCTAAAATAATGCACCGCATTATCGACCTCGATCGAGCAACCATGACGTTGCGACAAAAAAATTTGCTCGGTATCGACTTGTGCGATGCGCTATTTTTGTCCCTGCTGGCACGTAATACACCCGCCGACCATTACCCCCAATTTGAAACGAAGCGGTTTTATACGGTATGGCAAGCGCGCACCTATTTGTACGTTCTCAGCTTCATCACCTTCATGGGTGCATTAGTGTGGAGCGGCGCCAATAGCCTGGCGGCCCGCAAGGCGTCAAACCAAACCGCCCAATTATCCTCAGAAGCAAACATAGCCCATACACGCTACCAGGCCGTCATGAAAAACATGCCGCCCACCATCGCGCCGTCTAGTCAAATGAAGGCAGCGGTCAGCATCGATGAAATGATTGCGCAAAACGTACCGACCCCGACCATGCTTCTTGGCATCATTAGTAACGCGTTGGAACACAGCCCGCAAATTCGATTGAATAACCTGCGCTGGCAAACGAGCGAAACAGATGGTGCAACATTAAACCTGGCTGACTTGGCAAACCTCCCGCTGCCATCCGCCACAGAAACGACACCGCCCTCTGGCGCGCTCATCGGAATTCCCAAGAAACCATTCGAAATGGTGGTGATAGAAGGGGAAGCATTGACGTTTAAGGAGGATTATCGCCGTGCATTAGAAGTGGTTCGCAAATTCACCGCAGACCTGAACCGCAATAAGCAGATACAAGCAACTATTACCCGACAACCACTCGATATCAGACCGCTTGTAAAACTCGAAGGCCAAGCCGGTAAAGAAGACGAGGCGGCAAAAGCCCAATTCGCGTTAACGCTGATCTGGAAACCATAATCATGGCCCAGATGACACCCTCCACTGCCAAGCCATTGCAAACACCGGGAAAGGTATCCCCAAGAGCACGGTCGTTTTCAAAAAATGATTTTCCATTTATTCGCACAGCGAGCATCATCTTAGCCAGTAGCGTGACAGCCAGCGCGATCATGGTGGTCGGCAGCAGTTTTTTGTTATCCAGTATGCAGAACAGCAAAGACCAGGCTGAGAGTCAACTCAACCAGGTACGCCAGCAGTTTTCGCAAGCAGAAACAGAGAGGAAGGAAATTCATGATTTCCAGCCAAAATATGTACGCATGCTTGAACGCGGATTTATCGGTGACGAGAAACGGCTAGATTGGATAGAACACATGAAAAAAGTCCAAAAAAATCGCCAGCTTCTGCCCATCAATTTCGAGATTTCGCCACAACAGATAGTGCAAGTGGATCCGTCCGTACTCAGTGGAGAATTGGAGCTGCATGGCAGCAAAATGTCCCTTCACATGAATCTGCTGCATGAAATGGATTTACTGAATTTTCTTCAAGAGCTAAAAAGCATCGGCACCACTGCGCCGCAATCTTGCATCATCAAGCAAACTACCCTTATCGGTGATGAAGCACTGCAAGCACATCTTATTGCGGACTGCACACTATATTGGCTGACTTTGGGAAAACCTGCGGCAGCGGTTGATGCAAGCTCTGCCGCCCCTGCAGGTGGTGCAAGTACTGCTCCCGCAGCACCTACGGCAACAGCCAAATAAAGAAGGCCAAGGTATGAAACGTTTATTCCTTTTGCTCACGTTAGCTACTGTAATGACCGCCCCTGCCATCGCGCAGACCACCTCCCTCGGCCGTCTGTTCTTCACCCCAGAAGAACGCATCAAGCTCGATCAAGTGCGTAAAAACGGGGGGAACGGTGCCACCAGCAAGGTTATTTTCATACCGGCCGCTCCTATTGCGCCGGGTATCGTCGAGGCAACCCACGAACAAATCATTCTCGATGGATTCGTCAAACGTAGTAGCGGCAAAACTACGGCATGGATCAATCGCCTGCCGCAAAATGAAAATGAGAGTCCGCAAGGCATCTCTATCACTGGGCAAAACACACAGTCCGGGACAATTTCCATGCGCCTTTCTTCTGGCAAAGAAATTAATTTAAAAGCGGGCCAAACGTTCGATGTCGTCAAGGGCCGGATACGTGAAGGCTATGAAGAAAATCCCGTGCCGACAGACGACGTCAACAAAAAATAAAACTTGAAAATCTTCTGGCCGAGCGTACTATGCGATTGGGTTAGAACGTAATCGGCACTCAGTAGGATGTGCATGTATGTGCATGCCCCCCTCCTGATCAATTTTGCGTAAGCCCTATACCGCAGATATAAGCCAATACAGGCGAATACAAATGGTATAGGCCGAACTAAGATGTATGGTTTTCATTCATCCATTTTTTAATTTATTTCTTATGCCAGCCTTTCACTATTCTAAGAAACCGACCACCGGATTCACGCTGGCTGAAATGGCGATTGTGGTGCTGCTCATCGGCATCATGATGACCATGGGATTAAAAATGGTCACTGCAAATCTGGACAATACCGCCTACAGCGACACCAAAGCCAAACAAGAACGGATCAAAACTGCCTTGATTGGATTTCTGCGAACGAATGGCAGATTGCCATGTCCTGACAGTACCGCGGGCGTTGCCACCGGTTCCGAGGTCACCCCCTGCGCTACTGCTGTATCCGCCTATGGCGTTGTTCCCTGGCAAACGCTAGGACTCGCAAGAGAAGCTGCGCAAGATGGATGGGGCAATCTTTTCACCTATCGCGTATCCAACCTGAACCCTGCCACCGCAGCCGCAGCCGGAGTTCCTCCCGTCCATCGATTCTCCAATCAAAACTGGGCAATTAATGCAGGTGCCGGGGCCTTTGACATCCGTAGTTTTGCTGACGCCCCTCTTGCTACGGCAGGTTTTCAGTCGCTGCGTGTCAATACTGTCGGTGGTGCTGCTGAATCGCGGACTGCCGTGGTGGTCATCCTTTCGCATGGCAAAAATGGATACGGAGCAAAAACCATTAAAGTTGCCGCACGCATGCCCGCACCACCCGCAGCAAACATTAATGAAGGCACGAACGCTACCATCGGCCAAACGATCTTTGTTCGCCGTCCGGTATCCGATATCGCGGCAGCCCCCGGCCCTTATGACGATGTGGTTGCGTATATGAACCCCCAAGATTTATTGCAACCGTTAATCACGGAGCGCAGTTTGTTAGGCGCATGTTCCGCTTACTGTACCGCCGGGGGGCCAGCGCCTTGCCCAACAACGACTACTGTCCCCATTGGCAGTCCCGGCCCCCTGGCTTGCCCATAGGCATATTGTGAAAACACTCCCCCTAAAACAGCTTGGCTTCACGCTCGTCGAAATAGCTATCGTATTAATTATCATCGGTCTGATCTTGGGCGGCATCATCAAAGGCCAGAGCTTGGTAGGGAGTGCCAAAGCCAAGGATGTCATCGCCATTGGAGAAGAACTTCGCACCGCCACTGTTTATTTCAAACAACGTTACAACTATTTGCCCGGCGATCTACCCGCCCCTGCTGCTGATATCACTGCTGTTCCAGCCCTCGTTGCCGGGACCGGGGGCACGGTTGGCAACGGCTATATCGAAGGCGCTGTCAATGCGCTTGGCCAAGCGACTCCCACCACCTCTGAAGTTGCCGTGGCCCCCTTGCAACTGTATTACGCGGGATTCATCGGTAAAATTAACCTCACCGCACCGACACAGCTCATCACGACTTCCTATGGTGCCGTGCACCTGGTCACCAATGCCAATGCAAACGCCAATGGATTGATAGCCACCTATGGCAATGCACCCCTTCGCAATGTCATCCTATTTACCAATCTTCCTTGCGACATAGTCAATGAAGTAGACGCCAAGATTGATGATGGAACTATATCTGGCGCCATCGGTGTTGGTGGCCGAGCCAAAGGCAATGCGTGTGCTGCCAACACGGTCAATTTTTACGCCGTCGGCCTATAGTCGGCCTATCAATAGGGCACCCATTTAATTGTTCCTTCATAGGAATACCGAACCTTTATGCGCGTTAGCTAAACCAGACGCGTTTTAACAATCGACCTGTGCGAATAAACCCATGCTTCGACAAGCCACTACCATCGCCTACTACACCGTGTTAGAAGCGCTGCGCAATCGTCTGCTGTGGCTGTTTATTTTAGTGGCAATTATCGGTGTAGGAATCAGTGGTTTCTTAAACGAACTAGCGATCACCGAGAGTCGTGAAATTCAGGCTGCGTTATTAGCTGCTTTTCTGCGTTCATCCGCAGTTTTTTTGCTAGCCACTTTTATTGTTACGAGTATGATCCGCGAATTTAATGACAAAGGAGTCGATTTATTGCTGGCTATGGCGCTTCCGCGTGCCGGCTATTTTCTGGGCAAGTTAGCCGGATTCGCTGCCCTGGCCGTCATGCCTGCAATACTATTCGGACTGCTGATGGTTCTGGTAGCGGCACCCATGCAAGCGCTAATGTGGACTATTTCGCTCATTTGCGAGTTATGGCTGGTCGCCGCTTTTAGCCTGCTGTGCGTATTTACATTCAACCAGATCATGCCAGCCTTGAGTGCTGTGATGGCGGTGTATCTGCTTGCGCGTTCCGTCGCTACGCTGCAATTGATCGGCCATAATCCACTCAACATTCCTCTTCTTTCACAGCACGTGATTAATTTTGTCATCGATGCGATATCAACCATTCTCCCGCATTTTGATGAATTTACCCGTACAGAATGGCTGCTATATAACACTGGCGCCTGGTCATCTTTGTATCCCTTACTCGCGCAAACGGGTATCTATCTTGTGTTACTGTCTGGCGCGGCGCTATTCGATTTGTATCGAAAAAATCTCTGATCATGCGCGAACGCCCTATTGCCTATGTCCCCAAATTCGTCGTGCTGCTACTGACAACGGGTTTCATTTTGCAAATCGTATGGCGGCTGCATCAACCGGCGCAACCGCCAAGAACTGAAAATTTAACATCTCCCCCTTCTCTCACTGCGCTGAAAATAGCGAGCTTTGGCGAGCCGATCGCATTGGCCAGATTTCTCATGCTTGACCTCCAGGCATTCGATCATCAGACCGGTACGAATATGACCTTTCGCAAACTGGATTACCTCAGATTGCAAACTTGGCTGGGCCGCATTTTGGATCTGGACCCGCAGGGACAATATCCGTTGACTATCGCTAGCCGGGTATACGCCGCCTATACCGATCCACTAAAACAACGGCAAATGCTGGAATTTATCTACCAACGTTTTCTAGAGGATCCTAATCGCCGTTGGCCTTGGCTTGCACAAGCGGCCCTCACTGCAAAACATGATCTCAAGGATCTACCCTTAGCGAAAAAATACGCCCATGCTATTCGCACGCAAGCTACGGGAAATACGGTGCCCAGCTGGGCCAAGCAAATGGAAATTTTTCTTCTGGAAGATATGAACGAACTGGAGAGCGCAAAATTCCTGCTTGGCGGCCTTCTGTACAGCGGAAAAATAACCGATGCCCGCGAACTACGTTTTTTACAGGCACGCCTCGCCGAGATGGAACGTAAAATGCAGCACGCAAAATGACAGCCGAAAATCACATCCTGATCGTCGAAGATGACCTCGCCATTCGTACCCTGTTGCGCAGTATATTGGAATTGGCCAATTTCACGGTCAGTGAAGCAGAATCGAGGATTGACGCTATCGAAAAGCTGCGACGCTCTCCCGACATCTCCGTCGTCATTCTGGATTTAGGCCTTCCCCCTAAGCAAAATGCAATTACCGAAGGCATCGCCATGCTAAAAGCCATTCACAATGACATCCTTCCGGTCAAAGTCATTGTGCTAACTGGACAGGACCAAGAAGCTGCAGCGCTGGAAGCTATCCGTGAAGGTGCTTTTGATTTCTTGTCCAAACCCGCCTCCGCAGAATCGATACTGCATGCCATGCGACGTGCCATTTTATTTTTACAAAAAGAACGGGAACTGGGCAAAGAGGGGATTACCCGCATTGCCATTAACGCGCAAATGGGCGAAGGATTAAAAGGTGTGCGCACCGATGCTGAGGAACGCTTGGTGCGCCACATTCTGAAAGAAACCGGTTTCAACGTCTATCAAAGCGCGAAGCGTCTGGGCATCAAACGCGAAAATATTTATTATTTTTTGAAAAAATTCGGCATTCAACGCGAGGATTGAGTAGCATGATTGAGCAACTCTACCCCCTCCTGATTCTAGTCGGCTCTACCATCGGTGCCGTCATGCTGTATTTGTGGCATCAAGCACATATTGCCGGCCACATCAACCTGCGCCTGATTCAACTCAACGAGCAACTTAACTTCGACACGCCAACCTTTTTGCGTGAGGCATGGCCGCTCGTGTCACAAGCCGGATTGTTGGGCATGCAGTGGCGGCTCGACTGGTTCGGCATGCTGATTGAAGGACATTCGGGACAAACAGAAGGTCACTGCGTTAGCAGAGAAATGGAGGTCAGTGAAATGCGGCTGGCACTTACCTTGCATCCCAAAAAAACCCGAGGAGAACGGCGCTACTTTAATGAAACACTGGTAGAAACTTTTCTTTTACTGTTGCGCACAGACATGTTGATCAAGGCAGATGCCACCGCCGTGACATTCGACCGCATGGCTAAACTCAATCTGTTTTTGCAGCATGACATGAAAAATGTCGCCCAATTTATTCAACTGATGGCGGATCAACTGGCTGGCATACCTCCGGGAAAAGAACTGCAAGTACTAGAACATCTGCGTACTGCCGCTCCCCTGATCCGTCAACGCGCCGACCACATCGTACGTACGCTCTCCCGTGGACCACCCAAAGCAAACTCCCTGATTACCGTATTCCTCCACGAAAAATTGGCAGAACTTTGTCGGCTCTATCACCTCGATTGCACCGTTACAGGCACAGCGGAGGTCAGCGCACCGGTCAATCTACTCGATAGTGCACTGGACAATATCCTCAAAAATTATAACGACATTCGTTTGCGCAGCAGCACTGTCAAACCTCTGATCCAGATCACGATTGTGACTAATCCAGTGGAAGTGGAAATATGGATCGAAGCAAAAAATGCGCTACCGGTCGTTACCATCGACCGCCTGTTTGAGCCATTCTGGAGCAGCGATCCTGATGGCTTGGGGATTGGTCTATACCAGTCCAGGCAAATGCTCGAGATGTGCAATGGCACTTTGAAGGCGCAATACACGACATCGGGTCAACTGCAATTTTGCGTTGTTCTTCCTCACTAACAGATCCACCATAAAATTCACCCAGAATGCGATCACCCCTGTCTATAAAATAGACACCTTGCTAAAATATTGCCATGTGGTAACTTGAAGCCACTGAGAGCAACCGCATTGCGATTCTTGAGGAAAGAGAAAATGAAACAGGTCAAACAATATCAATCAGGTTTTACCTTGATAGAAATTGCCACACGGTATGTTTATCCTTCTAAAAAAAACCAACATAACTAGCCGTAATTTTTGTACCACCGGAAATCGCCTTCGGTTCTTTAGGAGAAAGAGAAGAAACAATTCACACCAAACAAAATCAATCGAGTTTTACCTTAGTAAAAATTACCATCGCAATAATAATTATCGGCCAGCCGTACTTTTTGCACCCAATGAAATCGCCTTACGATTCTTTAGGAGAGAGAAAATGAAACAGTTCAAACAAAATCAATCGGGTTTTACCTTAGTAGAAATTGCCATCGTACTAGTCATTATCGGCCTGTTACTAGGCGGGGTACTAAAAGGACAGGCGATGGTCGATGGGGCGAAAGTAAAAGCGTTGGCCGCTGATTTTAGATCTATAAGCACTATGGTCAACGCATATCAAGACAGATTTCGCGCCATTCCCGGCGACGATGTCGCTGCCGTAGCTCACCAACCGACAGCGATACAAGCCACTCCAGCAACAGCGGGAAGCGGCACCATCAATACGGGTACATGGGTGGGGTTAGCCGTTGCCGCTGCCGCTGATGAATCCTCCGTATTTTGGAACCAGGTTCGGCTAGCTGGTTTTGCCGGTGGTGGCGCTTCAACCAACGGACAAGCGCCTAACTCAGTAGGTGGATTTCTCGGCGTCACATCTAACGCAGCGCATCCGACAACGCCCGCGGGGATAAGCGGAACGTTTATTGCCTGTGGAAGTGGAATCAGTTATGCCATCGCAACGCAACTCGACACCACTCTGGATGATGGCGTGGGAACAACGGGAAGTATGTACGCATCGATCCAGCCAGGCGCAGCGATTGTGGCAGCAACAGCCCCGGCGGCCTATGCAACGCCTAACAGCTATACGGTTTGTTTATCGTTCTAAACAACGCGGCGCAAGTAATAGCAATAGCGCTTTCTCGGGTGAAATAAAATACGGGTATCTTCAGATACCCGTATTTTATTGTACGAACAAACCAATCTAAGAGACCTCTGCAATAACGGGGGAAATATTAAAGCACACTATTTTCTAAAAAAAAGCGCACCGAACAATAATCCCGCACCTGCAACAACGCAGCCCATGCCAGCAAAGGCCCGATTAATGGTTTTAGCAAAATCGGCACCCGCATCGCGCGTAAGCAAAATGTAGCCGGCGGCGATCATCATCACTCCCGCAAAAAAAAAGAGCCGTGCAAAGAATATTCGCCTACGCCGTCTTGCAAAATTTTTAGGTTCCATCCTCCGTATTATGCGGTAAACCTGCCGAAAAGTTACCATAAAAAATCTCATGTATCGGATTAGTTCTACCGCAACTATGGTTAAATGCCTTCATTGTGAAATAGTGACTAAAAAAGTGGCATCTACCTCTCCCATCAATATACGACGATGCAAAATACATTTCGCTTAAAACAATAGAGAATATTCCCATGTCCGCTGAACTTAAAGCCTCCCGCCACGAACGCACACTCATCCTGACGATCTCTCACCCCGGCAAAAAAAATGCTCTTCATGCAGATATGTTTGCTGCGGCAATCGAAACATTATCCACAGCAGAACGCGATGATTCCGTGCGCGCAATAGTTTTAACAGGCGCCGACAATTTTTTTTGCGCTGGTGAAAATTTGCATCCGCTTTTAGAAATCCGCCACCATGGGACATCCTTAGATTCTGACACTATCGATCATTTGCACGGATGGATCGAAGCAATTCGTGACTGTCCTAAACCGGTCATCGCCGCAGTCGAAGGCGGAGCAGAAGGAGCCGGATTTTCTTTGGCGCTGGCATGTGACATGCTCGTTGCAAGCAAGTCGAGTACCTTTGCAATGTCTCAAGTCAATGTAGGCCTTACGCCAAATGGCGGTGCCTCATGGTTTCTCACACAAGCATTGCCACGCCAACTGGTCACCGCAATCCTGATGGAGGGTAAAGCCATCACAGCAACCCAGTTACATGACCTAGGGCTGGTGAACAAAATAGTGGCAGATGGCAGTGCGCTAGACGTAGCCTTGGCTTGGACCGATGAATTGGCTGCGTTTTCACCCAATGCCATTGAGCGTATCAAATCGCTGATACGCGAAGCACCGCACAACTCGTTAACAGCGCACCTTGAATCAGAAAAACAAAATGCTATTGAAAGCTTGCATCATCCTGATGCACAGGAAGGCATGAGTGCATTTCTAGAAAAACGAAAGCCGTACTACAAATAATATAGTACCTACCCTCGCGTATTTTTATCGGTGGTACGGTCAATGTCCGCTATTCCCATAGCCAGTAGCCTAAGGAGTAGGATAAGTAAGGCTAAACGAATACAACGTTTCTTTCCCTGCGGGCGATTTGATTTTGATATCAAAATTCTTCGTAGCCGTTGTCAAGCCACCTTGCATGCAAGCGGTACTGCTAGGTGTTACGGAAATAGTATGCACACTGCCCTGCCTTGGTGCCATATCTGCGACCACCAGCGACCCATTACCGCTCGCATCATGCGGAAAAACGTTGACTACTGCGGCCGGAACAATAGCTCCTAGGGTCAAATCGGAAGAGGCATTTTCAACAGTAAGAGCAGTACCGCCAGGCAAAGGATTGAAGTTTCTATCGTTTAGTTCTAGCTTGAATCCATACGCTCCACACCCCAGCGTAGTCAATCCATTCACCGTCGGCGACGGCCATAGTGGATCAACACCCCCAAAAAAATACACATTGCTTGCATCGCCGGCGCTCAAAAATATGGCGGTCTGACCACTTATCGTGGTAAACGCCGTGGTCGAGGTGGCTGTAATCGTAGCTAACCCGGCGCGTTTTCCAGCAGTATTGCCGACCCCATAACGCGGATTTTGACTACGAAAACTAACGGAGCATCCCCCATTCGTGGTGACGCACCCTCCGTTACTGGAAGTACCTATCGCCCCGCTATCGGTGGAGAAAACAACCGGCGTGCCATCCGCCACTGGATTGCCAAATGCATCCGCAAGTAAAATCAACACGGTATCAGTTACGTTATCGATCGACCATGCCTCAATATTGGGGGACGTCACACTCAATGAAACTGACTCCTGTACCGGGACCCCAGTAGTCACTGTAACGGCGCTAGACAAGGTCGATATGCTGGGATCTATAGCGAATGAGGCAATGACCCGGAAAGTGGTTGCCGTCGTTCCAGAGGTCACGCTGGCAACCACCAGGCCACTGCTATCCGTAATCGCCGATAGCGTTTGCAAGGTAACCAGGGAAGCGGGTACCACAGAGAAATTGATCAACTGGTTCGGGAGGGGTTGGCCGCTCGTATCGAGCGCTTTAAAAGTCAACGTTGCCGTTTCACTCCGGCCGACCCCCCCGGCACCTTTGATGACAATTGCCGCATCACTTGGTACCCCCGAGACAAATCCAATAGATGCGCCGACCGGCGCAGTGACATTCAGACTAGCCGTAATCGACTGTGCACCGGCAAAAGACGCTGTCACCACATCAATGCCTCCGCATCCTTTATCTGTATAGACCACTTGCGCACGTCCATTTACGGTCGTTGCACTTGCCGGCAGCACTGCATGGCCGCTACTGGAACAACCAGACGAAAAATTCACTGTAATCGGTTCTGCCGTATAGAGGCTGCCATTCGCTAACACATCCACTTTTATAGAAGTGGTGCCATAGGCGCTGAGCGCAGTGGTGCCTGGGCCAGGAGCGGCCAAACTCAGCTTAACGGCTGTCGCCCCCATTTGATAGACGGCACTGGCCGAAAGCGCACTGGTGCCTACGGTAGCGATAGCTTTGAGCGTATCAGCGGTACCTGACTGTGTCTGTGCGGTCTGTAAATCTTTTGGGGAAAGTGTGACAGTGGCGACACCAGAGGAATTGGTCAACGTCGCACCGGACGATGGCGTCACCACGGTAAGGTTGCCGCCTGTTCCGAATTGAACGATCACGCCAGAGACCGGCTTGCCCGATCCATCCAATACAGTCGCCTTTGCCGTTAGGGGGCTAGCTGCAGTAACTGAATTCGTCGTGACACCGGTGATATCTACTAGCGCGAGTTTCAAGGTGGAACTACTGGAAGAACCCACCGGAATACCGCTAATGGTGCCAGCCGGACTACCACTTCCACCGCATGAAACCGTCAGCACTGCAAGTAAAAAAATGCTGGCAGCACGCAGGGGTTTCAGCATCAAATATGTTTTCAAATGAAATCTCATTTCTGCTCTATATTTTTTATGGAACACTGACACAGACCTATCAGTATTTCACATGCCATTCGTTTGCCATACACTTGGCCCGATCTTTGCATAAATTACGCGAACCCTCGCTTGTCATTTGTCTCACAAGGAAATTTTCTTCAGTCGGTCGGTAGAACAACACCGACGCTCCTTCAAAAAACCTCCTTACAAATCAACACAAAATCCATCGCGATCATCTCCCCAATTTATGCAAAGATCGGGTTAGCTTAAGATTATTACGGAACGACTTATCATAACTGGTTATCGATGCGTCGCCAGTCAAAATTTAATTCGATCTTTGCATAAATTTAACCTGAAAATAAATGTCCTCAAAACATATATGCCAGTATTATCGACTGCCCCGCCTGTCCGTCATTTTGTTATGCTTGAACACAGACCTTACCCTGATTTGTTACCGACAATTTTAACCATCGAACAAAGAAAATATGATTGACGTTTATTCTTGGGCAACCCCCAACGGCCACAAAGTCCATATTATGCTGGAAGAGTGCGGGCTACCTTATCGTGTTCATGCAGTCGATATCGCAGAGGGGGATCAATTCAAACCAAAATTTCTGTCTATTTCACCAAATAATAAAATTCCGGCAATAGTCGATGCTGAGGGTCCGGATGGCAAGCCACTTTCCTTGTTCGAATCCGGCGCCATCTTAATTTATCTCGCTGGAAAATCAGGGAAATTTTTAGGTAATACCGATCGCGAAAAATTCGCCACCCTGCAATGGCTCATGTTTCAGATGGGTGGTGTCGGTCCTCTATTGGGTCAAGCTCACCATTTCAGAAATTATGCGCCCATCAAAATCGACTACGCCATCAATCGTTATACCAATGAAGCCAAACGTCTGTATAGCGTGATCGACAAACAACTATCAAAAAATGCTTATCTTGCTGGCGATGCTTATACCATTGCGGACATCGCTACTTTCCCGTGGTTGCGCTCATGGAAAAATCAGGACATTGAATGGGCGGACTATCCCCATGTCAAACGCTGGTTCGACAAGATCAGTACACGTCCAGCCGTGCTGCGCGGGGTTGAGGTACTCACCCACTTGCGCAAACCGCTTGACAACGATAAAGCCAAAGATGTGTTGTTTGGCGATATGCAGTACCAGAAGAGATGACGATTTGTCCGGGATAGAGCTGCCCTTGGAATCGAACATCGATTGCCCTTCGTACGATTTTTTCGACAAAGGTCGGATTACCACTTCTTGGCATGCGCAGCAACGTTTTGTGATCCTTGAAACAGGCTTCGGTTCCGGTTGCCATTTTCTGACTACCTGGATGGCATGGCGCGAAGATCCGGCACGGCCGCAGCAGTTACATTATGTCGCCATCGAACCACACCCTCATTGCGCCGCCGACCTCAAAAAACTGCACACGTCGTGGCCTGGGTTGCAATCGTTGTCGGATGCGCTTTGTACATTTTGGCCGCCAATAGTGCCTGGATTTCATCGGGTATTTCTGGAGCAGGGGAGCATCACACTTACCTTGATTTTTGATGAAATTCCCCATGCGTTGCAACAACTGGATGCACGGATAGATGCGTTCTTCCTCCCTATTTTTTCGACGGAAAATCAAGCGGGGCATTGGGAGAAAAAAATATTTTCTCGACTGGCAGCTTTAGCTGCCGATCAAGCTACATTAACAATGGGAGCAACATCGAATTCGGTACGAGCCAATTTGGAAGCAACCGGTTTTCATTGTGAAAACCACTCTTCCATTTACCACAGAACAAATATACTGAACGCTTCATTTTCTCCACGTCGCAAATCATTCATCCATCGGAGCCTTTCTGTCACTCGACGCGAGGCAATTGTAATCGGTGCGGGCTTGGCAGGGACTGCGGCTTGCGAACGACTTGCTGCACGCGCTTGGAAAGTGACCCTGATTGAGCGTCACGCACAACCGGCACAAGAAACCTCGGGTAACCTGACTGGTATCTTCATGCCAGTAATTTCTAAGGACGACAATCCTACCTCACGTCTGACACGCGCCGCCTATTTGTTTGCTTTGCAAGCTTGGAAAAACATAGGCGGCATCGGTATCGCTTTTGCCGGCGATGGATGCGGTGCTTTACAACTAGCACGAGACGAGCAACATGCACACTTGCAACAGACCATCGCACAGGCACGGCGATATCCAGCCGATTTTGCGCAATGGCACGAGGCATCAGCGGCATCAGTTTTGCTGGGTGTGACAACCACTACTGGTGGCTGGTTATTTCCGCAGGGCGGTTGGGCCAACCCTCAGGAAATTTGCGAAGCCATGCTGGCAGCATGCGCAGAGCAATGCGAAGTCCACACCAAACACAGTGTCGCTAAGCTAGTCCCTACAAAGAATGGATGGGAAGTATGTAATCCTCAAGGATCGGTCATCGCAGAAGCGCCGGTCGTTATCTTTGCCAATGGCAACGCCACCACGCAACTGCCGCAAACTGCTGATCTGCCACTCGTCGCGGTAAGAGGACAAGTCAGTCATTTCCCGTCTCACTTAGTACCGCATCTGCCACTGGTAGTATGCGGAGAAGCGTATCTTACCCAATCTATGCAAGGTATATGCGGCGTCGGTGCCACCTACGATCTTCACGATGATCCTGCGTTGCGACAGGCCAGCCAAGATGATAATGTGAGACGGATAGGACAACTTCTTCCCGACCTGGCACAACAACTCGCCAATGCTCCACTCGCTGGTCGTGTAGGTTTTCGGGCTGTGTCACCGGATCGTCTTCCACTGGTCGGTGCGTTACCTGATATAGCTGCGATGCACTCCTTTCAAGGAGATCGTTTGAAGGATGTGCCACGTCTCCCAGGCTTGTACGGGCTGCTAGGATACGCTTCGCGTGGCCTGATCTGGGCGCCACTTGCGGCAGAATTATTAGCATGTCAATTGACGGGCGAACCCCTGCCCGTAGAGACATCTCTCGTCAACGCAATCGATCCGGCACGTTTTGCCTTGAAAGCGCACCGCCGCCGCTAAGCACACTGCGGACACAGAACGAGAGCGTGTAGAATGGCGCCTCTTTCATCAGACCGAGTTTGCTATGTGGTTTAAAAATCTTCAGATATATCGCCTGCCCGCACCTTGGACAATGAGTGCTGAACAATTAGAAAAATTCTTGACGCCGCATGCTTTTGGTTCTACCAGCAGCATGGATATGCAAAACCAAGGATGGGCTTCGCCACGCGATAATGGCATGTTGGTACATACAGTCAATCGACAAATGCTCATCATGCTCGGCAGCGAAAAAAAACTTCTTCCTGCCTCGGTCATCAATCAAGTAAGTAAAGCCAAAGCGACAGAAATCGAAGAGCAGCAAGGATTCAAACCCGGCCGCAAGCAGATGCGGGAAATCAAGGAACAAGTCACCGATGCGCTATTGCCACGGGCGTTCAGCATTCGCCGCAATACGCTCGCGTGGATTGATCCTGTCAACGGCTGGCTGGTCATCGATTCCGCCACGCCGACCAAGGCCGATGAGGTGCTCAAGCTCCTGCTCAAATCAGTGGATAAATTACCGCTTGAAAGTCTGCACGTCGTTTTATCACCGGTTGCTGCGATGACAGATTGGTTGCTTGCCGATGAAGCGCCTAGCGGTTTTACGGTTGATCAAGATACTGAATTGCGCTCAACTGCGGAATCAAAAGCGACGGTGCGCTACGTACGTCATACATTAGAGGCAGACGACATTCGACGTCATATCGCAGGAGGAAAACAATGCACGCGTTTGGCAATGACATGGGCCGATCGCATTTCGTTTGTGTTGACCGAGTCGTTAACAATCAAGCGCATTAATCCCCTTGACGTGATCAAGGAATCAGCCGATACCACTATGCAAAATGAAGATGAACGCTTTGATTCGGATATGGCTTTGATGACTGGTGAACTAAGTCGCATGCTCGGAGACCTAATCGCTGCATTGGGAGGAGAAACCCCAACGTAATTTCGAATGAATGAATCGCGAGTATGACGGGTATGTTTGCTCTGCAAGCGGAACTTGGCCACATTGCAAACCCTATTTTTTTTTGCGCGCTACTTTTTTGAATTGATCTGTTTCTTCCGCAGCCCTCTCACGACTAATCACGTTAGCACGCAATAATAACGCAGCAGCACCTTCTACTCTTCCAATTGCCCTGTCGACATCCACCTCGCGCTCCACAACGGCTTCAGCAGTTCTACCAATAAAACGCTGCAACGCATCAATTAAATTGGCGTTAGCCAAAGGAGTAAGTCCAACATTCTCCGAATTGACGACCTCGGTTAAGCTTTTTTGATAGTAATCGAATAGTTCACTAAACCGTTTGGTGAAGTGGTGCGGAAGTTTGAAATTCGATACCAGCATTTCAGCCATGGATTGGGAAGAATCAATAAATTGTCTGCCATCCGTATCGATATGCGTCAAATTAAAATTATACAAACGAAAATTAGTAACCAACTTCTCAATCGCATTGAACAACCGAATATCAGACAAATGTTGATCCGACGAATTGGGTCGGCAAACAACGATGGCTCGTGCGCCAATCCATTGTTGTAACGTTGGTGGTGGCGTCGCCCCAAGCCCTAGCGTGGGCCAGGTAGCTACAATGGATTCATATTCTTCTTTGAGCTTGGCACGATCGCCATCACTGAGGGGGGGAGCTTGCATAATTTAGGTATACAGGATTGACATATTTTAAAAAAATTAGCGAAGAGTAGTTGCCCAAATAGCGCTCAAGCGATGGGAATCCATTAGGACCCTCTCATTGCGCAGTCACAAAGCAAGGATAGTCTCGATTGAGCAAATCATCAACCTGGTCCGTTTTATGAAACAAATTACCGACAGTGGAGAACACACCGCCTTCTGCAGGCTATACGTTTGAAAAGCGACATTGGGCTTCGCAATTTTTTTATAGCCAATTATTTTAAACTCTGCACATTAACTGAAGAAAAAAATCATCTGTAGATTTACTTATACATCACTATTTTCCTATATTTTGCGCCCAAGCCAGCGACGAGAGATGCGCAACATTGACTTCCATGGGACTAATATTAAGGCTGCTCGCAATACTGCCAACCAGCATAGAATTAAGTTCACATGCCTCTGCAAGCGCAAGGTACGGACCATATTCACCATCTCGGGATAGTAGCGCTTCGGATACCGGCTTTGGCAATTGAACCGTTTTTAACACCTCTTCCATTGGAACACCCAATAATCTATCGAGGAGAGAAAACATACCGGCAACAAACAGATGCTCCGAAGAACCCCTTGGTAAGTGCGGCTCTCCCAACAATTCTGTCAATCGCCCCCGCACGATTGCTGTTTCCATCAACACCGGAGAATAACCACTCGTACTGGCGGTAGCTAATAGCAGCGACAACCACCGATAAAGCGGCGTATACCCAAGCATCACCAGCGCCTGACGTAACGACTCAATCTCTCGGCGTAAGCCAAATCCGGCAGAGTTAATATATTGCAGTAATTTGTAGGAAAGCGTCGGATCTCGCTTGAGCACTTCTTCTATTTTTTTAATGTCGGCATTCTTGCTTACCAAATCCATCAGCTGCAAAATAGTCCCCTGTGCCGAGTTCAATCCCTTGGGACTGCTGTTGGGTCGGGGTGTCAAATGAAGCTTGCCCACAAAAGCATCGAGCCCCAAGCCAGCACAGGTGTCGTAATCTTCCCAGGTTGTTACCGGCCGTCCGACCATCCGCACGGATGAATGTTTTAACGCTGCAAATATTTTCGCCTGTGCGGCAACATTTTTATCGGCAAAGCGCACCTCAATGTAAGAAAGATCGGGAACCATGCTGACATCTAAAGTCGTCAAATCGGCACCACGCAGTGAGATACCGATACCACCGGCACGCAAGCCTCTCACTGCCGCAAGCGTGTCCTCATTCGCCATGTGCTCCTGAGTCAATGTCAATACCGTAAATTCCGGCGGCATGGCATACAACGCATCAGTCGAGAGCAAAGCAGGCACGGCATCAAGAAATAATATTTTGTCCCTTAGCAGCCATCCTGTTTCCTCATCATTGAGCTGTTCTGCGACGAAGCCAACCAATGCTTCTAATTCATCAGGCGTAGGGTCTGCAGCATTTTTCCCAGTCTGCTGCCATGCCAACTCATAGCCGACCACTTTTTGCTTTGGGTCCAGCAATGGTTCTCTAACGATAAAATTCACTTCATGCATAATGTGTTTAGATATTATCTATTGGAAGGGCTGATATTTATAATGCGAACAAATGGGTGCCACTCAAAAACCAAGGCTATCGAGCAAATCGTCAACCTGTTCTTGATTTGCCACTACATCATTCGCATTAACGGGATGAATCTGTGGACCATTGAGTAATGCCGAACCAACATCGCGTCGCACCTCTGGCGTCGCATAATCAATTAATAATTTCACGAGTTGCTGCTCCAGGTTATTGGCAATCGTAGCGACTTTCTTGATTACCTGGCCGGTAAGGTCCTGAAAATCCTGCGCCATCATAATGTCCATCAGTTGCGCTTTCGTCTTTATGGCATCACTGTGCGTCTCGCAGAGATACTGTACCGTCTGACTTGCCAGCGCACGATAGCCTTCTTCCGAAAAAGGGCCATCCATCAACTCTTGCCATCCTTTTGAAAGGACGAGAGCACCGGCATCAATGTGGTCCTGCAAAGGTCCGGCTACATCTGTCGCATTGAGAACCCGCTGCGCGGCCTGTTCGCTCATACGCGCAACATAATCCAAACGATCCCTGGCATCGGGAATGTCCTGAGCCGCTTTTTCCAATACTCTATCGAAACCCAAACCACGCATACTTTCGTGCAATGCCCGCGTCATTTGACCAACGCGCGTCAAAAACTCATCGTGCTCACTGGGTTCTGTGCAAGCCTCTCTCTTACCGTCTCTATCCTCAGGATTATTTATGTCGGATGGAGGCAGTTGGGAATCCATTTCAGGCCCCAGGTTTACCAAGTTTTTCAAATATCTTATTGAGCTTCTCGTCCAATGTTGCAGCCGTAAATGGTTTAACCACATAGCCATTCGCACCTGCTTGAGCCGCAGCAATAATGTTTTCTTTTTTCGCCTCCGCTGTGATCATCAACACGGGAATTTTGCATAGCGTCGAATCAGCCCGCATTTGCTTCAGCATTTCAAGACCATCCATATTGGGCATATTCCAGTCAGAAACAACGAAATCAAACGTGTCGCTACGTAGCTTCGCAAGCGCCAAGGTACCATCCTCAGCTTCCTCGACATTGGTGTATCCCAGTTCTTTGAGCAAATTTCGAACAATGCGCCGCATAGTCGAGAAATCATCCACTACTAAAAATTTTATATTTGAATCAGGCATGAATTACTCCGTTATTTCATCAATTTTGGTGAGTACTGTTCATTACGTTTTTGCCTAATGCCTATTATTTCCCGCGCTAACGCACTATTAACGGCTCACACCCGCAAGGCCCGACTACCATGCGTGGCAAGATACCCCAGAACCATACCCGGCAGGTCGCCCAACGCACCAACCTCATGCGTACCGCCGAGGGCAATAGCTTCTCGCGGCATGCCAAATACAACACATGATGCCTCATCCTGGGCAAAATTATGTGCCCCTGAATTTTTCATTTCCAGCATTCCCGCAGCGCCGTCTCTTCCCATACCTGTCAGTATGACACCCACTGCATTTTTTCCAGCAAATTTGGCAACCGATTGGAATAACACATCAACCGATGGCCGGTGACGATTGACAGGTTCTCCTTGATCAAGTTGTGTAATGTAATTGGCGCCACTACGCGCCAGCAACAAATGAGAATGCCCCGGTGCTATATACGCATGCCCAGGCAAAACGCGCTCGCCTCCTTCCGCCTCGTTCACCGATATTTTGCAAAGGCTATCAAGTCGGCGGGAAAAAGACCGCGTAAACCCTTCTGGCATATGCTGCGCAATCAGAATACCGGGGCAGTCGGACGGCATTTGCAGCAAGAAGTCTTTGATCGCCTCCGTACCGCCAGTTGATGCCCCGAGGATAATTAATTTCTCACTACTAATCAGGGGGTTTTTGATGGATGGGAGCACAACACTACTCGCCTTGTTAGGGTCCAGAGAGGGAATTGAGCGCGGCCTTATACGTGCCTTCGATGCGATTCTGATTTTTTCAGCAATCATCTCCGTATATTCCACCATGCCTTTTTGAATGGACATTCTTGGCTTGGTCACAAAATCGACAGCGCCTAGTTCTAGCGCACGCAGAGTAATTTCAGATCCACGCTCAGTGAGCGAAGATACCATCACAACGGGCATCGGTCTTAAACGCATTAATTTTTCGAGAAAATCCAAGCCATCCATTTTCGGCATCTCAACATCCAGCGTTAAAACATCCGGGTTGGTTTGCTTGATGAGTTCGCGCGCAACCAAAGGATCGGGAGCGACTCCCACCACCTCCATATCCGGTTGGCTGCTAATGATTTCTTTCATTACGCCACGGATCAACGCCGAATCGTCAACAATCAACACCTTGATTTTCATAACATCTTCCCAGACTTTACCTTATTGCCAAAATCAGATAATTAAAAAAGGTCGACATCGCCACCCACCGGTGCAGTCTTAAGACGACTTGCATAATCTTCCTCGCGTTTAGACACGGTCTCATTATTGACCTGCATGAGTTTTTTGACCAATACTTTTCCGGTACGAGGGAAAAAATAAACTTTGCGGGGATGGATATCATTTAAATCTTCCGCCACAATGCGCAATTTTTCTGTCCGCAAAAAATCACGCACAAACTGGGCATTACGTTCACCCACATTAATGGCGGTGAATCCTTTTAGTACGTTTCCTCCTCCAAAGACTTTCGCCTCCATATTTTCACGCCGGGCACCGGCCTTGAGCAACTCATTGATCAGCACCTCCATCGCATATGTCCCATAACGCATCGATGCCGACGCTATATTTTCCGGATCGGTTCCCCCATCAGGCAACATGAAATGGTTCATGCCACCTACCCCAGAAATTCGGTCGCGAATACAAGCCGATACACACGACCCTAACACTGTCACAAGTAACATATCCTTACCAGTATGATAGTACTCGCCAGGCAAAATTTTAGCGGCATCACAATCAAACGTTCTGTCGTAATATAAATTTTGCGTAATCTGTTCTACCGGCATCTTGCTCATTTTGAGGGTCTCATTCTCTACGCCACTTGGGCATGATGACTGGTCAATTCATATACCGTCTTACCACGCAACTTTAAAGAATCAGTCGCATAGAGGAAATTTTCCGAATGCCCCGCAAATAATATCGCCTCGGGTTTCATCAACGGGACGAATCTAGAGAGAATTTTTCCCTGAGTAGGTTTGTCAAAATATATCATTACGTTACGACAGAAAATAGCATCAAATGGGCCGGAAATGGGCCAACTCTCTGATAACAAATTTAATGGTTTGAACGTCACCATATTCCGAAGCTCAGCACGAACCCGGGCAAACCCCGCTTGCTTTCCTCTTCCTTTTTGAAAGAAATATTTTGCTCGCTCTGGCGACATTTTATCCAGCCGCTCCATCGGGTACACACCGTTTTCTGCAGTCGCTAGTACATTGGTGTCGATGTCCGTTGCGATGACATGTGCCGGAGGGGTCAACGTTCCAAACGTTTCACATAAAGTCATTGCTATCGAATAGGGTTCCTCACCCGTTGAGCTGGCGGAACACCACACGCTCACGGGTGCTTGCATTTTCTTAATATGTTGAGCCAACAAGGGAAAATGATGCTCCTCGCGGAAAAATGACGTGAGGTTAGTGGTTAATGCGTTGGTAAACGCTTCCCACTCGCTGCTATTTCTATCACTCTCCAAATCATCCAAATATTTGGCAAACGATATTATTCCGGTCGCACGCAAACGACGGGCTAAGCGGCTATACACCATCTCATGCTTGCTGTCAGCCAGCGCAATCCCTGCCCGCTTATAAATGATGGCTCTCACTCTTTCAAAGTCACGGACCGTAAACTCAAATTCCTTGATCGTTTCCAATTTATTATGCGCCACGAATTTCACGAGAATAGGATTCCTATCGTTAATTATTTTATGCCACTGCGATTCTGTGCTAACGCCAATACCCGGGTAATTCGACGCTCACAATGCACCACCAATTTTGCGAACGTTTTCAAACAATTTTTACCAAAATAAAACTATCTGGCAACGACAGTAATCAATTCGATGACTCTTGAAAATATCATGGCGCCATCTGTGCAATTAATCCCATATCACCGCTGCTCATCACTTTGTCAATATCCACAAGCAGCAACATGCGTTGATCGATAGTGCCCAAGCCAATCAGATAATCACTGTTAAACGCCGCACCCATTGCGGGGGTCGGCTTGATTTGCTCTGGAGTCAGCGTCGTCACATCAGAGACACTATCGACAACCATCCCCATAATATGATTGCAAATATTAAGAATAATGACGACCGTAAATTGATCGTACACGGGGGTTCCCAGATTAAACTTGATGCGCATATCAATCACCGGGACAATGATCCCGCGCAAATTAATCACACCCTTAATAAACTCGGGTGCGTTAGCAATGTGCGTCACGACCTCATACCCACGAATTTCCTGCACTTTCAGGATATCGATTCCATATTCCTCTGCTCCTAAGGTAAAAGCCAGAAACTCAAGGCCGCCCGATTCTTTGCCGGGCCTGACACCGGAGTTTGCTTCTGCGGAAAAGATCTGTGTGTGTGTTTGCATAGCCGAACCTCTAACTAGAAAAGGTAGTTTCGTCCGCGAGCTGGCGACTGGAGCGCAAGAGCGCGGAAACATCGAGAATCAACGATACACCGCCGTCCCCTAAAATAGTTGCACCAGAAATGCCGGCCACTTTGCGGTAATTCGACTCAAGATTTTTTACCACTACTTGTTGTTGGCCTACAAGGTCATCAACAAACAATGCCGCTTTGCGTCCATCGGATTCAAGAATAACGACAATGCCTTGCCATGGTTCCGTGAAACGCGGCGTAATTCCAAACATTTGATAAAGGGGGATCAGTGGCAAATACTCGCCCCGTACTTTTACAACCCGCCCTTTCCCGCTAATTTCTTTAATGTCTTCCGGGGTAGGCTGCAAAGACTCGATTACAAAGCCCAGGGGTAGAATGTAGATCTCTTCTCCGACTCGGATGGACATGCCATCGAGAATCGCCAATGTCAGGGGCAAAGAAATCGCAATGGTCGTTCCAAATCCTTTGGCGGATCGAATGTCAACGGCACCACCCATTGCCGCGATATTGCGCTTAACGACATCCATTCCAACTCCGCGCCCGGATACATCCGTCACAATCTCGGCAGTAGAAAAACCGGGAGCAAAAATAAGCTGCCAGACTTCGGAATCTTTCATTCCATCTGAGACCACCAAATTTTGTTGCGCGGCTTTTGCAAGTATTTTTTCACGCTGTAGACCACCGCCATCATCGCTCACTTCAATGACAATATTTCCCCCTTGATGTCGGGCTGAGAGAAACAACTTGCCGACCTCAGATTTTCCAGCCGCAGAACGCACGCCAGGCATTTCAATTCCGTGGTCAATACTGTTGCGTACCAGATGTGTCAGCGGATCAACGATGCGCTCTATGAGCCCTTTATCAAGCTCGGTCGAGGCGCCATGCGTTATGAAATCTACCTTCTTCCCCAGCTTGGTCGCCAAGTCACGTACCATCCGTGGAAAACGGGAAAACACAAAATCCATTGGCATCATGCGTATAGACATCACCGCTTCCTGCAAATCGTGTGTGTTACGAGTCAATTGGCTGACACTATTTAACAACCGTTCATGCGCCATCGGATCTAACGAGTCGGTGCGTTGCTCGATCATCGCCTGCGTAATAACCAGCTCGCCGACCAGGTTAATGAGCTGATCGACTTTTTCTATGCTGACGCGAATCGAGGATGAATCCTGTCCATTGTTTACCTCGCGTTTAGCGCTGGTTCTCCTTTCAGGGTGTCCAGCACTGGCGGACTCAAGCGCCGCCTCTCCAGGAGTCGTACTGCTTGCAGTGGAAGACGGCATACTGGAAGCGGCTGAATTTGCTAACTCTTTTATTTTTTCAAGGGGCTGAAAAAAACCATAGCCGCGCTTTTCATCCGTTGGCTCAGTCGGTTCCGACTCTGGCACAGGTTCAAAAAAACCATAACCCCGCTGCTCATCCGTGCTCGCTTTTTCCTCTTCTAATGGAAGAGGATCAAAAAACCCGAAACCTTGGTCCTTTTCTACCTGTATCTTCGTCGCATCTTCAGCTGCGCCAGGAAGTGGCGCTAACATAAACTCGTCCGAAATTTTCATATCCTCTGGATTAAGGATAAACGCACAGATGGCGATGATGTCTTCAATTTTTTCATTGGTTGCCAACGATAAAACGAATTTCCCCTCATCCATTGGCGTTAGCACAATATGTCCCAATAAGCCAAGTTCTGCAGACAAGGCATTCATATCCTGAGCGGCGATATTGGGAAGTTCAATACGAAATCGATGTGTGGCATCAGCATCAAAGGTTGCCAATGGCTGGGTAATTCGATGCGTGGCTGGCACAGTGGGTGCTGGCACAATCACGGCTACATTTTGGGAAAGTGATTGAAGTAACATGCGGACGTTTGCGACCGCATCCTGATCGACGGGAGCACCATTGCGATGACCGTCCAATTGCATTTTAAGAACATCTTTGGCAGCAAAAAATGCATCGACGTGTTCCGACGTGAGCGCCATTTCTCCTTTACGAATTTTATCGAGCAAAGATTCCAGAATATGGGTTACTTCGGTCATGTCCGTCAAACCGAAAGTTGCCGCTCCCCCTTTAATCGAGTGCGCAGTCCGAAAAATCGCATTCAAATGTTCGAGATCAGGCGCGGATATGTCTACAGCAAGGAGCAGCCTTTCCTTTTCCGCTAGAAGTTCTTCGGCTTCGTCGAAAAACACCTGGAAAAACTGACTCATATCAATCGTCATTATTGGCCCCGTGATTTATCTACCGAATCATCTTGACTGTGCAGAAAATTTATTAGCCGATCACTTTTTTAACCACTTCTATTAATCGCTGTGGGTCAAATGGTTTGACTAACCATCCATTAGCACCGGCGGCCCTGCCTTTTGCTTTCATCTCATCACTTGACTCTGTCGTCAACATCAGAATCGGCACTTTCTGGTAACTCCCGATTCCCCTCAATAGTTTAATCAAGGACAATCCATCCATACGCGGCATATTTTGATCCGTGAGGACAAGATCCACGGTTTGATTTTTTGCTTTTTCAAGGCCATCTTGACCATCCACCGCTTCGATTACGAGGTAGCCTGCGGCCTTGAGACTAAATGCCACCATTTGGCGCAATGAGCTTGAGTCATCTACTGCAAGTATTGTTTTGGCCATCTTTGCTCCCGCTTTTCAAAATTCAGACGAAATGCCCTGTGTTTTTTATTTCCTGTTCGTCAGAACAGCTCAATATCGCCACTATCCAGATGTTTCTGAGTCACTGCTTTTCGTAATACATTTTTGAGTTCCAAACTCTGAATGGCGAGCGCCATATTTATGCTACTCAACATCGTCACAATCGCATCACTGTCACTTTCCGGCAACATACCCGCACCATTCGCACCCAGGGTTCCCAGAAATTCTCTCAAACCGGTTACGCGCCGCATTGTCCTGTCAATCAATTGACTCGTCATATCTTGAAACTGCATGCCAGTAATCGCTGCGTTAACATGAGAACCGATCTCGTCATGTAAAGCCCTCATTCGTTCGACGCTTTCTGGCGACGGCGTACCCCCCGCCAAAAATAAGTCCACGGTCTCTTGCTGCATGCAAACGGCAGCATGAATCGCCATAAAACTAGCACCCAATTTGTCAATAGCCTCCCCAAGCAAAAGAGTCGTCTGAATTAAGTCAGCTTCCACTTCAATTAAATGTTTTTTCCCATGATCCGATACGCCCGTTAACAAGCGCTTTACCTGCGAACCAAGAACTTTTTTTCTTGTCATTGGAAGCATCCTTTAATAGATCTGATCAAAGTAGAAAGCAAATAATTGAGTTATTTAGAGGTGGCGGCGGGCGCCCTCTGCTCAAGCATTGCTTCATTTGATACCTCAAGCATTTTGCCATCATTCGCGATTGATTCTTCCGTTTTTTTATTCATTACTACTATGCTAATGCGTCGATTAATCGGATTAAATGGATCTTCGGCGTCAATGAATACAGCCGATGACAGGCCGACAACGCGTAATACCTTAGTTTCATCCATCCCGCCCAAGATTAACTCTCTCCGCGAGGCGTTTGCCCTATCGGAAGATAGCTCCCAATTGCTGTAGCCTTTCTCGCCATTGATATACGGTGTCGCATCGGTATGGCCTGACAAACCAATTTTATTGGGCACTTCATTGAGCGACTTCCCAATTTCATGAAGAATTTCTTTGGTGTATGGTTGCAGATCCGCCTTTGCCAAGGCAAACATGGGTCTATTTTTCTCATCGACAATTTGAATCCGCAAACCCTCGGTTGTGATATCCAGCAAAAGCTGCTTCTTATACTGCTTCAACGTCGGATTCGATTCAATAGCCGCTTCAATACGATTCTTAAGCCCCTTCAAACGTTCCATTTCAACGCGTTCTAACTCTGCCTGCGCTGCTTTCAAGTCATATGATTTTTTCTGAGGAGGCTCGCTTCCTTTTTTCACTTGTCCATCTTTTTTGGTCAAATCTCTTCCACCACCCTGAAGTACACTAGTACTATCTCCACTTCCCGATCCACCTAACATGCCGACCCGCAGCGGGGTCTGAAAATATTCCGATATGCCATTTAAATCTCCCTTTGTGGTGGACCCCAAAAGCCACATTAACAAAAAAAAAGCCATCATCGCAGTGACGAAATCAGCGTAGGCGATCTTCCATGCGCCGCCATGCGCTCCACCGCCAGATTTTTTGATTTTCTTAACAATTATCGGGCGAAGCCCTTCATCAGCCATAATAATTCTCTTTGGTAGCGCGCATTATTTTGTCTTGGATTTCTTAATATGATCTTCAAGTTCCGAGAACGAAGGCCGTTCGGTTGAAAATAATACCTTGCGACCAAATTCGACAGCAAGGGCTGGCGCATAGCCGTTTAGACTAGCCAACAAAGTCACTTTGACGCACTGATACATTTTTGTGGATTCATGCAGTTTTTGCTCGAGCAAACTAGAGAGTGGTCCGACAAAACCATAGGCCAACAAAATTCCAAGGAAAGTACCTACTAGCGCATTAGCGATCAAAATGCCTAATTCCGCTGGCGGGATACCGACCGATGCCATGGTATGTACCACCCCCATCACCGCTGCGACAATACCAAATGCGGGCATACCATCTCCCAACTTGGCGATACAGTGCACCGGTACCTCGCCCTCATGATGATGCGTCTCAATTTCATTGTCCATTAAGTTTTCGATCTGAAAAGCGTCCATGTTTCCAGATACCATGAGCCGTAGATAGTCGGTCATGAATTCAACGATATGGTGGTCTGTAAGCACACCTGGGTATTTGCTAAACAAAGCGCTTTCTTCAGGCTTATCAATATCGCCTTCAATTGACATCAAGCCTTCTTTTCGTACCTTGCTAAGCACATCGAAGAGTAAAGACATCATCTCCATATACAGCGCTTTGGTGTATCTGGAACCCTTTAACAGGGTAGGTAGCGATTTTAATGTCGCCTTGATCGCTTTTAGATCATTCCCCACCAAAAATGCGCCGAATGCAGCACCGCCAATCATCAGCAATTCTACAGGCTGTAATAGCGACGCAAGATGGCCTCCAGAGATAGCAAAGCCACCAAAAACCGAGCCCAATACAATGACATAACCAATAATGACAAACAATTTCGTGGACTCCGCAGCGGAAGATGGAATACCAGGTAATTCCACCGAATTCAACGTAAGCTACCAAAACACAACCTCACGAGCTGCAAACAGAAGTGGTGTATGTAGCGCTCAAATTCAACAACATTGCGACATAACCTACAATAACTTGAGAATAGCTGCGGAGCAAGAGAATTACGCTGGGAGAGACTCAAAAAAACCAACCATAAAGAATCGCATTTCCAGACCCCACAACAGAGGTAAGCGCTGGAGGCGAATCTGGAACACTAAATTCGTAGCTCAACAATAGTGATCCCGGCCGCATTTCGACTGTCGCTTTTTTCCACAAAGCAGGCATAGCGGCCGGCGATAAATAGGCGAACACCACATCAAATTGCGAAAGATCGAGCCGAGTGTAATCGCCGTAAATAAATCTTCCTTGACTACGCCTCAATCGTGCGAGCAACCAGCTTGCAAGCCATGCTAGAGGAGCCAATTCAATCCCCACAAAAACGCTCTCCGGCCTTTTCATTGCAAGGTCAATTACCAGGCCACCTAAACCACTGCCTATATCTACGAAACGAATGGGCCTGTCCTTTGGCAGCAAATCGGCGACAGCTTTCCAAGTCGCTGGCATAGACGGGTAAAACGGAACTTGGGACCGGAAAGTGGTCCAATACATGCCAAGAGAAAAGAGGAATGCAACGAGAAAAATAATGGAAGGAAGGTGCAATGAATATGCACAGAACAAGGATATAGGGAAGAAAAACTGAATGAATATCCACCACCTAGCCAGTCCCATCACCCGTACGATTGCTGCTGAAATCAATCCTTGCAAGAACAGAGCAACAATAACAGTGATAGGTTGCCTGGTGAAGGCCCCGGCCAAACCGACTATTAATAAAACAAGCAGTAAAGCAAGAAACTGAGCGGCAAGTGCCTTCATTGCCGGTGTTCGAAAAGCGGAGTGGTTTTGTTTTTCGTTCAGGCTCGACGAAACATCTTTTTTACCCATACAGCAAAACGCAAAAATCAAACAGTAAGTTCTGCCAATGCGTCCAGTGCATCCTTGGCCTTTTTTGTTTTTCCAGCCCGGGAGGGCATATGGCACAAACCGCAGAGATAATCATTATGTAGGTCCAGACAATGAACCACGAAATGTCCGCGACATTTTTCACATGATGCCATTGATAACATCTTCACGTCAAAAAAACGAACCAGCGTCCATGCGCGCGTTATCGAAAGAACCGGCTCCTCACCAACATCAGCCGGAACCTGTTCCAAGTATAACTTGTAAGCTTTAATCAAAGCCTCGATACCAGAAATTCCCGCATGGTCGACAAGATATTTGTGAATATTAATGAAGAGAGAAGAATGAATATTGGGCTGCCAGGTAATAAACCAGTCGGTAGAAAACGGCAGCATTCCTTTAGGCGGTGAGACGCCCTTTAATTCTTTATATAATTTCAGCAAACGCTCGCGTGAGAGGATTACCTCCGACTCTAGCAATTGCAATCGCGCCCCGAGATTAATTAGCTCAATAGCAAGCTGAATTTCTTGCGCTTCCGACACTACGCTTTTCTTTGCCATTTTACTGACCTCTGCGGATTAAATAACAAAAAAAATATACAGGCATCAAACAATTTCTTCGACAGCCTGACCTGCCATCAGAATGGCCGCATGAGAGTTCGCTAGCACGCGATTTTTATTGTAATTTGTCAGCATCATAAGAATTGCGCTGTCATCAAAACGGAAACGAGCCAACATCATATTTGACCCAGCCAGCTTTAGTATTTGGGAATTATTCATGCCCTCAATCAGGTCAGCAATTTCTTGCCCAAGGCCCAGACGAAATACAGCCGTTGCTTTATCAAAACGAATCATTTGTTGGGCGAGCATTAGATAGCTCAAGTTAGCATCGCGTATTTCCGCCATCATATCGTTCGCATTCATCCTCATCTCCCAATGATTGAAGCACGCTCGCCATAAGCATTGCCTGTGAGATACATTCTGTTCCCAGTATCAAAGAGTGAAAATAGGATGTGTTCTGTATTTTGCGTCGGAAATGAACAAATGCCGCTCGTCAGCATTTGTCTTACAAATGCAGAGCAGCTCAACTCCCTTACTCTTAGAATGAGCAGGTTGTTTTGGCAGACTAAGTTGAAAATGGCAACATTCGTGATTTGAATGGGGTATTTTCATCTTGCCAGTAGGAAGAATATGTCTGGTGGCAGTAGTTTTTACACTGTAATTTTCATCCTTCAATCAAATTGGTCGAATAACCATTACTGAGGTTAACGGACCGAAATAGGCAAACTTTAGGGTACAAACAAAATAAATTTAAAAATCAAATAGTTTACAAATAGCGGCCAATTCTTAGCAAACTTTAGGCAGTACTTACGTGGCAGTGCCGCTTCCAGCATTAGACAGAAATATCGCTTTTTCTCCTAGGTGTGTGACATGAATCCGTAATTGACGCGATTTCACTCCTTCATTAAAATACTAATATATTAGCTATAGAGAGGTAGCATAAAATGGTAACCAACTCGGTTCCGGCAACACAGGCGATTCAATACGAGGTAGGCAATGACACATGAACTTGTCAGCAGCAGCCCGGTCGTTACTTCCATGCAGGTCATCCCGGTAGCGGGACACGATGGGATGCTGCTCAACCTGTGTGGTGCCCATGCTCCCTATTTCACACGTAATTTAGTAATACTCAAAGACAGTGTAGGGCACACTGGTATGGGTGAAGTTCCTGGGAGCGCAGGTATCCTGCGTGCCTTGGAAAATACAGTCGCGTTAGTGGTGGACACTGAAATCGGGCGCTATAACCGCACGCTCAATAGCATTCGTCAGAAGATGGCAAGCAAAAACGTCAGCGGTCAGCACCATCAAATATCCTCGGCAACAGAAGCAGCCCTCCTTCTCCAGCCGCATGAAATCAACCTGCGACTGGAAAACGTAATTACGGCCGTCGAAGCTGCCCTGCTCGACTTGTTAGGCCAACATCTAAGGGTACCGATATGCGAATTACTGGGTGCCGGTAAGCAACGCGAGACAGTGCCTATGCTTGCCTATCTATTCTATGTGGGAGATCGCAGGCGGACCAACTTACCGTACTTATCCGGTACGGGAACCAAAGACAGCTGGTATCACTTGCGCCATGAAGAAGCGCTGTCCCCCGACGCCATTGTTGCACAAGCAGAGGCCACGGTAGACCGTTACGGCTTTCGTAACTTCAAACTCAAGGGTGGTGTCATGCGGGGTGCCGAAGAGATGGAAGCTGTCGCTGCTATCAAGGCACGTTACCCGAATGCCCGTGTCACACTAGACCCAAACGGTGCATGGTCGCTGAATGACGCCATTGCCCTATGCCGGGGGCAAGGTCACATTCTTACCTACGCGGAAGATCCCTGCGGGCCCGAGAATGGTTATTCCGGTCGCGAAACCATGGCTGAATTCCGCCGCGCCACGGGCATTCCAACGGCCACCAATATGGTTACGACCGATTGGCGCCAAATGGCGCATTCGCACTTGCTCAATGCAGTAGATATTCCTCTGGCAGATCCCCATTTTTGGACCATGCAGGGAGCCGTGCGCTTGGCCCAGCTGTGTCACGACTGGGGCCTGACCTGGGGCTCGCATTCCAACAACCACTTTGACATTTCGCTGGCCATGTTCACCCATGTTGCCGCAGCTGCGCCAGGCCTTATCACGGCCATTGACACGCATTGGATCTGGCAGGAGGGCCGAGAGCGACTGACCCAAGAGCCGCTGCAGATCGTTGGCGGCGAAGTCATAGTACCTCAGGCGCCCGGCTTGGGGCTCACGCCCGACATGGAAAGTATCCTCGCCGCGCATGAACTCTACAAGCGGGTGGGAATGAATGCTCGCGATGACGCCCTGGCAATGCGCTACCTGGTACCAGGGTTTCAGTATGACCCAAAGCGGCCAAGCATGGGGCGCAACTAGACATTGAACGAACACGGTTAGACGCAATCGTCGACACCAGACAATACCGCCGTGCCATCAATCAATCGCAATTTCACAGCTGGCGCAGACAAACATCCGTTGCAGATCTACGCCTCGAGCGCCCGCTTTACCTCCCGACCAAATCGATGTGGTACGCGAAAGCGCTCTGAAGTATTATGGGCACCACCAGTCAAGTGAAATTAATTAAATCTTCCCGAACATGACTAATCTCGCTTTCTCTACTCCTTTCCAATTGAACCGATCGCGCCATGCCGCGATCCAGGTGTTCGAACATCTACGCGCGATGATCATTACGCTCAATTTAACGCCTGGCACTGTCCTGTCGCGTAGTGAGCTGGCTAACTATTTCACGCTGTCGCAGACACCGATTCGAGATGCTCTGCTGCGTCTGGAGGAAGAGGGCTTAGTTGATATTTTTCCACAGTACGCGACGATGGTTCGGGCCATTGATATCCGATCCGCACGACAGGCGCACTTTTTACGCCTGTCGCTAGAATTAGAGGTAGTGCATACCCTCGCCCGCGATGCGCAACCGGCTTTGATATCGGCCTTGCAGTCGCTGTTGGTGCAACAACGCCATGCGCTCGAGATAGACGATTACGACGCTTTCATTCGCACAGACCAGATGTTTCATCGTCAGATGTTCACTGCGGCGAACGCAAAAGACCTATGGCATTTATTGCGTCGGAACAGCGGCAACATTGATCGCTTACGTCGCCTGCATGTACCGATTCAAGGCAAGGCCGAGGCCGTGCTGCATGATCACGCCGATATTCTTGCGGCCATCCAGGCCGGCGATGCTGATCTGGCACAACAATGTGTGCGACGTCATTTGTCCGGCACCTTGGCTCAACTAGAAACAATCCGCGCGCGCCACCCGAATTACCTGCTCGACGACACAGCAAGTAACGCTGTCTAAAATCGCAAAGTAGTGCTGGGTAAAATACCTTGCTCGTCACGCTGGATGACAATCGCCTATTCAAAAACATTGCGCGCTGTTTGACTTCACTAGTTCAATGTATAAGTCAACGTGCCGTAACCCAATTGGTCAAATCCTCCGCTATTGGGCCCATAGTTGCCGCCTCCCCCTTCTGGGCGCAATTTTTCAGCAAACATTTTTGTGTACGGCGCGCTCAGTCCTTTTAGCACAACGTAATGATTGTAAAAAAGCTCCCAGGCTGGACGAGAATTTCCTCTCCCCTCGCTCGCGATCTTGTCTTGTGTCACGTCGCTATTGACATACTTTGTGTACGGAACTTCATTGCCCAGATTGTACTTGGCAATATATTCGATGCCTTTCAAAACGCGGTTATCTGCATAGCTGAACAAGTCATCGTTCTGACTCCAGGCCATTTGACAGAATGCGCCTAGCAAGGAGGCAATCAGGGTATTGTGACCTTGGTCGCGCCCACTTTCTTGCACTTGCCCCAAACCCTCCGGATAGATTTTCCACACCGCATGTTCGATCGCACCATTGCCGTCACCATGTTTGAAGTAGTTAAGCGCCTCGCTGTAAATGTCTCGTCGATCCGTTAGTATGCCGATGGCAATCATCGAATCCATATTGGCCAAATCCCAGTTAGCCCAATAATGGTCGATCTTTGCGCCATTATGTCTAACGAGAAAATCGTGGTTCATCGAATAGAAAACATCAAGCATCATCGCTTTAAAGCGATTGACATTACGTTCTGGCCACTTCTTGTACGAGCGCATGATCTCCGCTGCGTTGGCGAACTGATAGCCATAAATTCCCGAGGCCAAAAATCGGTCAGAACTCCCACCTATGCCGATCAATGTACTCGACCACGCATCCAATAAGGCAATAGATTTATCGGCGTAAGCATCGTCACCACTCACTTTCCAGCGTACAGCGAGCGCATAGGCAGCTGCGATGTCGTGATACAAAACATTGTAATTTTCAGGATGGATTCCGTCTTTACCTCTATAGATGAACTCCAATGGATGGAGTGTCCAGTTCAGAGAAGCATGGGGATTGTTGACGAGAATGTTCCAGCCATCGATCCAAGGTGACACACTTTGCGCTACCTTGATCTTCATGCGGTCAAAATCAGTTTGGGTATGTAAAGCACCGGGATGAACAAAGGGTTCTGCCATAGCGGACGCCGCACTAAAAATAATCGCAGCCGCAGCACCTATCCGATGGTGCATGTTTTTGAATGAGAAAATCAATTTCGTTAACTCCGGGGAAGAAGCCAATCGGCCACGTTGCAATCATAAACTTGAATGGCCCGAATACGCCATACTATTACGTGGTGTCGTCTGCCAGCTATGGAGAAAGTTGAGTCCCAACTCAAATGAAGCAGTTATGCAATGGAGGATAGCGCCTTGAGACGCGTGATAGCGCTCGTTTGAGTCCACTCACTATTTGAAAATAATCTACGCCCATTTTCCAGCATACTATTTTCATAGCAGCTGGAAATTTTTGAAGTAGGCAGATGGAATTATTTAATCACGTTTACGCTCAAATTTTTGATGTTCTGCGCTTTGATTGCGTGGGCAACTAAGCGTGCCATTTGGTTCGCGCCGTTTTCTTGGAAGTGCGTTGCATCACTTCGGCCATTCGGAAAATTAGGGTATTCACCCACCTTGAGGATCATAAATACCTTTGCTGAAGCATCGAAACCAATGGAGTTGAGGTAGTTGATGCTGTCCTTATTAAGGTCCACCACATGCACCCCATTTTCTGGACCAAGTTCCCGCATTGCCTCTGGATACGCACCTAGAGAATTGTTGAAAGTCTTTGTTGTCGTGTTAAAACTACGGCGTGTCATTGGTGTCACGAGTATCGGAGTCGCCCCTTTTTTCTTAGCCCCATTAATATAGAGACGCAGATAATCTTTATAGGTTGTTTGAGGGTCGGTATGACGATCGGGGAAGGTTGCTGCGGGGAGCTGATCGTTATGGCCGAATTGAATCAGGAGAAAATCGCCTGGTTTGATGACATTCAAAATATCGTTGAGACGGCCTTCATCGACGAAACTCTTCGAGCTACGGCCACCAATTGCCTTATTGGCGAAAACGACGTTGGCATTGAAGTATTCAGGGATACGTGCCCCCCAGCCTTGTTGAGGAAAGGAGCCCGATCGATAGCTCATGACGGTGGAATCTCCCGCAATATATACGGTCGGTACAGTTTTGGCTGCGATGTCGGTTGTAGCCAATAGCTGAGACTGGGTAGCGGCATTTTGGTCATTGCCGCCACCGCAGCTCGCCAAAAGTGATATGCCGAACAGCATGGAGAGCGCTGTTCTCGCCAATTTTGTTGTGTTGATAGTGAACATGTTAGGTATCCTCTTTCATTCATTGTGAGCAAAATTATCGGCCTGATTTTGAATCGATATTGGCATTGCCGTTAATTGGCATTGAGTTGAAAAATAGACGTTGTGCGTGAAAATCGGGACTCTGTCGCCTAGCGCTAAAAATTCAGCCATCGACTCCCATATGTGCTACCAGACGACAATTTACCTATCGTCTGCAAACTAAAGGCGCCGAATAAAATTCGGCGCCAAAGTCGCACGAACGTCATTATTTACGTTCGTGCATTGAGCTAATAGACCTACAAAAGGTCAACAGCGTCGTACGAATATCCCGGGCTCAGGAAAGTTCCGAAAGCGGCACTGGCTATCACCGAGATCTCCATGTGGTTCGTGCCAGCAACAAAGGCACTGGCAGGAACATCGTAGGTATAAAGGGTATTGTTACCACGGTAGCTGCCGGTCGTGAGACTGCGCGATTTAGGTTGATTGGACGCAGCGGGAGCTGCAGATGTCCAGGAGTTAATTTTAATCTGAGGACGACCGGCAGCATAAGCGGCAGTAATACCAATGCGGACGGTGTGGGCGGCCACTTGAGCAGACGTCAAGTGGAAAGTAACGGTAGTAGGATTATTCACATCTTCCCATTGCGCTGCTGGGAAAGTGTTGGCCGCCGCTCCGGTAGCAAAGGTGATAGGACCCCAGGAAGAATTACGCACATCGGAAGGGTGGCGAATAGCGAAAGTGCCGCCATTTTTAAACTCATTGGGTGTGCCATCCCATTTACCGATACGCCAGAGAGCAGTGTCTGCAGCAGGATCATCAGCGATGGTACGCGTGTTAAGTGTAGTGGTACCGCCAGCGGTTACAGTAACCGACTCGGTATAGACAGCAAGTTCACCTTTATAGGCCGTCATAGTATAAGTACCGGGTTTCATATTGAAGGAGCCGAAGCTACCGTTGCCGGCCGCTGCCGTTGCCCAATACTGCGCCGTGGGATTGGCAAAACCGACGGTGTAAGTGTAGGCAGTGTCGCGTCCGGCCAAGCCGTTACCGATCACTTTACCTCGTCCAGCCGGTGCGACCCAGCCAGACAGGCCATGAGTGCCCATCCAGCTCATGTCAGGAATCGCTGGCGTGCCACCAGTCGTAAATACCAGAGCATAGGGACCATGAAAGCCCATCCGATTCGCTTCAGTCTGATTATGGCCGGAGTTCATGTAGTTGTAGACCTCAGTATCGCCGCCAGTTTGATTTTGAATATCACGATAGAAGGGGCCGCCGGAACCGCTTTCACGGTTACCATACACCATAAAAACGCCGACGCCATTACCCGTCACGCCACGGATGGACAGATCGATATTGCGCTGATTGCCATAATATTTAGACCGAGTTTGACCATTGGGAAGGAAAAAGACGTCTTTACTTTCCACGTTGCCGGTGGTGCCAGCAAGGTTAGACTCCGCAGGCACATTAGTGAGAACAGCGGAATTAAGACGGGTAATCCAACGCAATTCACCAACAGGTGGTTCTGCGGTGGTATAGGTACCCATGTAGATATTGTTCTCATTCTGACGGACCAGAAGATAATGTATGAGCGTAGGAGTCGTGAGCGTAATTTTAGCGACACCTCCAGAGACCGATGAAGTGACCGTGGCACCTATGCCGGAAGCGATGTGGGAACCTTTGGTCTGCGATTGCAGCTCAGGGCCGCCATTGTATTTAATCGAGGCAATGTTGCCGCCGTTCTCGTTGACTTTAAAAACAAGACCCGCGCCACTATCGACTGTGAGGAAACCTCCGCTAGAGGTGACTCCGAAACTGCCGGTACTAGCTAACAAAGTGGTTTGTGCCTGATCACTACTACTATTACCACCACAACCTACCAACAATAAGAACGTTGCGACGCTCACCAATAAGGCTCGGCCTTGGAATTTAATCATGCTATCTCCTGTATATTTTTATAAACGAAGATTTTATTATCCTCGAGTGATTCGCATACTACATAATTGACATTCACATTTGGAATAAGAAATGAGGCAGAAGTAAAATAATCATGTTCTTGACTGTTTCAAAGCCATCTTTTATTTAAATCTTGTCGTCACAAGATAGAAAACTCAAGAGCGAGGCAGCATATGTGAAGACTGCCAGGGAATGAGGCGGCGTTTTTGGCTTAGCACATAGCCACCTTACGCCAGCGCATGCGAACAGTTGCGTATAACCGAATTGGCTCAGTTCATTCAATCTTGCAGTAGCAATACAAGAATTGCTGCGTGGTACCAAAGGGAGTGTCATGCAGTTCGGTTGCGCTCTCAACTAGGCGAAAGCGCATGCCGAATTGCCCATGCAACGATTCCGAATCATAGCGAACGATTTCAAAACCGCTGCATGTTTTAGGTCCTTCAGGGCCAAAGGTTGCAACGATCACCCCCACCTGGCTTCATAGCGCGCGCCACCTGCCGGACGTATGCTGCCTGTTGTTCAGGTTGGGTAAGGAAATGAAATACCGCGCGGTCATGCCACACGTCGTAATACTGTTCCGGCAAATCGATTTGCGTAATATCGCCCACTAGCCATTCCACTTTACCTGCAAGTTTTCCTAATCCCTGCTTCGATACGACGAGTGCAGTCTGAGAGATATCGAGAACGCTAACGTTCCCCTATCCCTTTGCGAGCAAGTCGTCGACCAGTGTGGATTCGCCGCCCCCAATATCAATGATGGCTGCTGAACACGCACTCGCCGTGCGCTCGACCAATTCAAGGGATTTTTCTAAGGGTAGTCGATACCAGCGGCGCTTTGGTCTTGTAAATTGTGTCCCAATGGCTCTGCTCACTCATGTCAATCTCCGAACGTAAAACGAATCATTAAAATAATCAATGCGAATGGCCATGATGCCGATCCGGCACATGGGGATGACGATGGGTACATGTTTCATGGATGTGAGGATGGCTATGTATGCCGACCTGCATCGATTCGTGGGTATGCTTATGGTGGCCGTCGTCATGCGTATGAGCGTGTTCGTGCTCTAGCATTTCATGCGTATGTTCATGTTCGTGCTGTTCAGCAATATGCAGTACAACCCCCGCCAGCATGGCTACCGCCCCGGTTACCAACAGCGGACTGTTTCCGCGCTCCCCCAGCCCAAATGCAATGGCCGCACCAATAAATGGGGCAGCAGCAAACATCGAACCTGTACGCGCAGCGCCGAATGCACGCTGCGCCAATAAGTAGAAGCGTAGACTCAGGCCGTAGCCCAACGCACCAATCAATAATAAGCCGATGCCAGAAGCCAGCGACAATGTCATCTGGTCGGCAATCGCAGCAATCAACAACGAGCAGACTGCGCCTACTGTCGCCTTGCTGAATATGACTTGACCTGGATCGATATCGGCCAGTGCACGCGACAAGGTATTATCCAAGCCCCACGCCAGGGTGGCTCCCAGGACAGTGACTAATCCCAACACTTGAACCGTGCCATTTTCTGCGCGGTCGAAGACTAGCAATATGCCTCCTACCGTCAACAAAACGATTGCCAAACCGACGCGCCGGCTGATCTGTTCTCGGTATAACAAGAAAGACAGCAGTATCGTAAATACCGCTTCCAGCGTCAGCAGGAGCGACGCTACGGTGCCGCTAGCGTGCTGCAATCCCCATGCCAAGGCTGCCGGTCCCAAGACTGCTCCGAACAAGGCCATCAGCAATAAACGAGGCCAATGCCGGCGTTGCAGCGATGCCTCTTTGGTGGCGGGCGATCGCAGCAATAATCCCATTATGGCCGCGCCTGCATAGAGTAAAGAGGCCGTCATCCAAGCGCCCACATGGAACCCCACACGTTGTACTAGAGGGGTGCTTGCACCAAATAACACCGCAGCAAGCAATGCAAGAAATGCGCCGCGCGCGGCAGGAAATTTTTTGATAGGCATACGTCTTAATGTCGATAAAACACAATAAGGTACGTTGAAATTTTTTCCAATAGCATCTCTCTTATTTTGAAGAAGCGGTACCTAAGGCAATGGGCCCACGTATTTTACGGTGAAGGCGGGGTAGTTCCAGCAAATCAGTTTTCAATAACGCGGTGGGCAGCATCAAATTGGTGTTCTTTTCTACCAGATTCTCGGTGTCACACGTGAACTTCTGGAGTCTCTTAAGTGTATTAGCGCTCTCAACTTATCGAGACATCACGTGTTAAGACTTGCACAGACTCGCTGCAGGAGCGCTCGCACTTCTTTGCTCAGGGCATGCCCCATAAGCGCTAACCAAAGTTTTCAGTAGCCGTTAAAATTGCGAGATTGAGTCATCAAACAAGAAGAACCATGCATACAGAAGCGTACAAAGAAGTCGGAGAAGACTGGTCAAAGATAGTGAAACTATTGCCAGAGGG
>JANXTY010000055.1 GCA_025352145.1 Oxalobacteraceae bacterium
CGCACTTGATCCGACGCTGGATGAAGCCAGGGTCACAGTCGCCATGACGCGATTGGATGCCATATGGGATCAGCTGTTCCCGCCAGAACAAACCCGCATCGTCAAACTGCTGGTCGAGAAAGTGATCGTCTCGCCCAGCGACATTGAATTGCGGCTGCGGGCCAATGGCATCGAGCGCCTGATGCTGGAATTGCGGCCGGAACCTGTTGGCGCGTTGGAGACCGCATGAAATTTCGCATCACAACGACCGGTTCCACCGATGTCACGCCATCGAGCGACGGACGCCTGACGCTGTCGATTCCGATCCAGATCAAACGTCGCAGCGGGCGCAAACTGGTGCTGCTGCCTAATGGCGACACCGCCAACCTCAACCCCAGACCGTGGGACAGGGCACCCACAGCGCTGCAGTTAGCACTCGCTCGCGGGCATCGCTGGCTTGCCTTGCTGGAGTCGGGCGAAGCGAAGTCGCTCAAACAAATTGCCGAACGTGAAGGCGTCGATGCCAGCTATGTGAGCCGGATGGTCAACCTGACCACGCTGGCACCGGACATCGTTGCTGCCATCCTTGATGACGCGCTGCCGGATCACATCACCTTGTTTGAACTGGCGGTTGATCCACCGGCGTTGTGGGAAGAGCAGCGCGCCGATTTATTCACATTTGCCGTGGACAATACTGTGGATAACCAGCGGTAAGTTGAACCAAGCCCATGACCGGTAACGCTTGTGGGCGGTTGATGCAAATCAAGGCAGGTGCAACGGCGTTATTCAAGCATGAAAGAAATACGCGCGTTAGCAGAATTGATATCGAATCCTTCGGGATCGAAGACGCCACCTGCCCACGTCAACATAGCCAGATGTTCGTCGTGCTTAGAATCGGCAATCGCCTCAAGAAAAGCTTCATAGCCGTGGGTCCCGCCGATATCCTCTGGCGGACATGCGCGTTCGCCCGCTGTACACAGCGGCCCTGACCACGCAGGATGCGCATTCTGCGTTTGCTCTGCCACGACACGATGCTGCCAGTCGTCGCCGAAATCGTACTGGTAAAGAAACTGGCCCACTTCTTTTCCTAGTAATGCCGACAGCTTCTTTCCCTTTTCAGGGAGGATGTCCATTTCTCCGTACTCGTCCTGTTCGCCATACGATTTCCCGCCAATCTCGAATTGATGCAAATGGGAATCCGTCCATCCCATCGCACCTTGAATGGCGACGTGCAGTTCGGGCAGGGTGATGGTTGCTGGCACGACCAGGCGACGCCAGATCAAGGGTTTTATATAGAGAAGCTCGATACGCAGGCTGATGTATTTTTTCTGTGTGCTCATGGCGTAATTATAAATCACGTCCTGCCGCTGGCTTGGTGTTATTGGTAGACCTTATCAGGCTCTTTGAGTTGGCGGTTGATCCACCGACACAGCGCTATCGGAATAAATTTTTTGCTACGTTAGATAGTCAGGTATCCGTGACGTTGAGTTATTCGAAGATGAAATTCTGCTTGCCATGTTTTTTGTCAGGTCAATATCATCCGCATCGACAGTAAGGACATCAGCCATCTTTCTACCAAATGTATAGTCGCGCCACTTCTTGCGATTACCTATCACATACAAACGACGCTTCGCGCGAGTCACAGCGACATTGATAATATTGGGAGAAGTCGCCGCCCACTTAATCGCACCACCAGTTTTTCCGCCTAGTACAAAAATTACTGACTCACATTCTTTCCCTTGAAAAGTATGAACAGTGCCGACATGCCCCTTCAACCAATTGTTGAGTGCGTCGTCTTCGATGTTCGGCGCCCATTCACTCACTCGCTCACGTAGAAGGTTTTGCAATCCTTCGGCCGCTGTTTTGAACGGTGATATAACAAAAATATCCGGCAGGCCGTCATCCTTGTGTAACCAGCCTTCCTTATAGTATTGAGCCACAATATCAGTGGCTAAGAGTCCCTCAGCCATGCTGAAGTGATCCTCGAAATCATCATTAGATTGGTCTATCCATCTGGAACGACCATAGAGAGGCCGGCTAATCGTGGCCACAAGCTCATCATTGTGATTGAGGCCAAAAACCATTTTGTCGTTATACGCTACCGCGTTAGACAACGAAAACATCGGATCTGCGCATCGGCGGTGCACTCGCAAAGGTGACCCTACCCACAAATTTACGCCGTCATATCGAGCAACACACGAGCCATGCATATTTCCTCGGTCAGCAAGGTGTTGTGCCGAATATTCCGTAAGAAGGTGTCGTTCTGGTGCATCGTGATACTTTAAAATTTCGTAATCAAGTTTTCTATCCATCTTAATTACCGGCTCGACTTGAAGAGGGTCACCAACAAGCAGTGCGCGTTTGGAACGCCATATTGCACCTAGAGCGTTTGAAGGCACAGCCTGTCCTGCCTCGTCAATCAAAAGAAGGCCGATTTGACCCTCCCCGAGATGGCCGAAACAGCGCGGGAATGAGGCAAACGTGCTGGATACCACGGGTACCGCGAGGAAAAATGTCGCCCAGAAATGAGGTGCCATTTGCGGCATTAGCTTTTCGGTAAATGACATTTCTTGCAGCATGGATAATGCGAGCCTGAAATTTGCCTCAAAAGGTTTGCCTGCTTGCTTCATAAATGATTTATGCAAATGTAATGCGGCAACCAGTACTTTTCCTCGGGCATGATGATATTGAACATTAGTGCGCGGCAAACTCTTTTGCTGCAATTCGATGGACAGTGCGCAAAAGCTAGCAATGTGAAATGTTGCCTCACCCAAAATACTTTTGAGCGATGCTACAGTTTTTTCGATGCGGTTTACCTCTTTGATTGCAGCGCTCAGAGAACTCTGTGCGTCCTGCCATTCTGTTTCCATTTTTGTGGCAGTGTGGGCGGCTTGTAGGCAATCTCTTTTCAGCGTGCCAAGTAACTTTCTCAGATCTTCATTTTCATCGGCGAGCGCTTGCTGCTTCAGGCGAAAATCATTGTATTTGTCGCGATCAAATATAAAGTTGATGAGTTGTCGCCAGTTTGACCAGTCTTGATTTAACAGCGTCCGGGCATTGGTCGTTCGGTCAAAGGCACGCTCTGAATCTGCGAGCTGTGCCTTTTTCAAATCGTGTTCGTTTTTTGCGCGATTGTAAGAGTCAAGCGCATTAACTTCCCACGCCTGCACATTTACAAGTGCATCCCGCGCTTTTGTTAATTTTGGCAGGCATTTTTCATATTTCTCAATGTCGTCCTGAATCGCTCGAACTTCGGCAGTCGCTTCACGGAACTGCTTGCATGCTTCATCCCAGTTCAACTCATCCGATGGGACTACTTCTAAGATGCCAGCGAGTCCCCCGTCGTTCCCGAACTTGCCTAATTTTCCCGCCACCAGATTACAGTTGGTACGTTTCCCGAGCGGCGCCGAAATAAGACCCCAGCATTTGACTCGATTAAGGATCTCGGGTGACGAACGTTCATGGCTATCTTCTTCGGTATCGCCGGCCTCGGCAATTGCGACAGTATTCCTGGCAGACATTCGTTCACGCTTGTCTACTTCGTGATTGATAATGGATTCGGCGATTGAACTGAAATAATCGAACGGCTTTCCGTTCAATGAAAGTGGATGAGGAAATACCTTTTCAATATTAGGCAAGTCACGCGTGATATTTTCGACCGCGTTATTATTTGCGCTGGCGACCACGATACCAAAGTCAAGTAGACGTGAGTCAAGAAAATAGAAAGAGCCCTCCTTTCCAGATGGGTAACTGACTTTTTCCTTGCTGCGCTTAAATGCTTCGGAGGGATTAACAAATGATGCAAGGATTTCAGCCCGCTCGACAATGCGAGCTGCGATGACATCCATCAGAAGCGTTGTTTTTCCTGTGCCTGGAGGGCCGTTAATAGAAAATACGCCTCCGTCCTTAAGTTCATGCATGGCGGTATTTACTGCAACTTGCTGCATCAGGAATAAGGGAAATTCCGATGGCCAGCGGCCCAATGGAAAACGCTTAGCGGCCAACAATCGGTTGAAAACATCGGGTTGCGTGACGTCATGACGAATATCAGTAGGTTGTTCTGCTTCGAAATATTTATTTATCTGCGCAGATTCGGTACCGCTTTCTGCAGCCTTTAATATTTTCTCAATGTCAGCAAGATAGAATGAATTTATTGGTTCAAGTTCGGGTGGCGGACTGATCGGCTTGCCATCTTTATTTCGCAATGGGAGCGCATGAACACTTATTTGGTGCGGTGCCAATAATTGACGGGGACTCCAATTTAGCTCTACAACGAGAAAATCTATTACCTCTTTAAACCAGCTTCCGGTTACAGATTCATCTTGAATATCTGCAAGCAGATTATTTATTTTGGCTTTGAGAGAATCGACGACGGTCGAGAAACCCAATCGCTTTTTATTTTTTCGTTCGGAAAACGAGACCGCATACGCCGCCAATTGAAGAGTTCCAGCCACTGGAAAACCATTGCTGTTTACCTCAATTGCGCAAAGAAAAGTCTTGCCCTGTGCGTCGCGCGTATGATTTCCAGAGTAGGATTCGCCTTCATCAGCTACTTGGAATAGCTCCATCAGCTCCTTCTCAAGAATTTTTTTGTTGACTAAGCCAAAATACACAAAAAACTTGTGGCTATCGGGAGTGTTGACATATGGCGGTCTATGCCAAGGTAGTTGGTCTTCATAGCATTGTACATATGCCGGACGCCCCTTCTTGGGATTCGATTTTGGAATGTCGGGATACATCAATGCTTCTACATCGAACCAATAACGAAGAGTCTTAATATATGTAGTGGACATCGTGTAGCCATCTTTCTTGTGAGAAAGAGTACTTTATCATTGATATTTAAAAGCAATCCCACGTCGATGAGGAAATACATTATTCTGTTTATTGATGCCAATGATCCGGGAGCCGTTGACGATGCCATATCTCGCTTTGACTGAACATGGAACAGAAAAAACTGCGTTTGACTGTCGAGACGAATTTCGAAGAGATGGTACGCGTTACACAACATTTTCCTGTCCATTTTGTGAAGTCGGTTACTTTGCCAAGCGCATTTATGGTGAAGATGATGAAGATGTTGGTAAGGCGCCGCATTTTTCTCTCTTTCCGAAGAAGCCTCATATCGGGGATTGTAATGGTGAGCCCATAGCATTAGAAGAGCCTAAGAAAAAAGATAAGGATGTGGCAAAGAGGGTTGAAAAGCGGGAATATGAAATTCCAGAAAAATTTGTTCAAAAGAAGGAACAGCGGCTAGTACTCGGCACACCTGGCACTTCATCTGTCGCGCCGAATGGTGATGAAATTCGACGAAGACGTGAAGTTTTCGGCCTCATTTACGGTAACGCCCGATACACATCCAGCCTTCTACAGACCTTTGTAAAAGCGAAGAATTTTTTGGTGAAACAGGCTTTTAAGGAGGCCAAAGAAAAGGCGCTGACAGATAAGGATCGTAGTCGGCTCATATCTGACATTACGGCATCCTACCCACTTGAGCTGTTTGGTCAAATTTTGAATTACAACTCAGCGTTTTGGTCCGCAAATACCGTCAAGAATGGCGCTAGCGAATGCATTTTTCATGCAAAGAATGGGGCTGTTCGGATTAGGTCAAATGGATTTGAAATTGTTTCTCTCGCACCGCCCGGCGTGCTCAATAAAGTGACTGCTATTGTTCGTTATGATGGCACAGCCGACGAGCTGCCTAAGTCGCATCAAAGACTTTTTGAAATCCTTCGTAGCGCAGCGAACGCAGCCCGCCATGTTAAGTGGCATGCCTATGGTCACATGTCTCTGGATGCATCGTCGGGGTTATACACATTACCGTTGATTAATCTCGACTACCTGTTCGTGGAATTCGCCTGAACGTTGGTATATGTATTCAACATACAACAGTCGACACAACTGGTTGGATCGAGATATTGATGCACAATTTCTGGCAGACGAAAGTTTCGCGTCCAATTAATATCATTTGTAATTTCTGGAGTCATTGACAGGACTCCATCGGCGATTCCGTTTTCGTCGGGTGATCATCCCATCTTGATATTGCCGAATCAGTTGCCGCAGCGATGTTTCAACTTTTCGGTGGGTTGGCGTGGGTACTGATGGGGGTATGCAATTGGCGCCCGGTTTTATGCTCTCCGCTCTCCATGCTGTTGCCGTCCCTACCCAATGCTGCAAAAAAACTGCTTGATCAGTCCACGCGTAACCCTTTGATTTTTAAAGGGGTGATCGGCTCGGCTTCTGGACTTCGCCATTTTTCGGTCGGAGTCGAAACGGAGACTATTGGCGTCCGGAGAGCAGAAATGTGGGAAAACTGGGGGTGGTGGTCGACAGGCGAAGTCCGCAAGAACCCGCGCCAGCCCCCGCAAACACGCGGGGTTCCGCAAATAAAAACGCCAACGGAGACCCGTTGGCGTTGATATATTGGTGGAGACGGCGGGAATCGAACCCGCGTCCAGAAGCACTCTACAGACAGTTCTACATACTTAGTGCTGCCATTTGATTTAACCCGGCCAACGCGGACGCACACGCTGTGGAAAGGCGAGTCACCTTAGATTTAGCCTTAAGTCAAGTGACCCGACTTAAAGCGATTCCCTGTGAGTGACTCTACTGCTGTTGCCAGCCCACCCCAGGGAAGAGATGGTGTAGAGCTAGCCAGCGATTAAGCTGCTAGTGCGTACGAGTTATCGTTTGCAGTTATAAATTTCTGATTGTATTTACGAGGTAGTCAGGCCTCGGTATGCCCTGCGCTGCTTTGCAACCCCTGTCGAAACCAGGTCGTCCCCAAAGAATGTCCATTGTAACGTAACTGGTCTTCGGTAGCAGCATCTATCGTTGAATTTGGAAGGGGACTTTAGTGGAAATTAAGTCAGTAAATCTAGGAGTTGCAATGGCGTATTGATGAGTAAATCCGCTTTCCAGCTGATTGGTTCAGTTTTGCCACAATAGCCCCACAAGACTCCGATAGTCGGCATACCGGCGGCGCGGCCAGCTTGGATGTCGCGCAAGTCGTCGCCGACATACCAGCAATCTTGTGGCGCTAGCCCAAGCTGTCGGGCGGCTTCCAATAGAGGTGCGGGATGTGGTTTGGCGTGCGGCGTTGTGTCGCCAGAGATAACGCAATGCGCAGCCTGCAGGCCGATTTGCGCTATCAATGGATCGGTAAAACGCATCGCCTTGTTGGTAACGATTCCCCAACGTATTCCCAGCTTTTGCAGGCCATCAAGCATTGTTTCTATGTCGAGGAACAGGCTGCTTTTAACTGCGATAGCTGCTTCATAGTTGTTCAGGAAGCTGATACGTAATTCATCGTAGTCGTTATCGTCAGGGGTTAAGTTAAATGCCGCACCGATCAAGCCGCGCGCGCCGGAAGAAGCCTGCGGACGGAGTTGCTCGTACGGCGTCGGTGGAAGTCCACGTGAAGTACGCAAAAGGTTTACTGCCGCCGCCAAGTCAGGCGCGGTGTCGGCTAGGGTGCCATCTAGGTCGAATAAAATGGCGCGTGGTTTTGATAGGGTATTGGGGATCGTCATATTGAATGGTGCGGCTTTTTACTGAATTGCAGGTTGGGGTATCCCGCAAGGCGCCTGAAATAAGCAAAAAATTTTAAGATGCAGGACGAGAGCAGGCTATTAGATAATTAACGCTGGTGTCGTTGTTGAGCGAATACATTTTCGTCAGTGGGTTATAACTCATTCCTCTAAGAGAATCGATATCTAAACCCGCGTTACGAATAAATTGCGCCAATTCTGAAGGTGTGATGAACTTTGCGTAGTCATGAGTACCTTTGGGTAGCAAGCGCAGAATATATTCTGCCCCTAGAACGGCCAATAAATAGGCTTTCGGATTACGGTTCAACGTAGAAAAAAATACCTGTCCGCCTGGTTTGACCAAGGTGGCGCATGCTTGAACAATTGCTGCGGGGTTGGGTACATGCTCCAGCATTTCCATGCAGGTCACCACGTCAAAGCGCCCGGCTTCGCGTGCGGCCATGTCTTCTGCAGGGATCATTTCATAACGTATTTGAATCGCTGATTCGAGACTGTGCAAATCGGCGACTTTGAGGGCTTTTTCTGATAGATCGATGCCAGTAACCTCCGCGCCTTTTTTGGCCATTGATTCGGCCAAAATTCCTCCGCCACACCCGACATCGATTACAGTTTTACCAGCTAGTGGCGTGCAGCCATTGATCCACTCCAGGCGTAGTGGATTAATCTCGTGTAGTGGCCGGAACTCGGAAGTGGGGTCCCACCAGCGATGAGCGAGGTCGCTGAATTTCTGCAGTTCTAGGGGGTCGGCGTTCATATTGTGAGTGGTAGCTATGATGTGTTTAAGTATGTTCAAAAAATAATGTGGGGAGGGACTGTGGTGTTGTCGTTCGTTGCGATTGCTTGCTATAACTCCTTCTTTCCTTTTACAGGCCTCCTGTCTGCCAGGCAGTACTGTTGCAAAGGTGGCTTGTTTGAACGATCCTTATTGTACTGCGCAAACAATCGATTTCTGAAGGACATGAAAAAACCCGCCGAAGCGGGTTTTTAAAAGGGCAAGTTCAGGCAATTTTATTTACGGGTTCCAACAACTTCGATTTCAACCCGACGGTTTTGGGCGCGACCGGCGCTGGTTTTATTGTCGGCTACGGGCTGCTTCTCGCCTTTGCCTTCGGTATAGACGCGGCTGACTTCGACCCCTTTCGATACGATGTATGCTTTTACTGCTTCGGCACGACGGATCGACAATTTTTGGTTATATTCATCGCCGCCCACTGAGTCAGTATGGCCGACAGCAATGATTACTTCAAGATTGACAGTTTGCAGCTTCGATACGAGATCGTCAATTTTTGATTTTCCTTCGGATTTCAGTACTGATTTATCGAAATCAAACAGGGCATCAGCGGCGAAGGTGACCTTTTCGGCTGTTGGCACAGGCTTTGCCACAGGAATAGTAGTAGTGGTGGTGGTATCCACTGTCATCATAGTGGTTGTGGTGGTGGACGTGGTGGTGGTGATTTCAGCATCGCAGCCAGCGATAGCATCGGCTTTGGCCCAGTACCCTGTACGCCAGCACAAACCTGTGTTGTTGCGTACAACAACTCCACGGTTGTCTTGTGCATAAGCACTGTTTGGTTTAGCAGCTTGAATGTCTTCTGCCGACGCGGAAAGTGTCACAAATGCCGAGGCGGCAAGAACGAAGGTAATTACTTTATTCATATTTTTCCTATTAGAGTAAGATGATGTATCTGCAACATTTAGCAAAACCAAAGCTTCCCAAATAATTGATTTTTTATTCTACCATGTGTTTTCATTCATAAAATGTGGCAAGAATTTGTGGGGTGCTATATCCGCTGTATCTTTAGTAATCGTTGTTTTTTATCCGCTTATCTCGTGGCCCAACGGGCACACCGTGTTGAGATCGGCCTAAATCGTGGCGCTGAAAAAATCAGAGCAACAGGTTGCCCATGTTAAAATCTCACAGCTAGGCCTAGACGCTTTGTATAGAGCACTCGTTCTTGAGCGTCCATTTAAGTTAACCTTTCATAAAAAGATCAGCCGAACCGCCAATGGATCAATTCGCAAAAGAAACAATCCCTATTTCCCTCGAAGAAGAAATGCGCAAGAGCTACCTCGATTATGCGATGAGCGTAATCGTGGGCCGTGCGTTGCCGGATGTGCGCGACGGTTTGAAGCCGGTGCATCGTCGGGTTCTCTTTGCGATGCACGAGATGAATAACGTGTGGAATCGCCCTTACGTAAAGTGCGCGCGCGTGGTTGGCGAAGTCATGGGTAAATACCACCCGCATGGCGATCAGTCGATCTATGACACGCTGGTGCGGATGGCACAGGATTTTTCGTTGCGTTACACGCTGGTGGACGGACAGGGCAACTTTGGTTCGGTCGACGGCGACAACGCTGCGGCAATGCGTTATACCGAGTGCCGCTTGGATAAAATCGCGGGCGAAATTCTGGCCGATATCGAGAAAGATACGGTCGATTTCGTCCCCAACTACGACGGCAAGGAAAGAGAGCCATCGGTCTTGCCGACCCGTATTCCCAATCTGCTCATCAACGGTTCCTCCGGCATCGCGGTCGGTATGGCGACCAATATCCCGCCGCACAATATCACTGAAGTGATCAATGGTGCATTGCATGTATTGCGCAATAGCGATTGCACGATCGATGAGCTGATCGAAATCATTCCGGCGCCGGACTTCCCGACTGCGGGAATTATCTATGGGGTATCGGGCGTGCGTGACGGTTACCGCACTGGCCGCGGCCGCGTTGTGATGCGCGCCAAGACCCATTTTGAAGAATTCGGCAAAGAAGGCCGTATCGCGATCATCGTCGATGAGTTGCCATATCAGGTGAATAAAAAATCCTTGCTCGAGCGCATCGCTGAAAACGTGCGCGATAAAAAGCTCGACGGCATTTCAGACATTCGTGACGAATCCGACAAATCGGGCATGCGCGTAGTGATCGAGCTTAAGCGCAACGAAGTGCCTGAAGTCGTACTCAATAATCTGTACAAGCAAACCCAGTTGCAAGACACCTTCGGCATGAACATGGTGTCGCTGGTCAACGGCCAGCCCAAGCTGCTTAATCTGAAGCAGATGCTGGAATGCTTCCTGTCGCATCGCCGCGAAGTCGTGACACGGCGTACCGTATTTGAATTGCGCAAGGCGCGCGAACGCGGCCATGTGCTGGAAGGTCTGGCCGTTGCGCTGGCAAATATCGACGATTTCATCGCGATCATCAAGGCAGCGCCGACGCCGCCGATTGCAAAAGCTGAATTGATGGCGCGGCCCTGGGATTCTTCTATGGTGCGTGAAATGTTGGCCCGCACGGGTGCCGATAACGCAGCCGGAATCGACGCTTTCCGTCCTGAGAATTTGCCCAAGCATTACGGTATTCAAAAAGACGGCTTGTACAAATTGTCTGACGATCAGGCGCAGGAAATTCTGCAAATGCGTCTGGCGCGCCTGACCGGTCTGGAGCAGGACAAGATCGTCAACGAATACAAAGATGTGATGGCACAAATTGCCGATCTGCTCGATATTTTATCCAAGCCGGAGCGTGTGACGGTCATCATTACGGATGAGCTGACACTGGCTAAAAATGAATACGGTGAAGGCAATAAGGACGTTCGCCGTTCGCAGATCGAATTAAATGCTACCGATCTCGAAACCGAAGATCTGATCACTCCGCAAGATATGGTGGTGACGCTCTCGCACACTGGGTATATGAAGTCGCAGCCGGTGTCCGAATACCGCGCACAAAAACGAGGTGGGCGTGGCAAGCAGGCGATGGCGACTAAGGAAGACGACTGGATCGATCAGCTCTTTATCGCTAACACGCACGACTACATTTTGTGTTTTTCTAATCGCGGCCGTTTGTATTGGCTCAAGGTATGGGAAGTGCCGCAAGGCTCGCGCAATTCACGCGGCAAGCCGATCGTTAATATGTTCCCGTTGCAGGACGGAGAAAAAGTTACCGTCATTTTGGCGATTTCTGGTGAGAATCGCAGCTTCCCCGAAGATCGGTACATCTTTATGTCTACCAGTCTGGGCACTGTTAAAAAGACCCCGTTGCGTGACTTCAGCAATCCGCGTAAGGCCGGTATTATTGCGGTCGATCTGGACGAGGGCGATTTCCTGATCGGTGCAGCATTGACCGATGGCAAGCACGACGTGATGCTGTTTTCCGACTCCGGCAAGGCAGTTCGCTTTGACGAAAACGATGTGCGTCCAATGGGTCGTACTGCTCGTGGGGTGCGCGGCATGAATCTGGACGATGGTCAGCAAGTAATCGCTTTGCTGGTTGCTGAAAACGAGCAGCAATCGGTATTGACTGCCACAGAAAATGGTTTTGGCAAGCGTACCCCGATTACTGAATATACGCGTCACGGTCGTGGTACCAAGGGCATGATCGCGATTCAGACTAGTGAACGTAACGGCAAAGTGGTGGCCGCAACGTTGGTCGATACTAGCGATGAAATCATGTTAATTACCACAGGCGGTGTCTTGATTCGTACCCGCGTTTCCGAAATTCGCGAGATGGGTCGTGCCACCCAAGGCGTTACCCTGATCGCCGTAGAAGATGGCACTAAGTTGAGTGGCTTGCAGCGGATTGTGGAAAGTGATGTGGAAGATGATGTTGAGGATACGGAAGAGTAATTTTTGTATTCTCGTCGTTTAGTCATCATTTCATCATGATTGAGACGGCGGAGGTGTCTTAGAGCCCGCTCTTTGCATAAATTATCCGAGTCCTTGCTTGTCTTTTGTTTTGTTTCGTAAGGGAATTTTCTTCAGCCCGTCGGTGGAACAACACCGACGCTCCTTCAGAAAACCGCCTTATCAATCAAAATCCTGCGCAATCCTTTTCCGAATTTATGCAAATATCAGGCTAGGTCGCGTGACATAAAGCGGTCTTTTTTAGTGTGTAAGGTGCGCCATGCGTGCCTTATTTCAGTGTTGATTCAAGTCTGTTGTATTTAGCTTGTTGTACCCAGTGTGTTGTATTTAACTTTCTATACCAACGCAACCTCGTGATCATGGATGAAAAACTCAAACCCTTGCGGGTGCAAATTGATGCAATCGATGCGCAGATTCTTGATCTTCTGAACCGGCGAGCCCAGGTAGCGCAGGAAGTTGGCCATGTGAAAGCAGAAACCAACGCGCCGGTTTTTCGTCCTGAGCGCGAAGCCCAGGTTTTGCGTTGCATCGCAGCTAGTAATCCTGGCCCTTTACATGGTCCTGATGTGCAGACTATTTTTCGCGAGATTATGTCTGCTTGCCGTGCGCTGGAGAGGCGGGTGACAGTGGCTTATCTTGGCCCTGTCGGCACGTTTACGGAGCAAGCGGTGTATCAGCAATTCGGTCATGCAGTCGAGGGTATGCCATGTGCTTCTTTTGATGAAATATTTCGCGTAACGGAAATCGGACTGGCTGATTTTGGTGTGGTGCCGATTGAGAATTCGTCAGAGGGGGCAGTCAATCGCACCCTCGATTTGCTGTTGCAATCTACCCTGACGATTAGTGGAGAAGTTTCGTTCTTGGTTCATCAATGTTTGATGACCCAAAGCGGTAGCATGGATGGCGTGAAACGTATTTGTGCGCACTCGCAGGCATTGGCACAGTGCCAGTCATGGCTCAATCAACATTATCCAGGGATCGAACGCCAGGCAGTGACATCCAATGGGGAGGCCGCGCGCATGGCAAGCGAAGATCCGAGCACAGCTGCGATCGCAGGCGAAGTCGCCGGGCAGGCCTACCGTTTACCGGTGGTGAAAGCGCACATCCAGGACGACCCACACAACCGGACACGTTTTGCCGTTGTTGGGCGTCTTCAAACTACACCCAGTGGCAAGGATCAGACATCGCTGGTATTGTCGGTGCCCAATCAGGCGGGCGCTGTCTATAACCTGCTAGCGCCCCTGGCCACACATGGCGTATCCATGACCCGATTTGAATCGCGGCCAGCCAGGATGGGGACTTGGGAATATTATTTTTATGTTGATATAGAAGGTCATGTACAGGATGAGAAAGTGGCGAAGGCATTGGAAGAGCTAAAGCAAAATGCGGCTTTTTTTAAGGTATTGGGATCCTATCCTTCGGGGATGTAGTTTCATTGCATGTATGAATAGGACAACGGTATACCGTGCTCTTCCCGGGATTTTTTTAGTTATTTTTTTAGACGTTTTTTTAGAGTAATTTATGTCGATTCAATTTGGTCCTGATTACGTTCGTGCCATTGCCCCTTACCAAGGCGGAAAACCGATTTCCGAAGTTGCCCGGGAATTCGGTTTGGACGAAGCAAAAATCATCAAGCTCGCATCGAATGAAAATCCGCTCGGTGTGCCAGAATCGGCCAGGCAGGCGATACTCAAAGCAACTGCCGATATCGGGCGCTATCCTGATGCCAACGGGTTTGATTTAAAAGCAGCCCTTTCTGCCAAATACGCAGTACCTCAAGAGTGGATTACGTTAGGCAATGGCAGCAATGACATCTTGGAATTAGCCGCACATGCTTTTGTGCAGCCGGGTCATTCCGCGATTTACGCGGAATACGCATTTGTCGTATATGCGCTGGCAACACAGGCAGTGGGAGGGCGTGCTATCGTCGTTCCCGCACGGAATTTCGGACACGACTTAGATGCCATGTTGAATGCGATTGATGCCGATACCAAGCTTATTTTTATCGCCAATCCGAATAATCCGACCGGCACCTTTATTCCCGCTGCTGAGATCGAGGCTTTTTTGAGGAAAGTTCCGTCACACATTGTGGTGGTGTTGGATGAGGCCTATAACGAATTTCTAGCGCCACCATTGCAGTACGAATCGACTGCTTGGATCAGGCAATTTCCGAATCTGCTGGTATCTAGAACGTTTTCCAAAGCCTATGGATTAGCGGGTTTAAGAATTGGTTTCGGCATCGCACAGCCCGACATTACCGGCTTGCTGAATCGCATACGTCAGCCGTTCAATGTGAATTCGCTGGCGCAAGCAGCGGCAGTTGCAGCATTAAATGATGATGTATTTTTACGGACCAGTGCGAAGCTCAATGCCGAGGGATATATCCAATTGACTGAAGCGTTTGAAGAGATGAACCTCGAATATATCCCTTCCTTTGGCAATTTTGTGATGGTCAAAGTGGGGGCGGACAATGATGCGGGAGCACGCGTGAATCTAGAACTCTTAAAGCGAGGCATCATCGTACGTCCGGTGGCTAACTATGGCTTGCCGCAATGGCTGAGAATTTCTATCGGCTTGGAGCAAGAAAATGCCGCCTTCCTTGCCGCATTAAAAAATATGCTGGCTTAAATAAAACATCCAATAGCGAATCTCACACTTGTTTAATAAAATCGTTATTTTCGGCGTCGGTTTGATTGGCGGATCATTTGCACTGGCATTAAAAAAAGCCGGTGCTGTGAAGCAGGTCGTCGGTATTGGCCGCACGCCTTCCTCGCTTGATCGTGCCAAGGAATTGGGCATCATCGATGTCATCAGTACTTCGCTCGATGATGCTTTGTCAGGGGCCGATTTGGTATTGATTGCAGCGCCGGTTGCGCAGACCGAAGCAATATTCGCTGTCATCAAGCCTCATTTGCAGCCAGGTACAGTCGTTACTGATGCGGGCAGCACCAAAACCGATGTCGTGGCCTCCGCACGCAAAGCGTTGGGAGAAAAAATAGCCCAGTTCGTGCCCGGCCATCCGATTGCAGGACGAGAATTGAATGGGCCTGACGCCGCAGTCGCCGAATTATACGTGGGCAAAAAAGTGGTACTCACAGCGTTGCCCGAGAACAGCCCCGACAACGTGGCGCGGGTTGCCAAAGCATGGCAACTATGTGGCGCAATCCTTCATGCCTTGTCGCCGCAGGAACACGACCATGTGTTTGCTTCGGTGAGTCATTTGCCGCATTTACTGGCTTATGCGTTGGTCGATGACATCGCAAAAAAGTCGCACGCGGATATATTGTTTCAATACGCTGCCAGCGGGTTTCGTGATTTCACGCGGATCGCCGGCTCTTCCCCCGAGATGTGGCGAGACATCAGTTTGGCCAATAGTGCGGCATTGCTGATTGAATTGGATAGCTATATAGCCCAATTGACTTCGTTGCGGCACTCGTTGGCCACTGCCGATGGCACTGCGCTTGAAGCCGTTTTCGCCAACGCGCAGCGTGCCCGGAGAAATTGGGCGCGCGCTATCGAGGCAACTGAAAAACAGGCGTCAGAGGGTGGCGACTAATGACGGAATCAAGCCCTTACATTGGATGCGACGAATGACTCATCATCAAAAACATTTTCCTCACTACATCGATTTGAAGCCGGTGATTCATGCGCAGGGAGTGGTGCATTTACCTGGCTCAAAAAGTATTTCCAACCGAACGCTATTGCTTGCTGCCTTGGTTAACGGCACCACGCAAATTATGGATTTGCTGGCGTCTGACGATACCTTCGTGATGTTAGGTGCCTTGCGTGCTCTGGGCGTGAAATGGGAGCAGATCAATGACACTTCGCAATATATTGTGCATGGTGTGAACGGTATTTTTCCGGCGCATCATGCCGACCTTTTCATGGGCAATGCCGGGACTGCCATTCGTCCATTGACGGCAGCGCTGGCGGTGATCGGCGGTGACTACACCTTGCATGGCGTGTCACGCATGCATGAACGCCCCATCGGCGATCTGGTCGATGCGCTCAATGCGGTGGGAACCCAGATTGAATACACTGGGCAGCCTGGTTATCCGCCATTACGCATTCGGCGCGGGCATGTACATGCGCAGCGTTTAAGCGTGCGCGGCAATGTGTCGAGTCAGTTCCTGACCGCCATTTTGATGGCTGCGCCGATGATGGCCCGTGATCATAGTGTGACGATAGAGGTGGTGGGCGATTTGATTTCCAAGCCATATATCGACATTACCCTCAATTTGATGCAGCGTTTTGGTGTGAGTGTCGAGCGCGACGGTTGGCAATCATTCACCATTAGCGCTGGTCAGCACTACACAAGTCCGGGCACGATTCACGTGGAAGGCGATGCTTCATCGGCCTCCTATTTCCTGGCGGCTGGCGCGATTGCCGGCGGGCCGGTGCGGGTGGAGGGGATTGGCAAAAATAGTATCCAAGGTGACGTGCGTTTTGCGGATGCTTTGCAAAAAATGGGGGCGACTATCACGATGGGCGAGAACTGGATAGAAGCGAAGTCGAACGGTGTGCTGAAGGCGATCGATGCGGACTTCAATCATATTCCTGATGCTGCAATGACCATTGCAGTGGCGGCATTATATGCCGATGGCTCAAGCATTTTGCGCAATATTGGGAGTTGGCGTGTCAAGGAAACCGACCGCATTTCTGCGATGGCAACCGAACTGCGCAAGCTTGGTGCGACGATTGAGGAAGGGGCGGATTATCTGCGCGTGACTCCACCCGAGCAGATTCAAGCAGCGACTATCGATACTTACGACGATCATCGGATGGCGATGTGTTTTTCGCTTGCGACATTAGATGGTGTTGCACGTCGGGGTAATCAGATGCGTATTAATGATCCGCAATGTGTAGCCAAAACGTTTCCTGAATACTTCGATGCCTTCTCGAAAATTGCCCATAACAATTTGTTCTGAGCATGTTGTTGCGATTAACGAGTTGCGCCGGATACCCGGCGTTGGTTCCAGTATTGCCCAAGACTTTTATGATCAGGGATTTCGTTGCGTGGATCAACTTAAAGGTTGCGACCCCCAGCTTCTGTACGCAAGGCAATGTGAAATTCAAGGTGGTCATGTAGACCGTTGTTGGTTGTATGTGGCGCGTTGCGCGGTGTACTTTGCGGAAACGCCTCAACCTGAACCAGAAAAGTTAAAGTGGTGGAACTGGAAAGATGCCTTAGGCAAGTAAATATTCCTACTGTGTTTTTATCTTCCCGTGGGGAAAATAGGGGCGCTTCAATAAAATCAATTCGTCATACTCACTATGCCCACCTCACATATCCCTGTTATTACCATCGATGGCCCTACTGCTTCTGGCAAAGGAACGGTGGCTCATTGCGTTGCGTACAGGCTAGGTTTTCATTACCTTGACTCTGGCGCTTTATACCGTTTGACTTCTTTGTCGGCTTTACGGAAGGGCGTCGATCTTTCTGATGAGCATGCTCTTTCCAAGCTGGCTGGCGCATTGCCATGCACGTTTGAGGGGGAACGTGTCTTTTTGGGGCACGACGATGTTAGTGTCGCCATTCGTGCCGAGGAGGTGGGTAATGCCGCGTCTAAAATTGCAGGACTCACGGCAGTAAGGCAGGCTTTGTATGGCCTACAGCTGCATTTTCGAAAAGCGCCCGGGTTGGTTGCTGATGGCAGGGACATGGGAACCGTCATTTTCCCCCATGCGACCTTAAAAGTGTTCTTGACGGCGAGCGTAGAGGCGCGTGCGCAAAGACGCTATAAGCAATTGATTGACAAGGGATTTTCTGCTAATATGACAGACCTTTTGAAGGATCTGAATGAGCGTGACGAGCGCGATGCAAATCGTACAGTTGCGCCACTTAGACCCGCCGAAGGTGCTGTGATTCTCGATACGTCGACGATGGCTGCTGATGAAGCAGTCGGGCGTGTGTTGGAAATGTATGCGGCCATTAAGGCTGCATAGTGCATGGGCCCTAATGTCGGCACAGTCAGTTTTGTAACAGTGTCGTGAAGTACGTGTTCGTCGGACGCAAAGTCTGTACGGATGTTGATCAACCTAACCCAGTTTAAGTCGCAATGTGCGATCGTTGCTGGATAACCTGCTTTTAAGCCTCTAACCTATGTCTACTGCTACGTCCCCTGCATCCTCCGGTATGGAAAGTTTCGCCGCCCTCTTTGAGGAGTCGTTGTCGCGTCAAGATATGCGCTCCGGTGAAGTTATTTCTGCTGAAGTAGTGCGTCTTGACCATAACTTCGTTATCGTCAACGCCGGTCTTAAATCTGAAGCATTTATTCCCATTGAAGAATTTAAAAACGATCAAGGCGAACTTGAAGTTCAAGTAGGTGACTTCGTTTCGGTGGCGATCGAATCGTTGGAAAACGGTTTTGGCGACACTATCTTGTCGCGCGATAAAGCCAAACGCCTGTCCTCATGGCTCGCGCTTGAAAAAGCGATGGAGTCCGGTGAAATCGTCATCGGCACCGTTAACGGTAAAGTCAAAGGCGGTTTGACTGTGTTGACCAACGGCATTCGTGCTTTCTTGCCGGGTTCGCTGGTCGATACTCGTCCCGTTAAAGACACGACTCCGTTTGAAGGCAAAACGATGGAGTTCAAAGTCATCAAGCTCGATCGTAAGCGCAACAACGTCGTGTTGTCGCGTCGTGCAGTGATCGAAGCATCGATGGGTGAAGAGCGTCAAAAATTGATGGAAACCTTGAAAGAGGGTACGGTCGTTACCGGCGTCGTTAAAAATATCACCGACTACGGCGCATTCGTTGACCTTGGCGGTATCGATGGCCTATTGCACATCACCGACTTGGCATGGCGTCGTGTGCGTCATCCATCGGAAGTGCTCACAGTCGGTCAAGAGATTACTGCAAAAGTACTCAAGTACGATCAAGAGAAAAACCGTGTTTCACTCGGCGTCAAACAATTGGGCGACGATCCTTGGACTGGTTTGGCGCGTCGTTATCCACAACACACTCGCCTGTTCGGTAAAGTCACTAACCTCACCGACTACGGCGCATTCGTTGAAGTCGAGCAGGGTATTGAAGGCCTGGTTCACGTATCCGAAATGGATTGGACCAATAAGAACGTTGCGCCTAATAAAGTTGTCCAATTGGGCGACGAAGTTGAAGTCATGGTTTTGGAAATCGACGAAGAGCGTCGTCGCATCAGCCTCGGCATGAAGCAATGCAAAACGAATCCCTGGGACGATTTTGCAGTGAGCCACAAGAAAGGCGATAAAGTTCGTGGCGCGATCAAATCAATCACTGACTTCGGCGTTTTCATTGGCTTGGCTGGCAACATCGACGGTCTGGTTCACTTGTCCGATTTGTCGTGGACCGAGACCGGTGAAGAGGCAGTGCGTCGCTTCAAGAAAGGTGACGAACTCGAAGCCTTGGTGCTTGCCATCGACGTTGAGCGTGAGCGTGTTTCCCTCGGCGTTAAACAACTCGAAGGCGATCCGTTCAACAACTTTGCAGCGATGAACGACAAGGGTGCATTGGTCACTGGTACCGTTAAATCAGTTGAGCCAAAAGGTGCTGTGATTCAGTTGTCGGAAGAAGTAGAGGGTTACCTGCGCGCATCCGAACTTTCCCGCGATCGTGTGGAAGATGCCGGTACACACTTGAAGGTGGGTGATACGGTTGAAGCAATGGTTCTTAGCATTGATCGTAAAGCACGCGGTATTCAGCTCTCCATCAAGGCCAAAGACAGCGTAGAAACGCAAGAAGCCATGCAAAAAATGTCCGTAGCATCGGATACCAATGCAGCTTCCGGCACAACCAGCCTGGGTGCGCTATTGAAGGCAAAGTTCGACAATAAAAACTGAGTCATCAAGTAAGGCGCTTAGTAACTTATGTCGAGTCTGTAGATGACAAAGTCGGAATTGATCAATTGCCTGGCTGAGCGTTATGCTCAGCTGGTGGCTAAAGATGCGGATTGTGCGGTCAAAACGATACTGGATGCGATGGCCGATGCTTTGGCAGTTGGTCAACGTATCGAAATACGTGGTTTTGGCAGCTTTTCCCTCAATTCCCGTCCGCCACGTGTTGGGCGTAATCCGAAGTCTGGCGATAAGGTGATGGTCCCTGAGAAACGGGTACCACATTTCAAACCAGGCAAGGAATTGCGTGAACGGGTCGACGCGATGGTGGGTAAGCCGATCATTAAAGACTAAGATTTGCAGCACAATGAAACGGCATCTTCGGGTGCCGTTTTTTTTCGCGTACAATTTCGCTTTAAAATTGAGATCGATTCATTGTTATGTCGCCTCGAACAATGAGACATTAAGGAATGTGCGAGATGAAGCTTCTACTCAGAATTATCGGTGCGGCATTGTTCATTGTTATTTTTGGACTCGCACTTCACAATATGGAGATAGTATCGCTTCATTTTTTTCTTGGTTATGAAGTGAGGAGTCCACTGGTTCTTTTCTTATTTTGTTTTTTTGTGCTGGGTTTTGTTTTTGGTGTGATTGCTATGATGCCGACCGTGTTTCGGCAACGACATGAGCTTTCGAAGTTAAAAAAAGACTTGATGACCATCCAAAAAGAAATTGAGACACAGCAAAGAAATCGTATACAGCCGCCGCAACCGGATAGTATCGTCAATTGATTGTTACGGCTATCGTCTCTTCCCTTATTGGTGAAATTTGTAGAGAATTTTTTTTCATGACGAAGTCAGGACAATATGGAATTTGAAGTTTGGTGGATGCTGGCGATACCGGTCTTTTTTGGATTGGGCTGGGGTGCTGCACGTGTGGATATCAAGCAATTACTTTCCGAATCACGCAGCCTGCCTCGTGGGTATTTCAAAGGGCTCAATTTTTTACTTAATGAGCAGCCTGATAAGGCGATTGATGCCTTTATCGAGATTGTTACGCTTGATCCAGAAACTGCCGACATGCATTTCGCTTTGGGAAATTTGTTTCGCCGTCGTGGTGAAACAGAGCGTGCTATTCGAGTCCATCAGAGTTTGTTATTCAGACCCGATTTGCCACCAGAGCAGAAGGTGCATGCGCAATACGAATTGGGTCAGGATTACCTGAAAGCTGGATTGCTCGATCGTGCAGAAGAAACCTTCAACCAGCTGCTCAATTCGCAATACAGTGCGCAGGCCCGTAGAGCATTACTTGAAATTTATCAGCGTGAAAAAGAATGGACTCGTGCCATCGAAGCTGCTGAAGCGTTGCAAGAATCTGGTGCGGGGGGGCGTCAAAAAGAAATCGCACAGTTTTATTGTGAGCTTGCCCAAGATGCTTTGGTACATACTCATCCCGCTGCCGCAATGCCGATCTTGGAAAAAGCCTTGTCTGCAGATCGTAAAAATGTTCGTGCGACGATGCTCATTGGCGACGTACATTTGGCAAATGGTGCCACTGAGGAGGCCTTGATAGCATGGCGCAGGGTTGAGCAACAAAGCGTTCCCCACGTCGCCTTGGTTGCGCAGAGATTGATGGATGGTTACCGTAGCGTGGGTCGGCCACAAGAAGGCGTCAATTTGTTGAAAACGTATCTGGCGGAAACCCCCTCCATTGATCTATTGGAAGTGGTATTTAAAGCTGTTATAGAACTGGACGGCGTGGAAGCGGCTAACCAGCTTGTTAGTGATGAGTTGCGTCGCACGCCGACTTTACTGGGTTTGGACAAGTTGCTTGAGGCGCGTTTGATGACGGCGCGCCCCGAGGTACGTCCCGAACTTTCGCTGGTCAAGAGCCTGGTGCATAGCTACGCCCAGAAATTGGCGCGTTACCAGTGCAGTCACTGCGGATTTAAGGCGCGCCAGTTCTATTGGCAATGCCCCGGTTGTAATCAGTGGGAGAGTTATCCTCCTCGACGGACCGAAGAACTCAATGTGATGAATTAGGATTGCACGGTAACGAAGATCGACGAGAGGTACACACGCGTCTTTGATCCCCTTGCATTTGATTCGTCTCTTTAACCTTACCATGTAAAAATTAACCCCATGAAAATTACGATTATTGGCACTGGCTACGTCGGCTTGGTGACAGGCGCTTGTTTAGCCGAGCTTGGTAACGATGTGTTTTGTCTGGATGTGGACCAGCGTAAGATCGATCTGCTTAATAGCGGGGGTATTCCGATTCATGAGCCGGGGCTGGGAGACATTGTCGCGCGTAATCGCCGCACTGGGCGTCTGAAATTTTCCACCGATGTGGCGGCCAGCGTTGCTCATGGCGAGATTCAATTCATTGCGGTCGGAACTCCCCCGGATGAAGATGGGTCGGCTGATCTCCAATATGTATTAAGCGCGGCCCGAAATATTGGCAGGTACATGCACGGTTTTAAGGTGGTCGTCGACAAATCCACAGTGCCGGTAGGTACTGCCGATAAGGTACGGGCTGCTATTCAAGCTGAGTTAAATGTGCGTTCTGGATTGGAAAAATTCTCAGTGGTATCGAATCCAGAATTTTTGAAAGAGGGTGCGGCAGTAGAAGATTTTATGCGGCCAGATCGGATCGTCATCGGTTGCGATCATACGGTCGAGGGTCAACATGCACACGCCGTCATGAAGCAGCTCTACATGCCGTTTAACCGTAATCATGAACGTACTTTCTGGATGGATGTGCGCTCCGCAGAATTCACGAAATATGCGGCCAACGCGATGCTGGCGACGCGTATCTCCTTCATGAATGAGTTGGCCAATCTTGCGGACAAAGTAGGGGCTGACATCGAAGCTGTGCGTCATGGTATTGGCTCAGATCCTCGTATCGGTTATAGTTTTTTGTATGCTGGATGCGGCTATGGCGGTTCTTGTTTCCCTAAGGACGTGCAAGCACTGGAACGAACTGCAAGAGATTATGGTCAGGACTTATTAATTTTGCGTGCTGTGGAAGCAGTCAACGACAATCAGAAATATATACTGGGAAGAAAAATTGTCGAGCGCTTTGGCGAAGATTTGACAGGTAAACATTTTGCGTTGTGGGGTTTGGCGTTCAAGCCCAATACCGATGACATGAGGGAGGCTTCTTCGCGTGTGTTGTTGCAAGAATTGCTGGAGCGTGGTGCGTCAGTCGCAGTGTATGACCCAGTTGCCATGAGAGAGGCGAAGCGCGTGTTAAGCCTCGATTTTGAATCGACGGATAAGCTATCGCGGATTCGTTTTGCTGAAGATCCTGCGGATGCATTGAGTGGCGCCGATGCATTGGCGATTGTCACGGAATGGAAAACTTTCCGTAGCCCGGATTTTGAGCAGTTAAAACAATTACTGAAAACACCCATTATTTTCGATGGCCGTAATTTATTTGAGCCCGACCTGATGGCTGACGCCGGATTTGAATATCACGGAATCGGTCGGTCTATATTAACTAAAACATGAGTACTTGCATGACGAATTCAATAACTAATTCGATAGTGGATTCACTCAATGCTGCGCGCCTCCTGATTACTGGCGATGTGATGCTGGATCGATACTGGTTCGGTGAAGTCAATCGTATTTCGCCAGAAGCACCTGTTCCGATTGTGCGTGTCGAGCGTCGTGAAGAACGGCTCGGCGGCGCAGCCAATGTGGCGCGCAATGCTGCTGCACTGGGCGCCCAAACGGGCTTACTTGGTGTCGTTGGTGCGGATGAGGCGGGAGATAATGTCGAAAGCTTGCTGGCTCATTCGAGCATCAAAAGTTATCTTAACCGTGATGTTTCGATCTCAACCATCATTAAACTCAGAGTGATCGGCAGACAGCAGCAATTGTTGCGTGTTGATTTTGAAAATCCCCCGACTGATGCCGTGTTGCGCGATAAGCTGACACAGTTCAATGCATTGTTGCCGCATTACGACGTGATCGTATTGTCGGATTATGCGAAAGGAAGTTTGGTCAATGTCGCGACCATGATCGCTGCTGCCAAGCAAGCGGGGAAATGCATTTTGGTCGATCCCAAAGGCGATGATTTTTCCTGTTACGCAGGAGCGACTGTATTGACGCCGAATAAATCTGAGATGCGGCGCATCGTTGGGTCCTGGTCATCGGAAGAGCAGTTAACAAGCAAGTCGCAGCAGTTGAGAACCTCGCTCGGGTTAGAAGCGTTATTGTTGACACGATCAGAAGAGGGCATGACACTTTATACTGAACAAGAAGTGATGCATGTACCCACAATGGCACGCGAAGTTTTTGATGTATCCGGTGCAGGTGATACCGTGATCGCAACCTTGGCGGTGATGTTGGGCGCAGGTATGGCGATTGGGGATGCGGTGGTCACGGCTAATCGTGCCGGTGGCATTGTTGTGGGCAAACTAGGCACAGCCACAGTGACTAAAGCAGAATTGTTTTCTGCAACGTAAGTGCGGCCGCAGTCGAGATTGATGTCAACTGCTTGATGTGCAATGCGTTGGGGATGGTGTTGGAAGAGTACTTTGGACATTCTTTTTTTAATGTATTTTTTAGATTGGAGCACGGACATGTTTAAAAAATTGGCACTTTCCCTGTTGATGTTTGTCTTTTCGACTGGTTTTGCATTCGCACAAATTGATGTCAACAAAGCAGACCAAGCTGCTCTTGATGGCATCAAAGGCGTAGGCCCAAAAATGTCAAAGACGATCCTGGATGAGAGAAAAAAAGCGGGGGATTTTAAAGATTGGGCTGACTTCCAGTCTCGTGTAAAGGGCATTGGCGAAAAGAATTCCGCCAATTTATCGAAGGCTGGTTTGACCGTTAATGGCCGCAGCAAAGAAGGTGTATCGACGACCGAAGTAAAAGTCGCCAAACCTGTGAATGTGAAGCCGTCACAGGCGGCCGGGTCCGATAGTAGCGAAGGCAGTACGCAGAAAAAATCGTCCGCTAAGGCGTCTGCTGCTGCGGTATCTGCACCTAAGTAATTTGCTCAGCTGTAGTATTTATCTGATTTTTGCATACATTATGTGAGTCCCCGCCTGTCTTTTGATTCGCAACGAACAATTTTCGGTCGGGGGGAATGCTACGGCATCTCCTCGGAAAAATTTCTTGCAAACCAAAAATATGCGCGATTCTCTTCTTGATTTGTGCAAAGATCAGGTGAAAAATCCCGTATAAATTTGCGGGATTCCCTTATAAATTTTAATTGCCGCGCGGCTTTTTAGTGCAGATAAAAACTCACGAAGAAATGGTTGTATTCTCCATTTCACCTCCGATTACCATACTTGTTTTACCCAATGGAGATATCTGAGCTATGCCTTACTTGACTATTGAAGACACCATTGGAAATACACCACTAGTGTGCCTAAAGCGTATCCCTGGCGAAGAAAGTGTAAGGCGTAATAATGTAATCCTGGGAAAAATGGAAGGCAATAATCCAGCGGGTTCAGTCAAAGATCGGCCAGCCATGTCGATGATACTGCATGCCGAGGAGCGTGGCGACATCAAGCCCGGCGATACGCTCATTGAAGCGACCAGTGGGAATACGGGCATAGCGCTGGCAATGGCGGCGGCCATGCGTGGTTTCAAAATGGTGTTGCTAATGCCTGAAAATTTAAGTATAGAGCGGCGTCAAAGTATGGCCGCTTACGGTGCCAGTATCATCCTGACCCCGAAAGCGGGTGGTATGGAAACCGCGCGTGACATGGCGGAGCAAATGCAGAAAGAAGGTAGGGGCTTTATTCTCGACCAGTTCGCCAATCCAGATAATCCACGAGCCCATTATGAAGCGACCGGCCCGGAAATATGGCGCGATACAGGCGGTAAGGTGACGCATTTTATTAGTGCCATGGGAACTACCGGTACCATTATGGGCGTTTCTCAGTATCTCAAAGAGAAAAATCCGGCGATCCACATTATTGGTGTGCAACCGGAAGAGGGTTCGCAAATTCCAGGTATTCGGAAATGGTCAGATGCCTATTTACCCCAAATTTATGATAAGTCGAAAGTCGATCAACTCGACTATGTTACTCAGGCCGCAGCAGAACTTATGGCACGCCGACTGGCGGTGGAAGAGGGAATTTTTTGTGGAATATCGGCTGCCGGTGCTTGCGAAGTCGCTTTACGGATTTCTCAAAAGGCTGAGAATGCCACCATTGTTTTCATTGTGTGCGATCGCGGCGATCGCTATTTATCTACAGGTGTTTTCCCCGCTTAGTGAGTGCGTGGCGAATCCTTAGACTGCGCTGTGAAAATACAAATACGTGTCCCGTTTGGAACTATAGAAACACGGCCCAAAACGAGCCGTATAAAAATATCTGTTACGGACGTCCGGCACTTACATCTTTTGGCTTGAATTGCTTGTCGCTAATCCGAAATTTCTCGCGACGGTCACCCATCAAATAACGCAAGTCACGAATGCTCAGATCACTTACTTCATGCATGCGAATAAGTAAGGATGCGCCAACCGGCAATTTGTGATGCCGAATTTTGCTGATGACGGGAGGAGCAACTTCAAGTGCACGAGATAACGCAGCATCATTTTTGAGCCGCAATTTTTCAATTAAAGTGTCCAGCAATCTATTCGGGTTATAGTCGCTCAGATCAGGATCCATGTCGCCGTTGATGTCGCTTCCTGGTGAAGTAGTCATATTTTCAGTTATTCCGATTGATGTGATGGTGACCAAGGGGCCGATTTACGTGACGCATTAACTTTCTAAGTTCAGGCAACGTTACAGGAATATGTCCGAACTTCGTATTGTCATTGCAAAAATTATTGCAGATATGCGTAATATTCCAGCAATATAATGTAAAAAATGCTCGAAGGCAACGCTAAGCGTCACTTATTTAGTGAAAATTAAGGTGAATAATTATATTCGGTAAGGAAAAGTTACGGCTGGCGATCATGCGCGGTACGTAGCGCACGCCCCAGGTCAATGACGGACATCGCGTAAAAGAAGCTCCGGTTATATTGAGTAATTACAAAGAAATTATGGGCGCCTAGCCAGTACTCCGTTGGTTCGGAGCCATTTTGTAAATCGACAAAGCCGAATTTCATGTCTAGTGGAGGAGCAGCGGTGAGCGAAACGCCAGCGGCATTAAAGGCTTCTATAGGAAATTTTGCTTCTAAACCTTGCCCAATAAATAGACGCCAACGGCTTTCTTCTGACTCGATGGCTGTGGCGGGAAAGACAATCGGCGCGCCTGCTCGCCATCCATGTTCCACCAAAAAATTGGCGACGCTGCCAATGGCATCGACGGGTGAGTTGCGCAAATCAATGAGGCCGTCGCCATCAAAATCAATTGCAAATCGTCGAATGCTGCTGGGCATAAATTGTGGCAATCCGATCGCCCCCGCATAAGAACCAAGCAGAGAGAAGGGATCGATTCCTGATTCACGAGCGTACAAAAGCATATTCTCTAGTTCACCGCGAAAAAAAACCATGCGCTCCAAGCGGGTAGGCGTATCTGGATAGTCGAAAGCGAGCGTGGTGAGGGCATCAAGTACGCGAAATTTCCCTGTATTGCGGCCATACAAAGTTTCCACACCAATGATGCTGACGATAATTTCTGCAGGGACGCCATATTGCATCTCGGCTCGGCTCAATGCATCTGCATATCGATTCCAGAAAGCGACTCCTGCATGAATTCGAATCGGCTCCACAAAGCGTGCTCGATAGGCTGCCCAGTTTTTAGGTTGGCCGGAGGGCGCCGGTTTGATTAACTGAACTGTCGTTTCGACATAGTTGACCTTGCGCAGGAGGGTTTCTAGTTCTACCTTATTGAAGTCGTGCTTGGCGACCATTTGCTCGACAAATTCCGAGACAGCGTGCCATTGCCCGAAATTGGCGAATTCCCCTTGGCCGTCCATTGTGCTTGCAGTCTTCATACTTGCCTTGCGCATCGGCCCAGAGGGTGCTGCTACTGCGTGCATTTCCACGTGAAAAAAAGTGAAGAAAACGAGCGTCAAAATGGGTAGATGGAACCAAGTCTTCATCGATGGTAGGAGCATAATTTCTTGAGTTTGGAAAATGCGACAGCGGCTGAGTGATGATCCAATTTTTCATAGCGATAATTGGAATAGGTTTTCAGAAATTCTGACGCGTTTTCTCGTAGGGGTGAGGTTAGACTTGCACTAAGGCGAGCGGCGTATGTTTGCGGACCTTCATGAATCAGGCGTGCGTAGCCTAGTGCGGCCATTTTTCCGCAAAAGATGGAGTATAGCCCATCGAGAGGATCAATTTTTTGGCGATTCATGACAAGAGGTACTGAAACGATCGCTACGACCACTGTGCCAACTGTCAACATCAATATCGCCAGTGTGCTCCAATTGACATGGCTAAATCCGAGTGACAGAAGAAAGTTTTTCTGCTTTGTAGTGTTGTAATTGAGTATCCATTGGTTCCAAGAGTTATTCGCAGCATCCCAACTAAAACCAAATCGCTTGATCCAGGAAGCGTTGGACAGGTCAAGATTTAATAGCCCTACGAAAGTGTGATCTGGAAGAGCACGTGTAAGATTCATTTCTATACGATCGGGTGCTACAGCGGCCGTTGGATCGACGCGTATCCAGCCGCGATGCTCCAGCCAAACTTCGGCCCAGGCATGCGCATCTGATTGACGCACTGTCATGAAACCATCGACGGCGTTGATCTCGCCGCCTTGATACCCTGTGACGACCCGTGCCGGAATATCGAGAGCGCGCATGAGTACGACGAAAGAACTGGCGTAGTGTTCGCAAAATCCGGCACGTGTTAAAAATAAAAAATCATCGACCGCATTTTTTCCCAGCGGTGGAGGTTCGAGCGTATAGATAAATTTTTCGCTGCGAAAAAAATGAAGAACAGCATTCAACTGTCGCACCTTGGTACTAAATTGTGCCTGTAACTTTGACGCAAATTCCGTGGTACGTGGATTAGTGTGTGGCGGCAACAACAGCCAATCGCGCAGATAAAGAGCAGAGGCATTTTCTTGCAAAATAAAATCCGTGTATGAGGCAGTTTCGTAGCGAATGCGCTCGTTGATTGGCTGGCTGGATAAAAATTCCAGGTCGGGCGTGATACCGCTCGACGTATTATTTAGCCAAGGTGCGCGTTGCGGTAGTTCCAGTGCAAACAGCCAGCGGTGATCGTTCGGTTCCAGTGTTACCTGATGACGGACGGGTTTGCCCTTGACGTGTATGGTGAGCGGTTGGGTCGCCGATCTATTCATCGGTAGCTGGGTCCAGGTTTTACCGTCGTATTTACCCAATACTATGCCACGCCAATACAACTTGGATCTTGCCGGAACAGGATCGATAAATTTAACGCGGAAGGCGATCTCATCGGACAGCGCGAGATGGGCGATGTTGCCGGGTGCCATGGTGTTCGACATACCGGTTCGGCCTGAATTTGCATCTTCAGGCATATCCCAAAATGGCCCCTGAATGCGCGGAAAAAAAATAAAAAAGACGATGGTTAATGGAGCCGCCAGCGCAAAAATAAGACTTCCAAGCCGAAGACGTTGTTTCAGCGAAGGAACGAGGGCTGTGTACTGAAAAGACAGTTGGGCAGTGAGAGTGGCAATAATAGCGATCACCATCATGACCGCAATGCCTATACTTTGGGAGTAAAAAAAATTCGCAAGAATCAAAAAGAAATTTAAAAAAATAACGACGAATAAATCACGTCGAGCATGCATTTCCAGTAATTTAAATGAAATTAAAAGCACTAGCATTGATACGCCGGCATCGCGTTCGAAAATTGCTTTATGGGTCCAATACACGCCCCCCATCGCCAGCATTGAAATAGGCAGAAGAAGCCATCGCGGCGGCATGCGGTTGCCACGAAAAGTAGTCCAGCCACGCCAGAATAAAACGAAGGGAAATGTGACCGAGATCCAGATTGGCAAATGGGCCATGTGCGGTACTAACACCAGCGCACATGCCAACAAGAGCAGTAGGGTATCGGCTTTGTCTCGAGATAGCGGACGGCCCAATGGTGGGGGAATGCCAAGAGAGAAGTTGGACAAGAACAGAGATCCCATCATCTCCCTTGGTAAAGTGCCAGCGCTTGTAAGCATGCGTTCTGATGCGCATTACCGAAGGCAGGAGGGAGAAAAATATCATCGCCTAAGCGAAATGCGTAGGGTTCACCTCGGCGCTCAGCCTGAATCACCCAACGTGCCATTCGGGATAATCGCATCTCAAGCCCTATGGTTGGAGACAGGGTTGAGAAGTCGAGGAAAATTTCACCACCTGTGCCACCGTCAAATTGTTTGGTGACGAGTTGGCCGCCTAATGCCAAATCTAGTTTTGCAATTTGTCTCCAGGCCAGATGTCGCATAGAGTCGCCTGGCTGGTAGCCGCGTATGCCGGAGAAATTATCGCAACCCGAATGTCCCGGATTGTCATTTTTTGCTTCACCTGACAACGGCAATGGTGGTCCGAAAAGTTCTGGGCAGGGATAGACCAGCACTGTGGCATAAGGTTGCCAATAGCTCCAGGCACGCAGAAGGCCTAGAGGAAAGCGTGTCTGCAAACGCACTTTGGGCGCAGGCATCCAGCCGCGTTCTTGCGTCGGCGCGGATAGCATTACCCGACAACTGGCATTGGCTGCAAGGTCGATAGCTTGTTCCGGTGCGTTGCGATTCGTGTTAATGAAGCCGAGCCAGATAGCATAGCGGTCGTGCTTGCGGCGATTGATCAGGTGTAATTCAAACAGCGCTTCTTCACCCGCAAAAACTGGTGGCGTCCGTCCTGCCAGCAAGTAGAGATGCGCCAGGTTACGAAAAGTTAAATGGATGTCGATCACTGCGCAAGCGGCGATCAAAAAAGTGAGAGCGAAACCTAAGCTCAAATTGTAATTAACCGATACAAGAAAAAATAAAATTAACATGACGAAGAACATCAAACCGGCCTTACTTGGAAGTATGAATACGCGCCGCTGATTTAAAAAAAATTCTCCCGGCTCTGCTGCACGCATTTGAAAGAGCCATCGATCGACTCGTTTCTGAAAAAAACGGGATAGTGAGGTTGACATGAGGGTGGCGTAAATAAGTAGTGAAGCAGCAGTGAAGGAGCAGTGAAGGAGCAGTGAAGCAGCAGTGAAGCAGCAGTGAAGAAATTACGCCTACACGGCGACAGATTTCATTAATTGCAAAACCAAGTCGCGGCTGGCCAATGCTGTGCCTGCGGTTGATTTCAGCGGACGCAGGCGATGGGCAATGACTGGCACAAGGACCGCTTGCACATCTTCGGGAATCGCGTGATTTCTTCCCTCTAATGCAGCCCAGGCGCGTGCCGCCTGCACTAAAGAAATAGCCGCACGTGGACTCATTCCCTCGGAAAATAAATCCGATTGTCGTGAACGTTGTGCCAAGGCCTGAACGTAATCAATCAGCGCCGGTGCCACATGAATCTGTTGGATCGCCTGTTGAGCGGCGATCAACTCTGTTGGCGCCATCACCATCTGCATCGATTTAAGCATGGAGCGTCTGTCTTCTCCCAATAATAAAGCCCGCTCCGCTGCCGCATCGGGATAGCCTAAAGACAAACACATCAAGAAACGGTCAAGTTGTGATTCCGGTAAAGGAAAGGTGCCCACTTGGTGACCAGGATTTTGTGTGGCAATGACAAAAAAAGGAGAGGGCAATACACGGGTTACACCGTCCGATGAGACCTGGCGCTCCTCCATTGCTTCGAGCAAACCAGATTGCGTTTTTGGCGTGGCACGGTTGATTTCATCGGCTAACAATACTTGCGTAAAAATGGGACCAGGATGAAATAGGAAGCCGTTATTTTCTCTCTGAAAAATAGAAATACCGATGACATCAGCCGGTAACAAATCGCTAGTGAACTGGATACGATTAAACTGCAAGCCAAGCGAAATGGCTAATGCATGCGCCAATGTGGTCTTGCCGACGCCAGGAATATCCTCAATCAGTAAATGACCTCCCGCCAATAAACAAGCCAGTGACTGACGAATCTGTAGGTCTTTGCCGATGATAACCTGCCCCACTTGTTGGGCAACCGCATGAATTGTTGAGAGCATGATTTTGAATGGTTATATGTGCATTAATGATGTGTCGAATCGTTTTCGGATGGGGATAGCTATGCTATGGCGTAATTGGTGTTCGAGGCAGCAAATGATTGCGCTATTGTCAGCGATTTTTTCGCTGAACAGGTTCATTTTTTTCTTGGCCCGCATTAAGCCTGACAGCACTGCACCAAGTCCGTAAAATAGCTGTCTGATTCAATTTGAGAAATCGTATGTCCATACAATGGTTCCCCGGTCACATGAACGCAGCGCGCAAAAAAGCTGCGGAGTCTATGGAGAATACCGATCTCGTCATCGAAGTACTTGATGCCCGGCTGCCGCAAGCTAGCTGTAATCCTATGGTCGAGCAACTTCGCCTTCATCGTCAACGTCCTTGTTTAAAAATTCTTAATAAAAGTGATTTGGCCGATCCGGTGATTACTCAGGGCTGGATCGCCTATTACAGTAGTCAGGAGGGGGTTCATGCTTTAGCTGTGAGCTGTAAAAAACCTGCTGATGTCGCTAAATTGCCCGCAGTGTTTCAGTCTCTGGCACCGCATCGCGGCGTGCCCACAAAGCCCTTGCGGATGATGATTATGGGCATTCCGAACGTAGGCAAATCCACGCTCATGAACGCGCTTCTTAAAAAGCGTGTGGCGGCGGTCGGTGATGAGCCGGCCGTGACTAAAACCCAGCAGCGTTTGTACTTGGGGAAAAACATGATCCTCGTCGACACGCCAGGAATGTTATGGCCGAAAATCGCATTGCCGAGTGATGGCTTGATGCTTGCAGCAAGTCATGCGGTAGGTTCCAACGCATTGATCGAAGACGAAGTCGCTACGTTTTTGGCTGAATTATTGTTGGTGCGATATCCACAATTGATTGCAGCGCGCTATAGTGCCAAGCTTGATGCGGTGGATGGTTTTGGCTTGCTAGAGCATATTGCCCAGCGGCGTGGGTATCGCCTCAAGGGAGGTGATTGGGATATTGAAAAAGCAGCCCATACGTTGCTGCAGGATTATCGTGGTGGCGCTATGGGCCGCATTAGTTTAGAAACGCCCGAAAGTCGCGCCCTACTTATGGCTCAGCACGCAGTAGAACAGGCGTTAAAAATGGAAAAAGCTGCAGCGATTGCTGCCGAAAAAGCAGAGGCGGCAGCTAACGGGAAGCGTGGGCGGTAACCCGTCTATTATCTAAGGCGGTAGAAGACTGATCCACTGAATTTTCTCGGCCTCGTTTTTCTTAAAAAGATAATATTATTCGTGCGGGTTACGTTATGTCAGACAATTATTTCTACTATTTATTTTACGAAAAAAATTGGTTTGAATCAGGACTTAAGGTAGGTATAATCCCGCTTTACCCCGGTACTAAACAGGCGCGAGACCTTGTTCGAATGAGTTTAGTAATCTAGAAAAATTGACGGAATAGAAGGAAATAGTTATGGATTTCTCACACAGTCAGCGCCCCACACCGAACTTCACTGGACTTACTATTGTGGTGCTTTTGCATGTGTTTGTTGCTGTGATGGTGATTTATTTTGGTGGAAGCCAGATTAAAAAAATGATTGTCAAAGATAATGTGGCGGTAGTTGAGATTCCGCCGCCACCACCTCCCCCGCCACCGCCGGACAAAGCATTGCCGCCGCCGCCGCCACTGGCACCGCCGCCGCCAATTTATATTCCGCCTCCGGAAATCTTGATTTCATCTCCGGTGATACCGCCTTTCCAGGCACCTAGCACGACAATTGTAAATCCCGATGCTCCAAAATACGATCCGCACCCTGCGCCAACGGGCCCCACTACAGGGGTGGGGTCGTATGAGGCTAGCTCAAGTTGTGGGAAGCCTGATTATCCAGCAAGCTCCGAGCGCAATGAAGAAGAGGGTACCTCCACTGTTGCATTTTTGGTGGGAGCCGATGGTAACGTGAAAAAAAGTAGGGTTGAAAAATCCAGTGGCCACTCTGCTTTGGATAAAGCAGCGCTTGCGGCATTTTCTGCGTGCAAATTCAAGCCTGCTATGGCGGGCGGCGTGCCGGTGGAGGGCTGGAAGCCAATCTCTTATGTATGGAAATTAAACTAACGTATGGCAATTCAACTAACAAAAGGACAATTTTGCTAACCGCAATAATTGGCCATCTTATTTATCAATTTGGAGGAAGCATGTCTATTATTAATACTCGCAATACTCGCAATACTCGTTTCCCCGCTTTTTTTGCGGCATTGTTGATCTCGGTTGCGACGGTTGCGGCTTCTTCTCAGTTGGCCCTTGCGCAAGATCAACCTGCTTCCGCTGTAGCTGCGGCCCCGGCCCCTGTAACTGAAGCACCCGCCGCTGCAGCTGTTCCTGCGGCTCCGGAGGCACCCAAGTTGACAGAGGCTGAGAAGAATCCCTACGGACCAGAGCATTTGTGGGCCGAGGGTGGTCTTGTTGGTCGTTCTACTCTCATCATCCTGATTATCATGTCGGTCGGTAGCTGGTATATCATTGTTACCAAGTTTATTGATCAGGCAAAAATCAAGGCGCAAGCGACGGATGCAAGGAATAAATTCTGGAGAACGGGTTCTGTGCAGGCAGGCGCATCAACGTTGAAAGAAGGTAGCCCATTCCGTTACATCGCTGAGGCCGGCGTGAAGGCAACGGATCATCATGAGGGCGCCTTGTTGGAAAAAATTGATTTGAGTACGTGGATTACGATGGCGGTTCAGCGTGCGGTGGGTGTGGTTCAAAGTCGCTTGCAAAATGGCTTGTCTTTTTTGGCGACAGTGGGTTCAACGGCGCCGTTTATTGGTCTGTTTGGTACCGTGGTCGGTATCATGAAGGCGCTGGTAGCAATTGGTACTTCGGGACAGTCATCGATTGATAAAGTCGCAGGTCCGGTGGGTGAGGCGCTTCTCATGACCGCTTTTGGTTTGTTTGTTGCTGTTCCTGCGGTACTCGGTTATAACTGGTTGGTGCGCCGGAATAAAACGGCGATGGAAGAAGTCCATGCATTTGGGGCCGATGTGCATATGGTTCTGGTCAGCGGCACAATGAATACCAGTGATTCTGCGAGCCGTTCAGGCGCTAAAAAGGTAGCATAGCCATGTCGATGTCAATCGGTTCCTCGGATGGGGAAGAAGATGTGATCCTGTCGGAAATTAACACGACTCCTTTGGTGGATATCATGTTGGTTTTGCTGATCATTTTTTTGGTAACGAGTCCTTTGGTGTTGAAGCTGAAAAAAGTTAAATTGCCAGCCGAAGCCAATGCAATCTATGTGACGAAGCCAGAAAACATTACACTCGTGGTCAGCAAAGAAGGCGATATGTTTTGGAATCAAATGCCAATCCCTGATACCAACACTTTGTTAGAAAAGCTAAAAACCATCGCCGTGATGAAGCCGCAGCCAGAGCTTCATATTCGGGGCGATCAGGAAACACGTTATGAATTTATTGGCAAGGTGATTTTAAATGCGCAAAAGGCGAGTATCGCCAAAGTGGCTTTTATTACCGAGCCTCCCCCGCATGGCGGCTAGGTAATTGTTTAACGCAGTGGCTTTGCGCGTAGTCCCGGTCAGGGTAAAAGAGGTGCCACAATGTGGCCATGCTTTTCTTGGGCGAGAGGATTGTTCGTGATGTTGATTAAAGACGCTTTATAAGCAAAGGAAAAATCATGAGCATGAATGTTGGCTCCAGCGGTGGTTCAGATGCACCGATGATGGAAATGAATATGACGCCGCTGATCGACGTATTGTTAGTGTTGATCATTTTGCTGATTATGACGCTTCCCATTCAGAATCACTCCGTCAGTCTTAATATGCCTACTATTTCACCTCCTCTAGTGGTAGAACCCCCTGTCGTGGTCACGATCGACGTTGATTTTGATGGGGCGATTTACTGGAACAAAGAGGTGGTACCTGACCGCGATGCTTTGGAAACTAAACTAAAAAAAGTGGCCGAGGAGCCCAAGCAGCCTGAAGTTCATTTGCACCCGGATAAAATGGTCAGTTATAAATTTGTCGCTGCCGTGTTGGCTTCAGCGCAGCGCTTAGGTGTGACAAATATCGGTGTTGTTGGCAATGAGCAATTCATCGAAAATTAATTGATTTTTGGCGGTTTTTCATTAATGGCAGGTTTTTTTTTGACCTGCCATTTTATTTATTGAATGAGGATTCCCCTATGTTCCAGTTTCGTCTTGCTCGTCTCGGTCTTCTATTGGCTGCTATCGGTCTCAACATGGCCCCTGCTATGGTTGGTCTGGGCACCAGCGCACAAGCGGAAACTTTACGCTCTGCGGTGGGTACGCCCCTCAAAGAAGCGAAAGATTTGATGGCGAAAAAGAAGTTCAAGGAGGCACTGGTCAAAATTAATGAGGCGGGCCACGTTAGTGGACTTACGGGAGACGAGAGCTTTACGATAGAGCGGATGCGTGCATCGGCGGCAGCAGGTGCAGGTGATAATGAAACGGCAGCGCGTTCTTTTGAAGCACTGATTGCTTCCGGCAAGTTGAGTCCAAAAGAAAAAGCGACGTATACCCAGTCGCTAGGCGGCATGTACTACAGTGCCAGAAATTATCCCAAAGCCATTGTGTGGTTGCAAGCAGCCATGAAAGAGGGTGGTGATTCACGAACGCAGGGATACTTAACGGATGCCTACTTCCGTTCCGGCCAGTTTGCCTTGGCTTACAAGGAGCTGGATGCCGATGTTCGCGCGGACGAGCGGGCGGGAAGAACTCCCTCCGAAGATAAATTACGTCTATTTGCTAATGCCGCCAGCAGATTGAGCGATAAAACATCGTATCCTGCCGCGCTGGAAAAAGTCGTCACTTATTATCCTCAAAAAGATATGTGGGCCAGTTTGCTTTCGCGGGTCCAGGCAAAGCCGGGTTACGCATCTCGTCTGACAATGGATGTATACCGCCTGAAACGGGTGCTGGGCTTGCTCAGCACTGAGAAAGATTACTTCGATATGGCGTCAATGGCGAGGCAAGATGGTTTTGCTGCAGAGGCTAATTCGATAGTGGAGCAAGGTTTCAAGCAGGGGATATTGAACGGGCCTGGTACGAATGCCGGACGCAACAAGCGGTTGCAGGACATAATAATAAAAGACACCGCCGCAAATGCCGCGATCCTGGCTAAAAAAGAGGCTGAGGCGACACAAAATAAAGATAGTGCGGTGTTATTTAATTTGGGCTATGACTATGCGACAAATGGCCAGCTGGATAAGGGGGTCGCCTTGATGAAGCAAGGGATTAGTTCGGGTAATTTAAAACATCCTGACGATGCACGTTTGCATTTGGGCGTTGCCTATGCATTGGCGGGAAAAAAATCCGATGCTATTCAGACCTTTAAAACCGTTAAGAGTGCAGATGGTAGTGCGGACTTGGCTCGGTATTGGATAATGCAGTTAAATCACCCGGTAAAATAATCAGTTCGGGAATGGGGTGCACATAATGGCGCAGTGTTAACTGCGCCATTTTTTTATAATGGGTATGCCCCATTTTGATTAAGCCCCGATTCCCCATGAGGTGGCTACGAGTCCCGTTGCGCCTATGGGAGCGCCAATGTTGAACCCCTATGTGCAACGGGACTCGTAGCGACCTCACCTCAATCGCGATTCTTATTTTTCTCCAGCGTGAGTAAGTAGGCATGCGGCTTTGGCAGAATAGAAAGCGGTCTAATGGAAAATCTGGGTTGAACATAAATAGCTCTATAATCGAACGTTTTGTGCAGGCTTCCTGATTTTATTTCTATGATGAAGGTATTTCGCGGGATTCCCAATGCCGAAGCACGCACTCCATGCGCACTTACCATTGGCAATTTTGATGGCGTTCATCGAGGCCACAAAGCGCTCTTAACGCGTGTGCATAATGCAGCAATCCGATTAAAGGTGGCTGCTGTTGTGATGACATTTGAGCCACATCCGAGAGAGTTTTTTGCCAATAGCTCGGGGGATTTTTCTCGTGCGCCATCGCGTATTGCGAATCTGCGGGATAAATTGCAATCGTTGGCCGATGTCGGCATTGATCGTGTCGTTGTCGAACATTTCAATGCCCCTTTTGCGAACCTGACACCACAAGAGTTCACTGAAAAAATTCTTGTCCAGGGATTGCACGTAAAATGGTTAATGGTGGGAGAAGACTTTCGCTATGGCGCGAAGCGTGCAGGCGATGTGTCTATGCTGGCCGAAGCGGGAAAAAAATATGGATTCGAAGTCGAAGCACTGTCGGCAGTCACATTTGGCGGTACGCGCATTTCTTCTTCGGAGGTACGAGCAGCGTTGGCGCAAGGCGATTTTAGTTATGCGAAACAGCTGCTCGGGCATGCCTATGCCATATCTGGACATGTGATTCATGGGCAAAAGCTCGGCCGCACGTTGGGTTTTCCCACATTAAATTTACGCATCGCGCACAAGCGCCCCTCCTTGTCCGGTATTTTTATTGTGCAAGTGCATGGATTGAATGACAAACCGTTGCCGGGCGTCGCTAGTCTCGGCGTGCGCCCTACCATTGACGATAGCGGGAGGGTGTTGTTAGAGGTGCATATTTTTGATTTTTCGCAAGCTTGTTACGGCGCATTGGTGCAGGTAGAGTTTTTGGAGAAAATCAGGGAAGAAGAAAAATACCCTGATTTGCCCGCACTGGTCCATGCGATTACTGATGATGCTATGCATGCACGGGCTTATTTTCAGCGACAGGCCAATGCGATGTGAAATGAAGTTGCCTGTTCATTTTTTACCTCAGGCCCAACAATAAATAAAATCCTATTCGTTTTGATTTGCCGAATTTTTTAAAGCTCAACATGTCCGATAACAAACCCAATAAACCTGCCAGCGCGGCCAGCAAGCCTTTGAGTAAATATCCAGTCAACATGACGGAAACAACGTTTCCCATGCGCGGCGATCTTTCAAAGCGCGAGCCAGGCTGGGTGAAGCAATGGCAGGACAAAAAAATTTACCAGCGTATTCGTAAGGCATCCAAAGGGCGTCCCACTTTTATACTGCATGACGGCCCGCCTTATGCCAATGGGGATATTCACACCGGGCATGCGGTCAACAAAATCCTGAAAGACATGATCGTCAAGGCGCGCAATATGGCGGGTTTTGACGCGCATTATGTGCCGGGCTGGGATTGCCATGGCATGCCTATCGAAATTCAAATTGAAAAGTTATATGGGAAAAGTCTTCCCATTGCCGAGGTTCAAGCCAAGGCACGTGCGTATGCAAACGAACAAGTGGAGAAGCAGAAAAAAGATTTTATCCGCTTGGGTGTGTTGGGTGAATGGGACAATCCTTACAAGACCATGGATTTTGGTAACGAGGCAGACGAACTGCGCGCACTCGGGAAATTGCTGGAAAAAGGATACGTTTATCGCGGTTTAAAACCGGTGAACTGGTGTTTCGATTGTGGCTCGGCATTGGCTGAGGCGGAAGTGGAATATCAGGACAAGCGCGACCCTGCTATCGATGTCGGTTTTCCTTTTGCAGAGCCAGAAAAAATTGCGGCGGCCTTCGGCGTGTCAATGTTGTCTGTGGATAAAGGTTATTGCGTTATTTGGACCACGACGCCGTGGACCATACCCGCAAACCAGGCGCTCAACATGCATCCTGAATTTAGCTACGCCCTTGTTGAAACATCGCGTGCGGGAGAAAAATTATTATTGATTCTGGCTGAAGACTTAGTAGACGCTTGCTTGCAGCGTTACGGCCTCGCAGGAAAGATTATCGCTACCTGTAAAGGGGAAGCGCTTTCCTTGATTAATTTCAAACATCCGTTTGCAGAAACGGATCCCGGTTATGACCGGTTTTCTCCTGTCTATTTGGGTGATTACGTCACCCTCGACACGGGTACTGGCATCGTGCATTCTGCCCCCGCTTATGGCTTGGACGACTTTGCTTCATGCAAATCGCATGGCATGAAGGATGACGACATTCTCAAGCCGGTCATGGGCGATGGCAAATATGCTTCCTGGCTGCCATTTTTCGGCGGTATGACTATTTGGGAAGCTTCCAAACCAATCTGCACCAAGCTCGAAGAAGTCGGATCATTGTTCAAACTGGTGATGTTCGATCACAGTTATATGCATTGCTGGCGTCATAAAACGCCCATCGTCTATCGTGCCACCTCGCAATGGTTTGCGCGCATGGACGTGACGCCAAAAGACGGCGGCGCGACCTTGCGTGAGACTGCATTAAAGAGTATCGAGGCGACTGAATTTTATCCCGGCTGGGGTAAAGCGCGGTTGCATGGCATGATCGCTAATCGCCCTGACTGGACTTTGTCACGTCAGCGGCAATGGGGCGTGCCGATGGCATTTTTTCTGCATAAGGAATCCGGTGAACTGCATCCACGCACGCCGGAATTACTGGAAGACGTCGCCAAACGTATCGAGCAGAATGGAATTGAAGCGTGGCAAGCACTTGATCCGAAAGAATTACTTGGCGACGATGCGCCAATGTATGTCAAGAATAAAGACACCCTCGATGTCTGGTTTGACTCGGGCACTACGCATCAGACAGTATTGCGTGGCTCGCATGCGGCACAATCGGCGTTTCCGGCGGATCTCTACCTGGAAGGATCAGACCAACATCGTGGCTGGTTTCATTCGTCGCTCTTGACCTCGGCGATGCTTAATGGCTGCGCCCCGTATAAAGCTCTGCTGACGCACGGTTTTGTGGTGGATGAACATGGCCGCAAGCGCAGCAAATCGGCCGGTAATGGGATGCCGCCGCAAGAAATCAATGACAAGCTCGGCGCAGAGATTTTGCGCTTGTGGGTTGCCTCCAGCGACTATTCCGGCGAGCTATCTTTGTCGGATGAGATCCTCAAGCGTGTTACGGAATCATACCGCCGCATCCGCAATACCCTGCGGTTTTTGCTGGCCAATACCTCTGATTTTGATTCTGCCAAAGATGCACTGCCAGTGGCGCAGTTGTTTGACATTGATCGCTACGCTATCGCTCGTATGGCAGAATTGCAGGCTGAGATTTTGGGCTATTTCACCGTCTATGAATTTCATCCGGTGGTGTCCAGGCTACAGACTTACTGCTCGGAAGATCTGGGTGGATTTTATCTCGATATTCTGAAAGACCGCCTTTACACCAGCGGCGTTAATTCGGCAGCGCGACGTTCCGCGCAAACGGCGATCTGGCATATCACGCAAGCACTGCTGCGCGTTATGGCACCGATGCTGTCCTTTACTGCGGAAGAGGCATGGGGTACGTTTGCCAGTAAAGAGGCGTATGCGGCCAGCGATGAAACCATTTTCACACAAACCTATTACGATCTGCCTGTTATCGAGGACGGTGCAATTCTTCTTGAAAAATTCACCGCGCTGCGCGCCATCCGAGCGGACGTGACCAAAGAGCTGGAAGAAGTGCGAGTGGCAGGTAGTATCGGTTCTTCCTTGCAGGCGGAGATTGCGCTTAAAGCATCGGGTGCTAAATATGCGCTGCTCGATAGTTTGGGAGATGATCTCAAATTTGTTTTTATCACTTCCGATGCACGCGTGGCGCAGGTGGAAACAGAAGCAGAAGAAAGCCTGATCGTGACGCCATCCGCACACCAGAAATGTGAGCGTTGCTGGCATTATCGTGCGGATGTCGGTGCGCACGCGGATCATCCCGGGCTGTGTGGTCGCTGCGTAAGTAATTTGTTCGGCGCGGGTGAAGTACGCAAGTTTGCCTGAAAAGGTTACGCGCAATACGCCATCATTTAGCTTATCGAAATGACGGCGCAGCATTTTCTTAAAGCTCAATTTTGAGACTGAATTTTGAAATAGGATGTCGACACAGAACTATGGCTACCAAAAATCGTTTCTCTCCCAAGACCAGTAGTGTGATGCCGTGGCTAGGACTGGCATTTATCGTCATTTTGTTAGATCAATTATCCAAGATCACGATAGTCAAATTGTTCGCAATTCGCGAGTCCTACAAGATCACTTCGTTTTTCAATTTAACGTTTATTTATAACCCCGGTGCTGCTTGGGGTTTTTTGAATCAGGCTTCGGGTTGGCAGCGTTACTTCTTTACTGCGCTAGGTATTGGCGCATCGTTATTCATTATTTATCAACTAAAGCGCCATGCCGGTCAGCGCCTGTTCTCCGCTGCATTGGCTTTTATTTTGGGTGGAGCGATTGGAAATGTGATTGATAGGATCGCTTATGGTCAGGTGGTCGATTTCTTAGATTTCTACCTACCGGGCACAGCGTCTCATTTCCCTATTTTTAATCTTGCCGACAGCGCTATTTGTTTGGGGGCGGGCCTGTTTATCCTCGATGAATTACGACGCGTGAATAAATAATTCATTTCATTGTAGGAATCAATATGGACCTTGGCGGAAAAAAAATTGTCCTCGGACTCACCGGTGGCATCGCTTGTTACAAGGTTGCGGAGCTGACCCGTGGCTTGATCAAGGCGGGTGCGTCGGTGCAGATTGTCATGACTCAGGCAGCCCTGCATTTTGTGACGCCGGTAACGATGCAAGCCTTGTCGGGGAGGCCTGTATTTAGCGACCAATGGGACGCACGTATCGCCAACAATATGGCGCATATCGATTTGACGCGTGACGCTGATGCGATTGTGATTGCACCTTGTTCTGCTGATTTTATGGGTAAGCTGGCACATGGTTTGTGCGACGATTTGCTATCCACTTTGTGCTTGGCGCGACCGCTGCGCCTACCTTTGCTCATTGCGCCTGCGATGAACGTAGAGATGTGGCAGAGTCCTGCGACACAGCGCAATGCCGATCAGTTAAGAGAAGATGGCGTTGGTATTTCAGGCCCTGCTTCCGGGGAGCAGGCTTGCGGTGAAACGGGGATGGGCCGGATGTTGGAGCCCGAGCAATTGCTGGAAGAAATCATCGCACTTTTTCAGCCTAAAGTGTTGGCGGGAAAGCGCGTGTTAGTTACCGCTGGCCCGACTTTTGAACAGATCGATCCGGTGCGTGGCATAACGAATTTGTCGTCAGGAAAGATGGGTTACGCCATCGCTCGCGCAGCGCAGGAAGCCGGTGCTTCGGTGACCTTGGTGTCAGGCCCCACTGCGCTAAATGCGCCGCATAGTGTGAATCGAATGAATGTACAGACCGCTCAACAAATGCACGACACGGTGCTCTCTTGCGTTGACAAACACGATGTTTTTATCGCGGTCGCTGCAGTTGCCGACTGGCGTGTGGTTAACGTGAGCGCACAGAAGTTGAAGAAGGATGCAGAGGGGCGTGTGCCGGATCTGCAATTTGAAAGAAATCCAGACATTCTGGCAGCAGTCGCAGCCCTTCCGAACACGCCGTATTGCGTCGGTTTTGCTGCCGAATCAGAGAACTTGCTGCAGTTCGGTGAAGAAAAACGCCAGAAAAAAGGCATTCCCTTATTGGTCGGTAATATCGGGCACCAGACCTTCGGCAAGGACGATAACGAATGGGTGATCTTCGATGATCAAGGACATACGCCACTGGCGCGTGCCGATAAGTTGGTTCTTGCGCGGCAATTGATTGCAGAAATTGCCCGTCGTCTTTGAAACTTCCTCTTGGTTGACGCCAGCGTATTGATGAACCGAAGGAAGTGTCATCTGCACCCCTTAACATTTTCTAACTGATGAAAACCATCGACCTAAAAATTATCGACCCACGCATCCAAGACCTGCTCCCTGCGTATGGCACCGCTGGCAGTGCGGGCTTAGATTTGCGGGCCTGTATCGAGCAGCCACTTTCTATCAAGCCAGGGGAAACGGTATTGATTCCTACGGGTCTGGCGATCCATATCGGCGATCCAGGTTACGCCGCAATGATTTTGCCTCGGAGCGGAATGGGACATAAACACGGCATCGTGTTGGGGAACCTGGTGGGCCTGATCGACTCCGATTATCAGGGACAGTTGATGATATCGACGTGGAATCGTGGGCAAACCGAATTTACTCTCAATCCAATGGAGCGCTTGGCGCAGTTGATTATTGTCCCTGTACTGCAAGTTGAATTTAATATTGTGGATAATTTTGATGTCAGCGAACGGGGCGTCGGCGGTTTTGGCAGTACGGGAAAATATTAATGGAGAAGTATACATTGACGGTTTCTCCTGATGAAAGGATGAACGATTGAGAGAGTTAATTTCCTGTTAAATAAAATAGATTCACCATTTTATTCACTCCACCATTGCGTAAAGAAAGTGTCTTCCCACATGAATATGTATCGCTCCGCATTTAATCTGAAGTCTTGCTTTGCCTTTCTATTGACTGCACTGCTCTTTGCTTGTGCAACGCCGCCGCCGTTGGCAGTGCAGAAGAAGGCAGAGCCAGCGGAGGCACCGAAGCCTATCGTCGTTGCCCCGATAGTTAATTCAGAGGAAGTCGCCGCTTTGCGCAAGCTGGTTTCGCTGCAGGATAAGCTGGATCGCTTGGCGGCGCCATTGCTGTTGAATAATGCGGAGCTGTGCAAGAATCAGGCGCGCAATTTGTTAGGCTTCACTGCAAAAAACAAGTACTCCTATTCGGCGGAATTTTCCAATGAAGCGAACAGCACATTTGGATGGGATGAACGCCTGCAAGTGACCAGCGTGTTAGTGGGGAGCGGTGCCGCGAAAGCAGGTGTGCTGCATCCTGGCGATATCCTGGTGGCGGTAGAAGATAAGCCCTTGCCGCAGGGACCTAATGCGGAAGGGGAAGCTGCGAAAATTCTCGGGCCCTTGGTAAAAGAGCGTGCCACGCAAGATTCTTCCGAGATTAAATTGAGTGTTATGCGGGGAGATCGAAATCTCGTCGCTGTTGTGCCCTTAACTTTTGCTTGCGGTTTTCGGGTGGAGCTGGGGAATGCAGACAACGTCAATACCTATGCTGATGGGCGGCGCATTATGGTAACCCGAGGCATGATGGATTTTGTCCGGTCGGATGAGGAATTGGTTTATGTGATGGCGAAAGAGATGGCGCACAACGTCTTGGCGCACGCTATCACACAACATATGAGCGCTACCATTGGCGGCATCATCGATAACCTGATTCATGTCCATCCAGATATGTCCACTCTCGGAGGGATGGGGGGCATTAAGCCGATGCCGAAAGTGGCCGATGCCTTGGCCGACTCGCTTTCTTTGTACATGGTGGCCCGTGCTGGATATAGCGTGGATAATGCAGTGCAATTTTGGCAGAGGCTGGCTGATCAATATCCTGCTACCGTGCTTAATGGACACACGGCCCTTCATCCCGCAACGGCGTATCGATTGGTTTCTATGGAAAAGACGGTTGTCTTGGTGAAGGCCAAGCAGGCGAACAAAAGGCCGTTGGTTCCTTGATGGTGATGGGGGATAGTAATGGCATGGGCAGGCATGTCCTTTAAAACCATCACCGCATCGATTCAATCATCCCTTCCAATTTCACGGTATCCGCACAAAACAGGCGAATTCCTTCCGCCAGTTTTTCTGTTCCCATTGCGTCTTCATTGAGCATGAAGCGGAATGTTTTTTCGTCCAAATTTAGTTTTTCGATGTTCGCTGTTTGCGCTTCGTTAGCGCTTAACTTGCGCGTTATCGGGGTATCGGACTGGGACAGTTTTTGCAGGAGGTCCGGGCTGATGGTGAGCAGGTCGCAGCCTGCCAGTTCGATGATTTGCGAAGTGTTGCGGAAGCTCGCGCCCATGACTTCGGTGGTGTAGCCGAACTTGCGGTAGTAGGTGTAGATGCGCTTGACTGATTGCACGCCGGGGTCGTCGGCGCCGGTCGTTTCCAGCCCGCTCGATTTCTTGTGCCAGTCATAGATGCGGCCGACGAAAGGGGAGATAAGTTGTGCTCCGGCTTCCGCACAGGCGACGGCTTGCGGCAATGCAAACAGCAAAGTCATGTTGCAGCGGATACCTTCTTGTTCCAGCACTTCGGCGGCGCAAATACCTTCCCATGTCGAGGCGATTTTAATAAGGATGCGTTCGCGCGGGATGTGGGCGGCTTCGTAGAGTGCAATGAGTTTGCGTGCTTTGTCGATGGTGCCCTGGATGTCGAAAGACAGGCGGGCATCGGTCTCGGTGGACACGCGGCCTGGAATCATGTGGAGAATTTCCAGGCCGAAAGCGATAAGCAAACGGTCGATGATTTCGCTGCTGGTTTTGCCCGCGTGATCGCGCACTGCTTTTTCCAGTAAGGGTTTGTAATCCTCTTTTTGCACTGCCTTTAAAATCAGGGAGGGATTAGTGGTGGCATCGCGTGGCGCGAAGGTTTTCATCGATTGAAAATCGCCGGTGTCGGCCACTACGGTGGTCCATTGTTTGAGTTGTTCGAGTTGGTTCATGGTGTGAAATGCAGTAATGAAGAAGCTTGAGGATGACCTATTGTACGCAATCTGGCTAGCCGATTTTTGTTTCGGCGATTTCTATTTCGATTATGATGCGGCGCAATTTCTGCCGGGCGGAATTTAACCGATCAGGGAATCGAACTGGATGTCGAAAGCTTGCAATGCTCTTTGCGCATTTTGCATTTCTTTGCGGAATTCGGGGCCGCGCTTGAGTGCCAGCCCGACAGCGAGGATATCAATGACGACCAGGTGCGCCAGACGTGCCGAGATGGGTGTGTAGGGATCGGTGTGGAACACGAGGTCGATGGGAATCAAGACGGTGGCTAATTCTGCTAACGGCGTGCCGGTCGGTGCCAACACGATAATGTCGGCCCCCGCTTTACGCGCCAGTGAAACGCTGCGGGTTAATGCTGCGTTGTTGCCGCGTTGCGATATGGCGACCACGGCATCGTTCTTACGCAAGAGAGAAGCGGCGATGCTGTGAATGTGGGGGTCGGAATAGGCGACGGTAGGCACACCCGAACGAAAAAATTTATGCTGGGCATCGGCGGCTACGATACCGGATGTGCCCTGTCCGTAAAACTCAATTTTGTTTGCGCGCGCCAGGATGTCGAGCGCTCGTTGAATCACCTCCGAATTGAGGTTGTTGCGCAAGTCAAGCAGGGTGTTGATGGAGCGACTGCAAATTTTGCTGATCAAATCAGACGCCAAATCGTCCTGTGCAGGTTGTTCATTGGCCCCGGCGATTGCTAGGGCTAGACTTTGGGCTAATTTCAGTTTGAAATCGTGCCATCCGCCATGCCCCAAGGTCCGGCAAAAACGGACTACGGTTGGTTCGGATACCTGTGCTTTTTTGGCCAGTGCCGTGATGTTTTCCGAGACGACCAGTTGGGGATGATCGAGGACGGCGAGCGCAACTTTTCTCTCCGACTTAGAGAGTGAATCTAGCTGCATGCGGATGGCGTCGAGTAACATTATTTAGGGTCAGGAATACATCGGAATGAGATTAACCATTAAACGATTATCTGTAGGTTGCGTAAGTTTTAAACCAGAATCAATCTTCAGGCAGCGCCTCTTCGCGCCACTGCAAGCCATCGCGACCGATCAATGCGCTCGCCGCCGCCGGTCCCCAACTGCCTGATGTGTAAGGGATGGGTTCATTTTCTTCTTGCTCCCAATTAGTCAGAACCGGTTCGATCCATTCCCACGCGGCTTCCAGTTCATCGCCACGCATGAACAGCGTGAGTTGGCCGCGCAGTACATCGAGCAGCAGACGTTCGTACGCATCCATGCGCGGGGTCTTGAAGGACTCACGGAAATCGAGTTCCAGCTCGACCGGCTTCAAACGCATGCTGTCTCCCGGTGGTTTTGCCATCAGGTTCATGCGCAAGCCTTCGTCGGGTTGTAAACGGATGACCAGGCAGTTAGGTTGAAAACTGCTGATCGATTGTGAAAAAATAGAATGGGGGATGGCTTTGAAACGCACCACAATTTCTGCCAGACTTTCTGCGACGCGTTTTCCGGTACGCAGGTAAAACGGAACGCCTGCCCAGCGCCATGTGTCAATTTCAGCTTTCAACGCGACGAAGGTTTCGGTGCGTGAGTGCTTTGGCGCATCTTGTTCATCGCGATAGCTGGGCACTGCGACACCATCAACGTGACCGGCGCGATATTGACCGCGCACCACATTTTGCGCCAGCGTGGTGGGGGTAAATTTTTTCAGTGATCGCAGGACCTGCAGTTTTGCATCGCGTACCGCATCCGGTGCGATGGATACGGGTGGTTCCATCGCAACGATGCACAGCAATTGCAGTAAGTGGTTTTGCAGCATGTCGCGTAATGCGCCTGAGGTATCGTAGTAACCCATGCGATTGCCTACGCCGAGTTTTTCGGCAATCGTAATCTGTACGTCAGAGATCCATTCACGACGCCATAGGGGTTCAAACAGAATATTGCCGAAGCGTAGCGCCAGCAGATTTTGCACCGTTTCTTTACCGAGATAATGATCGATGCGGTAGATTTGCGATTCCGAAAAAACTTGACCGACTTCGGCATTGATCTGTTTCGCGGTGGCCAGATCGCGTCCCAGCGGCTTCTCTAATACCACACGCGAGTTGGATGTCGCCAGGTTGTGGGAAGACAGGTTTTTGCAGATTTTAGAAAAAAGATGGGGTGGCGTGGCCAGATAAAACACCCGGGTCAGTGCGGAGTCTTGACGTAATGCATCAATCAATGGCTGATAGGTGGTCGCATCTGTGGCGTCGATGGAAGCATAGATGATGCGCGCGCAAAATGATTCCCAAAGCGTTGCGGTAAAAGTAGCCGGTTTGATGTGCGGCTTCGCATTGTCCTCGATAATTTTGATGAATTCTTTTGTCGTACTGTGATTGCGTCCCACGCAAATGATGCGAGCGTTCGGTGGAAGATCTTTGGCAACATCCCGCGCATACATGGCAGGCAAGAGTTTGCGCATGGACAAATCGCCGCTGCCGCCAAAAAGAACCAGGTCAAAATCGATGAGGGCCATGATGTATAAGGTTACTTTGCGAAAATAGGTCGATTAGGGGATATAAGGTGGATAAAGACTCAATGGAGATTGAAGGAGAGTTTGCTCTTCACGTGAAATTTTACTACTTTAAATTGCAGGATATTTTTGCATTTTACTACAAAATAATAAGGGCGTTGTTCGATTATCTTGCCCATGTAGATGACATTTTTTCTGTTACTCCGGTGAGGTACGTTCCGCAAACCTTGATGAAGTTTTGTGATAAGGCGTGCCGTCAATTTAATTGGCGAGACGCCTCAGGGCGTTCCATTGCGATGGGCTAAAGCCGGTTTTTTTCTTGAATAAGCGCGAGAAATAATACGGGTCGTCAAATCCCAGTTGCCAGCAAATTTCCTTCATCGAGCATTTCCCTGTGGCCAGGATTTCTTTGGCACGGTTGATCTTGACGTGGATGCAGTATTGATAGGGGGTCATGCCCGTATACGATTTGAATATTTTATTTAATTGCGGCAGGGGGATGCGCAGTTCGGCACCCAGGCATTCCAGGTCGAAGGCTGCGTGGATGTGCCCTTCGATAAAAGATTTCGCCTGTTCGGCAATTTCCTGAGATCGACCGGGTTGCCTTGCCAGTCGTTCCCTGCTGAGGGTCTCTGCCAGCAAGCGCATCACTTCAGCGCAGACCCGGAACTGGTATAGCGGAGGCTGGGATTGCACTTGCTCGAAGATGCTTTGAAAGCTGCTTATCAATCTGGATTGATATCCAGGATGAAAAATCGGGCAGGTTGGACTGATAACGCCTGAAACCAATAAAGCATCAACCTGCGGCCCCCTGAATCCAACCCATAATTCGGTCCAGCCCGTATGCGGATCGGGGTGGTAAGCGTGGCCGATGTGGGGGAATAAAATGAAGAGGCTGCCGGCTTCCACTGCGTAATGGCGCCCATCCATTTTCAGTGTGCCTCGACCTGTGGGGATGTACACCATTTGATATTCGTTGATCCGCCGGTCCACCCCTACGCTCAGAAAATTCTCTGGATGATTTTCACGATGAGGCGGATATGCCAGGCCTGGAGCGATGCGATTTCTGCCGACATTGGTACAGACCATCTGCCAGTTTTCATCTTCGGCGCTATGGGTCAGATAAAGAGAAAAGTCGGGGTCAGACATGGATGATTTCCGTGAGGTTTTGTCCATCAACTTGTGCAGTTCTGTCCATTTCAGGATTGTTCAGACTCGGGCACCATTCCGCCATAGCAATCCGAGGCAGATAACCATAAAAAACGATCTGCGATGAGTGTATTACGAAATGGGGAGGAAGCTGCAATGAAACAACTCAAGATAGGGGTATTCGGTATCGGCCTCGATACTTACTGGCCGCAATTTTCAGGATTAAAAAGCAAACTGGAAACCTATTTGGATATCGTGGCCGATACCATTGAAACGCCCACCGTCAACGTGGTCAAAGGCGGATTGGTGGATAGCCTGGAGTTGGGGGATGCTACCGCAGATTTATTCATGAATGAGCAGGTCGATGCAATCGTTCTCTATATCACGACCTATGCCTTGAGTTCCACGGTGCTGCCTCTGGTTCAGCGCGTCAATAAGCCGGTGCTGATTCTGGCGTTACAGCCGGAAAAAGGCATTCCCTATGCCCGGATTAATGCCTTATCCGATCGGGGCGACAGGACGGGCGAGTGGCTAGCGCATTGTCAGGCATGTGCCGCACCGGAACTGGTCAATGTATTTCATCGTAGCGGCATTGCGCATGGATTGGTTGTCGGCCATCTGGGCGACGACAAAGCGTGGGCAGAAATTTTTGACTGGGTCGCGGCTAACCAAGTCGTCAAATCGCTTAAAACAAGCAATGTGGGCGTGGTGGGGCATTACTACAGCGGCATGGTAGACGTCTATTCCAATATGACCAATCTGTCCGCCAAATTGGGAGTCCGCTTCAAGTTGCTGGAGTCATGCGAGCTGGTAAAAAATCTACGTTCTGTGTCAGCTGAAGATATCGATAAAAAATTCAAAGAGATCAACCAGATCTTAGTCATCGATCACACTTGCGATAGATCCGAGATCGAGCGGGCGGTAAAAACCTCCTGTGCGCTGGATCAGCTGGTGCAGGATCATCGTCTCGATGCGCTCGCCTATTACTACGAAGGCGAAAGCGGAGGTGAACATGAAAATATCGTTACCTCCGTCATCCTGGGAAACACGCTATTGACCAGCCGAGGCATTCCGGTGGCAGGCGAATGTGAAATCAAGAATGTACTGGCGATGAAAATACTCAGCTTGCTGGGCGCCGGCGGCTCTTTTGCGGAACCTTATGGCATTGAATTTGAGGATGACGTTGTGCTGTGGGGACACGATGGTCCGGCGCATCCCTTGATTGCAGAAGGAGAGGTGCACCTGGTGCCCTTGCCGGTTTATCACGGCAAACCGGGGCAAGGCGTCTCTATCCAAATGTCCGTAGCGAAGGGGCCCGTCACCTTCCTGTCGGTGGTGGAAGATAAGGCCGGTGCAGTCATTTTGCAATACGCGCAAGGTCAGTCTGTAGCCGGTGAGGTACTCGACATCGGCAATACCAACAGCCGATATCAATTCCCGATGTCAGCCAGAGAATTTACGACATACTGGTGCCAGGGTGCACCGGCACATCATTGCGCCATCGGAGTGGGACATGTAGGAAAGCGGCTCGAAGCTATTGCCAGAATTCTTAATCTCAACACCCATAAAATCTGCTGAATTCAACGCCACTTATCTTTGCAAGGAAAACTATGACCACTGCTGCGAATTGGGGAATTTTTTATCACTTCCTTGGTGCCTTAGCTGCTGCATCGTTTTACATACCGATCAAGTTGATCAAAAATTGGGAATGGGAAGTTTCCTGGTTTGTGAACGGCATCGCTTCCTGGATCGTCATGCCGTTGCTAGTGGTCGCTATCCTATTGCCGGATGTACGCGGATTTTATAGCCAGATTCCAGCACAGGTGCTGTGGAAAACTTATTTGCTCGGCGCGTTGTGGGGGATTGGCGGCCTTACTTTCGGCATGACCATCCGTTACCTCGGCCTGTCGATCGGTTACGGCGTAGCGATTGGGATCACCCTGGTGGTGGGCACCATTATGCCGCCGCTGGTTAGCGGTGAACTGCTCGGCCTTCTTTCTTCCGCCAAGGGTGGTATTGCGATTCTGGGTATTGCGGTGGCGATTCTGGGCATTGTGGTCACGTCGTTTGCAGGATTTAAAAAAGAAAATGAACGCGACAATCGCGCAGCAGAATTCAATCTTAAAAAAGGTATCGTCATCGCCATCGTCTGTGGCGTCCTGAGCGCTTTCATGGCCTTTGCCATTGCCTCGGGTAAACCGATAGAGGATTTGGCGTTGTCAATCGGCATTGATCCGTTGTATAAAATCATGCCCAGTTTTGTGGTGATCATGCTGGGTGGATTTACCACCAATGCGTTGTATTGCTTTTACAAAGCACGTCAAAACGGCACATGGAAAAAATGGCGTGCCGACCGGACCGATTTCTGGAAAAACACCGCCCTGGCTGCGCTTGGCGGCATTATCTGGTACCTGCAATTTTTCTTTTATGGTTGGGGCCATGTGCAGATGGAAAATGCCAAGCTGGGTTTTATCAGCTGGACCTTGCACATGTCTTTGCTGGTACTGGGTGGCGGCATGCTTGGCCTGGCGCTGAAAGAATGGGAGGGCTGTACGCCGCGCCCGCTCAGGCTGCAGTTGTATGGCATGGCAACCATTATTTTATCGACGCTGATTATTGGTTTGGGGGCGAATGGATAGCGCGCTTTCTTAAGTGTTTGAAGTATTCGGCTATGCGCCATAGGTTTTATGATTAACTGATGTTACGCAGAGTTCGGCAAAATCGTTATTCTTGGTTGACGCATGGGCATCGTAGGGGCACGGCATGCCGTGCCCCTAC
>JANXTY010000057.1 GCA_025352145.1 Oxalobacteraceae bacterium
TCGGGTGGGAATGGTGCGTTGAGCATCGTGTAACCTCGTATCAAAATCCCACGTGTGTGGGGTGAGGTTGGATTTTAGTTTTTATTTTTTTATAGGGGCAACGTAAAATGGGGTTTCTCCGCGTAGCGGCTTCGTCCAACCATACGGTCAAGGGGACCCGCCTACGGCGGTCCGCTTAAGTCAAACGTTATGCACCAGCCTCTGCATCAGCTTGAGTGCCATAACTAAAGACGTCTGTTATAGGCACGTTAAAAACTAGAGAAATTTTAAATGCTACTTCTAAGCTAGGAGAATATTTGTTTGACTCAATTGCGTTAACTGTTTGTCTTGTTACACCAACCAAATCAGCTAATTCCTTTTGAGTCATCTCTGCCGCTAAAAATCTCAAGGTTCTAATTTTATTTGAAATAACAAATTCTAGTTTTTTCATTATTCATATGCCCTTACGGTAATAAAATATTTGAATTGCTTTTTCTATGACCTCAGAGACAACTAAAAACAACAATAAAAGGTTAATTGTAATAAATTCATTTTGCAGCTTTAAGCAGGCTAATATGGTAATTACCATACCTGAAGCTAAAAGAAATGCTTTTATGCGAGTAGCTTTCAACTCAATTAATTTGTCGCGCTCATCTTCATTCTCTGGTTTATTAAAAGCGGCAGCAAAAACGTGACCTAGAATATTTAATACTACGAGTCCTACAATTAACCAAATGAAATGAGAGATTAAGTTTGACGGAAAGCCATCAGAAATCTTGTAATCTATGTTTAGAAAGTAACTTCCGAACATTGCTGTAATAGCAACTATCTGAATCCAAAGGCTTTTTTCTTTAAATGTAATATCCATGATTTTGTCCAATATTGTTGACTGAGGGTCAAATATATTAGACATTCGTCCTGATGTCAAATATTTTATACATGCATAACAAGTCGTTGCAGCTCGCACGCTTCGCGTGCTGGACAGTTTTTAAGTTGTAGTTTTGTGGTTTTGCTGCGCAAAAGTATTCCACAAAACTACAACTTAAAAACTGCCGCTTAGCTCGGCGTTGGGCGTCATGAAACCGTCACCTCCGACAGCACTCGCAACATTTGAAAGATCCTTCCGTCTTGCGAATGTAGCTATGCATTCGGTAGCTTTGCAAGTTCGACGACTGCGTTCTGCGGAACCTGAAGACGTGACCTTCATTTTTCGCAAATGGGCTGACTTCGATTTTCTGGTCGTGTCGTTGACGCGGCTGCGACGATCAGTCCAACTGGCTTGTGAGCTTTCTCAGGCAAAGCCAGAACTCGAATCCGCGCTTCATGAATTTGATAAAAAACTTCCGGGCCTCAAACAAGCTCGCGATGTCGCGGAACACGTTGACGACTATGCCCTCGATCGCGGGCGTCGAAAGTCCATTTCCAGGTTCGACCTTGAAACATCGTCGCTCAGCGTTCGCGGCCCCACACTCAGTTGGCTTGGCGCGCGAGTTAACGCAACTGTTGCTCTCAAAGCTGCTGAAAGTCTTTTTCTTGCCATGCAGTCAGCAAAAAATGTCCTACAGTGACGCCAACTATGCGCTCAAGCGGACCGTGCGGGATGAAGTTTCCCGTGCAATCATGCGTTGCGGCCCGCACGGCCGCTTAGCTTAGGCGTCTTTACACAAGGCATACGACTCATGGCGGCCACTGAAAAAAAGAACAGCGCGATTCAATCTGCAATGAAAATGCTAGAGCACGTTTTTACTACGTACTCCAATTCAAAAGCACACGAGTCGAATAAGTATCCGCTAGGCGATCCAAATCGCGTTGAGGCCGATTTACGGGAAATTGAAAAATCTCATCTTGCTTTGCTGCAAAGAAGGGGTATGCGAAACACGGGGGGTAGAGTAGAGAGCAGCCACTGGCTGCCCTCTACTCTACCCGTGACACGTCTCCACTTATGTGCTGATCGCCATTGTTAAAAAAGAATTGCAACTGACGGCCCCTCTCTACACTTTGCTACAGATTTTATCGGCCTCTGTTTTTGAGAAAACCCATATTTCATGCGCCTTTCAGGCCAACGATTACATTTCAAAATCAGCACCCTGCGCTAACCAATTGAATTTGTTCGATTTTTAACCGGACACTACTGATAGAAAATATGAGATGATGAAATCAGAAAATCCCGACAGGTACTACGCCGATTTTTCGGCTCGGACTTTAAACAAATGGGATTCAACGACCATTTCTATAAGATCGAGCAAGCCATGAAAATAAATAGTTTTTTGAATAGCGCCTCCGATTTTATCTCCATATCATTAATGCTTATTGGAATATTGTTTCTTGATAATGCAACAGCAGCAAATACCGATGTCAAACTACCCGAGGACATCGCCAATATCACGCAGGCAGTCGGAAACCCAGATGCAGACGCTGTTATTGTGTGGAGCCAAGGAGGACCCACTCTGCAATTATCGGCCGAACGGTTTACCTGGATCTTCAGAAACGTCGACCAACAAAAAACGTTTTTGGTCAATGTGCATCAGACACAAACACGCAACCCCCAACGGATTTCTGATAAGGTCCTCTCGTTTGATGAGGCCAAAGCCGCAGACGATGAATCTACCGCGCTGCTTTCGAAGGTAGTCAAACATTTTATCTCGCAAGGAAAAAAAGTCTATGTAGTCGGCTATTCATTTGGCGCTTTTGCAGTGACCAATCTTTTGGTCAAAGACGGCCCCGAAGCAACTGGATACCTCATTTTGGCAAGTCGGTTGGATATGCCAGATGAAGTTTGGACAGCTTATGCCAAAGGCATTCCGGTACGGTTTTCCGGGGACAAAGTAGTACCCTACACTGCGGAAGAAATAGCGCGGCATGGCGGCATCAATTCCGTTGGCATCAAGAACACTTTAGCTCTTGCGGCGGGTGTCGGATACAAGCGCTTCACCCAACTGCTTAATGGCTCAAATTTGTCTAAAGTTGTGTACGGATACGGCTTGAGCGACCAAGCTGTCGGAACACTTAACCCGGCGGAAATCAGGTTCTTGGGCGCTCAAAAGATAAAACGACTGCTCGCTGTTGCAGGTGGCCACGATGATGTTATCAACGGACTCGTTGATGAAGGACTAGCAATTTTGATGAAGTGATGGGGTTGGACACAGCCCACCTTTCAAATGCGCAGATGGGAAAAACGAGAGGCAACGCCGTGCGCACTGCAAGGACGAACAACACCGCCAGCCACAAAAAAATCCTATTCATATCAGTTAAATGAACTGGACGATCACGGGGTCGCATTTCTCGTCGCCGAATACCCCTTTTAATCTCATCCTCATGAACAGAAAAATGAAAATTCAAAAAACAGTTTTTTTACTGGCATTAGTGGCGTCTCAGTTCCTTCTGGCGAAAAATATCTCTTCTGTCATCCCGGAAAAGGCAAAACCGGAATCTAATGCCGCTGTCGTCAATACCGCCAAACCGTGGACGTTTTGGTGGTGGATGGGAAGCACCGTCACCGAAAAAGATATTACGTGGCAACTGGAAAAATTTGCCCAGGCCGGGTTGGGCGGCGTGCATATTATTCCCATTTATGGGGTGAAGGGCCTTAAAGAACAAGCGATTCCTTATTTAAGTCCGCGCTGGATGGAGGTGCTGGGGCATACCGTACGCGAAGGAAAACGTCTCGGCTTAGGCGTAGATATGACCACCGGCACAGGATGGCCCTTTGGCGGACCGAATGTCACGCTCGATGTGGCGGCTAAAAAATGGGAATATTCCAACGGGCAACTTCAAAGCGTGCTGACCAAACAAGCCGTTAAGCGGGCGGCCCCGGGCGGAGCAGGGCTGGTGCTTGACCCCTTCTCATCTAAAGCAATGCCGCATTATGTGGAGCGGTTCGATGTAGCGCTTGAAAACTTTAAAGACCGCCCGCGTGCGATGTACAACGACTCTTACGAAGTCTATGGCGCCAACTGGACCGATGATTTTCTCAATGAATTCAAAAAGCGCCGTGGCTACGATTTGCAAAGTCAATGGACTGCTTTTACCGCTGGCGACAACAATTTGGTGCAGATTGATTATCACCAAACATTAGCCGAACTACTCCTTGAAAACTACGCAATAAAGTGGACGGATTGGTCCCGTAAACAAGGTTTTTTGACGCGCTATCAAGCACATGGTTCACCGGGAAATTTGCTGGACTTGTACGCAGCGGCGGACATTCCGGAAACAGAGTCATTTGGTAGCAGTCGTTTCCCCATCCAAGGTTTACGGGTTGACGAACAATACCCGGTAGAAAATTTTGGCACGCCCAATCCCTTGGCCATGAAGTTGGCAAGTTCACCTGCGCATTTATTGGGGAAAAAACTGGTCAGTTCCGAAACGACTACTTGGCTTGCGAATCACTTCAAAGTATCGCTATCGCAAATCAAACCGCAGATTGACGAGTTATTTGCCTCAGGCATTAACCATATTTTTTACCATGGCACCACTTACACGCCGCAAAACGAACCTTATCCCGGCTGGTTGTTTTACGCCTCCACTAACTACGGGGTCCATTCCCATTTCTGGAAGCATTACCCCCAGCTCAATCAATACGTTGAACGTGCGCAAACGATTCTCCAAAACAGTCAACCCGATAACGACGTATTGGTGTACTTCCCGATCCACGATTTATGGGCTACCAAGGCGAGCGCAAGTGGAGGAATTCATCAACTGGAAGTGCACCACGTCAACAAGTGGTTGTTGAAACTGCCCGTTGGAAAATTGGGAGAGTGGCTTTGGAATAATGGCTTTTCTTTTGATTTTATTTCGGATAATCAGCTGCAAGTTTTTAATCCCTTAAGTTTGAAAAATTACAAAACGATTCTCGTACCTGCGACGACGTATATGCCAGAAGCGACACTGTTGCGCTTGAGTGAAGTATCAAAATTGGGTGTGAATGTGGTGTTTATGGAACATCTGCCAACGCAACCGACTGGATTTTATCAACAGCAAGAACGCACTATTAGCTTCCAGCAATTAGAAAAAACTTTTACAGAAGAACAAATTATTCCCCATTTTGACGCCTTGGAAAAACTTCACCTTCGCCAAGAAAAATGGGCGGCGCAAGGCTTGAAATACATTCGTAAAATACAGAATGGCAAGGCCGTGTATTTCATTGCCAACCAAAATAAAATTTTTAGCGAGGGCTGGATTACGCTGTCAACTTCTGCCCAGAACGTCACGCTTTACAATCCGCTGACAAACCAAAATACGCTTTTGCCGATGAAGAATGACGAGGGGAAAACCCAAGTGTATTTACGACTCTTATCGGGAGAATCTTGCTTCTTGAAGCTAGATATCAATGCTGGAAGCATTCAACAAGGATTGCCCGCAAAGACCGAGATCATAGCGTTGCAAGGTAAATGGCAGCTCGAATTTATAGAAGGAAAACCGTCCTTACCAACGTCGGCCACGCTCGATAAGTTAAGTTCATGGGAAGATCTTTCCGATGCAGCCAGCTATTTTTCCGGAACGGCGCGTTATTCTCTGGAATTTGATTTGCCTGCCGGAGTTAACACGCAGAAAAAAATGATCCTGGATTTGGGTGACGTGCGTGAAGTCGCTGACGTCACTATCAACGGCCAGAAAATCGGAACGGCATGGAGTCTGCCGTTCCGGCTGGAAGTGCCGGCCAAATTATTAAAATCCCAAAAAAATCGTATTGAAATTGAGGTGACCAATCTCTCCGCCAACTACATGCGTTTGCGTGATGCACAGCAACCCGATTGGAAGAAATTTGAAGAAATTAATATGGTCGATATTCAATACAAACCATTTAATGCTTCTCAATGGAAACCGATGCCTTCAGGATTGTTAGGCGAGGTGAAATTAGAGTACACAGGCAAATCGTCTAAATAAACCGATTCCTCAAGACCTTTCGCGCAGCCACTGTGAACCCCTTCCGGGCCTTATGTTTTGAGACCGGTCCGCTTGCGTATTGCAATCGAGGCCTCGACTTTTTGCAGTAGTGGTTTGTTGAGCGTGCGCGCATGCGTATTCCAATGTTTTTCCGCCTGTGTCAATTCTGCATAAAGTGTTTCCGCTGTCGCCAGATCTCCTGTTTCCGCAGCCCAGATCGCATACAATCCGCGCGCATCGGTGCTTCCAAAACGACTCACTGCGCTGGAAAATTGTTGGGCGGCCGAAACGTTATCGCCCACCGCTGCGAACGCCTGCGCTAATAAAAGCATTGCTCTCTCAGTGAGATAGTCGGGACAGTTGTGTTGTAAAGCCTGCGCAATGTCGAGCGCCTGCTGAGACTGTCCATTTTGTAGCTTGGCACTGGCAGCGGCATGCCGCACTTCAGGATCATTGCCGAACGGCCCGGCAAGACACGCATCGAAATATTTCACCGCTTCACTGACCTCACCGCGTGCCAGCAAGGCTTTGGCAAGACGAATTTGATTTTGTGCAGAGGGAGATAAATCCAGCGCAGCGCGCGCTGCCCGCACTTCCTTTTCGGGATCGAGCAAATTGCTGGCGATCACCGCAGCTTTGTTAACACCGTGGTTAATTGTCGAACCCGGTAGATACTCCACCAGAAAATACACCACGCTTCCAAACAGCGGGAAGCTAAACAAAATCAGCAACCAGTACAAATTGCGTCCACTACGTACCGCATGTACGGCAAAGAAAATTGCGATGATGACGTGCAAACCCAATCCAAATATTCCCATGATTTCTCTTTTCTGATTTTCGTAATCTGGTACGCCCTGGGCACCCGTGCTAGAACAGCCGCTTCATATTGATATTGGTGCGTGATACCGTTGTTCGTTTTTAGGTAAGCCCTGTTCTTATTTAGGTTGGATGCACCGTCGTCAAAGCCCACAAGGGTGCCTGATCAGCCCCTAACTTTGTACTAAAACGCATCAATTCATCACGCCTGAATACATCTACCATGACAGTCTCACCAATCCGATAACGTGCCAGGAGTATGTCGAGATTAGAACCACTTCCCCCCATCGCCACGCGCAAACCATCGATGGCTACCAGCACGTCGCCCGCCGACAAACCCGCCCGATGTGCGGCCCCGCCTTCATATACATTCGCTAGTTTGCAATCGCGGCCATCGCGTACTGTACGAACATCGAGGCTGGCTTTATTTTTTTTGCGCGTGTCGTCGATATTGATCCCGAACGGGGCAAGCAACCTGGCTAATGGCAGGTCTTCGGTACCCTCCACATAACGCTCAAAAAAACGCTTAAGTTTGAACCCGGCCACTTCCTCCACTATGCCGCACACATCGGATTCGACAATGCCGCGCGACGTTTTTCCTTTTTCATAAAAATCGCGCCCATAACGTTGCCATAACACGCGCATCACATCGTCAAGCGCTATTTTCCCCGCAGTTTGTGTGCGAATGGTTAAGTCCAGCGCCAGTGCTATCAAAGCGCCCTTGGTGTAATAACTGACGATGGCATTCGGCGCATTCTCGTCTTGACGATAATATTTGATCCACGCATCAAAACTCGATTGGGCTACACTTTGTTTTTTTCGTCCGCTACCACGTAATACGTTATTAATGGTCTTGGACAGCAATTTTAAATATGCGTTTTTGTCGATGACGCCACTGCGCAACAGCATCAGGTCATCGTAATAACTGGTGAATCCTTCAAACAGCCAAAGCAACGAAGTATAGTTCTCACTGCGTAAATCAGTGGGGGCGAACGCGGCGGGCTTGATGCGTTTTACATTCCACGTATGAAAATATTCATGGCTGCACAGACCGAGAAAGGTACGATAGCCATCGCTCATCTCGTGCGGCTTGTTTGATTTGATCGGCAAATCGGCGCGTGAACAAATAAGCGCACTCGAAGCCCGATGCTCGAGGCCACCGTAACCATCGCCCACTACGAATGTTAGAAAAACATAGCGCACCATTGGCGCCCGTTTTGTTTTCGGCTCAAAAAAAGCAATCTGTTTTTCGCAGATTGCCTGTAGATCGGCGGACAAACGCGCCATATCGAGATTGGGCACCCGCCCCGTAATGACAATGTCGTGCGGCACGCCATGTGCTTTGAAGGTGGCCAATTCAAAGTTACCCATTTCCACCGGGTGATCGATTAGCTCATCATAATTGGCGGCGATGTAGGTGCCGAAACCATAGCGCTTTGCTTTCAATTCGGGTAGGGAGGTCGCGACGCGCCAATTTTTGCAGTACCGATCAGTGCCACGTTCGATCGCCAGCATGTGCGGTACGTCTTCTTGCCCCAATACTTGCAGGAACACACTGCTGCCATTGAAAAATCCGTGGGTCTGATCCAGATGGGCGGCGCGTACTGACAAATCCCACGCATAAACATCGTAATGCAAGGTTAATGTCCCCCCGCAAGGTTCGGCCTGCCAGGTGTGTTTGTCGTTCTTGCTCAATGCAATCGGTTTGCCACCGGATTCCGCACGAATTTGCACAATGTGGCGTGCGAACTCGCGGATCATATAGCTGCCCGGAATCCAAGCCGGCAAAGTGAATATTTGCCCGGTTGCACTTGGTGCATCGACGGTTAGCGTCACAGAAAAAAGATGGGCCGCCAAGTCTTTGGCGACGATGGCATATTGAACCATTTTTGCCGATACATTTTTCATTTTAGACTCTCACGAGGACTGCAGTAGAAAGCTCAATGCTCTGGGTAATTCCACTTTACCCAAAGCATTACACACCGCAAGCGCCGACAATAAAGTGTACGTTTGTTTTGAAGCGGAGCTATTTGTGCGTAGCATCAGATGGGAGCTACCGTCATCTGGCAAATGCCATCATTTTCAGCGGAGAGAACCGCAAGCCGCTATTTTAGAGACAAAAATTTGGCTTCAAGTTGCTTGATATCGATGGCACCCGGAATGCGCGAGCCATCCGTAAAGAACAGGGACGGCGTGCCGGTGATATTGAGTTTTTGGCCCAATGCCTTTACTTTGTCGTTTGGCGTAGCGCAACTTTCTGGCGCAGTAGCGGCCATCTTGCCCTCCACCATCCACTCATCCCATGCCTTGTTACGATGGGGAGAACACCAAATATTTTTAGCTTTCACCGCAGAATCGTCGGACAAAATATTGTACATAAACGTGTACACCGTGATGTTGTCCACGTCCTTTAAGCTGGCACGAAAGTGCTTGCAATAGCCACAATTGGGATCTTCGAATATGGCGAACACGCGCTTGCCGTTGCCCTTCACTGTTTTTAACGCCAGCTCAAACGGAAGGTCGGTAAATTTGATCCTGTTAAGATCCTCCGTCCTTGCTTGGGTCAAGTCTCTGTGGGTTTGCGCATCGATGATATGACCATCGATAAAATACTGCGCTTTTTCATCGGTATAAATAACGGAATTGCCAAGACGCACTTCAAATAACCCCAGATAAGGCATCTTAGTGACGGAGTCAGCCTTGGCACCTTCAATCAAGCGGGTCTCCAGCAATTTTTTCACGGCTGCCTCTTGAGGCGTTTCTGCTGCCATCGCCATCGTGCCTAACAAGCCCAACAGAACGAATGCCATGCGCTTAGTTGCCTTCATACTTTCTCCAGTCATTATTTTGAGCCGTCATTTTAGCGGGATTCCTCCACGATCAGGATTTCCCAAGCGCATGCGTAATTAATAGCTTTTTTAAGACCGGAAGCGCGTCGATTAAGTTCAACCCCCTATTGCGCAACATACGCACCGGCTCGACGTTAGTGTCAAACAAACGCGCCAGCCCGTCGGTAACCAGTTGCATCAAGAGCACTTCTTCCTTGCGCGCCCGGGCATAGCGCGCCAGTACCCGCGCATCGCCGCAGGTACGATACGGTTCGCGTGCTATAACGATTTTAAGCAATTGCGCAACGTCAGCAAATCCCAGATTCATTCCATGTCCCGCCAGCGGATGCACCACATGCGCCGCATCTCCCACTAACGCGACACGTGGCGCACTCATGGCGTGGGTGCGGATCAGCGAAAGCGGAAAGGCTTTGACACATTCGGGAACAACCGGCCGCAGCTGACCGAGTCGCTGATGAGGAAGCTGCGTTAAACGGTCCGCCAATTGTGTGAGCGACTCTTGCATTAACGTATCAGCCAAGGCATCCGGCGCCGACCACACCAGCGACACGCGTTGTCCAGGCAATGGCAAAAGCGCCACGATACCCTCGGATGCGGTAAGCCATTGTTGCGCCACACCGTGATGCGGCTGTTCACATTCGAAGTTAGCCACCACCGCACGCTGCTTGTAGGAGCGATAATCAATACCGATATCGCATTGCCCGCGCACCCAGGATTGTCCGCCATCGGCCCCCACCAGAAGCGATGCAGACAGCGTGTCGCCGGACTCCAACTGCACCAACGCGCTAGTCTCATCCGTACTCAATTTAACGGCGCATCCGTTGACCATGTGGACGTTCGATGCAAAGCGCAAAGCAGCATCCAACGCTTGATTCAAATTGCTATCTTCCACAATCCAGGCCAACGCACCGACATGCGCGCCGAAAGCATCGAACGCTAGCTTGCTGTCTCGCTGCGTATCGTCACCATGCACTATCATGGATTCAATCGGTGTCACACGCGAGGCATCCAGCGCGCTCCAGACTTTGAGCGAGGACAACACGCTGTGCGCCGCATGATTGAGCGCATACACCCGCACATCCCAGCCACTGGCAGGCGCAGGTGGCGAATGGGAAGAGCACAACAAATTGACGCTGAGTCCTGCTTGTGCAAAACCAAGCGCCGCGACCTTGCCGATGATGCCATTGCCCACAATACATATCTCGCTATGCAAAGGGTGAGGGGGAAGAGAGGACACTATTGAATGGGAGGGACTATTCATGCGGCCCATTATAACGGTGCCATTGTGCGTTCTTTGGATGGGAGATCGAGAAAAGTGCTGCTGCGTGCGTGGTTCGTACTTGTATTATGAGAATAATTTGCTATAATCGTGCCCCTTGGCCTGGTAGCTCAGTCGGTAGAGCAGAGGATTGAAAATCCTTGTGTCGGTGGTTCGATTCCGCCCCGGGCCACCAAAATAAAGCAGCACAATCAAATGTTGAGTTGAACCCAGATTTCCCATTAGACCGCTTTCTTTTCTGCCAAAGCCGCCTGTTTGCTGGCGCTGGGGTAAAAATGAAGCTCGCGTTGAGTGAGCGCGCTACGAGTCCCATTGCCCCTCTGGCGCACCGCCGGCAGCATACTTCTCATTCTTACAGTGCACTCGCCTTGGATACTTTTATTCGCTAAGCATGAGTGATTCAATCAAGCTGTTGAGGAATCAAATGCAAATTCACTTCCATTTAAGAGTTTGGTGCTATCTGGCACTTACGATGTGTCCCGCATTGGCTCACTCACAGATTTACAAATGTACGTCTCAAACTGACAAAACGATATACCAAGGAGTTCCTTGCAATGCAAATTCAGTTGGACAACAAATGAATGTTGCAGCTTCAGCGAAACAAGGGATGGCAGAGACAGGGCTCCACGATGAACAACAGATACTGATTCATGTGCTGGTTTTAAAGGAAACTTGTGATGCTATTTATCCAGGCTTCAAAGAAAAATATGCTGCGGCCTGGGAAAGATATCGAGCGCAGCACGTCGGTGAAATTCGCGAGGCAGAGAAAAGCGCAACTTACAAGGACTTAAATGCTTTCGTTAGCGTGGGGAAACACGCAAATGCCGATGCAACAAAGCATTACGTTGCGGGCCGATGTGACGGCGACTTGCTTGATCTTATGGTGCCGTTGACGACGCCGCCCAGCGATAGCTTTTCGTCGCCCGAGAGAACTTGGGCTACATTTCTTGCGGCTTGGAAGAATGGAAATAGAGAGAAAATGATTGCTTGCCTAGCAGGAGAAACTCGGCACATTTTTTGGCAGTCTGAAGCGATAAATTCACCTGCTGAACTGCGTGCGAGCGCTGCCAAAGTGGAAAAGTTGACGCTTTCTGGCGGCCGTGGAAATTGGCTCGAATTTGTTGTGACGAGCAAAGGTGAGCCTGACGGGATCTCCGTTGTATTCTCACGTATTGGTGAGAACTGGTTCATTGTAAGTTGGTAATGGGGTGGAAGCGAGACGCCCGTACTGTCTGGATCCATAATACCAAAGAAGCCAAAGTGGTTCCAATCAAATAAACACACTATTGGGTAGAGTAGAGGGAGCAGCCACTGGCTCTCAAACCGTGCATGCGATTTTCTCGCACACGGCTTTCCGATGTTTTTCACACCTAGGCATGCGCTGATTTCCAGCCTGCTTTTGTCGGTATTTTATACAGCCCATAACGTTCATAAAGATCGACACTCGGGAACCGGCCTTCGCCGATACCTCTGTCCTTCACTTTATGCCGCTTCATCAAGTGCTTGCGCACACGTTGCTCCACATGAGTTTTGACCTTCTCCAAAGCTTGATTTGAATTTCGATAGTGGAAATA
>JANXTY010000066.1 GCA_025352145.1 Oxalobacteraceae bacterium
TTCTTCGCGTATCCCGCTTCGGCAAAACTGATTTGGGTGGGAATGGGTGGTTTCATTTTGAGGGGCAGAGGTCGTTGGCACTTGTTCAGTAACGTTTGTATCGCATTTCGGTTGGCGTGTTCGGGGGGTAATCTGCGTTTCATTAGAGATTAATCAAGGCGAATAAATAGGCGTAATTTCGCTGGAAAATCGAAGACATTTGCGCCATCCCACAAGCCCTGCATCCATGTTCTTTGTTGCATTGCCAACGCCAGATTCAAGATGGATTTTCGGTTTTCCGTCGTGATGTACCCCGCCTTGGCAAACAACTTGTAGCGCAGGGTTTGCAATGTGTGTTGCACTGATTGAGACGAGTGTTTCACTGCGCTGTTTTTAAGTAGCACCTGCCACAGTAAGCTCATCAAGTTGTACGCCAACATCACCGTGTTCAATGTCGCCTCGGTCGCCCAGAAATCCTTCATGTTGAAGCTATCAGCGGCGAAATCATATTTGAGTTCCTTGATCCGGTTCTCACAGTCAGCGCGTCCCCGGTACGTGCGCCAGATTACTTGCGCAGGTAAATCGAGATCGGTCACCAGCGCAGAAAAGCGCCATTTGCCGATCACGGGATCATCGGCAAACAGGCTCAGAGACTTACCCTTTGGCGCAGTACGCTGTTCGATATGTTGGCGGATACCGATCACCCAGCGCGGCTTGCTCCAGGCGTTAGCCTGATAAAGAAAGCGCGTCAGCTCGATACCTTCGACGGCGTTACCTTTTTCGTCTTGCAGCACCCACCAGCCGTCGGCATCTACCAGTGCACGTTGCAGCGGCTGGTTCTGACGCAGTGCGATCACGTAATGCATCTGCCTTTCCTCGATATGATCGAGAAAGGCGCTGTCGCTAAAACCGCTGTCGGCGCGCAACAATGCGACTACTTTGCCGCCGAGCCGATGCAGGGTATTGGCCAAAAATGCCTGACCATTATTGGCTGAGCTACTGTTGCCGGGACGCAGCTGGCAATTGGCGATCATGCGCGTGTCGGCGACAAATGCCATCAGTCGATGGTGACTGGCTCGCCCGCGTTTGGCTCGGTTGTAGCCGCGCGCCGCGCCCTCTTGCGCACCGTAGCGGGTCATGACAGTGGAGTCTAAATCGAGCGTGATGCCATTGATCGATAGTTGGCTGAACATCCACTGATAGAGAGAATCCATCACCGATTCATTAGTGCTTTGCGTAAATTTCTTAAACAGGCGCATGACGGCTTTGAAGTTGGCCATGCGTTTGATGCCGAACAGTCGCTTCAAAACGGGATCATGCCGTGTTACTTCGCCGTGTTCAAAACGATTGGCACCGCACCAGACTGAAAGCATGAACTGGGTGATCAGTTGTTCGGGACGATAACCGCGATTACTGCCCGGTTGCGGCAAACCAGAAGCAGTCAGCGCAGACTCAAATCCAAGGTGATCGAGCATACGCTTCATGATACCCATGCCGTCCTAGGCGGTGATCTCTTTGTCGCTAAAACGAAGGCCAAATTCCATTATTTTCCCTGCACTGAAATCGCGATCATTTATTGTAGATCGAAAATGACCTGAAATTCATTGAAATCAATGACTTGCGCTAATGGCTTCCATTAGAAATTGGGGCTAATGGAAAATGTCGGATAAAAAAATAACGTCGATGGTTCGATGGGTCGATGTTAACTTGATGGGTTGTTTGGGAAATATTTTTAAATGTCCAATTGATCCAAATCACTACATTTCTCTGTTGCCCCTGAGAGGCAAATCATGGATAATGCGTACTCTTCGCCCGGGTGATGAAATTGGTAGACGTAGGGGACTCAAAATCCCCCGCCGCAAGGCGTGCCGGTTCGAGTCCGGCCCCGGGCACCACGAATTTGACGCACCTCTTCAGGTGCGTTTTTCATTGAGTAAATATTGAGTGCCTTAGTGGTCGGACAGTCCCGCTTCACTAAAATTGTTTGAGACATCATGCTCATTTTTTCATGTGCTGCGCTTATTTGTTTTAAAGGTACTTTGTTAATTAAAAAAGCTGACTAGGGCTAATGCTAAAATGATCGGCTGTGCGCGGCTGTGGTGAAATAGGTAGACACAAGAGACTTAAAATCTCTCGCTCGCAAGGGCGTGCCGGTTCGATTCCGGCCAGCCGCACCAATAACATGTTGCTTGGCGCAACGCATGCTGTTCTGTTCTTTTTGCGATCTCGAAAGATACGCTATCCTCACACAAGAATAAACTTGCCTGTAGTGGTTCCATCTTTTTTGCCTCAATATTCACCCCAATAATCCCGGGCGCGAGTGACGTCAGTTGCGCTAAGTCGTCGTGTAGTCAAAGGGGAAATCAAAGGGGGAAATAAAATTCTAAAGATATCCTTAGGTACAATTGCCCGATGTTGTCAGAATTCGACCTGATTTCCCGATATTTTTCTCGCCCAAGTTGCTATGCGACGCTGGGAGTGGGGGACGATTGCGCGCTTCTTCCGCCTTGTCCTGGCATGCAAATGGCAATCTCAACGGACATGCTGGTGGAAGGGCGACATTTTTTCCCGTATGCGGATCCAGAGAAGCTTGGCCATAAATGCCTGGCGGTGAATTTATCGGATTTGGCGGCCATGGGTGCCACGCCTCGTGCGTTTACTCTCGCGCTCTCGTTACCGGAAGCCAACCCCAATTGGCTGGCTGCATTTTCTGAGGGATTATTTGCGGTTGCCGATGCGCACGGTTGTGAACTCATTGGAGGGGACACCACCAAAGGACCGCTCACCATCTGCATCACTATCTTCGGCGAAATCCCGCCAGGACTCGCACTTCGACGTGATGCAGCACAGGCCGGTGACGATATCTGGGTTTCTGGAACACTCGGCGCGGCACGCATGGCTTTGGCGGTGTATCGTCACGAGTTAAGTATTGATGTGGCTATGCAGCATGCTGCTGCCGCTCGTTTACATACGCCCACGCCTCGCATTCCTCTGGGGCTTGCTTTGCGCGGTATTGCCCATGCAGCCATCGATATTTCTGACGGATTGATCGGCGATTTGGGACATATTTTGGATCGCTCCAAATTGGGGGGCACCCTCAATGTAGATGCGTTACCTCATGGAGATATTTTGGCAGTCCTGCCGCCAGAAATGCGTCGTCGTTTCACTTTGGCCGGTGGTGATGACTATGAGCTTTGCTTTACTGCGCCTACCACCAACCGTGCTGCCGTTCTGGCGGCGGCACAATCTGCAGCGACGGCAGTAACGCGAGTTGGAACGATTGATGCCTCGCCGGGTCTGCGTTTGATAGATGCCAACGGAGCGATGATCAATCTACAATCGCTGGCACTTTCCTCTTTCGACCATTTTATTTCATCATGACCATCTCAACAGCAGCTCAATCTGCCGAGCCCAAATCGAACGCGCGTTTCATGTGGTCGCATTACTCGCATCTGATCGCGCTGGGATTTGGTAGTGGCCTCTCACCTATTATGCCCGGTACTTCAGGCACCTTGTTTGGTTGGGTTACATTTGTGATGATAAGCCAGCGCTGGCCGGATATTTTTACCCCCCTAACCTGGGGCATCATCATTATTATTGGTTTCGCAATTGGGGTCGGGGCCTGTGATAGAACCGGGCGCGATCTGGGTGTTTCTGATCACGGTAGTATGGTGTGGGATGAAATAATCGCATTTTGGTTGGTGCTCATTTTGATTATGCCCGCCAGTTTCTCGACCCAGTTATGGGCTTTCTTCTGGTTTCGCTTTTTTGACATGGTAAAGCCACCGCCCATTCAGCATTTTGACAGGTATATCAAAGGTGGTTTTGGCGTAATGTGGGATGATATCGTCGCAGCATTTTATACGTTGCTGATATTTGCATTGTGGCAGGTTATTTAGGAAGCAATGAAATTCTGCGGATACTGTTTTGTTATCAGCATAGGGGTCCAATCTTCCTAAGATAGTCTCAACAAATAAGCATTTTTAGCGCAGTATGTTTCAGTAGATCCACATAGTAGGTATACGACAACACGCAACCCGTGTATCTTTTCAGCCTAACCGATTATTTATTATTGCTTCCGATGGCTCTTGGTAAAAACATTGAACGCTTGCGCAAAGCGAAAAACATGACCTTACGTGTGGTAGCAGATGCCGCAGGCACTGATCCGCAGGCGATCAAGGCATTGGAAACACGGGACTCAACGAGTTCGAAATATGCGCCTGCCTTGGCCAAATTATTTGGCATAAGCATTGAGATTTTGATGCAGGATAACGCGGACCTGGCGGTGTTTTCTTCTGCGGAAAATGCTGCTCCAAAATTGCCCTTGATTCCTGAAGACGAACTCAATAGCGATCCCGTCCATGACATTGAGGTGTGGCATATTGCGAAAGAAATGGGTTATACACTACGCTCAACAGTTAATTCTCGGACTGTCGCACATATTAAGGTATCAGCTCAAGCCCTTCAATCCCTCAGTTTGTCGACATTCGAAAATTTAAAATTCATGGCGGCCTTCGGCGATTCGATGGAATCCACTTTTTTTGATGGCGATGCATTGATTGTCGATACTGGCGAGACCGAGCTAAAAACCGATGCGATTTATGTGATTCTGATTGCCGGAGTACTTTTTGTAAAACGATTCCAACGACGACCGGGTGGAGATACCTTGATGATTTCAGATAACAAAAAATATGAACCGCACGTCATGAAAAGTGACGCACCCCACCCATTTACGGTACTGGGCCGCGTTTTGATCGCGTTACCTGGAGCATCCCTCGATCTTTAGTGGTGAAGTGATGAGAGTGGATCGAAAGAAATTAAAGCCGAAAACGATTGATTTCATCCCGTGTCTCAAGCGCTATCCGCCGCGCTGCCATTGCGAAATTTTCCCCTGCATTTTTGTCCGGTGTGGCATATAAAATGGCACGCGATGAATTAATTATCATCCCACTACCATTCGTTGTTTTGCCTGCGGCGACCGTCGCCCTTATGTCGCCACCTTGCGCTCCGATGCCGGGCACTAACAGGGGCATATTGCCGACGATGGCGCGCACTTGTGCTAACTCATTTGGGAAGGTCGCACCGACGACCAAAGCGCATTGCCCATTCCTATTCCATTTTTCCGTAACCAGTTGGGCTACGTGTTGGTACAAGGGTTTGCCATTGACATTGAGAAATTGCAGATCAGATCCACCCGGGTTAGAGGTACGACAAAGAATGATGGCACCACGATCTTTCCATTCCATATAAGGCGCTATCGAATCGCCACCCATATAAGGATTGAGTGTCACCGCATCAGCACCATAACGTTCAAATGCTTCGCGTGCGTATTGTTCCGCGGTCGCACCGATATCGCCACGTTTGGCATCGAGAATGATCGGGATCTGTGGGTACGCCTGGCGTAGATAAGTACAGATTTGTTCCAGTTGATCTTCTGCTCGCAATGCGGAAAAATAGGCAATCTGAGGTTTGAAGGAACATGCAAGATCCGCGGTGGCATCGATGATTGTCTTGCAAAACGTAAATATGCCATCGGGTTGTGATTGCAGGTGGGGTGGAAATTTGTTTGGGTCAGGATCTAGTCCGACGCAGAGTAAGGAATTGTTCGAGGCCCAGACGGCAGATAATTTTTGAATAAAGGTCATGATGGAGGTTGACAAAGGCGACAACCTATATTGTAACTTGCCGACCGCTTGGTACGGATTCGTTTTGGCCAGCGGTTATTTGTCGCTAGCCATCAATGGTGTAATAAAAACGCGTGCCGAAAAAATAGTTTATGCAATGTTCGGTTCGGAAGGAATTATTTTTTGAGAAAAAATAGAATGCCTGTCGTCTTCACACGTACAAATCAACATATTCATGCACAGGCATATTTTCGATTCGGTTCTGATCGAGTGAAACATCAAGAATCGCTTTTTGCTGTTTGGGGGCGAATTGTCGCGCCAGATTAGTTTTAAATTTTTCTTCCAGCAATGGAATTCCCTCTTTGCGACGGCGTGCATGGCCAATCGGATATTCGACTACGATTTCATCGAGCGTGCGACCATCATTCAATTCTAGCGTCAGCGCATTGGCGATAGAGCGTTTTTCAGGGTCATGGTAATCGGCGGTAAAACGTTTATCTTCGATACAAACAATTTTATCTCTCAGCGCATCAATCCGACTGTCGGCGGCAACTTTATCCTCGTAATCTGCAGCTGTCAGGCGCCCAAAAATAAGCGGCATCGCTACCATATACTGGATGCAATGATCGCGGTCTGCAGGGTTATTCAGCGGTCCTTTTTTGTCGATAATACGAATACAGGCTTCGTGTGTGCGAATGAGGATGCTTTTGATGTCGATTGCTGATTTTCCCATTTTGGTAAGTTGTTTATGCAAGTGCATCGCTGCTTCGACCGCTGTCTGGGAATGAAATTCAGCAGGGAATGAAATTTTGAACAATACGTTTTCCATCACGTACGAACCATAGGGGCGTTGGAATTGGAAGGGTTTTCCCTTAAACAGCACATCATAAAACCCCCATGTCTTGGCGCTCAATACCGATGGGTATCCCATCTCGCCGGTTTTTGCCATTAACGCCAAACGCACTGCCCGTGATGTTGCATCACCAGCGGCCCACGATTTGCGCGAACCCGTATTAGGTGAATGACGATAGGTGCGCAAGGATTGTCCATCCACCCAAGCTAGTGAGACCGCATTGAGAATCTCATCGCGATTCAACCCCAGTAGCTGGGCTACCACTGCGGTTGAGGCGATCTTGACTAATATGACGTGATCCAATCCCACTTTATTAAAGGAATTTTCCAATGCAATGCAGCCTTGAATCTCATGCGCTTTGATCATGGCGGTTAAGACATCCTTCATTAGCAAGGGAGATTTTCCGGCGGCGATTGCAGTGCGTGAAAGCCAGTCAGCAACCGCTAAAATGGCGCCTAAATTGTCCGAAGGATGTCCCCATTCTGCTGCGAGCCAGGTATCGTTAAAGTCGAGCCAGCGTATCATTGCGCCGATATTGAATGCTGCTTGCACCGGATCGAGTTGGAATGCGGTACCGGGTACTTTGGCACCATTGGGAACAATCGTACCGGGAACAATGGGCCCCATTAATTTTTTGCACGCTGGATATTCCAGTGCTTCCAAACCACAGCCGAGGGTATCGATCAAGCAGTTACGCGCAGTGTCGAAAGCGAGGAGCGAATCAATTTTATAATTCATTACATAGTCGACGATACCGATAATTTCCGAGTCAAATTCGGTACGAATATGGGAGATGTGTGCTGACATTTTTTTCCTGTCTAAAGGAGGGAATGGCGGTTTAAAAAATCTGTTTTCGGTAACGAGTTCTACCCTATTTCCTGGTGGATTATGTGCGCTCGGCAATAGGCACAAATAATTGATCTTCCGGCCCGACATAATTGGCCGATGGCCGAATAATTTTGTTGTCAATGCGCTGTTCAATAATGTGTGCAGCCCAGCCTGATGTGCGGGCAATCACGAACAACGGCGTGAACATGGCAGTCGGTATCTCCATCATGTGGTATGACACGGCAGAGAACCAATCAAGGTTAGGAAACATTTTTTTAGCCTGCCACATGACTGTCTCTAAACGCTCCGCGATGTCGAACATTTTGCTTGAACCGCTATCTTGCGACAGCGAACGCGCTACCTCCTTGATCACTTTATTGCGTGGATCGGATACGGTGTAGACCGGGTGTCCGAAGCCAATAACGACCTCCTTGTTGGCGACACGTTGCCATATGTCTGCCTCAGCTTCATCTGGATTCGCATAGCGTTTCTGAATGTCAAATGCAGCTTCATTCGCACCGCCATGTTTCGGTCCACGCAATGCTCCGATGGCGCCCGTCATCGCGGAATACATATCCGATCCTGTACTAGCGATAACGCGGGCGGTAAATGTTGAAGCATTGAATTCGTGTTCGGCATACAAAATCAATGAGGTGTGCATCGCTTTTTCCCACAACGGCGATGGTTTTTTTCCGTGCAATAAATGAAGAAAATGCCCACCAATGGAATCGTCATCTGTTTCGACATTGATACGTTTGCTGTGGTGGCTGTAGTGATACCAGTACAGTAGCATCGAGCCACATGAAGCGAGTAGACGGTATGCGATGTCGCGTGCATCGGGCGCATGGCGTTCTTCTTTTTCCGGCAATAGGCAACCGAGTGCTGATACGCCGGTGCGCATGACATCCATCGGATGCGTTGATGCTGGCAATAGCTCCAACACGGCTTTCACGGTCACAGGTAGTCCGCGCAATGTTTTTAGTTTTATTTTGTAACTTGTGAGCTCAGCGAGTGTGGGCAATTTTCCAGCCACCAAAAGATAGGCAATTTCTTCGAACTCACAATTGGCTGCCAGATCCAAAATGTTGTAGCCGCGATAGTGCAAATCATTGCCGGTTTTCCCTACCGAACATAGTGCCGTGTTGCTTGCTGCAACACCTGACAAGGCGACTGATTTTTTGGGTTTAAAACTGACCGATGGTTGGTCACTCATAATTTTTTCCTCGCAACATGATTTTGCCGTGAACATTGACCGTTATTTTTTCTGTGCTGCGAAAAGGGCATCCAGCTTTTGCTCAAAATCGTGGTAATGGATACATTCGTACAATTCCATCCGCGTCTGCATGGTATCGAGAACCTGTGCTTGCGTACCGTCGCGCCGAATCGTGTGGTAGACGTTTTCGGCGGCCTTATTCATGGCCCGAAATGCCGATAATGGATACAACGCCAAACGCACGCCCGCCGACCTCAATTCATCTATAGTAAAAAGTGGGGTCAGGCCGAATTCAGTGATGTTCGCCAGTATGGGTGCCTTCACTCCCTCGGTAAAGCGTTTATACATCGCCAATTCTGTTATCGCTTCAGGAAAAATCATGTCTGCACCCGCTTCGATGCACGCCACCGCACGCTCTAGAGCAGAATCGAATCCTTCTACCGCGAGCGCATCGGTACGCGCCATGATGACAAAATTTTCATCTGTGCGCGCATCGACCGCCGCCTTGATTCGATCTACCATTTCCTGCTGGCTAATGATTTCCTTATTCGGTCGGTGACCGCAGCGCTTTGCGCCGACCTGATCTTCAATATGTAATCCGGCAGCACCGAACTTCACCATTGATTTCACTGTACGCGCTACATTAAAGGCAGAAAAACCAAAACCAGTATCTACATCTACCAACAGCGGCACATCGCATACATCCGTGATCCTGCGTACATCGGTGAGTACATCATCTAGTGTAGAGATTCCCAAATCAGGTAAGCCAAGGGAGCCCGCAGCCACTCCGCCGCCAGAGAGATAGATCGCTTTAAAGCCCGCGCGTTTAGCCAATAAAGCGTGATTGGCATTAATCGTCCCTGCTATTTGTAGCGGCGATTCTTCTTGCACCGCACGACGAAAAGCTGCACCGGCAGAATGTTGCATCATTTATTCACCTTTCCTGAAATTTTCAGCGTTGTCCTCAGATATCGAATTGTATTGCACGCACACTTTTAAGTTGAAATCGTATTCTTCGAAAGAAGGTATGAGAATTGCACCAAATAGGCCTGGCGCACTATTTTTGTGATTTTCTTAAAAAGACGCACAAAAAAAGAACGTTTATCCGATTCCGATGAGCAGTTATTGTGACGAGATGGAACGAAAGGTCGCAGATTTTGCTCCCGTCTCTGGCATAGAATCTGCTATCATCCTGAACTGAGTTCTGGTCGCGCCTCCATTTGCCGTTTAGTTTTGATGGCGGGCACGTACATTATTACGCACACAGCCGACTCATCACCCCCAATTCGACCCATTTTGTTAATTCAGGAGATTTTGTATGGCAATGACAGCCGCAGAAGTTTTGAAGATGGCGAAAGACAACGAAGTTAAATTCGTTGATTTCCGCTTTGCCGATACACGTGGTAAAGAACAGCACGTTACTGTGCCAGTTTCCCATTTTGATATGGATAAATTTGAGTCGGGTCATGCTTTTGACGGCTCTTCCATCGCTGGGTGGAAAGGTATCGAAGCATCCGACATGTTGTTGATGCCGGATCCTAATACTGCCAACATTGACCCGTTCATGGAAGAAACTACGTTGTTCATGCAGTGTGATGTCATTGAGCCATCCGATGGAAAAGGCTATGACCGTGATCCACGTTCGATAGCCAAGCGTGCTGAAGCCTACCTGAAGGCATCCGGCTTGGGCGATGCTGCTTACTTCGGTCCAGAGCCAGAATTCTTTATTTTCGACGGCGTGCGTTGGAAAATCGACATGTCCGGCAGTTTTGTGAAGATCGATTCAGACGAAGCTTCTTGGTCTACAGATGCGAAAACAGAGGGTGGTAATAGTGGGCATCGTCCGACTGTTAAAGGCGGCTATTTCCCCGTTCCCCCAGTAGATAGTTTCCAGGACATGCGCTCTGAAATGTGTCTGATTTTGGAAGCCCTCGGCATCCCCGTGGAAGTACACCACCACGAAGTTGCGGGTGCGGGTCAAAATGAAATCGGTACGAAATTCTCGACACTGGTGCAGCGCGCTGACTGGACACAAAATTTGAAATACGTGGTATGGAATGTAGCCCACACCTACGGTAAAACAGCGACCTTCATGCCGAAGCCTATCGTAGGCGACAACGGCTCCGGTATGCACGTTCATCAATCCGTTTGGAAAGATGGCAAAAACCTTTTCGCAGGCGATGGCTATGCAGGTCTGTCAGAGTTCGCGCTGTATTATATCGGCGGTATCATCAAGCACGCCCGCGCCTTGAATGCCATCACCAACCCAGGCACCAACTCTTACAAGCGTTTGGTTCCAGGTTATGAAGCGCCGGTCAAATTAGCCTATTCTTCCCGTAATCGTTCTGCCTCGATCCGTATTCCACACGTGCCAAACCCTAAGGGGCGCCGTATCGAAACACGTTTTCCCGATCCTTTGGCTAACCCATATCTGTGCTTCTCCGCTTTGCTGATGGCAGGTCTGGATGGCGTGCAGAATAAGATTCATCCAGGCGAAGCAGCATCGAAAGATTTGTATCATTTGCCGCCGGAAGAAGATGCATTGATCCCTACCGTATGTTCTTCTCTCGATCAAGCACTTGAGCACCTGGATAAAGACCGCGAATTCTTGACCCGTGGCGGCGTATTCAGCGATAGCATGCTCGATGCCTATATCGAATTGAAAATGCAAGAAGTTCAACGCTTCCGCATGACAACCCATCCGGTTGAATTTGATATGTACTACTCACTGTAATCGTATTTATCGTTTGTTCTATACAAAAAGGTGGGGAAAGCGCAGTGCTTTCTCCACTTTTTTTCTTGGCTCTGTCAAACCATCCCATCATTGAAAAATGCGGAATGTTTGTACTGCATCGATACTTGTCATAAACTGGTCAACATATAACCATCACCCGCTAAAGAAGGTTTATGAAACCACAACTCTTAATAACCATTTTTCTAGCTGTATCGGTGCAGATGATCTGTGTTCACGCCGAAACACAAAACGAGGTGTATCTGTGCGTCAACGATCAGGGGCATAAGGAATATAAAAATACTGGAGGCACTAAAGGATGCAAGAAAGTCGAGCTTCCGGGTATTACGACTATTCCAGCGCCACCCAAGAGATCGCCTGAGTCAAGCGCTTCTGCAAAATCAGCAACGCCCTCTGATTTCCCCAAGGTGGATGGCGGCACCCAAAAAGCAAGAGACAGTGATCGTAGACAGATTTTGCAGGACGAGTTGAAAACGGAAGAGCAAAAATTGGCGAATTTGAAGAAAGATTTTAATAATGGGGAGCCGGAACGACATGGCGACGAAAAGAATTTCGTTAAATATCAAGAGCGCATTGACCAGATGAAAGAAGATGTCAGCCGTGCAGAAAAGAATGTCGAAGCTTTAAAGCGTGAGTTAGGTAATTCCAAATAGGGCGTCTCTTTGTTGCGATAGGGTATCGATAGTAAAACTTAATTAAAGGTCGCGATTACTCTACGTAATGCGACCTTTATACATTCTATGTGGATGATTGGGGACAAGTAACATTCTTATCGTTTGTGTAGTTCCATTGATATTTCTGTATAACTCAACCCTTATTTCTTGGATTTCAGGTGAAAACATCTTCAACATCTCTGGCTGGTTTGGACTTGCTGGCATCCGCAGTGGTGATTCTCAATGTGGAGGGAGAGATCGTCTACGCCAACGCCGCCACAGAAAATTTGCTTGAATGCTCCATCAAGACATTAAGTAACCAAAAATTAAGCGCGCTTTTTTTAAATGGTGAGGAGTTAGAAACCGTTTTTAAACAGGCGCTAGCGCGTCAGTTCGCTGACAAACGCCAGGATTTAGCCTTAGAGCGTGCGGGTCGTGAGCCTCTGCATGTGCATAGTATCGTGACTGCGCTTGAATCTGCTGATACTCCGGTGTTAATTGAATTTCGTGAGAACGTCCAACAACTCAAGCTTGATCGTGAAGAACGTATTTTGGACCAAAGCCAGGCCAATAAAGAACTCATTCGCAATCTTGCCCATGAAATTAAAAATCCCTTAGGAGGTATTCGAGGGGCAGCACAATTGTTGGAATTCGAGTTGCCCCAAAAAGAGTTGCGTGAATATACGCAAGTCATCATTAAGGAGGCAGATCGCTTGCAAACTTTGGTGGACCGTCTGCTCGCACCCCATCGCAAGCCGCATATTGTGGGGGATGTCAATATTCATGAGGTTTGTGAACGAGTGCGTAGTTTGGTTATGGCGGAGTTTCCTATCGGCTTAAGCATTAATCGCAACTACGATTTATCGATTCCCGAGTTTCGTGGAGACCAGGAGCAATTAATTCAAGCCGTATTAAATATCGTCCACAATGCCGCCAATGCTTTGCGCGAGCAAATTTTAGCGGGGGAGGCAGAGATCACCATCACCACCCGAGTTGCCCGCCAAGTCACGCTTGCCAAGGTTCGCTATCGCCTGGCATTAGACTTGCATATCATCGACAACGGGCCCGGGATTCCAAGTGATATTCGTGACCGCATATTTTATCCGCTGGTATCTGGACGAGATGGGGGTAGCGGTTTGGGGCTGACGTTGGCACAAACTTTCGTGCAGCAACACATGGGTGTGATTGAGTGTGAAAGTCGGCCAGGATGTACGGATTTCAGGATTTTAATTCCATTGCCATAATCCATCATGGCATCTTCATCATGCGACACATTGAATGAAAAATATGAAGCCAATTTGGATTGTTGATGACGACGAATCGATACGTTGGGTGTTGGAAAAAGCCCTGGCGCGGGAGAACCTGATCACCAAAAGTTTTTCCAATGCACGCGACGCGATAACGGCGTTGCTGAGTGAATCACCACAAGTTTTGATCTCCGATATTCGCATGCCCGGTGCGTCAGGTCTGGAGCTATTGCAGGCAGTCAAAGCTAACCATCCTGGATTACCTGTCATCATTATGACGGCATTCTCCGACCTAGAGTCTGCGGTTTCTGCATTTCAGGGGGGGGCATTTGAATACCTTGCAAAGCCGTTCGACGTGGCTAAGGCAATTGAGTTAATCCGGCGCGCACTGGAAGAAAGCCTACGGGAAGTTAACGTTGAACCCGCTGCGGGAGAAACCCCTGAAATCCTCGGACAAGCCCCTGCTATGCAAGACGTATTTCGTGCCATCGGCCGTTTATCCCAATCGAACGTCACAGTGCTGATCACGGGCGAATCAGGCAGCGGCAAAGAATTAGTAGCGCGTGCGTTGCACAAACACAGCCCACGTACTGCGCAGCCTTTTATTGCACTCAATACGGCAGCCATCCCGAAAGATTTACTGGAGTCGGAACTGTTCGGTCATGAACGCGGTGCATTCACGGGTGCGCAGACCACCCGTCGCGGGCGTTTTGAACAAGCTGAAAATGGCACGTTGTTTCTGGACGAAATCGGCGATATGCCATTCGACTTGCAGACCCGGTTATTGCGCGTGCTTTCTGATGGTCATTTCTACCGTGTCGGGGGGCATCAGCCACTGAAAGCAAATGTACGAATTATCGCCGCTACCCATCAGAATCTAGAACAACGCGTCAAAGAAGGCTTGTTTCGCGAAGATTTGTACCATCGCTTGAACGTGATTCGCTTGCGCTTGCCCAGTTTGAGGGAGCGACGTGAGGATATCCCTATTTTGGCGCGTTTCTTTTTGGTGCAAAGCGCAAAACAACTGGGGGTGGAGGCCAAGCGCTTATCCGAACATGCGCTTCAATTTTTGAGTGGGCTGGATTTGCCTGGTAATGTGCGTCAATTGGAAAATCTGTGTAACTGGATTACGGTGATGGCACCAGGTCAAACGGTAGAGGTCAAGGATTTGCCGCAGGAGTTGGTTCACGGGAAAGATGCTTCACCATTAGCAATGTCGGAGTCTTTATCTTCTAATGGCGGGACAATGCGGAGCGACGATATTTCTCGCTTGCCGTTTATATCCAGCCCTAATAAATCTTTGAATGGTACTCCTGCATTTTTTGCGGCAAACACCGTGACTGGCACCAGTTGGACAGAACTGTTGGAAGTGGCCGCTGCCGCTATGCTGAACAATGGTCAGTCGGAAGTGATGGATGCATTGGGCCGTCAATTTGAATCTTCTTTGATTAGAACCGCGCTTAAACATACCCACGGACGTAAAAACGATGCGGCTGTTCGTCTTGGCATCGGCCGCAACACAATCACTCGAAAAATCCAAGATTTAGGAATTGATGGAGCCAAAGATGATTAAGAGGAGAACTCCCGTAAGTGGATACAGGTAGGGTATGCCTTGAACTTGAACCCAAGTAGCGGCCTCACATTGCACCACAGGATCTTCTTAATGATGTTCTTTTTTCTCGCCCGAGATTATGCTCAGTGCGACGGCTTCAGCAATTCTGATGCCATCGACTGCAGCAGAAAGAATCCCCCCCGCATAACCAGCCCCTTCACCTGCAGGAAATAACCCGTGTACATTCAAGCTTTGTAAATCGTCATCGTTGCGTTTAATACGAATTGGCGAAGAAGTACGCGTCTCCACGCCCGTCAACACGGCATCGGGTAAATTGAACCCCTTGATTTGGTGATCAAAAGCGGGAATTGCCTCACGCATTGCCTCAATTGCATAGTTAGGCAAAGCAGAATCAAGATTGCATAATTTGACGCCCGGCTTGTAAGAAGGAATCACTGCGCCCAAGCTGGTTGATGCGCGACCTGCGATAAAATCGCCGACCAGTTGGCCAGGCGCATTGTAATCGCGCCCCCCTAATTCAAACGCATGCTCTTCCAATGTTCGCTGAAAAGCGATGCCTGCCAAGGGGTGTCCTGGATAATCCGCAGGTGTAATGCCAACCACAATGGCGCTATTAGCATTGCGCTCATTACGAGAATATTGACTCATGCCATTGGTGACTACGCGCCCGGCTTCTGAGGTTGCTGCAACCACAGTACCCCCTGGACACATGCAAAAACTATAAACCGATCGTCCATTGGCACTATGGTGTACCAATTTATAATCGGCAGCACCTAAGAGGGGATTGCCCGCCGATGAACCGAAGCGACATCGGTCGATCAATGACTGCGGATGTTCGATACGAAAGCCGATGGAAAAAGGTTTGGCTTCGACATATACACCGCGCTCAAACAGCATCTGAAAAGTATCGCGTGCGCTATGACCAATTGCCAGTACGATGTGATCGGTACGAATTCGCTCGCCTCCCGCCAACACGACTGCTCGTACTTGGCCTTCACCTTTATTGTCTCTGCTGCCTGCTTCAATCTCAAGGTCTTCCACTTTGCTTTCAAAACGAAATTCACCACCCAGCGACTCGATGGTAGCGCGCATTTCCTCGACCATTTTCACCAGTCGGAAAGTACCGATATGCGGCTTGCTGACGTACATGATCTCCGGGGGGGCACCCGCTTTAACAAATTCGGTTAGCACCTTGCGGCCATAATGTTTGGGGTCTTTAATCTGACTGTATAGTTTGCCATCTGAAAAAGTCCCTGCGCCACCCTCACCGAATTGCACATTTGATTCTGGATGCAACTCGCGTTTACGCCACAGACCGAAAGTGTCTTTGGTGCGTTCGCGCACAGCCTTGCCGCGCTCAAGAATAATTGGCCGAAAACCCATTTGTGCCAAAATCAGCCCGGCAAAAATGCCGCATGGCCCCGTGCCTACTACCACAGGTCGCAATGCGTCTGCATGCGATGCCCGGGCTACAAAATGATAATCTGTATTCGGCGTCGCTAATACATTGGCATGTTTCCCCAGGCGCGTGAGTATCCTCTCATCATCGGTAGTCGAGACATCCAGGGAATAGATGAGTACGATTGCTGATTTTTTTCGGGCGTCATAGCTTCTGCGAAACACCGTCCAGCTGATCAACGCACCCTCAGTGATACCGAGACGCTCCAGGATCGCAGTTTTAATGTCTGCTTCCAGATGCTCCAGAGGCAGCTTAATTTCGTTCAATCGCAACATAATGTATTCAGGAAAAATCTGGTGATAAAGAAACGGATGAAATAGCCAAGGGCACAAGTAAAAATAGGTTCAGGAACGTGGATGTAGGTAGTTGATCTGGGCGCTATTTTACCTCTCCGAATTTAAAGGGGAATGAAAGTTCGGTAGTTTAGGGTGGGCGGTGCGCAATTGATACTTGCAATGTATTTTATCTTTGCGCAGGCATGAATCCATGTTCCCAAGCAGAGGGGCTATAATTCGTTTCGGTAAAATAAGGCAAAACATAACGCGAATCGGCTTGTGGCGATGTTCGCAAAGCAAAGTAAGTATCGGTATCATCACGATTGATGTGAAATATCAAATTCATTTTCTAAGGATAAAAATGGTTGAGCTACGGCTAAAAGCAGCGGCACTGAGAGTATCGGCGATTTGTTGTGCTGCTGCACTGGTAGGTTTACTAGTAGGATGTGGCGGAAAAAATGATGCTGCCAGCACGACTGCCACAACGACTGCAGGGCCAAATTCTGTCGGCGGGATCGTCAGCGGGATGGATGCAGGTACCAGCATGGTGTTAAGAAATCTTGGTGTAGAGGATCTGACAATTAGCGCCAATGGGAGCTTTACCTTTGCAACTAAATTAGCCGATTTGGCGGCTTACAACGTGATTATTATCACCAATCCTGCCAAGAAAGTTTGCTCCTTGGGATCTGCGAGTGGAACGATACCGGCGGCAACCAACGTAACCACAATCCAAACCCTCTGTTACCCCTCTTCCATGACAGTGAGCACATTGGCTGGCTCGTTAAGCGTGTATGGTTCAGCCGATGGAACAGGTACGGCGGCCACATTCAACACACCTATTGATGCTGCGGTAGACACTGCCGGTAACGTTTATATCGTAGAACGTATTAACAACACCATCCGTAAAGTCACGCCTGCTGGCGTGGTGTCTACGTTTGCAGGAACTGCAGGCGCACTCGGTACGGTAGATGGTGTTGGAACAGCGGCGCGCTTTAATGCGCCCACTGGCATTGCAATGGGCGGGGACGGCAATATTTATGTGGCCGACACCGGTAATAACACGATCCGCAGGGTGACTCCCGCTGGAGTGGTCTCTACCATTGCAGGCACCGCCGGTACTGTCGGATCAGCCGATGGCGTTGGCGCTGCCGCACTTTTTTTTAATCCCGCCCGTATTGCAGTAGACGCCAGCAGCAATCTCTATGTGACTGATCGCGGCAACAGCACGATACGCAAGATCACCCCTTCTCGCATCGTCACCACATTGGCCGGCACGCCTGGCATGTTTGGTTCCGCCGATGGTACTGGCTCGGCCGCCAGCTTCTTTTTCCCCATTGGCGTAGCTGCAGATACTTCAGGTAATGTGTATGTCGGCGATGGAACGAATACCATCCGAAAAATTACCCAGTCTGGTGTCGTAAGTACCCTAGCAGGAACATCCGGGGTAACGGGTGCCGCCGATGGTACGGGAGCTTTAGCAAGCTTTAACAACATCGGTGGTATTGCGGTGGATGTGAGCGGTAATATTTTTGTCGCGGATCAGGGTAACAATCTGATTCGGAAGGTAACGCCGAGTGGTGTGGTGACGCTGTTTTCAGGAATATGGGGCCGGGCTGATTCCGCCGATGGGAGTGATGGCACAGCCGGATACAGGACTCCCACCAGCGTCGCTGTCGATGGCAAAACTGGAAATATGTACGTTACCGACTATACAAGTTCATTGATACGCAAAATTACGCTGAAATAAACCGATTGCTGGGAAGTGACATCGGCTGATTTCTTAGTGCAGCTGTAAAAACCAGAGGAAGATAGTCGATGAAATTTCGATAGAACAAAAGATGATTAACGAGGACGTCGGGTATTGCCCTAGTTGGTTATGAATGTTTTTACGAAGAGCCAAACTGCGGGGGATGCGCTTAGCGCGTCCGGTAAGCTGAATTTGCGCATTGTAGGTTTTGCGCAACAGGACATTGTTTCTATTGAGCAGATTGTGCAGGCAATCGATATTTTGCCGAGCTTCCATCTGGAAGGCTTGAGGGAAATCATTTATGCACCACAGTCGCTTTCGATGAATCCTGCCGAGCTTTACGGAGTGCGACCTCATGGGCGTCGAAAAGGGGAATTTAGGCAAAAAGAGCGAAGAATCATTTTTTTTGATTTTGATCTACCTAGTTTGTTTTATCAAATTCTTTACCATGAGATCGGGCATTTTGTATTTTTCCTTGCGATCAACAGTCGTGTTAAAAAGTCCTGGGTGACAGAGATTTACCCTCAGTCTGAATGTATTTCTGAGTATGGCACTGTCAATGCAAGCGAAGATTTTGCGGAGACCTATGCCTGTTTTGTTCGTGATCCGGGTAGACTTAAACAGATTCCCAGAAAGTATGCCTTCATGCGCGATTGCGTTTTTTCTGGGCGGCCTGAAACTTTGAAGGAGAAGAACTAATGTTTTGTTCTATAGGGTTAGGACTCGTTTGAAAGGGATTTTATTTCTCATATGATAAAATTTCACAAAATTATTAAACGTTTAGCGGTAGGTAAGCATCGACATTTTTTGATGGCAGGCCCATTACGTTTTTTTGCTGTTCGGTTTGGGCCTACTATTGGTAGCCTCTTCGATTGATCACGCTGCAAACTCTCCTCCCCCTCGAGAGCATGTATTGCCCACTTTCCCCACCAGAGCGGCATAGTAGAGAAGCACTTTGACTTGCTGTTAATTTCGTGACGCGAGGCATGAGACAAGGTACCCGAACGTGCGCATTGTAGAATCCTGAACCATTACCTTATTTAAAAAAATGATGAATTTATCTGCATCAGTAACTGAATTGGAACAGAAGCTTCTGCGTCTTGAGCGTTATCTTCAGGCAGATCCTGAGAACCTTAACCTACTTGCCGAGGTGATTGACTTATGTTTGGATCAGGGGAAAGTCCATGCGGCGAGGCAGTATGTTAATGCGGCACTGGTGTTGTATCCGAATGATCCGTTTATGCAGTGCCGCTATGGCAATGTATTGTTGGCGCAAGGTCAATTGGATGAGGCGGCATTTGTATTTGAAAAGCTTTTGTCGGCAGTTTCAGATGTATCGATTGCGACAAATTTGGCGTTTGTCTATCTTCGCCAAGAGCGTTATCTGGATGCTTCTGTCACGCTATCGGATTATGTGGATGCGCCAGATATCTCCTCTGGTGCGCTGACGTTGTATATACGTGCATTGCATCACCAAGGGGACTTGAAACAGGCGATGGTTCTTATTCAGAGAAATCTTGAGCGCTGTCGGGATGATGGAACATTTTTGGCAGCGGCGAGTTTAGTTTGCTTGGATGATGAACAATTGGAAGAGGCGAAACAATTGAGTATGGCTGCGCTGGCAGCGGGTGGGAGCCCATTGGAGGCGGTGGTCGTTGTCGGTACTCTCGCGTTGGGGGAGCTGGATGCTAGTGTTGCTGGCGCCAGGTTTGAAGAGGCTGTTTCCATTAACCCGACGGATGGGCGTAGCTGGTCGGGATTGGGTTTAGTGAGTTTATTAAAACAAGACATGGGCGCCGCTACGGAGCAGTTAACCCGGGCTGTGGGGTATATGCCCAATCATATCGGTACTTTGCATGCGTTGGCGTGGTGTCACATTTTAAGTCATGATATTTCTGCGGCACAGACGTTTTTTGAGAAAGCCATAGTATTGGATCGCAATTTTTCAGAATCGCATGGCGGGTTGGCAGTAGTGCGGGCTTTGCAGGGTAAGCCACAATTAGCAGAAGAATCTATTGCGCTGGCTTTGCGTTTGGATCCAAAGTGTTTATCGGCCCGATTTGCGCAGATGGCGATATCGGGTGCGCTAAAGGATCCAGTTAGGTTCCAGAGTATGGTCTACAAATTGTTGTCCAACCGTGAGGGGCTTGGCGGCGTAAATATGGCAGACATGCTGACAAAATTCATGTCTAAATCCAAATAGAATACTGAGCCCCTTTCTTGTACCGTAGTTTGTTTATGTCAAGAATGTTCTTGTCATTCGTTATTTTTATTGTGGGTTGACATAGCTGCATTTTCGCTCTATTGAGGTTCTCCCCTCGTGAAGATGGCTCACAGTCTGCTTTGTTTTTGCTTTGAATTCCTTATTTTTTGCCTCGCATTAAAGAACGATGGCGTGGATTTTCTGTTCAGTATCGGTAAACTAAAGTGTAAAGTATAAAATTTACAATTTCGATCTGATATAATATCAGCAGTACTATTTTTGCATCGACAAAAAATCGATTGTCATGGGTGGGATTCTAAGAGGTGGTTGGTCGGCTTGGTTTTGTTGGATTTTCATCGACGAAGCTACTTCTGTATTCATTAATCGACCAGGAATAATATTTTATTTGCCAGTGGCATCGCGCTCTATGCGGTAATGCTTGGTGTCAACGCTGCGGGATGTGCATGAAATCTGATCTGGCATTGCAATTGCTCTCTGACCTTCTATGGAATGCGTTGCTGATATCGGCACCCCTCCTTGCTGTGACGTTGGTAGTCGGTTTATTGGTAAGTATTTTGCAGGTTGTGACTCAGGTCCAGGAAATGTCGTTGACCTACATTCCCAAGATCATTGCTGCAGTGATGGTATTGGTCGTCTTTGGACCGTGGATGCTGAAGAGGCTGATGGCATTTTCGATTAATTTGATTAGTAACATTCCTACCTATTTTTGACTCTTAAAAATATGGCGATTTTTGCGCGGCTCAAGTGCTTCACGATTTTTAGTCGGGGAGACAGGATTTCCGAGCGTGCAGTGAGTCCAGCATGGTGATGGATGTCGATCCAGCTTGGGCAATAGCGGTCTATTTTTTAACGCTGCGCCTAAGCGTATTGTTAATGATGAGCCCTATTTTTTCTGGTTTTTCTGGGCTTATCGCGGTGCGTGCTTTTTTTACCATCACGCTTAGCATGGCACTGGTATCGGGTCTGGGGGTGCGTCCTTCCGTTGTTCCGTTGACACTTGGGCCCGTGCTGGTAGCGTCGATTTCAGAGTTGGTAGTTGGGGCTACGTTGGCATTTGGTGTTTTTACCGCGTTCGGCGCGTTTTCAGTTGCGGGAAAGATATTGGATATTCAGAGCGGTTTTGGCATTGGAAGCGTGTTTGATCCTGTGACCCGGGCAGGGGCTCCGCTTTTTTCCACCATGCTTAATTTGGTCGGGGTTGCAGTGTTTTTTGGCTTGAATGGACATCATGCTTTGTTGCGTGGGTTTGCCTATTCGGCACAACAAGTTCCGCCAGGTATGGGTTTTTCAACCTTGGCAATTGAAGCGGTTATCGGTCAGTTTGGTTTGATGTTTTCGTTGGGCGTTGCCTTGATTGCGCCAGTGATGTTTTGTTTATTCTTGGTGGAAGCTGGTTTGGCTGTGGTGTCCAGGGTTTTGCCACAAATGAATGTGTTTGTAGTGGGCGTTCCAGTGAAGTTGTTTGCGGCGTTGTCGGTGCTGGCATTGACAATGGGTTCGCTGGGCCCTGTCATGGGTCGGGTGTATGCCTCAATTTTTGTTTTTTGGGAAAGGGTCCTGGGTTAATGGCTGAGCAAGACTCCGATCTGTCAGAAGATGCTACCCCTCATAAGCTGGAAGAGGCACGCAAAAAAGGATCTGTCGCTAAAAGTGCGGATTTTACCGCCGTGGCAGTATTGATTGCGATGGCAGGGACCCTCTATTCGAGTGCATGGGATGGATTCCGACAGTCTGTGCATATGGAGCAGGCGGTGCTGGCGCGGGCGGGTCAGCGTGATTGGAATGCGGATGGAATGGCAGTGTGGATTGGACAGCTTGCCTTGGGAATGTTGCATGTTCTTGCGCCTTTGTTCATGGCTCTCGTTGTCGTGGCTGTATTGGTGAATATGTTTCAAACTGGCCCTATTTTTAGTTTCGAGCCAATTTCGCCTGATTTGAATCGCATTAATCCTGCCACAGGTTTTAAGCGTTTGTTTTCAATGCGTACCGTATTTGAGTCGATCAAGAGTATTTTGAAATTGATTGTTTTGGGAGCGGTGACTTATTTTGCGATTATGGACATTGTGCCAGGATTGATGGGCCTTTCGGCTATGGATCCGAAAGGATATGCGAAGGCATTGATTGGATTGACGGCTGGACTTTTGATGAAACTCGTTTTTTCTTTTTTTATTCTCGCCATTTTGGATTTGGCATACACCCGTTGGGAGTTTGCCAAGCGCATGCGCATGAGTAAGCGGGATGTGCGCGATGAATCTAAGCAGCGTGAGGGCGATCCGCGGATTCGTTCTAGAATTCGTGAATTGCGCAAGGAAATGCTGAAGCGAAGTAAGGCGATGGCTAATTTGCCATCTGCCGATGTGTTGATTACCAACCCGACGCATATTGCTGTGGCCCTACGTTATCAGCATGGTACAGCCGGAGCACCCCAACTCGTCGCAAAGGGGGCGGGCGAGTTAGCGCAAAAAATGCGTCAGGTGGCTAGCCGTCATCATATCCCTATGGTTCAAAATAAAGCGCTTGCCCGCGCGCTTTTTAGCGAAGTCGATTACGAGGGATTTATTCCCGAAAAACATTATCCACAGATTGCCAAGATTATGGTGTGGGTTTATACGATGCGTGAAGCAACACGTATGTCACGAGGAGCTGCTTGATGTCGGCCCTTCGACGCATCTTTAGCGATAACGCCGATTTGGTCATGGTGTTGTTGGTGGTGGGTATTCTCACTGTGTTGTTTGTGCCTATTCCCTCTGCATTACTCGATTTTCTGATTATCACTAATGTTAGTTTTGCCCTGCTTATTTTATTGCTGACGTTTTATATCGCGAGGCCAGTTGAATTTTCTACATTCCCATCGTTGTTGCTTATTGCGACTCTGTTTCGCCTGTCGTTAAACGTTGCTGCTACCCGGTTGATTCTGTCTGAAGCGGATGCGGGACGGGTGATTTCGGCAATTGGATCTTACGTGGTCGGGGGAAATTATGTGATTGGCTTGATCGTATTTTTGATTCTGGTTGTGGTTCAGTATGTAGTGGTAACTAATGGCGCGCAACGCGTGTCTGAAGTGGCGGCGCGATTCACGCTTGACAGCATGCCTGGTCAACAGATGAGTATCGATGCAGATTTGAATATGGGATTCATTGACCAGAATGAGGCGAAGCGCCGTCGTAAAAATCTGGAGAAAGAAACCGGATTCTACGGCGCTATGGATGGTGCCAGCAAATTTGTGAAGGGTGATGCGATTGCCGGTATCGTCATTCTTCTGATTAATATTGTCGGCGGTTTGGTTATCGGTGTGATGCAAATGGGCATGCGTTGGGATCAAGCGCTACAAACGTTTACTTTATTGACAGTCGGCGACGGGATCGTTACTCAGGTTCCGGCGCTCGTAATTGCGGTGGGAACTGGCATTATCGTCACGCGTTCGGCTTCGGATGGAAATTTAAGTGTCGAAGTACTCCGGCAAATCACCTCTTTTCCGAAAACACTTTTTGTGGTAGCGGGCGCACTCGCCATTCTCTTTTTCTTGCCGGGGATTCCTTCTATCCCTGTTGCAACCATTATGGTGATTTTACTGTCCGTCGGTTTGATTGTTCGCAAACGCGCTAATGATGAAAGTAGTAAATCATCCGATGATGCATTGGAGGAGGCAACGACTGAAGAAGAGCAAGATACCTATTCGATGCTGCAAATTGAACCGATTGAAGTTCGGGTGGGTGCGAATTTGATGCCGCTTGTAGGCGGTGAGCAAACTTTATTTATGGACCGTATTTTGGCTATTCGCAAGCAATATGCGCTGGAGTCTGGAATGGTTTTGCCGCGCGTTCGTTTTCGCGATTCGCCCCAGCTAGCTCCAAACGGATATGAATTGACGGTGTTTGGTGTTCTCGCAGGCCGCGGCGAGATTATGACGGATTGTACTCTCGCTATTCATAGTGGGGCCGGAGTACGGGCGCTTAAAGGAATTGAAACAAAGGAACCGACCTATGGTTTGCCTGCAATTTGGATTGAGGACTCGGAAAAAGAGTTGGCGCGGGCATCAAAATATACCCTGGTTGATGCGACGACTGTCTTCATTACTCATCTTAGTGAAGTACTTAAACAGCAATCAGCAATGCTACTGACACGGACTGAAACGGATCGCTTGCTTCAACGTGTCCGGCAGCAGCAACCTGGTTTAGTCGAAGATCTCATACCGACTGTCGTCTCTGTGGGCGATGTACAGAAGGTGCTGCAGAATCTTTTAAGAGAAAAAGTGTCGATTCGTAATCTTGAAGCCATTCTTGAGACCTTGGCGGACATGGGACGTGTCAGTAAAGACTTAAGCTATCTGACCGAAATGGTGCGACAAAAATTGGGCGCTGCAATTTGTCAATCCCTGGTGGGTGAGATGACGGCTTTAAACGTCCTGACGCTAGATCCCGCCATTGAACAGAGTCTGATGCAAAGTGTGCGTACGGCAGATATGGTGAGTACATTGGTAGTTGAGCCTAAATTTGCGGAGCAACTGTTGTCCCGTCTCTCGGCAAATGCTGAACGTATGATGAAAGCCAATATGTTGCCGGTGCTGTTGTGCTCCCCAGATTTAAGGCGCCATCTACGTTCTTTGTCGGAGCGTGTGATCCCCCACATGAGAATTTTATCAATGGCGGAAATCCCGAATTCAGTCAATTTGAAATCTTATGGAAGCATCAGTCTTTAAAATTGATCAGTCGTGATCGAGAATAAATATGTTACGAAAGGTAGGTACATCTTGGATGGAATAACAATCGCTGGCATCAGCATGCAGAACGACCTGCAGCGGCTCAATAGCATTAGTCAGAATCTTGCTAATGTCCTGACGCCCGGATATAAAAGAGAAATCCCCATTGCCCGGTCGTTTGGTAGTTACGTGAGCAGTCTGTCAGAGACGGCGGCTACGTCACCGGCCGCACAGGAACCGATTGCGATCGATCCAAGTGCAGGCACCCTTCGTTATTCGTCAAATCCGCTTGATATCGCGGTGGATGGGAACGGCTTTTTTGAAATAGAAACAGCAACCGGACTGGCATACACGCGACAAGGCGCGCTCAGCGCAGATATCAATGGACGCTTGGTGACGAATCAGGGACTTCCCATCATGGGAACAGGGGGCGAGATTAAGGTTTCGGGCGCACCGGTCACAATTGATCCTACTGGCGATGTCCGTCAAGGAGAGCATCTGGCAGGCCAGATCAAATTAGTTCGTTTTTCAAATCCAGAAGGACTCATCCCCCTTGGTAATGGGATGTATGGGCAGGGGGCAGCCCGGATTGAAAACACGGGAACTAATGGCGTAGTGCGGGTTGGGTATCAGGAAAATTCGAATGTGAATTCGCCGCAGGAAATGATTCGTTTAACTGAAACGGTACGTCACTTTGAATCCATGCAAAAAGTGATGCAAGGGTATGACGATATATTTGAAAAAGCGATGAGAAAGCTTGGGGAATTTTAGGGAAAACTATGAATGATTCGCTTTATATTGCCGCTACCGGCATGCAGATGCAACAGATGAACGTGGATACTATCGCCAATAATCTGGCTAATATCAATACCCCTGGGTTTAAGAAAGGACGCATTAATTTTCAGGATTTAGTTTACCGGGAGTTGGGCCGAACGGCATCGACTGAAGATGCACAGAGCAGTTTAAGTATTGCGCATGGGAGTGGTGTTGGTATCTCTTCCTTGTCTAAATTGTTTACCAATGGGGACTTAAAAAAAACAGATGCCCCCTTGGATATTGCGATACAAGGCGACGGTTTTTTTGAAGTGGTGATGCCCGACGGTTCACATGCTTATACCCGTGGTGGCTCATTGTCGGTCAATAAGGATGGATTTTTGGCGACTGCGGATGGCAAAGCACTCAAGCCCAATGTTCACATCGGTTCGGACGTTAAGAGCATGGTTGTTAATGCCGACGGTAAGGTAATGGTACGGTCCAGCAATCAAAGCGAAGCAACAGAAGTGGGACGCATTGAACTGGCCAATTTTTCGGATGCTACGGGTCTGGTGGCGCTAGGTGAAAATTTATATAAGGCGTCCGAGAAATCGGGTGATGCCATCTATGGAAATCCTGGTGCGGATGGACTTGGCGTACTTGTTCAGGGTTCTGTTGAATCATCCAATGTGAAAATGATTGATGAAATGGTCAATTTGATGGTTGCCCAACGTGCCTACGAGATGAGCGTCAAGGTGATTCAAGCATCCGATGAAATGCTTGGCATGAGTAATAACTTGCGTCGATAGTGAGTCTGGAGTGAGGGATTTTTTATTGTCGATATGTCGAGCGATTGTTTTTTTGATGGTGGCATCTGCGGGCCAGTTTGCACAAGCGGAGCAATCAAAAGTAAGCATACACATTGAATTAAAACCGGAGGCAATCGTTAGTCGGCGCTATGTCACTATCGCCGATATTGCTCAGGTAAGCAGTGCGGATTTGGTTCTTAAAAATGCGATAGAAGTGTTGCGTGTGGCTGAGGCACCTCGCATTGGTTTTATTGAACAACTCACTAGAAATGAATTAAGTCAGTTGATTCGGTCACGATTGACGAGCCTGCCTCAAGCACCTGAATGGGATGGCGCGAACAGTGTGAAAGTTCGATCTGCAAGTCGATTGGTCACTGCCGATACTTTTGTAGATCTTGCGAAAAGAAGTGTGCTCAAAGAATTGCGTGGCAAATTCGAGCACGTGGAAGTCGATTTGACTTCATCCGTTGCCGACATAGCGTTGCCATTAGGTGAAGCTTCATTTGTAGTAAGGCCTATCGAGCAAAAACATGTTTATGCACGGCTGCCGGTTTGGATTGATGTGGTCGTGGAGGGTGTGGTTTATCGGTCGGTCATTGTTCCGTTCAACATCCGGGTAAGCCAGAAGGTGTTGGTTGCTCGTCGTGATTTGCCTGAAGGTGCGGTGGTTTCATCAGAGGACTTTTCATCCAAAGTAGAGGATGTTTCAGCCATTTCAGATGAACTGGTTTCAGTTGCGGATGTTCAAGGACGGCTTCACGTTAAGCGCCCCTTGGGAAGCGGGCAAATATTAACGCGAAAATATGTATCTCTTCCCGGAGCAGTTTCACGGGGAGATGTAGTTAGGCTGGTGGTGGCCGAAGGCGGTGTTTTAATTGAAACCCGTGCGGTTGCCGAGCAAGAAGGGGTGATTGGCCAACGCGTAAAAGTGAAAACGGATCAAGGCACCGGCGCAATCTCTGGACGGATTGTTTCAGCAGGCGTGGTTCAGGCAAATGAAAGGTATTAGGGTATGTTGCATCGACGTTCAAATATTTTTTTGAGTTTAGCCATCTTGTTATTGATGGGTATGGCAGAGGCTGCAAACCTCTATCAGGAAAATTCCTATCAAGCACTCACATCAGATCATAAGGCCCATCGTCGTGGGGATCTGATTACTGTGTTGGTGTATGAAACATCCAGCGCGACCAGCGCTGCTAATACCAGGGCCAGCCGAAATGCAGGTGTCGGTGTTGACATCGATACGGTGACGAAGGCGCGCGCGGCGGGAGTGAATGTAAAAAACCAACTCGATGGCAGTGGAAGTACCCAAAGACAAGGCAGTGTACTGGCGCAGATTACCGTTTCTGTTAAAGAAATAAATAGTAGCGGCGACCTGATCATCGCAGGGGAGCAGTTTTTGGAAGTGAACAATGAACGACAGCAGATCAAAGTGGAAGGCCGGGTCAGACCTCAGGATATATCCGATACGAATACCGTTTTATCCACTCGGATTGCCGATGCAAAAATTAGTTATTTAGGCGATGGCGACATAGCAAATAAACAGAGGCCGGGTTGGTGGCAGCGATGTTTGACTTGGTTTGGACTCTAAGAGAATGAAAAAATATTTTTTGACCTTCGCTACGCTGATTTACATGTTGATATGTAATGCAAGCTGCGCACAGGAAATTCGCATTAAAGACATTGGGAAAATGTCCGGTTGGCGTGAGAATGCGTTAACTGGCTATGGTCTTGTCACCGGTCTTGCGGGCACGGGTGATTCGGGCCACAACAAAACAACGCGCCAATCCATAGCAAATATGCTGTCTCGTTTTGACGTGTCGGTTGTTGCCGACGATGTGCAAAGCCGCAATGTGGCCGCAGTCATGGTTACGGCAAGTTTATCGCCTTTCGCACGTGTGGGAGAAACACTGGATGTAACGGTCATGTCGATCGGCGATGCACGCAGCTTGGTCGGCGGCTCTCTTATTTTGGCTCCTCTTAAGGGGCCTGATGGTCGGGTATATGCACTCGCACAGGGCGCTGTTTCAGTGGGTGGTTATAAGTATGATTTGAATGGTAACGTGGTCCAAAAAAATCATCCTACAGTAGGATCGGTGCCGGGCGGCGCTACTATTGAAATTGGCGTTCTCAGCGAAGTGGAGAGCCCTCAGCATACCGTGACCTTTGTGTTGTCCGACCCGGACTATACGACTGCTACGCGGGTGGCTAGCGCAATTAATGCCTCATTGGGTCAATCGGTAGCGCTTGCGCAGGATGCCTCTGGTATTGAAATTAAGATTCCCGACAATAAGAGAAGTCGGCTAACGGATTTTTTAACCTCGATCGAGAATGTCAAGGTAGAGCCGGATCGGCGGGCGAAAGTGGTGATTAATGAGCGAACGGGAACCATCGTTTCTGGAGGGGATGTGCGTATTTCTAAAGTGTCGGTCTCCCATGGCGACTTGAAGGTTTCAATTCTGACGGACAATTCCGCATCGCAACCATTATTGGTGCGTAATACAGGGGCGGATATCCGCACCGTTCCGCTTTCCAATAGTTGGGTAGATGTGGATGAAGCGGCAGAGACTGGTTTCGTGTCTCCTACCAACAATACGGTTGCGGATTTGGTTCAGGCGCTAACGAGAATTAAAACCAATACGCGGGACATTATTTCGATTTTGCGGGCGGTCAAAGCTGCCGGGGCATTACATGCCGAGTTGGTAGTTCAGTAAATCTCTAAAACAATATCTGCTGTAATTTTAAAAAATTGGAAGGAAAAAAATGGTTACCTTGATCGACCCTAACACCAGTGCATTAGTAAGCCTGGCGCTTGATGCTGCCGGCATGCGTCAACAAGCAATTTCCCATAACATTGCTAATGCCAATACACCTGGATATAAACCGCTTTCTGTTAGTTTCGAGGAGCAATTCTCAGACATTAGAAATTCGATCGCGCAGGGGCAGACCCCGTCGTTATCAAGCTTGTCAAATTATCGTCCGGTGTTGGAATTCGCTCATAACGGTTCAGAGGCCGATGAGGCTGTTTCTCTTGACATGGAAGTTGCAAAATTGTCTGAAAATACGCTTCACCACCAAGCCTTGCTCAAAGCACTCAACAGACATTTCTCTATTTTGAGCATGGCAATTACAGAAGGGAAACGCTAATGGACTATAACGCCTCGTTTCAAATTAGTGCCAGCGGCATGGCCATCGAAAAACTTCGACTGGATGTGACAGCGGCAAATTTGGCAAATATGCATACCACTGCGTCATCGATAGGGCAGTTGTATAAGCCTATGCGGGTTATATCGCAAGAGGTTCCGCTGACGTTTGAAAAACAGTTTGGCGATTTATATGCGGTCGCCACTGGCGGTGCCCAAGTTGTTGGCGTCGAACCTCAAACGAGCGCGCCGAGAATGGTGTATGAACCGGGTCATCCGCAAGCAGATAGCAAAGGTTTTGTGGCTTACCCCGGTATTAATCACACTTCGGAAATGGTCAATTTAATGAGTGCGTTGCGTGCGTATGAGGCCAACGTGGTGGCGATGAATGCTGCAAAAACGATGGCTTCTCGCGCCTTAGAAATTGGAGGCCAATAATGATTGTAGAGCCTGTTGCAGCTGCCAGCGTTGGGGCGCTTACGCCAATGGGAACGGATCAGTTCTTACCGACCGCCAAGGCCGAGGTTCCCGTAACGAATTTCGGAAACTGGTTTTCGAATGAATTAACTTCAGTCAATGAGAGTTTAGTTAACGCGGATACAGATATCAAAAAAATGGCGGTTGGTGATGCGCAGAATCTTCATGAAGTGATGATCCATTTGGAAGAGGCGAGGCTTTCATTTCAATTATTGGTTCAAGTTCGTAATCGACTGCTTGAAGCCTATCAAGAAGTAATGCGGATGCAGGTTTAGGAGTCGTATTGTGAAGTCTATTGTAGAAATGTGGAATAGTTTGACCAGGTCGGCGAAGCTGGGCCTTGGAGTGGGTATCGTGTTGATCATTGCATTAGCAACTGGCCTGGGTGTGTGGGCTTATAGTGCGGACTATCAAGTGTTATTTGCGGATGTGGCGTCTCGTGATGCGGCTTCGATGACATCTGAATTAGATCGTATGAAAGTTCCTTATAAGCTTTCCGATGGCGGCAATACCATTTTGGTGCCCAAAGATCTTGTATATAAAACGCGTTTGAAATTAATGGAAAAAGATGTGCCATTGCATGGGGCCGTCGGATTTGAAGTGTTTAACAACGCCGATTTCGGCATGACTGAATTTGTGCAAAAGGTAAATTACTTGCGTGCCATTCAGGGCGAACTGACGCGCACTATTCTCTCCATTGATGATATCCAGGCTGCACGGGTTCATCTGGCGATTCCTGAGCAGGGATTATTCAAGAAAGCGCTTACCAAGCCCAAAGCGTCGGTAACACTTGCCATGAAGCCGGGAAAAATACTGGTAGCGGATCAAATCACTGGAATTCAACGTCTTGTCGCTGCATCGGTGCCTGATATTGTCGCTGGCGATGTGACCATTTTGGATCAGCATGGGGTGGCGTTGACGAAGGTTGCTTCTGCCGAGGGTGGTGGGGAGTCAGCAGGTTCCCAACTTGATTCAAAACGCAGTGCCGAGGAATATTTAACGCGCAAAGTTGCACAAGTTCTGGACAGTACTTTCGGACCAGGAGAAGCTATCGCGAGCGTGGATGTAGTGTTAAATCTGGATCAAAGCAAGGTAACAACAGAGGAAGTATTGCCTGCCAAATTGAGTGGGCAGGATGGTAGTCCAACGGGAGTAGTCGTTCGGGAACGTCAATCAACGAGAGAGGGTTCTACGCCAGTGATGAAAAGCGCAGCAAATCACGGTGGCCAACGCAATGAAATGACTTCGCTGGAATCCGATTACCAAGTTGGACGTCGGGTGGAGCAAATTGTCGTTGCCACAGGCGCGGTAAAACGGTTGACGATTGCCGTGGTTGTTAAACGGCCGATGAATGAATCGCAGATTGAAAAATTAAAAGAGGTGGTCAGCCTTGCTGCCGGCTTCAATAGCCAACGCGGTGATGCTGTTGTCGTGTACTCCATGGACAAGTTCGGCATAGCAGGTGAGGATGTCACGAAAAATGAGATGACGCGCGATGGACTTTCTTTGAGTAGCGCCTTAACAACCCGCAGTCCTGGTGCTGACGCAAACGAGGAAAAAAAATCCACGTATCAAGGAAAATCCACCGAGCGTCCGCAGGATTATTCAAAATTTATTGTGGTCGTGTTACTTTTTCTCCTCCTTCTCACAACCGCTGGGGCTATTGTATATCTGCGAAATCGTGCAAGAGAAAGAATAATCAGGCGACCTTTGACAGCTCAGGAAAGAGAGCAAATGTTATTGAATGTCCGCGAATGGATCCAGGGTACTGGTGCGCGCGACGATATGGTGGAAAGCCGAAAATGAGCGGGCATCGTCGTGCTGCAGCAGCACTTCATTCACTCGGTGATGAGGATAGGCAGTGGATACTTTCCGCCTTGCCGGCAGATGAGCAAGGAACGTTAGTTCAATACCTGGATGAACTGAAAGAGCTAGGTTTCGATGGCGATCTGAGCGCCGCCAGCTTTTTGGATACAAGCGGCACAGGCATTACCCCAGCAATTGCATTCGATCGGGTTCGTGCAGCAAGTCCAGGGGAAATATTTACTATTTTTGAAAATGAGCCGTCATCGCTTATTGGACAATTTCTTTCGATTCAGCATTGGCCTTGGGCCTCTCGTCTTCAAGCTTTGTTTTCGCCTGTACGATGGGAGTCCATTTGTTTATCGATTAGCCCGACACACAATGTGGCTTTTGCACGCAAAGCGTTTCTCATCGATGCTGTCGCCAACCGATTGAGGAAGCCGGTTCGTCATGCGTCAGTCGAGGCGGGTCATCAGGTATTTTCTTCATTACTACGTTGGGTGAAGTCATGGCGGCCATAATTCGCGCAGCGCCTATTGCTTTGCAAACCCGGCAATTAAAAAGAGCGCCCGGTCTAAAGCAGAATTCGGCGAGCGATACGGCGAAAGAGACGAAATCCGTCGCAGTCCCAGTGGAAGCTTTTATAGAAAAACCATTGCCCGTAATACCGTCATTGAAAGAACCGGTGGTTCAGCTATCGACTGAGGATCTTGTCGCGCAACGACAGGACGCTGCTCAAACGCTTGAACGCGAGAGTGAGCGTGAACGGAGTAGAATTTTTGAGGCAGCGGAGCGTCGTGGCTATGCGGCTGGCCTGGAAAAAGGGGAACAGGCCGCACAAAAAACGATTTTAGAGCAGGTAGAACGTTTGGCCTCAATTTCGTCGGCACTCTATCGGTCCAGAATGAGCGTTCTTGAAGAGGCGGAAGCGGCAGCGGTTGAAATTGTTTATACCGCGATTTGCCGAATCATCGGTGAGACTGCGGCCTCGCGGACCACGATCATTAATATGGTCAATCAGATTGTCGGTACATTTCGCGAGTTAGATCAATTGGTTGTCCGTTTGCATCCACAGGATCTGGAACTCGTCCAACAAATTTGTAGTGATGGCGCAGCAGAGATTGATTCGCAAATCGCATTGCGGGCAGATACGTCTATCAAAATGGGGGGGTGCATTGTGGATAGCACGATAGGATCGCTCGATGCCAGGCTCGAATTGCAACTAGCTCGCCTCAGTGAGGTTCTTCTTGCGGTACGGGAAAATCGTGATTCCGTCGAGGCAGGTATCTAATGCAGCAATACCTTGATGCCGTGCGCAATACGGAACTGGTTCGTCGCGTTGGACGGGTAACGGGCATTGCTGGACATAGTATCGAGGCAATTGGACCCGATGTCACAATGGGCGAGGTGTGTGAAGTGGTCTCTGGAAATTCGCACACAAAGCTATTTGCAGAAGTAGTGGGTATGAAACCTGGGCGCGTCATACTTATGCCGTATGGCGAGTTGCGGGGGGTGGGTAGTGGCAGTACGATTTTGGCTACCGGGCAGTTGCCGACGATGGCGGTGGGAGATACTTTGCTGGGGCGCGTTATCGATGCTTTTGGGGAACCCTTGGACGAAGGAGTTAAACCGAAGTCCAGCTCACATCGCACACTTCACGCTGCGCCACTTAACCCATTGACACGGCCGCGTATCAAGACCCTTATTGAAACAGGGGTGCGGGCCATTGACTGCATGCTGCCATTAGGGCGCGGCCAACGGATGGGGATTTTCGCTGGAAGTGGTGTGGGGAAAAGTACTTTACTTGGCATGCTGGCACGCGATGTTAAAGCCGATATTAATGTCATTGCAATGATTGGAGAGCGCGGCCGGGAAGTGCGCGAATTCATTGAAAAACATTTGGGCCCGGAAGGTTTAAAACGCAGTGTTGTTGTCGTGGCGACCTCCGATCAACCTGCATTGGTGCGTACGAGGGCGGCCTATGCCGCAACGACGATTGCAGAACATTTTAGGGATCAGGGAAAACAAGTATTGTTAATGATGGATTCTGTCACGCGTTTTGCCATGGCAAGACGGGAGATCGGGCTGGCTGCGGGGGAGCCGCCTACTGCGAGGGGCTATACCCCTTCGGTGTTTTCGGAGATTCCCGCTTTATGTGAGCGTTGCGGCACAACGGATTCGGGAGGATCCATTACGGCGCTTTACACAGTATTGGTAGAGGGAGACGATTTTAACGAGCCCATCTCCGACATAGTGAGGGCGACGCTGGATGGACATATTATTTTATCGCGTGAGCTGGCTCACGAAGGGCATTTTCCAGCCATTGACGTATTGCAAAGCTCGAGCCGATTAGCAACTGATTTAGTCACCGAAGAAGAACAAGAACTGATGTCGGGTGTGGTCGAATTGCTTTCGGTATACGAGAAAAACAGGCAAATGGTAGATATGGGGGCTTACAAGATTGGTAGTAATCCTGGCATTGATCGGGCCATTCAGGTGTATCCGGCGTTGCGGCATATTTTGCGGCAATCCATTCTGGAGTCGACCTCTCGGCATGATGCGATGGTACGGATGCGAAGTGCTTTAGGCAGCTTAATATCATGAGCAATAAACGTCGATTTGAGTATTCATTGCAACCAGTTTTGCTGACGCGAAAATGGGATCATGATGCCTTATTGTCGGAGCTCAATGAAGTCAATAGTTTGCTGGCAGAAAAAAATAGCACATTGGCGGACATAAAAAAATCCAGTGACCTCGCTGCCGAGGATTGGAGCCGTTTGTCCAATGCGTCGCATCACTTGAATGTCGATAGTTTTACGGTATTGACGCGTTATATCCATGACTTAGCGAGTCAACGCTTAGCTCAGGAGTTAGAAATTGCGGCGGTGGAAGAGAGGCGAGACTTGTTAATTAGCCGTGTGGTGGCTTCTCAGCGGGGTGTGGAATCGGTGGAACAGCATCGTGATCAAATGAAAGAAGATTTTGTTAAATTGCGTTTGAGTGGTGATTTTAAAGAGGCCGATGATCATTGGTCCACCCTTCAAGCAGGTACTGAAAAAGGATGACACATTATGACTACTAATCTCGACCATCTCAATTTATATACCAGCGGATTTTCTACTCCGGTAAACCAGCAGTCCAGTGAAGCGCGGCATGGCGGATGGCTGCTCGAACTGGAGCGGGCCATGCTGGCAATCGGTACGAAGAAAAATACCGCAGAAGGATCAACACCTGATCATGCGGGGCTAAAAAAATCGCAGGAGCTCGATTCGTCTTCGAGTAATTTTGTTATGCAACATAGTCAAACACTACTTCGCAGTGACGATAGGCGTATGGTCGATCAGTCCGTTGTATCGCGTGCGAATAACGATCTTAAAAGTGCTTCTGCGACCTCTGCTTCCGCTATGGTTTCATCAGGGAAACAAGATTTTGCGCAGGCGTCGCAGGATACCGACACGAGCGGGGCAGATAAAGCCCTGCTTCCTTTACAGCAGCTTATGTCAAATTCGATGCCGAATGAAATGCTAAAGTCGGGTGTGCCACGCGCTATTTCCATGACGCCTGCGCTGTCGCCGTCTTACGCAGGAAGTCCTTTGCGCACCGTGATGGGTTACAGCGCCCTGAGCGGTGTAGATGGTGCGGGACAATCAGGAGGAGTGGTGCCATCGGAGGCTAAACAGCTGGGCAATATCACCTTATTTCAACGCACGGGAACGCAACAGGCAGAACTGGGAAATGAACCAGCTGCAGAGGAAGTTGGTGGCAGAAAATCTGGCGAGGGTGATGTGGAAGCAAAAGAAAATTCAGAAAATTTTGCGCGACGACAGATGCATACTTACACCGATGAAAATGGGGTGCAAACCTGGATTCGGGATGCCACTCTCACCGAATCGCAAGCACGTAAATTGGCGTATTCCCTCAACACGGAGCTAAATGATGCTGGTGTCAGATTGGCTTCTCTGACGCTGAATGGGAAAAAAATTTCCCATTCTTCCCTCGTTAATCCGAGTGAAAAAAATGAAGAGGCTTATTCAGATAGGGAAGTTGTGCAGCATCCCGATTCACCCCATTCTTCCACCCAATCTCAACAAAAATTTTTAGGAGTAATTTAAATGGCCATTGACGCTACGAGTGCAAGTTCAGCAAGTCAGACAAACGGTATCGGCATGCAGCAATTTTTAAAAATTCTGACGAGCCAATTGAGTAATCAAGACCCTCTCAAGCCGTTGGATAATCAAGAATTCATTGCGCAGATGGCCCAGTTTTCGGCGCTTGAACAAAGCAGAGAACTGAATCTAAAAATTGATCAACTATTTGCATTGCAGGCGACCAATCAATCAGTCGGACTTCTTGGAAAAACAGTGGATGTCAATTCGACCGGTGGCACTACCACTGGAAAAATAACAGCCATCAACCTTTCAAGTGGAGAGCCACAATTTACGGTAACCACAACAGGCGGGGCCTTCCTGCCTGGTGTGGTTCTTTCTCAAATAGTAAACATTCGCTAAGGAATTATTATGTTGGACACTATTTTTATCGGCATGTCGGGTCTTTCCAGCTATGCCAAGGGTTTGAAGGTTATTGGAAATAATCTGACCAATGTAAACACGCCGGGCTTTAAAAGCTCCCAACTACAATTTTCCGATCTCTTTTATCAGGCAAGTACGGGCGGACAACCAGGCAACGGCGCGACAAGCGCCCAGTTGGGTTCTGGCGTAGGCACGCTATCGGCCGCTATTAATTTCAATGCCGGGGATCTGAAAGCTTCACAAAATACGCTCGATTTGGCAATTAGTGGCAATGGTATGTTTGTCCTCCATGATGGCGCCCAATCTCACTATACGCGCGCAGGAAGTTTTGAATTTAATAAAGAGGGAATACTCGTTAATAAAACCGATGCTTTGCACGTCTCGGGTTTAGATGCGCAAGGAAATTTAGTCGATGTTTCACTGGCCGATTTACGTCATAACCTGCCAAAGGCGACCGGCACTATCAATTTCAAAGATAAATTGGCTTCGGACCTGGCCATAGGATCTAATTTCGTGGTTAACGGCGTCAATATTATTGATGCGTTAGGGGGCTCGCACAGTGTGACTTTGACCTTGAAGAATATGGGTGCAGGCGACTGGGACGTTACCATTAGCGATGTCACTGGTACGTTGGGAACCGGCAGTATCAAATATGCGGGCGGTGTTGCGGTAGCTGGCTCAAGTGTCGTGACCTTAGCTTTTGCTCCTGCCGGCGTCCCTGCGCTTTCTGTGAATTTCGACTTTTCAAAAAGCGAGTCGCTTGCCGGTGTTCCTGCGGGAACCTCCACATTGGCAGTCGACTCACAAGATGGTTATCTGGAAGGCGACTTAACAAAAGTCGCTTTCGATGCAGAGGGAACATTGATTGCATCCTACACCAACGGGCAAACAACAAAAGGGGCACGTCTTGCTTTGGCGCGTTTTGATTCGGACCAGGATGTCGTGCAGTTAAGCGGAAACCAATTCGATAGTGCAAGTAAGCAGGCGGTACATGTGGGTTATGCCAAAACCGGAAATTTCGGAAGCTTGTTGTCGAGTCAAATAGAAGGGTCGAATGTACATATGGAAGATGAGTTTAGTAACCTCATCGTTATGCAACGTGGATATCAGGCGTCATCCCATGTCATCAGTACCGCCAATGACATGATTCAAGAATTGTTCGACATGAAAGGACATCGTTAATGGAGGTGCGTTCGTTCAGGTTGCTAAGCGCCTCAGTTCTTGGCGCGGTAAAGCTTCAATTGGACGGATTGTTGGATCGCTGGTGTACCGATTGGGGTGTGCAGCAAGGCGGTATGCAAGTAGATTGCATACGGGCATGGGATGCAAGCCCGCAGCAAATGGCGATGCAATGGCAACGATCGTATGTTGATAAAGAACGAGTGCTCCATTTTTCATGGCCGGCTGAATTGGCGACACATGTGCAGCGAAAAATGTTTCCCTCTGATTTGCGTCACGTCGTGCATCCGACACAATCTTCTTTGATCGCTGCTGGGGCATCTGAAAAGGCCATTTATTCTTTATTGGATCACATTGCGGCAAGTTTTTCCCTGAAGAATAAGACGGAGCAAACGGGAAAAGCCTCGCAAAGTACGTCCCATGAATTTACGCGCGGGTCGGGCGCAATCTTTGCCGGCATTCGGCTTGGCGAGTATTCTTTTGGGTGCTTGTTCAATGGGGAATGTATTGACTCACTGAGCGATCAGATCAAACCACCCATGGATAAGATGCCTTTCCAGGTGGATTATAAGAAAGCGTTGCGTAGTGTGGTGGTGAGTTTGCCGGTTGAGGTGGGACAGGCGGAAGTCGATATTGGGAGTCTGATGCAGCTTGGTGTCGGCGATGTGATTAGATTAGACACGTCGATCGACAAACCAGTAGTGGTATCCAGCCCTGACGGTCATCGCTTATTTAATGGACATATAGGCACCTCAAAAAATGCGGTGGCGATTGAAATTGTTCGTGGTGAAAAATAGAAAGCGGGAGTTAATTTTGAGTAGCATACCTAAAAATGAAAATGCGCGGCATGTTGAGCCACATATTGAGCAACATACCGGGCAGAATACCGGGCAACATACGTCGACACAAATTATTGAGCTTTCTGAGATTGTGGCGCAAGTACCCTCGGGGCCAGCCTTACTGGGTGGGAATATGAGTCTGCTTCATGGCGTGAAAGTGAAATTGACCGTCCTGCTTGGCCATGCCGATACGACCCTGGGCGAACTCATGGACCTGAAGGAAGCTGCCATACTGAAGATAGATCGACACGTCGATTGTCCCGTGGATGTCATGGTGGATGGGAACGTAGTCGCCCGAGGACAATTGGTGGTAGTTGACGATCATTTCGGGGTAAGAGTTACTGAAATAGCGCAAGCTGTTAAAGCATGAAGCTGAGCCGACTTTGCCGATTGTTTGCATGGGCAAGCTTTTTTTGTTGGGTCGGCATGGCGTGCGCGTTCGCAGTAGAAACACCGGCTGCTTTAATCCCCTTCAAACATGAGGCGCCAGATACTCCCGGCAGTTTTTCCAGTGCGATTATTGGGGCGACCCTTTTTCTCTGTGCTTTAGGAGCGGCTTTATACGTAATCCGACGCCGCCTTGGCCCAGGCAATCCACAACCGCACAAGAATAAATATCTCAGGATTGTGGAAACGCGCCGCCTAGATTCCCATTCATCTCTTTCCGTCATTGAATTCGGCGGCTCACTTCATTTGATCGGGCATACCCAACAAAACATCCGTTGTCTGGTTTCAACGCCAGGCCCCTCTGCAGAGGTCACGGAGAAGCCGCAATGAGTAGCGTGAAAAGAACAGGCAGGCAGACTTGGATGCCGGGTATTCTGGCGCTCGCAGCGATCGTATTTTCTGCGGCGGCTTGCGCGAGTGAATCAATCGTCGCACTTCCCGGCATTCAAGTTCATCTTGCTGGAAGTAATGGGGCCACGGGAGAAATTTCGTCAGCCATCAAAATTCTACTGGGACTGACAGTGCTCAGTCTGGCACCGGCCATCCTGATGTCAATGACTGCTTTTATTCGGATTGTAATCGTGCTGTCCATGTTGCGTCATGCCTTAGGCATGCAAGAAACACCGCCCAATACGGTCGTGATCAGTTTGGCTTTATTCCTGACTTTTTTTACGATGTCCACTACCTTGCAAGAAGTCAATGTCAAAGCGTACCAGCCTTTCATGGCAGGGACGTTGACGGCCGAGGTAGCCGCTGTTCAGGCCATCAAACCAATGCGAGAATTCATGGTTCGCCAAACGCGTGAACAGGATCTGGCATTAATGGTGGAACTGTCCAAAAGCGAAGCGCCAAAAACAATCGAAGACATCAATTTAATTCAGCTGATTCCGGCCTTCATCTTGTCAGAGTTACGCTCTGCTTTTCAAATTGGATTCGTCATTTTTTTACCTTTCTTATTGATCGATTTAATTGTTTCAAGCGCCTTGATGTCGCTCGGGATGATGATGGTGCCGCCCGCATCAATTTCTTTGCCGTTGAAGATACTCATGTTCGTACTCATCGATGGCTGGAATCTGGTTGTTCGTGCACTTCTAGGAACATTTTCCTAGCCCGATTTTTGCCTAAATTGGGGCGATGATCGCGTAATGTATGCAAAGATCGGGTTAGACTATTTCGATGGATAACGGGCCATGAGTGTGAATCAACCGCCGCAGCCAACGCCGGTCGGGGGAGCTACCGATATTGCACTGCTTTGGAAACAATTGCGAAGTGGTCCCTGTGATTTGGCACGTGAACAAATTATTGATGTGTACCTCCCGTTTGCGCGCACTCTGGCAGCGCAGGTTTATGCTAAACGCACGTATCTTGAACTGGAATTTTTCGATTATTTCCAGTATGCGTCTATTGGATTAATGGAGGCCGTTGACCATTTTGATGGTGATCGGGGTGTAAAATTTGAGACTTTTGCCGCATCGAGGATAACGGGAGCCATATTGAGCGGCATAAAATCCCTGAGTGAAAAACAGGAACAGGTCAATGCTCGTCGGCGCCTCTTGTCCGAGCGCGTTACGTCGATGAAAACGGAACCTCCTGACGATAAAGATCCCGATGCAATTTTTGTGTATTTGGCTGAACTTGCCATTGGTTTAGCGATTGGTTTTGTGCTTGAAGATACCGGTATGCACCAGCTAGATGATTCGGCCTACCCAGACAACACCTATCAACGTGTCGAAATGCAGCAGCTTAACCAACGTGTCAGAGCATCGCTTGACGCGGTATCGGGAAAGGGAAGAGAAGTACTTTCCTATCACTATCTACAACAGATTTCGTTCGAGGAAATTGCGACAATGTTGGGCATAACCCGAGGTAGAGTGTCGCAAATTCACGTGGATACATTAAATAAATTGCGAACCCGATTTTTCCGCAACGACGAAATGGATTTGTATTGTTAATATTGTTAAGGGGCTATGTGCTACGTAATCAATGGATGCAATCAATTTATGCAACCCTGTTATTTTTTGCCCCTCGTCATCGAACGAGGAGCAGGCTTCGCCGATTAAGTCGGCATTAATTTTTTTGGACGATCTATGACAATGACATCCCTTTCAATGCTTGACCAAGCCGAATTATTGCAGCTCGCGCTCAATGCCAGCGCAGCGGGCGATTCAGGGTCAGCTATTTCCTATTTAAAAGAAGCAACCGCGCGTCCCGATGCAACTGCCCCATCACATTACATTTTGGGAGCGGAATATGCGCAAATCAAAATGTACGATCGTGCTGTCGCAGAGATGGAAGCTGCCCTTGCGATTGATCACGGGCTTTCTATCGCGCGTTTTCAACTCGGACTTTTGTGGCTGACGATGGGTAACGCCGAAAGATCGACGAATGTACTGACACCGCTCAATGAATTAGGAGATCAGCATCCGCTCTGTCTCTTCTCTCGTGGCTTGATTCACCTCATGCGGGATGAATTTGCGGATGTCTTGCAATGTCTGCAAAAAGGCATCGCTATCGGATTAAATACCGATATCGAAAATCAGGCATTGAATAGGGATATGCAAAAAATCATTCATCAAGTGGAACTTCTTTCTGCAAATTCTGGTACTGCAAATATGAAAAATGAAGAAGACAATAGCGCTGCAGAGGAGGGGGACTCGCAGCATATTCTGCTTTCTGTCTACACTGGCAACGAAAACAATTAACCCTGTACTTAACTCTATACCCGACGCCATACATTCCCTATGTCATCCTCCCTCACAACAGTCGCTCAACTGGTTGCCGTTATTCGCGGGCAATTGTCTTCTGATGTTACTTTAAAGCCCGCCGGACAGCGCTCTTCTGTTGGCAAGCCCCGGAAAAAACCGCGCACTTACAGCCCGAAAAAGCTCGAATCCGTGCTTGGTGAGAGAATTCGGACCATCGGAAGCGACGATCCTAATAGAGGGCGTAAGGTATTTCGGGTGTTTCTTGAATCGATCTTGCTCTCCCGTTTGGGAGAGCACCTCATCAACGATCCCCAGTTTTATCAAATGGTCGATGACATCCAAACCTCAATGGAGGCCGATCCAGGTATTCGCAAGCTGGTGGATAGCTCGATTGAACATTTAATTTCGGTGTCACGTCCGCATTCCGGCCACCCAGATTTAAAACCGTAAAAGCATTTTTTAAAAATATTTTTACAGAATTTTTGCAAAGAAACACAGCAATAAAACAGCATCAAACGAACGCTCTGCCTAAAAGCCAGGCGTGCCACACGGAGTCGCTTATAGAAGTTGTTTCCACCTCCCAGGAGGGAACCACCAGTGTCACCTGGTGAGTCTCGGAGCCTGAATAAAGAGCGGCTCCGACAACGTAGCAAAGCACCGAAAGGTGCGGGGCATCAATCGCGAGAGGCGTACCCTTCTGGCAGCCACAGGCCGGATGAGCGCTAGACAGTCGGTATGCTGAAAACATTTGAATCTGCGATAAAGGTAAGCATCCAGCCGTCCCCCCTATCGAGGCAGTTTTCTATGTGTTAAATCCAGAACGCAAAGGCAAAAGTTCATCAATGCGGCTATGTGGCCAGGCCGGCAGTTTTTCCAATGTATCCTTCAACCAGGCCAGCGGTTCCAAACCATTCAACCTGGC
>JANXTY010000019.1 GCA_025352145.1 Oxalobacteraceae bacterium
GCGCTCACCCATGACTGGGTTGAAGGCGAATACAACAGCAAGTTCCATAGCGGCATTCAAATGATTCCCATTGATCGTTTTAATCTCGACCGCAATGGGGTGAAATTTTTGAGCGACGATGCTTTTTCCAGGGAAGTATTCTTTGTGGAGGAGGATCGCAAAGTGGGCAAAACCAATGTCTTTTCCATCAATGCGCAGCGCTATGAATGCCCGGTCGATTTGCGTGAGAAGACGGTGCAGGTGCGCTATGACCGCCAGCTGCGCGATTGCTTTGTGGTCTACTTTGGCGGCCAAAGGATGGGCGATGCGCATGTGCTCGACCTCCATGCCAATAGCCGCCAATGGCGCTCGCCATTGAGCGGAAACGATGGTGGTGCAGCATGATCAAGTCGACCTTTGGCTTGACCAAGGAACCCTTTTATCTGGAACACACGTCATTGTTGCCACAGCAAAGTGAGGTGCTGGAAATGATCCAGGTGCATGCCAGCCACGGGGGATTTTCCGTCATCGTCGGCCATGCTGGCGTGGGAAAGACGGTCATTCGCGAACATCTGGAAGTATTTAACAAGGGGCGCGATGCCGTGGTCGTATCCTTGACGCAAACCATGCACACCTATCTTCAGATCATCAGGCAACTGGCACAGTGCCTGCAGTTGCAGGTGTCGGAAAACGAGATGGAGAAGGAATTAGTCCTGGCCGCCTTTCGCCATGTGCAGTCCCAGAAAACTTTGTACATCGTGATCGATGATGCGCATTTACTTGACGTCGCCGTTCTGCGAAAATTACGCCTCTTGTTTGACCGCTTTCCCAAAAAACATAATTTGGTCTTGCTCGGGCAACCTGAACTGATGATGCGTTTGTCTATGCTGTGCAACGACGACATTAAGAGCCGGATTAGTTATTCCAGGCAGCTCTTGCCGATGCATGATGCCGCATTGGCCGACTTCATTATCGCGCAATTGGCGGGGGTCGGATTGGGGGCCAACACCTTTGATGAGTCGGCATTGCAGGTCATCTTAAGGGCCGTGCATGGCAATGTGCGTTTGTGCCGCAATCTTTGTTACGCCACGCTCATTGCAGCCTGTATGGATAAGGAGCGCATCTGCACGGTGTCGCACGTGAATGCGGCGTTGCTGCAGCCGCACTGGCGATCGCACGAGGCTTTGGTCAAGCAGCAGGTGAAGCCGCATGGTGTGCCGGCATGATGCGCGTGAATACTATCGTCACGCATCTGCGACCGGAAGATGCGTACACCATTGTCGAATTTCTCGATCAGTTGCGTGACATGTTGATGCACACTGATGGCGACGACATGCAAGCGATGTTGCAAGAGGCAGCGCAGCGTGAGCCGCAGGTGTCGCATTTGCATGGAGATGACGGTGATGAGATGTTTTAGTTGGTGATCATTAAATTACTCGGGTGATTAAATGAAAAGGGAGACTGTCGTCTCCCTTTTTACCAACTGGCCGTTATGATCGTAGCGCAGTATGACTACGACGTAAGCGCGGCTCAGAGGAAAAAATGTGCGATGTGAAATGCGGAAAGGATGGGCAATCTTGCTGAATCGGTCGATGTGTAATTTGGGAAAATGTACGGCGTGAGTGAGGCGCGCTACAATAGATAACGTTCATTGCATCCACTGGTGTGCCTTCGCAGAGTTGAAATGTGATGATGAGAGACGACCCTATACACGCTTGACCCTATACACGTGTGTGACCCTATACGCGCTTCTGGTGCAGCTAGATATTCATTTGTGTTTCGCACGGCAGTCTCTAGTTATCTGATTTACGATCTCAATGTCAGGCGCAGATAATGTGGAGGAGGAATCCAAGTTAAAAAAATACGAGATAACATTTCTGGAATCACGTACATCAACAACATCTTGATAACTGTAAATAGAAACAGGGGTCGGCTGTCCGTTCCCCTCCGAGTATTTAATGAACCCTGTTCCGTCATCTTTCAAATCAATATCAACGTCAATAACACCATCCACAAAAAATAATTTCTTGATCGGCCAGCAACTGGACCATTTTTTCATCTTTCTGCGAGAAATAACGTGCGAAGTCTTTACCCATAAATCAGGGATTACGCCAACATTTTTACTGGCACGCTTTCCTTGAGTACCCTTAACATGAACATATTTCCCATCCATTAAATGACTATTTTTTGAATTTATTATCGTGAGTCGTTCTAATTTTTTATAAGTGAATATGACTGCTGAGTTTTCGTCTGGAACTAAATAGCCGCTGGCTTGATCGTCCAACACTATTGCAACATCGATCGAGCCATTACGAGCAACTGCAGTCGTCATCGACATAAGAGGGTAAAACATCAGCAAGATCACTGCTTTTTTTAAAAAAAATAATCTCATTTTTATCCTCAGTGGCCAAAGTGCAGATGATTTTCGTGAATGATATTGTTGTGCCCAATACCGGTATTTTCTGAGTAAGTATTATTGATATTTGTCCACATTCTCCAGGGTTGGAAAATTTGCCTCACACCGGGCTGATCAAGTAAATTATCCGTAAAATTTTCAACAATACTTGGCTCCGTGGTACTTGCATGATGGGTCGTATAACTTCCTCCATTAATACGGACATCATTTATTTGATTAATGTCGATCGCCTTACTTGTAACATGAGCCATTGACCAATTTTGTGAAACGCCGGCCGGAAGATGACCAACGATACTGACATAGTCGTTTGCCGCAGGTCGCCAGCTGCCATTTATGGAAAAAGAATCGACCCCATCCGTTGCAAATGCAGTATTAATTGCTGCCTTGTAGACTTTGTAATCCGTTTTTCGCAATGCTTCATCCGCTCCAACACCGACATCGCTAGCCCAGTTTGAAAAATCAGCGGTCCAATTTACTCGAACAGTTCTATTATCTCGTGTGACGTCAACATAACGTCCACGTGTTTCGCCTGTGGCAGCTTGTATATTGCTATAGAGATCGTAGCGCGCTCCTTGTTCATTGGTAGAAATCTGATTAAATGCTCCGAGTGCTCGCGTAAATGCCGGAGATGTCTGCTCATTTAAGTTGCCCGCCAGCTGTTCCTTAGCTGTTCCCGTGTTTGCTGCAGAATACGTTTCCTCTCCCATCGAATAGCCGTAATAATTGAACAGCACAGCCTTTGAGGTGGAAATGTCTTGTGCGTCTAGGGCTAAACCAGTTGTACGACGATGATTAACCGCCGCAAGATAATCAGCGAAATTTTTCTTGTCCTGTAAGTCATACAGACTGGTCAATGGTCCAGTAGGGTTGCCGAAATCATCTAATGTAATAGTTGCACGCAATGCGGACTGCTTGGCATATTGCGAAGAATTATCAGTACCCGAGCCTTTGACATCTGTTGATTGTTGTGACCCATACAAAGCTTCCGTGAGCTGTTTAAGTCGAGCATCATCCTCGGCTGTCCGCGCTCTAGGTTCCGCTATCTGAGTACCAAGATAAGGATTCGCAGTGTCGTCTATAGTCTGTACTCCGACATCATTTGAGGCAAATTGTGTGGCCTTCCTGTTTGCGACTTTGGATGCCTGCTGCCCACTACCTTGGATCTGCTCTACAACCCCCTGCCCCACAGCATTCCCAAAGCTATCTAACGCAATCCTCGCATAATCAATCTTCCCACCCACCACCACCTTAGCCGCAACCCCGCCCGCAAAGCCTGCCACGGTACCCACGCCAATGGTGCCGAAGGCCCGTTCAAATGCCGATCCTTGCAGGCCCTGCGCTACTGCGCTGCTGGCTCCCGCTGCTGCTACGCTTGCCCAGCTAAAGTGTTCTTGCAAGCCGGTGATGACGCCGATGCCCTGGCTTAGG
>JANXTY010000060.1 GCA_025352145.1 Oxalobacteraceae bacterium
CGTGTAGTTGGTTTGAGCAACAAGTAAATACTGGCAGTAATCAAGGCGCGTTGGTTTCATGCCCTGAACTTTACATACTTCCAAGTTAACTTGGGCTTACGTCAATTCGTAACAAATTGTTACGGTTTTGCGTAAGTCCTACGTATTTTCGCTGTGTGATAGCGTTTTCAGCTCGGCGAACATCGCGACGGCTTGAGCGGATAGGTGCACCCAATGCTCACGCTCTTTTTTCATTCGCTCAGCAGGAATGCGCCAGATACCAGCATCTAGATCCAATTCCGACCATTCAGCCTCGATCAGTTCAGACTTGCGCACCATCGTGATGGCCAGCAAGTGCAACGCGAGTTTGAATGCGCGTCCCATGTCGGAGGCGTACACGTTCCGCAATACCGCGCCGATTTCATCATGTGACAGTACGCGAGTGCGGCTTTGCGGTGTGGCGATGAAACGGGCAACCAGTTGCTGTGCAGGGTTTGCGGTTGCTGCTTGACGAGAAATCGCATACTCAAACATGCGCTTGGTGACGTTACGGGCAACGAGTGCGGCCTGTGGCGCGCCACGCCCTTTAATGCGGTCACAGATAGCCAACACGTCACCGGCATTACATCTGATAAGGGTTTATTGCCGATTGCCGGCAGAATGTCTTTATCAAGCACTCTGCGCGTGATCTTGCGGTAAGACTCCGATTTGTTCTCAATCTCAGACTTGTACCAAAAATCGGCAAATGCGCTTACCGAATCTAGAGTCTTAGATGCGCCCCTGTCTTTTTTGGCATCCGCTATGGGGGAAACTCCGGTTGCCACAATCTCAGCATATTTGCGCGCCCGCTCTCTTGCATCTTGCAAACCGATGGCGGGGTAATCTCCGATGGTGACAAGTGGCTGTTGCTTGCCGTGCAATGAATATCGATAACGCCAGATCTTTGCGCCGGAAGTCATGATTTCCAAAACCAGCCCGCCACCATCGGCAACCAGATAGCGCTTTGCTTTTGGCTTCAGTGCCTTGATGCGAGTGTCGTTGAGAGGGGTGGCTGCTTTTGGCATATAAGTACACAGTCATTAGTACACGAGGACTTGTGTACTTAAAAGTAGTGGGTGTCAATTGCCAATGTTTGGCAACGATTGGCTTGAAAGGCTTGATTTATATAGGGGAACGCTGAATTTATTGGCAAACTTTGGCATCGTTTGGAAATCAATTATTTTCCAATGCAAAAACGACTAAAAATGACGCCTAACAAATCATCTGAAGAAAATGCTCCGGTGATGCTGGACAAGCGTGCTTGTGCCAAGCGCAATTCTTCCGCAAATAAGTCGAGCGATTGATCGTTCTGCGCGGCATGTTGTGCCGCCATATTGAGATGATCATGTGCCGATTTGAGGGCGATCAAGTGGCGTTCGCGGGCCAGATAAAGCGATTCGCCGGTTTGTTGCCAGCCACTGATGCGCAGCAGTTCAGCTCGCAGGAAATCAATCCCGACCCCGTTGGTCGCTGAGAGGTAAATATCGGTAATGTCAAAGGTCGTGCTTGCAGCAGGTTTGTGCCCTGACAAATCGATTTTGTTCCAGACTCGTACTACTGGCACCTTTGCGGGAAAACGTGCGGAGATTGCTTCATCCTCCCGTGATGGGCCTAAATCTGCATCGAGCAAATGCAGGATCACATCGGCATGTTCTACTGCGGCCCAGGTGCGTTCTATGCCAATTCGTTCGACCTCATCTACTACGTCGGTAGCACGGCGAATGCCTGCCGTGTCGATGATGTTGAGAGGAATGCCCTCTATTTGGATAGTCTCGGTCACTTTATCTCGCGTGGTGCCGGCAATAGGCGTCACAATCGCGATGTTGGCACCAGCTAAGGCGTTGAGTAAAGATGATTTGCCGACGTTGGGCTGACCCGCCAACACGACATTCAAACCTTCCCGTAAAAGCGAGCCTTGTGCCGCCTGCAGGAAGACGCGGTTTAATATTTCCTGAATACTGACGAGCTGGCCGCGTACATCCGATTTTTCCAGGAAGTCAATTTCTTCTTCGGGGAAGTCGAGGGTCGCTTCTACTAACATGCGTAAATGCGTCACTTGTTCGACCAGCGTATGAATTATCTTTGAGAAAGCACCCGATAAAGATTGTGATGCCGATTTTGCCGCTGCTTCGGTGGAGGCATCAATCAAGTCCGCGACTGCTTCGGCTTGCGCTAAATCCAGTTTGTCGTTGAGGAAGGCACGATGTGTGAATTCACCCGGCGCGGCTAGTCGCAGCCCGATTTCTTGCCCGGCTTCCAGGCAGCGCGCTAGTAACATTTGTAGAACAATGGGCCCACCGTGGCCTTGTAACTCCAACACGTCTTCACCGGTGTAAGAGTGTGGCGCTTTGAAGTAGAGTGCGATGCCTTGATCGAGTATCGTGCCATCGGCGGCTTTGAAAGACAAATAAGTTGCCTGGCGGGCTTGCAAAACCACTTGAGAGCCAAACAAAGTGTGCACTAATACACGCAGATCTTTGCCGGAAACACGCACGATGCCAATACCGCCTCGACCGGGGGCGGTGGCAATAGCTGTGATGGGATAATAGTCTGGATTCATATTGAGATTTTAACTGGCATGTCCATGTACATATAAAAAAACCCATGCTATGCATGGGTTTTTTTATCAATGAGTACATTTAATTTTTTGTGGCACTTTCCATTTTTTTGGTGATTACCCATTGCTGTGCAATCGACAAAACATTATTGACGACCCAATATAAAACCAAGCCCGATGGAAAGAAAAAGAACATCACTGAAAAGATCAGCGGCATGTACTGCATCATCTTCGCTTGCATTGGATCGGCCGTTGGCGGCGACGGATTCAATTTAGTTTGGGCAACCATAGAAATGGCATACAAAGTCGGCAGAATGTACAAAGGATCGGGCGATGCCAGATTTTGAATCCAGCCTAACCACGGTGCTCCGCGCATTTCTACGCTAGCTTGCAATACCCAATATAGGGCAATGAAGATTGGCATTTGAATCAGGATCGGCAGACAGCCGCCGAGAGGATTGGCCTTTTCCGTTTTGTATAACTCCATCATCGCCTGATTCATTTTTTGCGGATCGGATTTATGCCGCTCGCGAATTGCCTGCATCTTTGGCGTCAGGATTTTCATCTTACCCATGCTGCGATAGCCAGCTGCCGACAATGGGAAAAATGCCAGTTTGATCAGGATCGTGAAGGCAATGATGGTCCATCCCCAGTTGCCGAGTATGTGGTGAATTTGTGCGATGACCCAGAACATCGGCTCGGCAAAGATTTTAAGATACCCATAGTCCTTCACCAGATCAAGACCGGGGGCAACTTTTTCGAGCACGGCTGATTCTTGCGGCCCGGAATACAGGTGTGCATCCATCGACGTTTTCGCCCCTGGCACAATGGTACCCAGGGGCAATTTGACGCCGACAGAATATAGATTAGCGGCCACTTTATCGGTGAATATGTCGCGGTGGATTTTGTCTTGCGGCACGAAAGCGGATACAAAAAAATGTTGTATTACAGCGACCCACCCGTCGTTAGCAGCTTTGGCATGCTCGACGATGGTGTGGGCAGTGTTAGCTTTTTCAATTTTTTCGAAATCAAGTTTTTGAAATTTTTCTGCATCGGTATATACGGCCGGTGCATAAAAATCGCTGTTACCGGTAAACATAGATCCTTGTTCTGGCTTGGTGCCGTCATGCGTCAGCTGCAAATAGAGCGAGGGAGTGACCGGAGTTAAACCGGTATTGCTGACCTCATGTTTGACATCGATGACATAGTCGCCACGCTTAAAGATAAAAATTTTGGTGAGCTTGACACCGTTTTTTTCAGCTTCAAGAACAAGGCGTACTTCATTGGCTTGGTCCAGATTACGCGGTCCTGGTTTGGCGATAAACAAAGATTTATGGTTTGGGAAATCGCCCCCGATTAAACCGGTTTGTGCCAGATAAGTCCGCTTGTCGCTTTTATCGAACAACACCACGTTTTGCACAGGTCCAACTTGTTCGTTACACCCTAAAGTTTTTAGGATGCCATAACACCATCCTTGATTCCGCAAAAGCTCGGAAAAACCGTGGTACCACTTCTGTTCTACGCTTGCTTTGTGCTTGAGAAGTTCCAAATGCTGTAGTTCTCCGCCTAGCGTATCGATGTCGGCCCTCACCAAGTCGGTAGTGATCGTAATTACCTCCCTGTGAGCCGGTGGTGAGCCAGTGTCATCTGCAGGAGCTGCGCCAACGCTGGCGGTTGCCGCTGCACTCGATACGGTGCCATTGGCGCTGTTCGTAGGGTGATTGACGACCTTGGGTAATATGGAAGGAGGGGCGAACATCGACGGTTTGCCGTTAGAGATCATCCAGTTATTCCATAGAGAAAACAATGACCCCAGAAATACAACCCACAGGATGGTACGTTTGATATCCATAAATGGCTTTGTCAGAAATGGTTGCAACCGCGAGCGGCTGGAGAAGAGGTTTCGGTAGATTTTTTTGGGACGAGATCAACGCCGCCCGTATGCCACGGATGGCATTTGCAAATTCGTTTGGCCGCGAGTATACAACCCTTGCCTGCGCCGTGCTCGCGGATAGCTTCGAGTGCATAGTTGGAACATGTCGGATAAAATCGGCAGCTCCGCCCAAACAAGGGGCTGATGCAATATTGGTATCCGCGCAACAAAAACAAGAGCAGCAATTTCATTAGTCGCTCACTGGTAGGCGCTGGGAGGCAAAGAGCCGTAGTAGTTCGGTACGCAGTTCTGCCTTTAAGGCTGCAGTTGTAGCTGGGCCCGACTTGATATTGACAGGCGCAGATAGACGAACAATGCAGTCAAGGGAAGGCAAATGGGCCAGCCGAAAAATTTCTCGCGTCACGCGTTTAATCGTGTTGCGCGTGACAGCCCTGGGTGCAAATCGTTTTGCTACTACTACCCCCAAGCGGGCATGCGGCAACTGGTTAACACGCGTATAGAGTACAAAATGCGCAGTCCGTTGGGTAGGCCGCAAACGAAAAACGGATGAAAATTCATCCGTTTTAACGATTCGCCGAGCGCGTGAAAAATCGCCTTGAGTGCAGATTGTCACGCAGTTGGCAGTGCAGGGCGCTATTTGGCCGCTGTTTGACTTATACAGCCAAACGTTTGCGACCTTTAGCACGACGTGCGTTGAGCACGTCGCGACCGCCACGGGTGGCCATGCGTGCGCGGAAGCCGTGAGTGCGTTTACGGCGCACGACGGAAGGTTGGTAAGTACGTTTCATGGTGGTCTCGCTAATGAGCAAAAATAAATCGGGACTTTACATCTCCCTTGTTGCCCATTGTTTTTGACACGCCTGCCTGTGCGTAAAGGACACACAGTACAAAGCAGCATCGCAAAATTACTTGATGGGCGGGGAACCCTGAATTAGACAGCATTTCACCCTTCTTTGTCAATGATTCGGCCATTTTTTATATTTTGGCGTAGTAAGATATCTGCCGGAAATAACTGCTTTGCCTGTGGATAACTCGCTCTAGCGAGAGTAGAATAGCGCATGTTTGTCGTTGACCTTTACTATAAAAATAGTCCCCTTCAAGGGCGGTCACCTGTTATTTTCAAGCACTTCCACACTTTTTCAGACAGACGATTCATGGATGATTTTTGGCAAACTTGTTCCGCGCAATTAGAAATGGAACTGACGCCACAGCAATTCTCTGCCTGGATCAAGCCGTTGTCGCCGCTTGATTTTGAGGATGGCACATTGCGCATTGCTGCCCCTAATCGCTTCAAGCTTGATTGGGTTAAGACGCAGTTTGCAAATCGGATTACCTCGCTGGCTGCGCAGTTCTGGGAGGAGGCCATCAATGTCCAGTTTGTGCTCGACCCCAGATCGCTGACGGCGAAAGCATCGTCGGCTGCTACCGTTGCAACTGAGGAGCTAGCACACGAATCGAGTGCTTTTCCTGCGCAGGATTGTGTGTCCGAATCGAAGGCTAATGCGGCGCCACGGCGTGACTTGAGTCGTATCAATACCGAGCTTACTTTTGATAGTTTTGTTACGGGTAAGGCTAATCAACTGGCGCGTGCGGCGGCGATCCAAGTGGCCAACAACCCGGGTATTTCATATAACCCATTGTTCTTTTATGGTGGCGTTGGTCTGGGCAAAACCCATTTGATTCATGCCATCGGCAACCAGGTATTGCTTGACCAGCCCAACGCAAAAATTCGGTATATTCACGCAGAACAGTATGTTCGCGACGTAGTGACCGCTTACCAGCGCAAGGGGTTTGATGAATTCAAACGCTATTATCATTCGCTCGATTTGCTTTTGATTGACGATATTCAGTTTTTTGGCGGAAAAAACCGCACCCAGGAAGAATTTTTCTATGCTTTTGAGGCATTGATTGCGGCTAAAAAGCAAATCATCATCACAAGCGATACCTACCCGAAAGAGATTACGGGAATGGATGATCGCTTGATTTCCCGTTTCGATTCTGGCCTGACAGTAGCGATTGAGCCGCCAGAGCTTGAAATGCGAGTGGCGATTTTACTGAAAAAAGCGAAGCAGGAAGGGGTAACATTTTCGGATGATGTCGCTTTTTTCGTCGCCAAACATTTGCGCTCGAACGTGCGTGAACTTGAAGGTGCATTGCGCAAAATTCTGGCCTACTCCCGTTTTCATGGCAAAGACATCACCATCGATGTTGTTAAGGAAGCGCTGAAAGATTTACTCTCGGTTCAGAATCGCCAGATATCAGTAGAAAATATCCAGAAAACCGTGGCCGATTTTTTCGGCATCAAAATTGCAGATATGTACTCGAAACGTCGGCCTGCAAACATTGCCCGCCCGAGACAGATTGCCATGTATCTTGCAAAAGAATTGACGCAAAAGAGTTTGCCAGAAATCGGTGAGCTGTTTGGCGGGCGTGATCATACGACGGTGCTGCACGCGGTTCGCAAGATTGGGCTGGACCGCACCAAGAATCCGGAATGCAATCATGAGTTGCATGTACTAGAGCAAACTTTGAAGGGTTAAATTTAATCGGCCGTAGTTTTTAGGTCGACTGATCTTACGTTTGGTACGCGGCGCACCTCTACTTATGTTGGATTTCTCCCCGTTTCTGTAAAATAGCGTGATGTTGTAATTGTATAAAACTAGTATTTGAGTTGCAGTAGATTTCGATTTTTCATTATAAAAATATCCCTTCACTTTTTATCGAGGAACCCTATGCAATTGGTCAAAACCCCCCGAGATTCTCTTCTCCGGCCACTGCAGATTGTGAGTGGTATTGTCGAGCGTCGGCACACATTGCCGATTCTGGCCAATATCCTCATCCGCAAAGACGGCGAAAAAATTTCTTTTCTGTCCACGGACATCGAAGTCCAAATTACCACGCACGCCAATATCGGGACTGGCGGAGACGTGGGGGCCACCACGGTTGCGGCGCGCAAGCTGCTCGATATTTTGCGTGCGCTGCCGGAATCGGGTGATGTTTTGATGTCCCTGACCAACAAACGACTGACCGTGCAAACTGGCAAATCACGTTTCGCTTTGCAGACTCTGGCGGCCGAAGAATTTCCGACCGTGGCCCAGGCCGAGCACTACAGCACCAAAGTCACGCTACCGCAAAAGACGCTCAAACACCTGTTTAACATGGTGCATTTCTCAATGGCGCAACAGGACATTCGTTACTACTTGAACGGTTTGCTACTCGTGGTCGAAGGCAACAAGGTCATCGCGGTTGCCACCGACGGCCACCGCCTCGCTTTTTGCCAGGTTGAAACAGAACAAGAATTCGCGCGTCAAGAAGTCATCATCCCGCGCAAGACCATTCTGGAGCTGCAACGCTTGCTGGAAGAAACCGACGAACCGGTCACGCTTGAAATCGCCACCAATCAGATCAAGCTCACTTTCGCCGATATCGAATTGATTTCAAAACTGGTCGAAGGCAAATTCCCTGATTACAACCGCGTGGTGCCAAAAGGCTACAAAAATAATTTCACCATCGGCCGCGATGAACTGCTGCGCTCGCTGCAACGTGCCGCCATCATGACCAGTGACAAGTTCAAAGGTGTGCGTTGCATCATGGGGCCGGGCAGCATGAAGATCAGCTCGACCAACGCCGACCAGGAAGAAGCGGTCGAGGAATTCGAAATTGATTACGGCGGCGATTTAGTCGATATCGGCTTCAACGTGACCTACCTGCTCGATGTGTTAAACAACCTCAAGTGCGATCAAATCAACATCGCGCTGGGCGATTCCAATTCATCGGCACTAATCTCGATTCCCGACAATACCGACTTTAAATACGTCGTCATGCCAATGCGCATCTGATCGATCAAAACGATCAAACGATTAAAAAAGTAACGCTGAAAAAATGGAATGCCATGGAAAGGGTGCAGCAGATTAATCACTCATGCTCGCCCTTTCGCTTAAGCATCATGCATCCCCATTTCGCCACAGCTTTGTAATCTGTATTTTGTAATCCGTAGTCGCTCTTTAAGAAAGTCAGTCCATGTCCGCCAATTCTTCAGCGAATCCATTAGAGAATTTACCTGCTAATTCATTAGATTCTGCAAGCCCGCAGGAAGACGCCTACGGCGCATCCTCCATTCAAATCCTCGAAGGATTGGAAGCCGTGCGAAAGCGGCCCGGCATGTACATCGGCGACACCTCCGACGGCACCGGCTTGCATCATCTCGTGTTCGAAGTACTGGACAATTCCATCGACGAATCGCTGGCCGGACATTGCACTGAAATCCACGTCACCATCCATTCCGACAACTCCATTTCAATCACCGATAACGGACGCGGCATCCCGACCGGGATGAAGATGGACGACAAGCACGAACCCAAGCGCAGCGCAGCCGAAATCGCGCTCACCGAGCTGCATGCCGGCGGCAAGTTCAACCAGAACAGCTACAAGGTTTCCGGCGGTCTGCACGGCGTCGGCGTGTCCTGCGTCAACGGCCTGTCGAAACTGCTGAAACTCACCATCCGGCGCGACGGCAAAGTGCATTACATGGAATTCATCCGTGGCGTACCGCAAAACCGCGAAATCGAAACCATCAACGGCATGGTCTGCTCACCGATCAAAGTCATCGGCGACACCGACAAACGCGGCACCGATGTCCATTTCTGGGCCGATGAAGAAATCTTCTCGCACGTCGAATTCCATTACGAAATCCTCGCCAAGCGAATCCGCGAACTGTCCTTCCTCAATAACGGCGTCAAGATACGCCTGACCGACCAGCGTACCGGCAAGGAAGAATTGTTTGCCTTCGAAGGTGGCACCCGCGGTTTTGTCGAATACATCAACAAAGCCAAAACGGTCTTGCACCCGACGATTTTCCAAGCTACCGGCGACCGAATGTCGGATCAGAACACCAACATCAGCGTCGACGTCTCGATGCAATGGAACGATGCCTACAACGAACAAGTTTTATGCTTCACGAATAACATCCCGCAACGCGACGGCGGCAGTCACTTAACAGGCCTGCGCGCAGCGATGACACGCGTCATCAACAAGTATATTGAAGAACACGACTACGCCAAAAAA
>JANXTY010000034.1 GCA_025352145.1 Oxalobacteraceae bacterium
AACGAAGAGGGTTGCCGCGTCCGCACTGTCAATGCCGCGGAAAACTTCAACGTCGTCAGAAAAATCGCCATGCATTTACTGAAGTTAACTACCTCACGCAAGTTGACCGTGGCAAAGAAGCGTCAGCTTGCCGGCCTCAACAACCGCTACTTGGCCGAAATTCTCGGTCTATAGGCGTAGGATTTGATGCGATGGCCCTGATGTGGATCGGACTCGCTGTACAATTCTGTTGCCGCTCTGGTAGATCTGTTTTTTTAAGTCCTGCGATGTAGGCATTGCATAATGTGATGCCATTGAATTCTTTAATCCATACACCCAGAATCCATACGCCATAACCAAGTCCCGAAATATGCATATCGATATCATGCGGCGTTCACTCCAGATTGCTGAACGCGGTCTTTTTTCCACCACTCCGAATCCACGGGTGGGATGTGTGATTGTCAGGGAAGGCCATATTCTAGGAGAGGGCTACACCCAGCCCCCCGGGGGGAATCATGCAGAAATCGAGGCATTAAATGATGTGCGTCGACATGGGTTTGATACGCTTGGGGCGACGGTGTACGTCACACTGGAACCATGTAGTCATTTTGGTCGCACGCCCCCTTGTACAGATGCCTTGATAAAAGCCGGTGTTGCCAAGGTTGTCATTGCCATACAAGATCCGAATCCACTGGTTGCAGGACAGGGAGTTGCTAAATTAAAGGCTGCTGGTATTGAGGTGGTCTGTGGTGTTCTGGAACATGAAGCGCGTGAAATGAATATCGGATTTTTCTCGCGGATGGAACGAGGACGGCCATGGGTAAGGCTCAAAATAGCGGCCAGTCTGGATGGAAAAACTGCCTTGCACAATGGACAGAGTCAGTGGCTGACTTCACAAGCCGCACGCGACGATGGCCACGCTTGGCGTGCGCGGGCCTGCGCAGTGTTGACTGGTATCGGGACGGTAAAGCAGGATGATCCGCAATTAACCGTACGTGCTATTGCAACCCTGCGCCAGCCGCGCAGGATTGTGGTTGATAGTGGGCTTGAGATTCCGATGGACGCACGCATTTTGGCCGGTGGCGGGACTTGGATTTTTACAGCCACAGATAATCCAGAAAAAATGGCGTTGTTGTGTGATCAAGGTGCTGAAGTGATCGTGCTTCCCAACGCTGCAGGAAAAGTGGCATTGCCAGAGTTGATGCAAGAACTAGGTCGCCGCCAAATCAACGAATTGCATATTGAAGCTGGGGCTAAGCTCAATGGTTCACTGGTACGAGAAACTTGCGTTGATGAATTGCTGTTGTACCTTGCTCCGACCTTGTTGGGAGATGCCCAGGGCATGTTTAATTTGCAGGCGATCGCGCAACTTGATGATAAATTTCAACTTCGATTTCATGAGATCAAACAAATCGGAGAAGATGTTTGCGTGCTTGCCCGATTTATTTAGAATTTATGTAAAGCTGTCCTGACGATGGCGTGTCGCCATAGCCTATTCATTCTGATGTAGTTATTTTTTATTCTTGCTCAAATTATGTTCACAGGAATTGTAGCTGCAATAGGTGAAATCACCTCTGTCCAAGTGCAGGAGGATGCTAATTCGCAAGCAGGGGTTCGCTTGACCATTGACGCGGGTTCATTGTCAATGGAAGATGTTGCTTTGGGCGATTCGATAGCACTCAATGGTGCTTGTATGACCGTGATAGCAAAGACGGCAAAAGGCTTTGTGGTGGATGTCTCTCGCGCGAGTTTGAATTGTACGGTTGGGCTTGATGCCCTTAACGAAGTCAATCTGGAAAAGGCGTTGAGACTAGCGGATCGCTTAGGCGGTCATTTGGTTTCGGGTCATATCGATGGTTTGGGCATTGTCCGCGTGTTTGAGCCGACCGGAGAATCGTGGGAGTTGGTCATCGATGCCCCCCGTGGGCTGGCCAAATATATTGCTTATAAAGGCTCAATCGTAGTCAATGGTGTTTCACTGACGGTGAATACCGTGATGGATGGGGTGCCGGGTTGTCAGTTTTCGATCAATTTAATTCCGCATACTGTTAACGTAACTACGTTGAAAAATCTGGTGGTGGGTGCTCGGGTGAATCTTGAAATTGATTTGATCGCGCGGTACGTTGAGCGAATGCTCTCGTTGCAGAGGTAAATCCTTTAAAATAGTGCGTTACGAAGGATTTAAATCATGCAAATTTCCACTACCCAAGAAATCGTCGATGAGTTTCGCGCTGGCCGCATGGTCATTTTGGTGGATGAGGAGGATCGCGAAAACGAAGGTGATTTGGTATTCGCGGCCGATTTTGTTACGCCAGAAGTTATCAATTTCATGGCTAAATTTGGGCGCGGCCTGATTTGCCTGACACTCACTGAAGAGCGATGTGCGCAATTGAACTTGCCCATGATGACCGCACGCAATGGAACATCGTACGGCACTAACTTTACGGTATCGATAGAAGCGGCCGAGGGAGTGACCACCGGTATTTCCGCTGCGGATCGGGCTAAGACGATTCAGGTGGCAGTTTCCACGCATTCTACTTCGGCCGATATTGTTCAGCCAGGCCACATATTTCCGTTAAGAGCACAAAAAGGGGGCGTGCTGGTGCGTGCTGGTCATACGGAGGCAGGGTGTGATTTTGCTGAGCTGGCCGGGCTTACCCCTGCGGCGGTCATTTGTGAAATCATGAAAGATGATGGAACCATGGCGCGCTTACCGGATCTAATGCTGTTTGCAGAGGAGCATGGTCTGAAAATTGGCACCATCGCTGACCTGATTCATTATCGTAGTCGTCATGAAAGTATCGTGGAGCGTGTTGCTGAGCACACGATGAATACGATACACGGTAGTTTTCGAGCTATCGCTTATCGCGATAAACCGAGTGGGGCCGCCCACCTGGCTCTGGTGCATGGCATTGTATCTGCGCAATCAGAGACGTTGGTACGGGTGCATCAACCGGTTTCGATTCTCGATTTGCTTGAGACGCAGGCGACTACCCACTCGTGGAATATGGCAGCAGCGATGGCGGCGATCAAGGCTGCCGAGCGGGGCGTTCTGGTGCTGCTTAACTGCGAAGAATCCGCGGAACAAATGTTTGCACAGTTTGCCGCGTTGAATAACCCGAGTGAGCGGCCACAAGCGCGCGCGGCGAGCATGGATTTACGTAATTATGGGATTGGGGCGCAGATTCTGAGAGATATTGGTGTCGGCAAAATGAAGCTTCTTGCCAGCCCTAGAAAAATGCCTTCCATGACTGGTTTTGACCTCGAAGTGGTGGGTTATCAGGCTAAACCGAATGATGCCTTGAACACGTAAGTTCAATACGTATTTCAAATCAGTAGTGTCCCAACGTTCTCACATCAGGGCTTCGTAAGTTAATGATTTTTATGCATAAATTGATGTTTTTGTCTGGTCTCGATTTGAACGTCGAGGCGCAGAATTTGGGTTTTTTGCGGATTTCCGCCGAAGGCTCCTATGCATCAAGGCAAGCTCGTGTTTTCTCAGATCATGGCTTATCTGCCGCTGACCACTTTCCGCCGTTGTGTCGCAACCCATCGTGGCGAACACAAGGTGAAGGATTTTTCTTGCCTCGATCAATTCTTCGCAATGTCCTTTGCGCAACTGACGTATCGGGAGTCGTTGCGCGATATCGAAATCAACTTGCGAGCGCAAGCGCCTCGGCTCTATCACATGGGATTTCGCTGCGCCACGATTTCGCGCAACACGCTTGCCAATGCGAATGCCACACGACCGTGGCAAATCTATGCCGACTTTGCCCAGCACTTGATCAACATGGCCAGACCTCTTTATGCCAGCGAGCCTTTGGGCGTGGACCTCGACGCTACGGTCTACGCATTCGACGCTACGACGATCGATTTGTGTCTGTCGGTTTATCCGTGGGCGCCCTTTCGCTCGGCCAAGGCAGCCATCAAAATGCACACGCTGCTCGATCTGCGCGGTTCGATTCCAAGCTTCATTCACATTACCGACGGCAAGACACACGAGGTCAATGTCCTGGACGATCTTGTCATGGAACCAGGCGCGTTTTACCTGATGGATCGCGGCTATCTCGATTTCAGCCGACTGCACCTGATTCACGAGATCGGCGCTTTCTTCGTTACACGCGCCAAGAGCAACACCAAATTCAAGCGCCGTTACTCGCATCCGGTAGATCGGGGCACCTCCAATATCGTGTGCGACCAAACCGGCATGCTTACTGTGTTCTATTCCAGCAAGGATTACCCCAGCACCTTGCGACGTGTCGTCGTCAAGGACGATACCGGAAAACGTGTCACATTTTTGACCAACAATTTCGCGCTCAAGCCGGAACTGATTGCGCAACTTTACCAGCAGCGCTGGCAAGTCGAATTGTTCTTCAAATGGATCAAACAGCATTTGCGCATCAAGACATTTTTGGGCACCAGCGAGAACGCAGTCAAGACGCAAATCTGGATTGCCGTCGCTACATATGTGCTGATCGCGATAGTCAAAAAACGTATGCATTTACCTCATAGCCTTTACGAAATTCTACAAATCCTGAGTCTGACCATGTTTGAAACAACGCCGTTAAATCAACTACTTATGCCGTCCTCAACAAAGTCCAATGTCGAAATTGAGTCTAAACAGCTCAATCTCCTCTGAAGAACGTTGGGACACTACTGATTTCAAATTAATTCACATAAGTACTTCACATTACAAAGAGGCTCGTCATGACGGTAGGAACATATGAAGTGAATTTGAGCGGAGAAGGTTTGCGCATTGGTATTGCGCAAGCCCGTTTCAATGAAGACATCTGTCATGGACTCGTGTCTGCCTGTTTGGCGGAGCTCAAGCATTTGGGTGTAGCTGACGAAGACATATTACATGTGACCGTGCCCGGTGCATTGGAGATCCCGTTGGCATTGCAGAAATTGGCAGATACTCAGCAGTTTGATGCGTTAATTGCCATCGGTGCAGTGATCCGCGGCGAAACCTATCATTTCGAATTGGTATCCAATGAGTCAGCCTCGGGTGTTACCCGCGTTGGACTCGATTATGGAATTCCAATTGCTAATGCGGTGCTGACTACTGATACGGATGAACAGGCCGAAGCACGTATGGCCGAGAAGGGTGCTGATGCGGCGCGCGTTGTAGTAGAGATGGCCAATCTTGCACAGGCACTGGAAGAACTTGCGGAAGCGGCTGAAGAAGAGTAACTCGCCAAGCTGCGTGCGAGAATCTGAAAATACCAGAACAACTCACGAAAAAAACGAGAAATAAACCAGCAATACAAAAGAATACAAAAGAAAAGTACAGAGAAATGACCATGACAGAAAAGAACGTTCACGCCAACCCTAGCAAAAATCGTTCGCCGCGCCATCGTGCGCGTGAGTTTGCGTTGCAGGGGTTGTATCAATGGCTGCTGAATAATGAATCGACTGGATCGGTAGTTGCCAATATGCGGGGGGCACATGGTTTTGAGAAAGCCGACACGGAATATTTCGACGTATTGTTGACGGGGGTGATACGGAATGCAGAAGCATTGCGCGCGCGACTATCACCGTTGATCGATCGCACGATTGCTGAATTGTCTCCCATCGAACATGCGGTTTTGTTAATCGGCACTTTCGAATTGCAAAATCATGTCGAGATTCCTTACCGGGTGGTCATCAACGAGGCTGTCGAACTGACTAAATCTTTCGGGGGAATTGATGGACATAAATACGTTAACGGGGTGCTTGATAAACTAGCGTTGGCGTTGCGTGCCGATGAAATCAGTGGTGACAAGCGACGTTAAATTTTTTAGCGTGGCCTTTGGTTTTAGGTTTTGTTCAGAAACTGTCCCATTTGGATTTGCTCTGCGGTGCCAGTATCCAATCGAAACCGTGGTCGTTGTTATGACACCTTCTCATGCCTTGCATTGCATTTCGCTAGAACTATTCAAGCGTACACTTATTTTCGAATAATTCCTTAATCAGTTGCCAGCCGTGTAGGACTTTTCTACATAACGTGTGGCTTTATTTTTCCATTGTCATGCAATCTGATCATTCTGATTTTTCCCTTGCATCGCGCCTTGCCAATATTGCGCCTTTTCATGTGATGGAAATCGCTAAGGAAACGCAGATTACCCCCCGAACACGCCAACCGAAATGCGATACAAACGTTACTGAACACAAACGTTACTGAACAAGTGCCAACGACCTCTGCCCCTCAAAATGAAACCACCCATTTCCACCCAAATCAGTTTTGC
>JANXTY010000012.1 GCA_025352145.1 Oxalobacteraceae bacterium
CGCTTCGCGCTTAAGCGCTGCCGCATGGCTCTCCCAATATGCAACATCTGCCTTCATGTCCCGCTCCGTCTCAGTTTTGATACGGCAATGATGCGGGAATTAGGGGCGACCGAATAGGATGGGGTTCATGGAGCGCTTACTGTGCAACACGATGGAACGCACTACATAACTCCTCTACTTCGCGTTCGCGTCCATAAAGTTTTTGTGGAATCTGCAAATGTTCGCAAATATCAAGTTCGGCTAATTTGAATAAAGGAATAGATCCAGTCTCAGCATACGATATCTGACAACGCTGAAAATCTTCCAAAATGCCGTCGATACTTTGATATCGATCCTCAGCATTTTTTGACAATAATTTGAGTACAATGTTGCTGATCGTCTTAGGAATATCGACATTAAGATTGACTGGTGATATCGGCTGTTTTGCAATATGGCTATGCACTAATTCCATCATATTTTCCGACTCAAAGGGTAATCTCCCAGTCAGTAATTCGTAGAAAACAACGCCCAGCGAATAAAAATCACTCCGAAAATCGACGCCCCGATTCATGCGGCCGGTTTGTTCTGGCGACATGTAACCTAACGGCGCCATCCCTTCGCTCCCTAACACCACCGATCCGTCGTCCTGAATATAGATATTTTCTGGACAAAGGGCCTTGTGCAATTTACTGTCGCCATGCACTTTCTGCAGGCTTTTAATCAGGGACACACAAAATACTAAAGTCTCAGTCAAATTCAAATCGCTGGCTGAAACTCGCTGGGATACCTGAGCCCTGACATTAGATGCCCCCCCAAAAAAAATAGTTTTTTGCATTCCAATTTTCATGAAAAACATCCTTACCAAAATTTTTTAAGAATCTTAATAACCACGCAGAAAACCTTAGCAATGCCCACTACTATTTATGGGAGTGGATGGAAACTCAAAAAGAATGATATTTTCATTCGTTCATTAACTGATGATACGCGATCAGGTTTGACTTTCACAATGACGAAAACAAGGTAAGATAAATTGAAAGCACCATTCAATAAAATTCTTGGAGCTTGACTTAGATTTCGTAACAACTCCCTTTCCTTTCAATCAGATAGTCCACGCAAACTCCACAATGTCGATATTAAAATTAGCCCAAGAAACCATTCCGCAAGGCGAGGCTCAATATACCGAAGATCTCAGCGCACGCTTAAAAGCCAAAATTATTCAAGATAACCCAACCGGCATCATGCGTCGGGACGCGCATCCAAAAATGCACGGGGTCGTTAAAGCAGAATTCATCATCGAGCCTAACCTGGCGCCGGAATTGCGGGTGGGCGTTTTCAAGGAACCGAAAATCTATCGGGCATGGGTACGATTTTCGAATCAAGATGGCAGTATCCGCCCTGATACGGGGGGGGACATTCGAGGTATGGCGATCAAATTGATGGGGGTACCCGGAGAAAAAATCCTGGATCAGGAAAAAAACGAACAGACCCATGATTTTATTGTGATCAGTACGAATGTGTTTGTCACCAAAGATGTAGAAGAATTCGATGATCTAATCAAATCATTTACGGGCAATATTTTTGCAAAAATTGGGTTCTTTCTGACCCACTGGCGCGTAGGCTGGAATTTATACAAATCCATGATCCAATTTGCCAACCCGTTGCAGATCCGCTATTTCAGTACCACCCCCTATTTATTTGGATCAAATGCAGTCAAATATTCTGCCATTCCCCATGTCAAAACGCCTGATCGTATTCCCGACAATCCATCGGATGACTATCTCCGCTTAGCTATGATGGAGCAATTAAAAGAGGGCGAAGCCTTATTTGACTTTGCTGTGCAATTACAGACCGATGCCGAAACAATGCCGATTGAAGACCCTGGACAAGAATGGAAAGAATCGGTATCGCCTTTCCGAAAAGTCGCGACAATTAAAATTTTGCAACAGGAATTCAACAGTGACGCGCAAAAAGAGTTTGGAGAAAATTTATCTTTTTCGCCATGGCATGCTTTGCCGGAACACCGACCGTTAGGGGGAATTAACCGAGCTCGAAAAGTAGTGTATCGTGCTATTTCAATGTTTCGACATGAGTACAATCATGCCGTGCGAAAGGAACCGGATAGTTGGGAAATTTAATCGCATTACTGCCTACAGGTGAACGTCAGAATCTGATCGCGATCACATATCCGAAAAAATTCTGACCATAACTACGTGCCAATATTAAAAAAACCCACCTCATTAATTTATCCATAGCTCCCATTAGGTAGGGTCAATCACACCTCTAGCAATCATCCTCAAAGCAGTCATGCTCGGTACAAAAAAATAATCCCCTCCTCTTGTTTCGACCAGTCTTGGAATCCTGGACAAGAAATAAGGCGCATGGTCACTGTTCGGATCAACCTGAAGCACCGCTTTACTAGGAAATTTCTCGTCTGCACTGTGGTTGCCTAAAATAATATCCTTGTCATTACCAGCCTTAAAATCATTGCCGTAATTAATCCACTGCTGCTGCACGAATTCGAATTGGCGATTGATGTCAGCATTAATCATCATAATGATGATGCCATGGTTACCATCATCACGGGTGCGGTCTTTGACATCGCCATACGGCAAACCACGCCGTAACAAACGGCGCCGGTTGGACAAGGCGCCGGGCGTATCAAACGCGCATACGCTACGCTTCAATGATCCGGGCGTGTCACCTTCGTCACGGATCATCTCCAACGATGCACGTGGATTGATGCGACGTACGTGCGCACTGAACGGGCATTTGGCTCCACTCATATCATCGTCGTAAGTATAGTCACTTAACAACGTATCCCTCCCCGCGTGGTCGGCAGCAGCAAACTGTGCATCGAATTTAATTTTACTGGGCTCATCTGGGGCACGTGACAACGGCGCACCGTTATCACGCCATCGCCCTACGAATTTGGCAGCAAGTAATTCTTTTCCGCCGGGATATTTTTTACCGTGTTCGTTCAGATAAGCGTCGAATGTAGCGACGTTTTCGTGCAGCTTGCGGTAGACCATGTAGGTACCGTTACGCGATAGCAGGATTGGCCCCGGAGCTGGAGGATATTCCTTGGCCTCGTCTATATGACCAAGCAAAAATTCTCCTGTCGCTAGCGCCTCCCATGAGCCATCTGCCATTTGCTTACCCCGACCATTAGGACTTTGCGCACCGTGAGGCATACCCTCAAACACGGGATCGCTAATGCCATCCGTATAACCGAAATGTTCTTTCGCGGTGGGTTTGCCGTTTTCCATCACAATCTTGACATCTTGGTAGTCTAGGAGAGCACCATCATCTCCACGATTTCCACCAAGAATTACCACGCCACCCTGATATTTTTCCACCACCCCTTTCAACCAAGCGAAACTTTCTTCCATGAGCTCAGGTAAACGAGCATTCAGCGAAATAAAAATATGAACGTCTTTTTGCCGTTCTTCACGGTTACCCTGCCATATCGGATCCCAATGTTCAGGCGAGCTGACGCCATCATCACCGAGAATATCCTTGCGCTGCTTCATTCCGGCAACAAATTCCGCTGAAAAACCGATCAAGGATGCAGTCGGCACTTCGAGTTCCTTTAAGCCTTGATAGGTAAATGCCATATTCACCGTCCAATTCGGCTGTTTGATTTGACCTGGGTTATCACCCCAATCAACGGATGTCGTCACTTTTTTTGTAATCTCACCGACGAATTCTCTACCTGCAGCCGAATGTCTAATATTCAAAAATACATAACGTGCTACCGGATAACCGAAACGTCCGTAAGCACGAATCACATTTCCTTGAATGTCCAATAAATCTAACTGTTTAGTCACAATGTCACCTTCTTATAAACGATATTTGCCTGCCGTCCATGTGGGAGCAATCAAGTTGGTAGGCGCAACGCGCTGGATAAACGATTGGAAATTCACCTTTAATGAGCCCGCGTCCAAACCTTGATTATCCACGGCAAATTTTGCAAATTCCTGTTTCAAATAAAGTGCTTTCAATTGCTCTTCTAAAGAGTCGTCGTTCGACCCAACAAAAAATAAAGATGCTGGAAGCTGGCATTTTTTCATGTACACGATAAATTTATCTGCATTATCGACTTGTTCAAAACCGTAGCAATATCCCCAGATTTCCTTGATACGGTCGCTAATTGCACCCCACATCGCACGCAGGTAACCATCCAGATCACCCGATGGGCCACAATAAAAATTACAAGAGAAAACCAGATAACGCGATTTGAGGTGATCCTCTTTGGGTAATACAGCACGTCGTATCGAGTCAGGTACAAGGGGTAGCAAATCAGAAAAAGTATCGAGCACGCCAGCACCAGGCAACGATTCGCAATACACGTCATCAAGTACGAAATAGCGGCACAGATAAGTTTCAGGAACCTGCGCCATTGGGCTATTTTGCTCAGTGTTCCAAGCTTGCAGACAATCTCTAACAACATCTGCGTACGCAATTTCTTCCTGTGTGTAACCGTCTTTGATCGGGGACAAAATAGTGAGTGCATAGGCATTTCCGCTGACGTTACCCGCCATGACTTTGTCCTCCGGTGGTTGCGTTGGGCACTAGGATTTTCGCCTCTTGCGCTCTTTCCTGCTCCTTCTGAAGATGAGACTCATGCCATCTTTGACGTCTTTGCACTTGGTAGGCAGACATACTGATAATCGGTGTCGGATGCATGTCTCCCAACTCATGTTGCAAGCCGCGTAATAAAGCGTTATAGCGCTTCATAAAAGCATCATCGCTTGCATCTAAAGGCTGCTGCTGAAATTTAATGAGGGCACTCTTGACAGTTTTAGCGCTCTTTACGTCGTTGGACGCTGCCAATGGATAGGCATTGTAGTAATGAATTGTCTCGATCTGGTTATATCTGATGTAATCGTGAAACGGCGTCAAAGCAACCGATTTCGGATATCGAATATTCCATTTCCAGAACATGTCCAAACCACCAGGAATAGCAAAGGTAAACGAATCGACATATTGATCCCAACTACCATTGAAATTACTAAAAAACAACATATAAGCGTATTTCAAATCTTCTTTTGGCTGACTCGGATCCAGATGTGGGAATTGCTTCTTATTAATAATCACCCAACGTGCATAGTGAATCAGCGATAGGGTTATCAAGCCCTTTAACGTCGAGGGTATTTTTAGCGCAACCCAAAATATCAACTTATTTAACCAAACAGTATACGAACGGATCGGTGTGATCACATTCATCGCGTAAGCTTTACCTGCTATATTTGACATACTCCGCCTCGTTTTTCATATTTATTTTTGCATTCTTACCATTAACCTGATCTTTGCATAAATTACATGAACCTCGCTTATCTTTTGATTGGTAAAGAAATTTTTTCATGCGGTGAGCAGTAATGCTACGGAGTACCTTCAAAAAATGCCACTACAAACCACAATCCCGCCCGATCATTTCCCGAATTTACGCAAAGACCTGGTTAAAAATGTTCTTGAATATTATTTCTGTTGAACAATACAATATAGTGAAGGCCATAAACTATGTTGTCAATCTGAACAAGATAATTTTTGTGAAGAAATTTCGCCAAATCGACCTACGGAACTTGATAGTTGACGCCGATATTAAATTCCAGAAGACTCAATTTGTGCCGCTAATACACTATAAATAAAAAATTCAGGAGTAGGCATGCCCATTAGTCACACGCCCCAAACTCGACGACCCGAGAACGCCGACGGGAATTCTGAATTTATGTCCAGCGCCAGCATACGAGCACATAGGACTACATTATCGAATAGTCCCTTTCTTACCAACATAAATCATGAAATCAATACGCCAATGCATGGCGTGATCAGCATGCTGGACCTATTGATGGAGAGCGGACTGACGAATACACAACACGAACTGGTTTCAATAGCATTAAGCAGTGCAGAAAATTTGCATGGATTGCTCAACAATATTCTTGATTTTTCAAAAATAGAAACCGAAACACTCTGGCTACGTCTGAACGCTTTTAATCCCACACAACAAATAGCCGAATTGGTCAAAACATACGCTGTCGAAGCCAAGAAAAAAGATATTCAACTCGTAGTCCATTACCCTAATACCGCGCAACGCCTAATGATCGGTGATTCAGCCCGAATTGGTCAGGTAGTGGAAAATCTTCTCAGTAACGCTGTCAAATTTACTGCCTCTGGTCAAATAACAGTAGATGTGCAAATGACGCCCAATCCCGATGATCGGGTTTGCTTTCAGGTATCGGTCACAGATACAGGAACCGGCTTATCGCCCCCGTTTGTGAACGATATCTTTCAAAAAATAATTCCCGGAGACGCCTCAACCACCCGCACTCATAATGGAGCTGGGTTAGGGCTGCTCATTTCGAAGAAATTAATAGAACTAATGAATGGTCAGATAGGCGTAGAAAGCCATCCTGGCGTTGGAAGCAAATTTTGGTTCTCGCTGGATTTGGCATTGCTTCCCAATCCGTTGGCGGGTATGCGAGTATTTTTCGTAGATCCCGACGAGAACACCCGGAACGCAACCGAACTCCACCTCTCACAACACGATGTCTGCGCGAAGGGTTTTGAAACAGCCCATGCCGCGCTAAACGGGTTAGAGCAAGCTGCGGCTGATTTAGATCCCTTTAGAATTGGCATCCTAGATCAAGAGATGGCAGAGATCGATGGCGAGACCTTTGGCATCGCTCTTAAATCGGATCCGCTTTACAAAGACATTCAACTGATTCTTTTAAGCAAAAATTCTCGAACAAGCGATACAAAACGTTTTTCTCAGGCCGGTTTTTCGGCTGTATTAAGAAAACCCATGACTCCCTTGACCATGCTCGACACATTGTCATCGCTGGCAGAAGCTATTCAGAGCGGCAATGCCATTCCCTTCCTGAAACCTTCGAGTAATGCGTCAAATAAGGGAAACGATTTTCTTTCCAAATCACGGGTCTTAGTAGTTGATGACAGCCTGATAAATCAAATGGTGGCAGTACGCATGTTAGAAAAATTCGGCTGTCGACCCAGCGTTGCATCCAGCGGCAAGGCGGCGATAGCAATGTTAGCTGCTAGCGAATATGACTTGGTGTTAATGGACTGCCAGATGCCTGAACTTGATGGCTATCAAACGACTGCAAAAATCCGCGCCAATGAAGCTGGGCAGCGTCACACGCTTATTATCGGCTGGACCGCCTACGCATTACACGATGGAGAGGATAAATGCTTGGCTGCAGGCATGGACGACTCTATCTCCAAACCCATTCGCCCGCAGGCCTTACGTCAAATACTTAGCCATTGGTTACCGCCCTTTATCGCATCTGAATCGGCAAAAAACAGGGCCTCCGACAATGATGACCTTGATACGACAAAAGAGATGTTTGGAACAGATTTCGCAGAACTTGCTAATTTATTTCGTACCGACAGCCCAGAACGAATTAACACTCTTTATCGAGCAGTAGCCGCCGGTGATGCCAAACAGGTGGCAAAAGGGGCGCATGCTTTAAGCGGAAGTTCTGCGTCAATTGGAGCAACCGGTTTGAGTGCTCTCTGCAAGGAATTGGAAATCCATTCGAAATCAAGCATGCCCACGAATATTATGGCCAGATTGGCCGAAATTGATATTGCCTATTCAAAAATCGAAAGCCGGTTACGCTCAATGCTGGAATAAGGCCCGACTCAAATATAAGGCATTCATTTTGAATACATACTTTTAAAAAAATTGTCTTAATACTCAGAATTATCGGCATGATCAAATCTAATTCCATACGACTAATCAAAAAGATGCGCCAAGAAACACGAGCAAAAATTTGTTTTGTGACTGTAAGACCTTTCAATCTCACCAAGTTAATGGATGCAGTCTAGCTTTGCATGAAAACATACCACTGACTAAGAACATTCTATGAACAAGCAAAGCTTAAGCGTAGAAAATACTGCCTCCAAATATGCACTTGTAGTCGACGACAATCCATCAGAACGTTTTGTCGGCCGATCCTTGCTTGAAAAAATGGGATTTAACGTCGTTACAGCAGAAGGTGGCAAAGAAGCCTTACGACTGCTAAGTGAGCATCCTACCGATCTTGTGTTATGCGATATTGCCATGCCTGACATGGATGGTCTGACCTTGCTAGAACTGACCCGCAAGCATATCCACCCACCCTTGTTCGTCATGTCCAGCACACATAACGATGCCGAACACATTGTGGCCTCTTTGCGCCTTGGCGCGTATGGCTATCTCACTAAACCTTTACGTTTTGAACGGCTACGCGATACAGTTAATGAAGTCATGCTCAAATATCAGGAAGACCGTAGCTTGGAGCAACATGCGCAACAATTAGCGAAGCAAGATAGCCTTACTAATCTCATGAATAAGGATGAGTTTTGTCGAAGTCTAACTGAACGACTGGCATTGCCAAGCGATCAGGCTAAGCCAGGTGCCGTACTCTTACTCAAAATCACGGGTCTGAACCATATCAACCACAGTTATGGCAGAGCCGAGGGAGATCGTGTCTTAAAAATGACAGCAGACGAATTAACCCGCTTGGTACGTCCATCCGATTTACTCGCCCGCTTTAATGGTGACGTGTTTTCGATCTATTTAGCGGATATTAAACCTACTCACGTGGAGATAAAAAGTGCCACGATTATTGAAAAAATTGAAGATATAAAAATGATGTTGCGCGGCGAAGCATATAGTCTTTCGCTCGCACTGGGAGGAGCCTATGCCGATGCATCAATCGATGTCGAACGTCTACTTAATCGTGCTGATTTTTGCTTGCATTTTGCACGAGAAAATAGCCGCAATCGCATCCACATATACAGCGATGCAGACGAAGCACATAAACATGAATTATCCCACCAGCTCACCACTTTAGCCTTGGTACGCAATGTCTTGCACGACCATAGTGTATACATGCACTACCAACCCATTGTCGATCTAAGCAACGGCAAAGTTAGTCACTATGAAGCATTGTTACGTATAACTGATGAAACGGGAAAGCCGTGCGACACGGGTGAAGTAGTCAAAATTTGTGAAGCCTTCGGATTAATTGGTCGCCTTGACCGTGCGGTCATCGAGGTATGTCTGAACGATTTGGTTCGGCTTCCATCAGATACAGGTGTCGCCATCAATTTATCTGGGAAATCAATTGGCGACCCCGATCTACTGCATTTCATCGAAATGCGCATCAACCAATTGTCGATCGATGCTTCAAGAATTATCTTTGAACTCACCGAAACCGCCGCATTCTACAACCTCGACGAGGTGCGACATTTTGTGCAAAGGATCAAACACATAGGATGTCGTTTTGCACTCGATGATTTTGGCGTCGGCTTTTCATCTTTCTATTACATCAAAGAACTTGAATTCGACTATCTTAAACTAGACGGTTCGTTCATTGCTCATTTACCCCAAAATCTGAACGATCAAGTTTTTGTCCGTGCCATGGTGGAAATCTCAAAGGTTTTTGGCCTAAAAGTTATTGCGGAATGGGTTGAAAATATGGAGACGGCGGTGATGCTGCAAGGGTACGGTGTCACCTTTGGTCAAGGGTATTATTTTGGCAGACCCATACCGTTAATGTAGGATTTTTCGGTCGGACTCTTTGGGCTAACTACGTAAATTTTGCATATGAGCAGTCGCAATACCACCGAAAATTCCACCACTAACCGCAATAACAGAGAGTGTAAGTGTATGAATAGTGACACTCAAACAAGTTCAGACCTACATCAACAAATTTAAAATTTCGCTGAGTTCTTCGCGAATGATGAACATATTGATTTCATTAGCTTGCCCCCTGTTTGGAGCAGAATGCAAAGCACTATCAATTGCCTCTAATACGCCACTATCGAGCTTATTGCGAGCACCACTAATGGTGAATCCATGCTCGTATAACAGCTCGCGAATGCGACGAATCAACAGTACTTCATGGTGTTGATAATAACGTCGATTTCCACGACGCTTAACCGGCTTTAGCTGCGTAAATTCCTGCTCCCAATACCGCAGGACATGCGGCTTTACACCACATAACTCGCTTACTTCACCAATCGTAAAATAGCGTTTTGCTGGAATCGAAGGCAAAATAATCGGCTCTAATTTATTCACTTTGTCATTCATGCCGGCACTCAATTAGCCAGTGCAAGCTGTTTGAGACTAGCGTCATCCACCATACCTTTAAGCTTTTGGCTTGAATGAAACGTCACCACTCGACGTGCAGTAATAGGGATTTCCTCTCCAGTTTTGGGATTGCGTCCGGGCCGTTGTGGCTTATCACGCAATTGAAAATTTCCAAATCCTGAAAGTTTAACCTCTTCGCCACGCTCCAATGCATTGCGAATTTCATCAAAAAAAGTTTCGACCATATCCTTCGCTTCACGCTTATTCAGGCCAACCCTCTCAAACAACAACTCTGCTAATTCGGCCTTGGTCAATGTAGGCAATTCTTTCTCAGCCTGCGAGCGCACTTGCACTTTAAGTTTTGCGCAATCAAGATCCGCACCCAGTACTGACAGCAGTTCGGCTGAGGTTACGTCATTCATATAAATTATCCTAACCATCCTATTTCAGGATTATTGAAGCGCCGGATATTCCTGCTAGCGTTCAAAGACTAATGACGCAATTTTGCATGATATTTTTTGCCCGCCACGTCAATTATTGCTGCCATCGCGGCATCAATGGCCTCATCTTGCAAAGTGCTTTGAGTATCTTGCAAGGTGCAACGAAAAGCAAGACTTTTTTCATCGCTTTCCAATCCCTTGCCGCGATATTCATCAAATAAAACAATGGCTTGCAGGATTTTACAAACTGGGTTCAATTGCCTCTCAATGGCAAAACCATCGGCCAAATCTTGCACAGAAACCGCTTGTTTAACGACTAAAGCGATATCCCGTGTAACGGCCGGGAATTTCGATATTTCCTGAAAATTCGAGAGGTCTCTCTGCTGCAAAACCTGTACATCGACTTCAAATAAAATAGGCGCGAGCGGCAAATCGTATTTTTGCTGCCAGCGAGGGTGTAACTCACCGATAAAACCAATGTATTTCCCCTCAGACTCTATCTGAGCCGAGCGGCCAGGATGCAACGCCGGATGAACTGTCCGGGAAAAACGTAGCATTCTAGGCGCGAACAGTGCCTCCAGATCTGCCTTGAGATCAAAATAATCAGCATTGCGTGTCGAGAGCCCCCATTGCTCTTCATTCAAAGGACCATAAGCAAGCGCAGCGATGTGTTTCGGTTGCTCATACCCAGCCACCGACAAAGGACCCTCTTGAACATTAGCATTGCGTAAAAAAACCGTACTGACTTCAAATAATCGAATACGACCAATCTTGCGATTAAGGTTATACCTTACATTAGCAATCAAACTACCAATCAACGAAGAGCGCATCACGTTCATTTGACTAGCAATGGGATTTAATAATTTGACCGGATGAGCATTTCCCGAAAAATCTTTCTCCCACACTTCTTCAACAAAACTAAAATTCACCACTTCCTGAAAATCTAAGTCAGCCAATTGATGACGTATGGCAAATAAAGAACGGGTATTTTCTGGTGCGATGTACATCTTATTGGGCGCAAGCGGTGGCAAAGCAGGAATATTTTCGAAGCCGTAAATACGCACGACTTCTTCAATCAAATCTTCCTCAATTTCAATATCAAAACGATATGATGGCGGGACGACCGAAAAGATACCGGACTCAAACGTAAAGTGCAATCCAAGGCGCGTAAAGATATCTGCAATTTCCTTATCAGAAATCGGTACCCCAATGATTTTAGCGGCACGGGCAGTACGCAACGTTACCAACTTCCTTGAGGGAAGATTCACAATATGATCATCAACTGGGCCAATAGCTATCTTCCCATTTCGACCACAAATCTCCACGATCAAAGCAGTAATACGCTCAAGATGTTCCACTGTGGTGGCATAATCGACACCACGTTCAAAACGATATGCTGCATCAGTCGAAAAATTATACCGGCGCGCACGCCCTTGGAGCGCTGGCGGCCACCAGAAAGCCGACTCTACATAAATGTCTTTTGTCTCAAGGGAAACTGCTGTTGCGTCACCTCCCATGATCCCAGCTAACGATTCGACACCGCTCTCATCAGCGATAACGCCCACCCAATCGTCAATTTTAACCGTATTGCCATTTAAAAGCGTCAAGGATTCACCGCTTTTACCCCAACGTACTTCAAGTTCACCATGAATTTTCGCCAAATCAAATACATGGGTAGGGCGACCTAATTCCAACATCACGTAATTAGAAATATCGACCAAGATGGAAATAGGCCGTTGGCCACTACGCTCAAGACGTTGTTTCATCCAGTCGGGAGTTTGCGCTTTGGCGTTCACACCGCGAATAATACGTCCAGAGAACCGACCGCATAAATCGGGAGCTGAAATTTTCACGGGTAAGATATCAGAAATCGTCGCAGGACTCACATGAAAACCGGGCATCGTGAGAGGGGCACCCGTCAATGCAGAAACTTCACGCGCAACACCCAAAACTGACAGACAATCTGCTTTATTCGGTGTCAGTTTAATGGTGAATTTAAGATCGTTGAGATCAAGATAATCACGAAGATTGCGGCCGATAAGGGCATCCTGTGGCAAATCAATCAAGCCACCAGACTCCTCGGGCAATTTCAATTCACGTGCAGAGCAAAGCATTCCTTGCGATTCAACACCTCGTAATTGGCCCACCTTAATTTCGAAAGGTTGACCATCTGCAGCTGGTGGCAGTACAGCACCGGCCATGGCACAAGCCACCTTCATCCCAACGCGCACGTTCGGTGCTCCGCATACGATATTAAGAAGCGTACCAGTTCCTACATCAACCTGGCAAACATTAAGGCGATCAGCATTGGGGTGCTTGGTAATGTTCAATATCTGGGCTACCACAACATTGGAAAACCCGGGTGCGACTTCCTCCATGGCCTCCACTTCCAGCCCTGACATCGTCAGCAAATGAGCCAATTCGTCCGAATTGATTTTCGGATCGACTAGTGTACGAAGCCAGCTTTCGGAGAATTGCATAAGTAAGACCTCTTGCTACGGTAGTCGCTAAAAATACCAAAATTTGCCACACGCTACGGTGGCCCATCAGGATATATCTGCAGATATTGTATAAATTACTTTAATTGAATTGCTTCAGAAAACGCAGGTCGCCTTCATAAAACAGACGCAGATCATTTATTCCATAACGCAACATCGTCAACCGCTCCAGGCCAGACCCGAACGCAAAGCCGATGTATTTTTCAGGGTCAAGTCCCATATTGCGTACAACGGTAGGATGTACCTGCCCTGCTCCCGACACCTCTAACCAACGTCCTTTCAAAGGACCATCGCCAAACGCAATATCAATTTCTGCCGATGGTTCGGTAAATGGAAAATAAGAGGGGCGGAACCGCACCTGCAAATCCTCCGTTTCAAAAAAAGCTTTAACGAAATTCAGGTAGACACCCTTCAGATCGGCGAAGCTGATATTTTCAGCTATCCACAAACCTTCTACCTGATGAAACATCGGAGAGTGGGTAGCGTCGCTATCGACACGATAGGTACGCCCCGGTGCGATCACCTTAATGGGAGGTTGGTGCGCACGTGCGTAACGTACCTGCATGGGGCTGGTATGTGTACGCAATAATAACGTCTTGCCTGTGGTATCTTTTCCATCGATATAGAATGTGTCTTGCATCGAACGCGCCGGATGATTTTCAGGGCTATTTAACGCCGTAAAATTAGTCCAATCGGTTTCGATTTCCGGTCCATCAGCGACGTCAAAACCGATCGAACGAAAAATCTCTTCGACACGTTCCCAAGAGCGCATGACGGGATGAATACCGCCGACGCCACGGCCACGTCCAGGTAGTGTGATATCAATTGCTTCGGCATTCAAACGTAGTTGCATCTGCGCATCGGACAAAGCCTCCCGACGTGCATTGAGCGCAGCCTCAATGCGTTCTTTGGCCGTGTTGATCAGAGCGCCTTGTACTTTACGCTCGTCTGGAGCAAGTTTCCCCAGACCTTTCATCTGCTCAGTAACTTGACCAGTTTTTCCCAGGTATTTGGCTTTCGCGTTTTCAAGCGCGGCAGCATCCTCAGAGGCAGAAAAATCTGCGTGTGCCTGAATCACAAGTTGTTCTAGGGGGGTCATACGATTCTTCCAATCGAAAAAAGGAAGGCAAAAAAACGAAGAGAAAAATAAAACGGGGCAGTGGTGATGACCTCTGCCCCGCCAATTTCCTTACATCACACCAAAGTGACATAGGCAACCACAACATTTAAGCAGCGATGATGGCTTTCACACGATTGACAATAGCGGCGAATGCCGGCTTGTCCATCACTGCCATGTCAGCCAAAACTTTACGATCCAGTTCGATAGAAGCACGCTTCAATCCGTTCATGAACACGCTGTAGGTAACGCCGTGTTCACGGGACGCAGCATTGATACGCGCAATCCATAATGCGCGGAATACACGTTTTTTGTTACGACGATCGCGGTAAGCATATTGGCCAGCACGCATAACTGCCTGCTTGGCAATACGATAGACCTTACTGCGACGACCACGATAGCCCTTGGCTTGATCGAGAACTTTTTTATGACGGGCCCGTGCTGTGACCCCACGTTTTACTCTAGGCATAGTAACTCCTTAATTTTGAGTGTGAGGTTAAGCGTTAGGCATCATGCGCATGACAGAAACTACGTCATGTGCATTAACATTGGTAATGCCACGCAATTGACGTTTGCTTTTGGTGGTTTTTTTGGTGAGGATGTGGCGCTTGAAAGCATGACCACATTTAACCGTTCCGCCTGGACGAACGCGAAAGCGCTTTTTGGCAGAACTCTTAGTCTTCATTTTAGGCATAACAAATCTGTCCTTTGGACAGCTCCATTTTTAACATGATTGCAGGTGGCAACGAATTGTTACACTTAGATGCCTACGCTCACTTAGTTTGGCAACAGAATCAAGTCTGCTGCTATTTTGCAATTCACCTTCAGATGAATTACACAATTCTATTTTTTCTTCTTCGGCGCCAGCACCATAATCATCTGGCGCCCTTCCATTTTTGGAAACTGCTCTACCTGGCCATACGGCTCCAAATCAGCCTTCAGGCGCTCAAGCATACGAAAACCGATATCCTGATGCGCCATCTCACGACCACGGAAACGTAATGTGATCTTGGTTTTGTCGCCTTCATCCAAGAACTTAATGAGATTGCGCAACTTGATGTTGTAATCGCCGTCATCAGTACCTGGTCTAAACTTAATTTCCTTAACCAGAATTACTTTCTGCTTTAGCTTGGCTTCGTGGGCTTTTTTCTGCTCCGAATACTTAAACTTGCCGTAATCCATCAAGCGGCACACTGGCGGCTGAGCCGTCGGCGCAATTTCCACTAGATCAACGTTAGCTTCTTCCGCCAAACGGAAAGCCTCGGCCAGACTTACGATACCGAGTGGTTCGTTTTCCACTCCACTTAAACGCATTTCCGGGGCAGTAATCTCGCCATTTATGCGATGCGACTTGTCAGTAGCTATTGCAGTTTCCTTTAAAAATCAAAATAATAAAGCCGTGCTCTTGCGCTTCGGGTTTCCCCGTTCAGGCTCTGGTCTTGACCTCATCACTGAGGCGTTTCACCAGTGCATCAATCGGCATTACACCAAGATCAACATTGCCTCGCGCTCGCACGGCCACTGTATTTGCATCCCGCTCTTTATCACCTACCACAATAATATAGGGCAATTTCTGCAAAGAATGCTCGCGTATTTTAAAGGTAATTTTCTCGTTACGCAAATCTACTTGTGCCCTAAACCCTTGTTTTTTCAGGTTTTGTGCAATTTCGCCGGCATATTCCGCCTGCGCATCGGAAATATTGAGCACCGAAACCTGCACGGGTGCCAGCCACATCGGCAAGGCACCAGCGTAATTCTCGATTAACATACCTATAAAACGTTCAAACGAACCTAGAATCGCACGGTGCAACATCACGGGAACTTTGCGCGTGTTGTCTTGTGCAACATACTCAGCATCAAGTCGAACAGGCATGGAAAAATCGGCTTGTATTGTGCCGCACTGCCACGTACGCCCAATCGCATCCTTTAGCGTGTATTCGATTTTTGGCCCATAGAATGCACCTTCACCTGGCGAAATTTCATATTCGCAACCGGAACGATTAAGCGATTCGATTAAAGCGCTTTCTGCCCTATCCCATGCTTCATCCGAACCAACACGCTTTTCAGGTCTGGTAGCCACTTTATAGATCACATCGGTAAAACCAAAATCGGCGTACACTTTTTGCAGCAACGCGGTGAAGGCAACGCATTCGTCGAGTATTTGATCTTCGGTACAAAAAATATGACCATCGTCTTGAGTAAAGCCACGCACCCGCATCATGCCATGCAGCGATCCAGACGGCTCGTTACGATGGCACTGGCCAAACTCGCCATAGCGCAAAGGCAATTCACGATAGGAATGCATATTAGAACGGAAAATTTGCACATGTCCTGGACAATTCATCGGCTTCAGCGCGTATGAGCGATTCTCCGATTCCGTCGTAAACATATTATCTTTGTAGTTCTCCCAGTGCCCGGATTTCTCCCATAAGCTCCGATCTAGAATCTGCGGCGCCTTCACTTCTTGATAACCATTGTCTTGATAAACATGGCGCATATACTGCTCAACTTGTTGCCATACTATCCACCCTTTTGGATGCCAAAAAATTAGTCCGGGGGCCTCTTCCTGAAAATGGAATAAATCCAGAGCACGGCCCAATTTGCGATGGTCACGCTTTTCGGCTTCTTCCAACATGTTCAGATAAGCATCCTGCTCCTCTTTCTTGGCCCAAGCCGTGCCATAGACCCGCTGCAACATCTCATTTTTCGAGTCACCACGCCAGTAAGCACCGGCCAGTTTCATCAACTTAAAAACTTTCAACTTGCCGGTCGAGGGAACATGGGGACCACGACATAAATCAGTGAACTTGCCTTCGGTGTAAAGCGACACATCTTGATCGGCTGGAATCGATTCGATAATTTCCGCCTTATATGCTTCTCCGATTGACTTAAAGTAAGCCACCGCCTCATCACGCGGCAAAACTTTGCGTGTTACGGGCTCGTCCTTCTTCGCCAGCTCCACCATTTTTTTCTCAATAGCACCCAGATCTTCAGGCGTAAAGGGACGTTTGTATGAAAAATCATAATAAAAACCGTTTTCGATAACCGGTCCAATCGTCACCTGTGCATCGGGAAATAGCTCTTTGACCGCATATGCAAGCAAATGTGCTGTTGAATGGCGAATGACATCAAGGCCATCGGCATCCTTATCGGTAACAATCGCTAAATCAATATCGTGGTCGATTAAAAAAGAGGTATCAACCACTTGACCATCCACTTTTCCTGCCAATGCAGCTTTGGCAAGTCCAGTACCTATGCTTGCAGCCACCTGGGACACGGTGACCGGTGCATCGAATTGGCGTTGCGAACCATCGGGAAGTCGAACTGAAACCATTTTGATCTCCATATCAGCATCGAGAAATGATGCTGAGTTTTGAAATAACTTTAAAAAATCCAGACGAAAAAAAACGCGAACTAGCCGCGCTTCTAATACACCAACGAGAAAATCCAGGCTAGGGCAGATTCAAAAACAGCACGGTGGTAGTTCGCGGTGTCATAACCAGATGCCTTTCTCGTTCTTAAAAAATAATTAGCCTAGGAAATCGCGTTCAAATCAACTACAAGGCTTGCATAATCGTGAAACTATACCAGATAAAAAGCAGCGCTCATAGGATTAGCATTGTTCATTCACGGACAAAACAATGAATAACTTTCCGATCAATGGGCACGCTGCATGTTCTCCCACTACAATTTTTCATATTTTTTAAACCGGGCTTTTCCATTAAACAGCTCTACTGCCTCATTCATGCTCCCGCATCCGCGTCAAAGCTTCGTCAATACGTTCCACCGCAATCACCGTCAATCCCTCAATTTTCTGTTTCGGCGCATTCGATTTAGGGATCATTGCAATAGAAAAACCCAATTTGGCCGCTTCACGCAGACGTTCCTGACCGCGTGGCGCAGGCCGAATTTCTCCCGCTAATCCAACCTCTCCAAACACGACCAGGCCACGCGGCAAGGGCTTATTGCGCATGGAGGAATGAATAGCAAGAAGCACCGCTAGATCGGCTGCCGGTTCGGTGATTTTTACGCCGCCTACAGCGTTGATGAAGACATCCTGATCAAACGCAGCAATACCCGCATGACGATGCAAGACTGCAAGCAACATGGCAAGGCGATTTTGTTCCAGGCCAACTGACAAACGTCGCGCATTGGGCAAATGGGATGTATCCACCAAAGCTTGTATCTCCACCAGCAGCGGGCGCGTGCCTTCTTGAGTAACCATGACGCAAGAACCTGGCACTTGTGTATCGTGATGCGACAAAAATAACGCAGAAGGATTCGACACGCCCTTCAAACCCTTTTCTGTCATAGCAAATACGCCTAGCTCATTCACTGCACCAAAGCGATTCTTGAAAGCACGCACCAGTCGGAAACTGGAGTGCGTGTCGCCTTCAAAATAAAGCACAGTATCGACGATGTGTTCCAGTACACGCGGCCCCGCTAAGGCGCCTTCTTTCGTCACATGTCCTACCAAAATGATGGTGATGCCCGATTGCTTGGCCACGCGTGTCAGTTGTGCGGCACATTCGCGTACCTGTGCGACTGATCCGGGTGCCGAGCTGAGAGCATCGGAATATACGGTCTGAATCGAATCGATTACTGCCACCTGCGGCTTGAGCTCTGCCAGTGTGTTGAGGATTTTTTCGAGCTGAATCTCAGCCTGCAATTTAAGGTCTTTGGCATCGACCGCCAAACGCTTAGCACGCAGCGCAATTTGCGCGCCGGATTCTTCTCCACTGACATACAAGGCACTTTTTGCATGAGACAAATTGGCCAGGGCCTGCAACAGCAAGGTCGATTTTCCGATACCAGGATCGCCCCCGATCAAGACTACACCACCTGCTACCAGACCGCCACCCAAGACCCGATCGAACTCTTCGATACCGGTGCTAAAACGCGGTACATCAATCGCATCAATATCGGCCAAACTTAATACCGGCGCGGTTTGCGCAAGGCCTTGATGCTGCGTAGAAAAACGATTTCCAACCGCTTCGATCATGGTTTCGACCAGCGTGTTCCATTGTCCGCACGCTGGACATTGCCCCGCCCATTTGTTGCAGATGCCGCCACATTCAGTGCAGGTGTAATTTGTTTTCGGTTTGGCCATGAAAAATTCGCTCATGTCGTTGCCACCATCAATTGGTCCCGCAACGAACTATTATTTGTAGAAAAAATTGTTGCTTAGCGCTCCACCACCGACACCCGCGCTGCTAATGCGCACATCAGCTCATATCCGATGGTGCCCGCAGCATTGGCAACATCGTCAATCGGCAAACCAATACCCCACAAAGTAACCCCACTACCCACATGTGCTGCCGGCACTGCGGTCAAATCGACGGCCATCATATCCATCGAAACCGTTCCCACTAGACGTGTTCTGATGCCATCGACAACGACCGGTGTTCCATCTGGCGCATGACGCGGATAACCGTCCGCATAACCGCAGGCGACCACGCCAATTCTCATCCGTTTATCGGCGACAAAACGACTGCCGTAACCAACGCTATCGCCTACCGCTATTTCCTGAATCGCCATAACGCGACTGGTAAGCGTCATGGTGGGCTGCAAACCAAATTCTTGGGCAGTCTTTGTGCCAGGAGTCGCGCCATATAACATAATGCCAGGACGGACCCAATCGGTGGCCAATTCTGGATGGAGCAAAATAGCGCCCGAATTCGACAAACTCACTTCACCCCCCAAACTATCGGCTCCGCGCTGAAAACACAATGTCTGTTCTGCTACCGAGAGGCGCGAATGCTTCATACGGTCCGCATTGGAAAAATGGGTCATTAAGGTAATAGTTCGCACAGTAGGTATCGCACGTACCCTTTGGTGCATGAGGCGATAACTATCTACGCTGAAACCTAGACGGTTCATGCCTGAATTCATCTGAAGATGAATATTCATCGACGAACTGAGAGGTATTTTTTCAAGCATCTCAACTTGCTCGGCGCAATGCACAGAAATATCAAACTGATACTGCGCGGCCGTTACCAGATCTGATGGGTCGTAAAATCCTTCCAGCATCAAAATTGGCTTGGTCCAGCCCATTTCACGCAAGCGTACTGCACCATCAAATTCGACTAAACCGAGACCGTCTGCAACCTCAAATCCGCGCAAACCACGCATCAACCCATGTCCATAGGCGTTAGCTTTGACCACGGCCCAGATTTTGGCGTGCGGGGTATACGCTCTAACGACAGCGAGGTTACACCGCATAGCCTCGATATCTATAGTTGCTAACAATGGCCTTGGCACAAAAATAATCCTAGAACAATACATTTCAAAAATGTATTTTACCGGACGTAGTGTACTCAAGGCGTCCAATTCTTCAGCAATTACCCACTTTCATGGTATAAAGCACCCCAGACTTATTTTGCCATTTGTGATATCTGAATGAACCGCGGTTTCTACACCATCATGTCGGCGCAGTTTTTTTCTTCGCTCGCCGACAATGCCCTTCTCTTTGCGGCAATTTCCCTCCTTACTCAACTGCACTCGCCCGGATGGATGACACCACTATTGCGATTATTTTTCGTAATGTCGTATGTCGTGTTGGCTGCCTTTGTAGGGGCCTTTGCAGATTCAATGCCGAAAGGTCGGGTCATGTTTATCACCAATCTGGTCAAGATCGTCGGATGCACATTAATGTTTTTTAATGTACATCCCCTGATTGCCTACGCGGTGGTTGGATTGGGGGCAGCCGCCTACGCGCCAGCCAAATATGGAATCCTGACTGAATTACTGCCCCCCGAAAAATTAGTTGCTGCCAACGGCTGGATCGAAGGCCTCACCGTGATATCTATCATTCTCGGTACTGTGATGGGGGGGAAACTGGTCAATGAACACATCGCATCGGGACTGCTGGCATTTGATTTTCCTTTCATTGATACGGGAATCAAAACACCGGTGGATGCTGCCTTATCCGTGATTGTCGGAGCCTATTTAATTGCTGCCCTATTCAATTTAAAAATTCCCGATACCGGCGTGCGCTACGCGCATCAGGAACACACACCCCTAAAATTGATTAAAGATTTCTCTCATTGTTTTGCAGCATTGTGGAAGGACAAACTTGGTCAAATTTCTCTGGCAGTAACAACGCTCTTATGGGGAACGGCGGCCACGCTGCAATTCATCGTTCTCGAATGGGCGAAGCAATATTTGGGCATGCCGCTGGAGGATGCCACAGTATTAATCGGCTGCGTCGCCATTGGTATGGCAATCGGTGCAGTAGCCGCAGCGCGATTCATCCCACTGAAAAGATCCTTGAGCGTGATGCCTTTAGGCGTAGTGATGGGCCTCATCGTGGTGTCTATGGCAGCAATACATCAGGCTTGGATCGCCTACCCGCTTTTAGTCATTATCGGCGCATTAACCGGCTATTTCCTGGTACCAATGAATGCACTCCTGCAACACCGGGGTCACGTATTGATGAGCGCGGGACACTCAATTGCTGTGCAAAATTTTAATGAAAATCTGTCGATACTGATCATGCTTGGGTTGTACTCAATGATGGTACGCTGGCATCTGCCACTGGATATCACCATCATGATATTTGGCCTGTTTGTCGCTCTATTGATGTATGTCGTCATGCGCAAACATGCAGCTAACCAAAGCGAGCATAATTCTTTAACCTTAATTGGCGAGCACAAACATTAAGCTTTTTCGTGAAGGGAAAACATCAATGCCATCGATGTCTTCCATAAACAACGGTCACCTCTGAGTATCTCTTACTTCACTAGGGCCTTAATTACTGACCACTGCCGACGCGAAATCGGTAGGCGTTCCTCTACTTCGCGTATCAGAACCTGCCATATGTCGTGGATCTTGGACTCATCGCCGTCAATATCAGTGCCCGATTGAGCCCGTTCAACACCAATGATGGCGTTACGCGCAACCAGCGCATTGCGGTGTATTCGCACAAAAATGGCAGCCATCTCATTTTCAATAGATACCAACGATTCTTCAATCAGATAGTCACGCGCCTTGGTACGAAGAGTCACATACTTCAGTTCGGCTTTTAGATACAGCACGTCCGTTATCGGCACCAACAATAATCTACCGCGTTCCTGTACCGAAAAATATTGACGTTTGCTGTGCATCGCCGCTGCGGTGGCAGCAATAGCTTCCTGCCGCGGAACGTGATGCGCAGGGGATGTAATCCCGCGTTGCAGTGCCAGCGCCAGCCGTGACGCACGCACTGGCTTTAACAGGTAATCCAGCGCATGCACATCGAACGCTTTGAGTGCATATTCATCATAAGCCGTCACAAAAATAACACCTGGGGCCTCGGCGACGCATTGGGCCAAATGCGAGGCTAATTCGATCCCAGACATACCTGGCATTTGTACATCCATCAAAACAATGTCAGGCCGAGTCTCCACTATGCCATCAAGCGCATCTTGTGCATTATCAGCTTCACCCACCAGTTGGTGAGGACACTCCTGCGCGATGTCTGATAGCAAAGTCTTCAGGCGAACGCGGGCGGGTGCCTCGTCATCCACGATGAACAATCGCATGCTCATTATTTTCTCCCGAGAGATGTACTTTTTACATAAGGAAAGCGAAGCCGTACTTCAAAATGTCCTTCGATCTCGCGCGCGGTCAATTGCGCTTCGACATCATAGAGAAGTGTTAAGCGCTCACGAATATTTTTGAGCGCCATCTGATTACCATTTTCAGTTGCCACATTTTTACTCAAAGGGTTAATCACCACAATTTCGATACGGTCAACTGCACGTGAAATACGAATTCGAATCAAGGCTGCTTCAAGGGCAGGTTCCACTCCATAATGCACCGCATTTTCCAGCAACGGCTGAAGCAACAAAGAGGAAATTTGCGCCTTGCGCAATGCACTGTCCGAGATATTCTTGGTATCCCACTGAATTTGCAACCGCTCTCCCAAACGAATTTTTTCAATAGACAAATATTGCTTACACAAATGGATTTCTTCCCCCAAGCTTGTCATGTCCCGCGAGTCCCGCATCAACACCCGGAATAGATCCGCAAGATCTTCCAGCGCAGCTTCGGCCCTCAACGGCTCCGGGCGAATCAAGGACAGCACAGCGTTGAGACTATTGAACAAAAAATGGGGCCGGATACGCGCATGCAAAGCTTGCAAACGCGCCTCTATCAAAGCCGGTGAAAAAGCACGTGAACGCATCTCAAAATAATGTTGCAAAAAAAGGCCGAACAAACCCGCAGTCAATGTACCATTGACTAAGGTTAAGTGAGTGAAGCTACTTACAAACCAGTCGAACATCGATAACATTCGCACGAGAAAACCCATCACCAGCGCAGGCACCAGCCCACACACAGCACGTTGTATCTGAGGCGGCATGATCAAAGTCGTATCGACGTGATCCAATATGCGTCGCGCCACACACAAGGCAAATAGCGACAACAGGCATGTCCACTCCACTAACATGGACGATTCAATAAAATCGAGCAGCGCCGGTTTGAGACTCTGGTTACGTAAAAGAATAGAGAGAAAAACCGAGAGATTCACCCCCAGTAGAACCCGAAACACCACGCCGATATTGCAGCAGTCAGGGATGACCATTTCAACTGGAACAGATTGGGACTCGGCGGTCATCGGCATAGTAGTAATCGATCTCAGAATAAATAAATTCCAAATACCGGCAGGTATGGAAAAACATCCGTGCCATTTGGATAAACATACGTATGCACGCATTGTTCCATTTTTTTCACCAATAATATGGGTTTAACCTGCAATATCAAAAAAACGTCTCCCTTCACATTTTTCGCTTCGATTTCCACAGTCCCGCAGGCAGCTAGCCGAGCCTGTCTTATAATCCTGTAATTCACTGGAATTTATTATCCTAGAAACAGCGATTGAACAGGTTCGCGTGTGTATTTTCTGGATTCTGTGGCAAGACGAGAGGAAGATGCAGACTACATTCTGCAACGACGATCGACGCAACCTAGAGACCAAAAAATGTACGATCGACCTCTTAGCACGCCACCAAAAAGGTAAATACATCAACATGAAAACGTCCTATCAAATCACAACCTTATTACTCAAACAAAGCGGTCAACTGCCGTTTCCAGGATTATGACAGCACAACTCTCCAAAAAAAACGAAGCCTGGTCAGCGCGTTTTTCCGAACCCGTTTCCGAGCTGGTCAAACGCTATACCGCATCGGTGTTTTTCGACAAGCGCCTGGCCCCATTTGATATCGAAGGATCGCTAGCACACGCCGACATGCTGAACGCACAAGGCATCCTCACTGAGCAAGATTATGCCGACATCCAGCGCGGCATGGCGCAGATTCAATCCGAAATCGCTGCCGGGCAGTTTGAATGGCTGCTCGACCTGGAAGATGTCCATCTCAATATCGAAAAACGTCTGACCGAACTGGTTGGCGATGCGGGCAAACGTCTGCATACCGGGCGTTCGCGCAATGACCAGGTCGCCACCGATATCCGCCTGTATGTACGCTCGGCCATCGATAACATCGGCGTACTGCTGCGCGATCTTCGTTTGGCCTTGCTGAACTTGGCCGAACAACACACAGATACGATAATGCCCGGTTTCACCCACATGCAGGTAGCACAGCCGATTACCTTTGGTCATCATATGCTAGCTTATGTCGAGATGTTCAGCCGAGATGCTGAGCGGATGCAAGATTGCCGCAAGCGCGTCAACCGCTTACCCCTTGGTGCCGCTGCCTTAGCCGGCACCACCTTTCCTATCGACCGCGAACGCGTTGCCAGAACGCTCGGTTTCGACGACGTTTGCCACAACTCGCTCGATGCCGTTTCCGACCGTGATTTCGCCATTGAATTTTGCGCGGCATCGGCATTGATCATGACCCACATCTCCCGGATGGCGGAAGAGCTGGTGATCTGGATGAGCCCACGCGTCGGCTTCATCGACATCGCCGATCGTTTCTGTACCGGCTCATCGATCATGCCGCAAAAGAAAAATCCCGACGTGCCTGAACTTGCGCGCGGAAAAACCGGTCGCGTCAATGGGCATTTGATCGGCTTGCTCACGCTCATGAAAGGCCAACCGCTGGCCTACAATAAAGATAATCAAGAAGACAAAGAACCACTTTTCGATACTGCCGATACCGTGATCGACACGCTGCGTATTTTTGCCGATATGGCTGGCGGCATTACCGTTAAGCCCGAAGCCATGCGTGCCGCCGCACTGCAGGGTTATGCAACTGCGACTGATCTGGCCGATTATCTGGTTAAAAAAGGATTGCCTTTCCGCGATGCCCACGAAGCAGTCGCGCGAGCAGTGCGGGCCTGTGTAGATCAAGGTTGCGATCTAAGCGAAATGTCATTAGATGCCTTACGTGCGTTCTCAATACTCATCGAGCAAGATGTATTTCATGTGTTGACCCTCGAAGGTTCAGTTGCCGCCCGTGATCACGTCGGTGGCACCGCACCTAGACAAGTGCGCTCGGCGATTGCAAGGGTACGCGCCATGCTCGAATAGGTCATCTTTACGTGAGCACGGGTGAACGGTAGTATCCACCTCGCCCATCGGCACCCGAGCAACCGACTCCTAGCTGGTGCACAAAGCGCACCCTACCAGCAACAAGATCAGCCAAAATTTAGTCATTCCAAGCCCATAAATACAGAAATACAGGTTGTACATTACTGCGCACCTGACATTGCCTCCTGTTCCATCACTACCATTTGTTCCACTCACGGAGATCATTCTGCATGCCATTTTTCCTCACCATTTCGCGCTGCATCGACCGGCTCAACGAAGCCATTGGTAAAAGCGTAGCTTGGCTTATTCTGCTTGCGGTTCTGGTGTGCGCCATCAACTCCATCGTCGTGAAAGTTGCCCATATTGGCTCCAACGCTTTTTTAGAATTGCAATGGTATTTATACGCGACTGTCTTTTTGCTCGCTTCCTCTTATACACTCAAAAAAAATGAACACGTGCGCATCGATGTCATCACCAGCCATCTGAGCAAACGCACCAATGCATGGATCGATATATTCGGTTTTGTATTTTTCTTGTTGCCTATGACGCTGCTCATGCTGTGGTATGGCACGCCTTACGCATGGAACTCGATTCTCTCTCAAGAATTATCGAACAATGCCGGTGGATTAATCGTATGGCCTGCCAAGCTCCTGATTCCTGCCAGCTTTCTTTTGCTGACACTACAAGGCATGTCGGAATTGATCAAACGCCTTGCATTTTTGCGCGGCTTGATCGACAGCAAAGAATATGAAAATGCGGGCCACAATCCGCAAGAAGAAATCGCCGCCATCGCCAGCGCGAATAATCTCAACATAGATACGACTACCCCATCATGACTGCTTTTTTGATTCAAAATATCGCGCCGATCATGTTCGGCACATTGGTTATTTTCTTGCTGCTCGGCTTCCCGGTGGCTTTTTCACTCGCTGCTAATGGACTGTTCTTCGCTTTCATCGGTATTGAATTTGGCCTCTTGAAACCAGAGCTGCTCCAAGCCTTGCCCAACCGTGTGTTCGGCATCATGCAAAATGACACATTGCTGGCGATTCCTTTTTTCACGTTCATGGGCCTGATATTGGAACGCTCCGGCATGGCAGAGGATTTGCTGGATACCGTAGGCCAGCTATTCGGCCCTATCCGGGGCGGTGTCGCCTATGCCGTCATTTTTGTCGGTGCTCTGCTGGCCGCAACCACCGGCGTCGTGGCCGCATCGGTTATTTCGATGGGCCTGATTTCGCTACCGATCATGCTCCGTTACGGCTACGACAAACGCCTCGCATCAGGCGTCATTGCAGCATCAGGCACGCTGGCCCAAATTATCCCGCCGTCGCTCGTATTGATCGTCCTGGCCGACCAGTTGGGGCGTTCCGTGGGGGATTTGTACAAAGGTGCCTTCGTGCCTGGCTTGGCGCTAACCGGCATGTACATGGTGTATGTGCTGATCATCACTATCATCAAACCTGCCGCCGCACCCGCACTGCCGCTGGAGGCGCGTTCCTTACGCGAGCCCAATGGTCGCAGCGGCACCCAGTCCTTATTAATGCTCGTGATTTTTTCGACACTTACGGCTTATTGGGGTGCCATCAAATTCGCCGCCGGTCGCCCACTCGACGAATATCTGGTGATCGCCATCGGCTTAGGCGTCGCCACCGCATTTATCGCCGCTGTCGTCAATCGTGTATTGCGCCTCGGCTTGCTATCGAAGCTAGCGGAAAAAGTCACCTTCGTATTGATCCCACCACTGGGACTGATTTTTCTGGTGCTGGGCACCATTTTCATGGGCATTGCCACGCCAACTGCAGGCGGCGGCATGGGTGCCTTAGGCGCTATCATCCTGGCCATGATGAAGCGGCGATTGTCGTGGCCGCTCCTGCGCCAGGGGATGGACAGCACCACCCGTTTGTCCTGCTTCGTCATGTTCATTCTGATTGGCTCAACGGTCTTCAGCTTGATTTTTCGTGGTGTGAATGGCGACGTTTGGGTAGAGCATTTGCTGACTAACTTGCCGGGCGGACAAACCGGCTTTTTGATCGTGGTCAATATCCTGTTTTTTCTATTGGCCTTTTTCCTCGACTTCTTCGAGCTGGCTTTCATCCTGGTGCCGCTGGTCGGTCCGGTAGCAGACAAATTAGGCATCGATCTAATCTGGTTCGGCGTACTGCTGGGCGTGAACATGCAAACTTCTTTCATGCACCCCCCCTTCGGTTTTGCCCTGTTCTACCTGCGCTCAGTGGCGCCGAAAGAAGTCAAGACCACCGATATCTATTGGGGCGCAATCCCTTTTGTCGCCATCCAGATCATCATGGTCTGCTTGATTATTTTTTTCCCCGCCATCGTTCAGGTCAATAAAAAAGTGGAGCTAAAGGAAAATGCTGTGCTCAAATTTGACACTGAATCTGCTGCTGAAAAACCGGCGGCAAGTACGGAGAGGAAACTGGTTGTGCCGGCGAATGACGAGAATAAAAAAGAAGAAGTACAGCAAGAATTTAAATTTACGGAAGAGAAAAAATAGAATGGGTAAGTTCTTGTGCCGATGTGTGCCGATATATGACATTCAATGTTGAGCTTCGCAACTCCGCGCAAACCTCAAATCTGTTATCCCAACCTATTTCTAGCTAGCACAGTGAGGTTTGTCGCTCACAGTCAAAGCCGCTAAGCTCCCGCGTGCGCTGCGACGACAAGGGTTCAGGTTATGCAACCACCGTAATCCACAAATAAAGCCTATTGCATCGACACAAATGGAAGGAAGCTATTCAAACTGCTTCTTAAAATTCTCCAATTCCAACTTCAAGCCCTCCACCTCCCCCCACAGCCGCCCGACTTCATCCTCAAGCTGCGCAATCCGGTCATTTCGCGGCACCGCAGTCACCCCTGAACCCGCAAAAAATCCAGCAGCCGTTTCCAGTCGTTCCAGCTCATCTTCGCCACACAACAAATGAGCATAACGCGATTCTTTTGTCCCCGGCGCACGTGCCAAACGAGCCACCAGCGGCGGGTACTTGTCGATCAAAAACTCCAGCGCCGATTCCACCTGTTCGATCGAAGAGAAATCGTGCAAGCGCCCTGAACGTGAACGTATCTCGCCTGCCGTCTGAAAACCGCGCAACATCAGCATGCTCAACACAGCCAGTTTGTCCTGCTCCAGCGACCATTTGATACGCATCCGGTGTTCGTATTTGGACACTCGCGCACCGGCCTGCTTGATCTCGGAAACAAATTTCTTTTCCATTAATGTGTGCAGCACGTCGAGCACGGCGTCTTCCGAAATCGACATTACCGGATCGCGGCTGGACAACTGATTGCAACCGTTAACCAAGGCATTAAGCGAGAGAGGATAACTGTCCGGCGTCAGGGCTTCTTTCTCTGCCAACACGGCAAGTACACGAATTTCAAACGGGTCGAGAATCAAACGGCCTTCGGCATTTTTTGTTTCCGTCGGTGCGGGAGCAATTTCTGTATTCACCTGGATTCCTTATTCGACCAATTTATTGAGTTGCTCGGAATCGAATTTATCCGAAGCGCACAAGCTTTGGCATTCGATGCCGGATGCCTTCATGGATGCAATGAGACGCTCGATCTGTTGCTCTTGCATTGACACATGGTTGATCAAACCGTGCAAGGCCTTGGTGAGCGGATCATCGCTATTGGAGGTGACGCCGTAAGCTTCGAACATGCGTGCTCTGGCTTCTTCTTCCGACTGATCGACATTTTTTTGAATGATGTGGGCAGGATTGCCGACAGCGGTAGCGCCAGCCGGCACCGGCTTGACGACCACAGCGTTGGAGCCGACCTTGGCATATTCGCCAATCGTGAAACTGCCCAGCACTTGCGCGCCAGCACCGATGATGACGCCACGCGCTAAGGTCGGATGCCGCTTTGTCCCTTTGTTCAGAGAGGTACCGCCGAGAGTAACGCCTTGATAGATCGTGCAATCGTCACCCACTTCAGCGGTCTCGCCGATAACGACCCCAAAACCGTGATCGATGAACACACGCCGGCCAATCATTGCTCCTGGATGAATCTCAATGGACGTCAATACCCGGGCGAAATACGAGATGAAACGGCCTAGCCATTTCATGCGATGCGTCCAGCACCAACCTGCCCAGCGATGCAGCACAATGGCATGCAAACCGGGGTAACAAGTCAGAACCTCCCAAACATTGCGGGCGGCGGGGTCGCGCTGGATGATACTGGCGATATCTTCACGGAGACGAGTAAACATGGAGAATGAGAATTGAAATAAGGAGTGTATGAAGGGTATGAAGAAGCAGTTAAAATTTTGGTGCTGATTTATTCGGCCAGCAGTCTTGCTCCCTCTTCCATTTACGAGAGAGAGGACACGATCTCAACCTCAACCTCAATTTTTTACCAATCGCTGACGACGCGCTTCGTACAGACACACCCCCGAAGCGACCGACACATTCAAACTCTCGACCGCCCCAAACATCGGCACGCTGACAAGAAAATCGCAAGTCTCACGGGTCAAACGACGCATGCCCTCGCCTTCCGAACCCATCACCAAAGCAACAGCGCCAGAAAAGTCTGCGTCATAGAGGCCTTTTTCTGCATCGTCGGTAGTGCCAATCAGCCAGATATCGCGTTCCTTTAGCTCGCGCAAGGTGCGGGCCAAATTGGTCACCGTGATATACGGTACGCTCTCGGCTGCACCGCTGGCAACCTTCGCTGCAGTGGCATTCAAACCAACAGCGCGATCCTTAGGTACGATCACGGCATGCGCACCGGCACCGTCGGCAACCCGCAAGCACGCTCCCAAATTATGCGGATCGGTAATGCCATCTAATACCAACAACAAGGGCGGACCGACAATGGCATCAAGCAATTCATCCAGGTTACGTGCGAGAGTGAGCTCCCCCGCCAAGGCGATCACGCCCTGATGACGGCGAGTACCCACGATCCGATCTAGCCGTTGGTCATCGACCATGATAATACGCACGTTAGCGGCTTTGGCTGCACTCAACAGATCTTGCATCCGTCCGTCAACACGTTTGGCGTCAACGTATATTTCTTCTATCGACGATGCTTCGTGACGTATGCGTGCAGTGACGGCGTGAAAGCCGAAAATCATTTTACTTTTCATGGAGTTAGTATCTTCTTATCGTTTTTTTTTGCCGTTTTTAGCAAAGGATTTTGTCGCCTTTGTCGTTTTTGTCGCACGTGTTTTTTCAGCCACCACGGGTACCGCTTTCGAGCGCGTTGCCTTTACTACTTTGGCCGGGGGCTCATATTCGCTGCCCTTCGTGCTGGATTTAGATTTGACTTTACTGATCCTTTTGCGCGCATTTTCGCCTTCAGTACGGCTCTGTTCATCTCTTGGCGGCGCTTTGGTTGGCAAAGATTTGGAACCGGGCTGATCTACCAAACGCAGATCAATTTTGCGCGCTTCCAGATCGACTCGCGCCACTTGAACGGTAACGCGATCAGTCAATTGATAACGCATTCCAGTACGTTCTCCACGCAACTCATGCCGCGCTTCGTCGAACTGAAAATAATCCGCCCCGAGATCGGTAACGTGCACCAAACCTTCAATAAACAGCGCATCCAATTGCACAAAAATACCGAAGGTCGCCACGCCTGAAATGGTGCCGGTAAATTCTTCGCCGAGTTTGTCCCGGATGAAATAGCATTTCAACCAAGCTTCAACATCGCGCGATGCTTCATCGGCACGGCGTTCGTTAGCCGAACAATGTACGCCCAAAGCATCCCAAATGGTCAAGGAAGATTCCGGCTTGTTCCTGCCTGCGGCCTTATCTTTGACTTGTTGCTTGCGCGCAGAATTGGAAATCGCCTTGTTCAAAGTGCTGATATCGATGCCGGTCGGATCGTAACGCTTACCCTGCAAAATCGCCTTAATGGCACGATGGGTCAACAGATCGGGATAACGCCGGATCGGGCTGGTGAAATGCGCATACGCTTCATAGGCCAAACCGAAATGACCGATATTATCCGGGCTGTATACCGCTTGCTGCATCGAACGCAGCAACATGGTCTGCAGCAGGGTCGCATCGGGGCGTAATTTAACCTTCTTCATCAGTTCGGCATAATCGGAAGCGGCCGGGGTATTGCCGCCGCCCAGATTAAGGCCAACCTGTTTGAGGAAAGTTCGCACCTGATTGAGTTTTTCCAGACTTGGCGCTGCGTGAATACGGTAAGTGCCGGGATGTTTGTGACGAATCAGCAGATCGGCCGCACAGACGTTGGCTGCCAGCATGCATTCTTCAATCAACTTATGTGCATCGTTGCGGGTACGCGGCAGAATTTTTTCAATTTTGCCGAAGGCATTACAGACAATATAAGTTTCAGTAGTTTCAAAATCAATTGCCCCGCGTATAAGTCGGGCTTTATGCAACGCGTGATATACGTCGTAGAGGTGGGACAGATGTGGCACTAAGGCGGGGCGTTTAGCTGCTTCAGACCCTTTGGTGTTGGTAAGAATTTCAGCGACCTGCGTATAAGTCAGGCGCGCAGCAGAATGGATCACAGCAGGATAAAACTGGTAAGCCGTTATTTCACCTTTGGCCGTAATCACGGCATCGCACACCAGGGTCAGGCGATCAAGCGCCGGGTTGAGCGAGCATAGTCCGTTCGATAATTTCTCCGGCAACATCGGGATCACGCGGCGCGGAAAATAAACCGAAGTACTGCGCTCGAGCGCGTCGATATCGATTGCATCGTTCGGCTTCACATAATGACTAACATCGGCAATGGCCACAATCAGCCGGTAACCTTCGGACCGTCCAATTTTAACTGGCTCGCAATAAACCGCATCGTCAAAATCACGTGCATCTTCGCCATCAATCGTAACCATTGGAATGTCACGCAAATCAACACGATCAGCCAAATCAGCATCACGCACGACATCGGGCAACTTACCCGCCAGTTTCATGGCAGCATCAGAAAAGATATGCGGTACGCCAAATTTACGCACCGCTATTTCAATTTCCATCCCCGGATCATCGAGGTCTCCCAGGACTTCAACGATCTTACCTTTGGCTTGTTGATAGCGTGATGGTTGCTCCACCAGTTCTACGCTGACGATCTGGCCGGTCTTTGCTTTGCCGGGTCGACCGGCCAGCACAATATCCTGACCAATGCGCTTGTCCTCAGGTGCAACGATCCACACGCCATTTTCATTTAGCAGCCGTCCGATTACGTGGGTATTAGCGCGCGCAACTACCTCGACAATCGAGCCTTCCGCACGGCCCCTTTTGTCAGTACCGGATATGCGAACCTGTACCCGATCGTTATGCAACACCTTCTGCATTTCTTTTTCGGATAGGAAGATATCTTCGCTACCATCGTCTGGAATCAGAAAGCCGAAGCCATCGCGATGGCTATTGACACGGCCCAAAATGAAATTAGTTTGATTTGCCAATTGATAATGACCGGTGCGATCCGGCTTGATTTGGCTGTCACGCTCCATGGCGTTCAAGCGGCGCATCAAACCATCCAATCCGGCGTCTTGGACTTTTAAAGCCGTCGCAATTGATTCAGCGTTTTGCGGTGCCGTGGTGGTACGTAATATGCCGAGAATATCCTCTCGGGTGGGAATGGTGTAGGCGAATTGGCTCAAAAGAGTGTTTAGTTAGTTTTATGAGAAATACAGTGGGTAGTGTAAAAAATACAGTGGGTAGTGTAACGGAGGACTACGGCATTTGCCTAACAACGCGCCGTTTTTCGTCGCCTTGAATAGATGGTCACATAGGGTTCTAATTTGACTTCCCTACATTTTCCGCTATACTCTCGTTCTTTCGCGTCACGGGTGTGACGTCAAAATCTGATTATGCAGCAAATTTTTTCTTGCAGCGTGTATCTTAACAGAAGCGATAGCAGTGCCCACGTGGCGGAATTGGTAGACGCGCATGGTTCAGGTCCATGTGCCGTAAGGTGTGGGGGTTCGAGTCCCTCCGTGGGCACCATTACTACAGTTAAGACTCCATCAAACCCGCACCACTCTTTTGTGAGCATGCGGGTTTTTTTATGGAAATGTTCTGGGAACAAGCGTAAAAGAAAATCGTTTAGACTCGCAAATCACGATATCGTGCACGCACGATTGAGCAGCATCTTGGTATGTGTTTAATCCAGCGTAATCCATTCTTCAGGTACCCTATTTATTCATGAAAACCCCTAAAAGAATTCAGCCACTTGTTGATGAGGGTTTGGTCGACGAAGTCCTACGACAGCTCATGAGCGGAAAAGAAGCCACCGTTTATGTGGTGCGATGCGGGGACGACATCCGTTGCGCCAAAGTGTACAAAGAAGCCAACCAGCGTAGTTTTAAACAAGCCGCTGCGTATCAAGAGGGGCGCAAGGTAAAAAACAGTCGCCAAGCACGCGCGATGGAAAAAGGCACTAGCTACGGACGAAAAATGCAGGAAGAAGTGTGGCAAAACGCGGAAGTCGACGCGTTGTACCGCCTGGCAAATGCCGGAGTGCGTGTGCCGCAACCTTATATTTGCTTTGAAGGGGTTTTGCTGATGGACCTCGTGACCGATGCGGAGGGAAATGCCGCACCACGCCTCAACGATGTCGAGTTAACCGAAGCCCGTGCGCTAGATTATCACGCACAGTTATTAAAGCAGGTGGTACTCATGCTGTGCGCCGGAGTCATTCACGGTGATCTGTCCGAATACAATATTTTGGTCGATGCGCACGGGCCCGTCATCATCGATCTTCCACAAGCAATTGATGCGGCGGGCAACACCAGTGCCGGTCCCATGCTGGAACGCGATGTCACCAACCTGGCAACCTATTTCAGTCAGTTCGCTCCCCAGTTAAGACACAGCCAGTATGGCAAAGAAATCTGGAAACTTTACCAGGCTGGCTTGCTCACGCCGGATACGCCGCTTACCGGCCGCGTGGTAATGGACAAACGACCGGCTGACGTCGGTGCCGTTATGCGAGAAATTGAACTGGCGCGTCGAGAGGAAGAAGAACGGCTGCTACACCAATCTCAGCGCGGCTAAGAATATGCACCCACCCTTGGAATGCTTGAGCCGATTCCCGCCAAGGATGCGCATAATCACCTAGTGACAGGTTGCTCCGCCCAGCCATCCCACTATTTCAGCGTTTTCGTAAAGCTAGCGCGCTCAAAAGATTGTTCTGCCACCCCAAACCATTGGGCTTGGTTATTTCTGAAAGTGACCCAGTCCGCATACACTTTGGCAAACGTGGGATTTTTCGCCACTTCTTCGGCAAACGTTTCTTCTGCAGCCTTGTAGCAAGCATCGATCACCGATGGCGGAAAAGGTTTCAATATAATTTTTTGCTGTAAAAGCCGCCCGAGCGCTGCGGGATTTTTGGCATCATATTTCGCTTGCATATCATTGTGCGCTTCGTGTGATGCCGCTTCGATTGCCGCTTGATATTGCTTCGGCAATTTATCCCATTCCTTCTTGCTGACGTAAAACGATAACTGTGCACCGCCTTCCCACCAACCTGGATAATGGTACACATTCGCTACTTTGTAAAACCCTAGTTTTTCATCGTCGTAAGGGCCCACCCACTCGGCAGCATCGATAGTACCTTTTTCCAGCGACGGGTAAATGTCGCCGCCTGCGATCTGCTGGGGTACCGTACCTAATTTGGTTAATACGCGACCGGCGAAACCACCAACACGAAATTTCAATCCTTTTAAATCATCCGGCGTTTCAATTTCCTTGCGGAACCATCCACCCATTTGAGTACCCGTATTACCGCCCAAAAAATTGACCACGTTATAGCCTGCGAAAAATTCACGCATCAATTTCATGCCGTTGCCATGCAACATCCATGCGGTTTGCTGACGCGAAGTCAGCCCAAATGGGACTGCAGTATCGAAAGCAAAAGTGGGATCTTTGCCAAAATAGTAGTAAGAAGCCGTATGGCCTATTTCAACCGTGCCATTTTGCACAGCGCCCAGCACTTCGGTGCCGGGAACAATTTCGCCGGCGGCAAATACACGAATATTGAACTTGCCGTCAGTGAGGTCCCTGACACGATTGGCGAATACCTCAGACGCACCAAAAATCGTATCCAGGCTTTTTGGAAAGCTGGAGGCCAAACGCCAATTCAAAATGGGCGATGATTGTGTGGCACCGGCCACACTGTCGGTTTGACCAGATTTACACCCAACAATTGCACCGACCGAGGCGCCGACCGCCGCTTTTTTTAAGAAGGAACGACGTTCCATATACTCTCCAGAAAATGAAATATTAAAAAATGAGAACCCGAATAAGGTACGAATTGATACGAAATAGTGAACCGCAAAAAATCGCCTGGGGTGTTTCCTAAGGCAAATTCACAAACCGATCAACCACCCGCCACCGTCATACTCTCGATCAAAATGGAACCGGTTGATTTCGTGCCGCGAATTAAAGTGTCGGCGCCAACGGCAACAATCTGACGCAGCATGTCTTTCATGTTGCCGGCGATAGTGATTTCTTCCACAGGATACAGAATGACACCCTTCTCAACCCAATAGCCAGACGCCCCGCGCGAATAGTCTCCGGTCACATAATTGGTGCCCTGCCCCATCAACTCCGTCACCAGCAAACCAGTACCTAGTTTTTTCAGCATAGCCTTGAAATTATCCGTCCGCTTCGATAACGTTGAAGTCAAAAACAAATTGTGCGAGCCGCCGGCGTTGCCAGTGGTCTTCATCCCTAGCTTACGCGCGGAATAACTCGACAGAAAATAGCCTTGCACGACGCCATTAGCGACCACATCGCGCCGATGCGTCTTGACACCCTCCTCGTCGAAAGGAGCAGAACCAACTGCACCGACGATATGCGGATCTTCGACAATCTGTATGTGTGAAGGGAATACTTGCGTGCCCAAGGAATCGAGCAAAAAAGTGGACTTACGATATAGCGCGCCACCCGATACCGCCTGCACAAATGCGCCGAGCAAACCAGCGGCCAAGGGCGCTTCAAACAACACTGCGCATTTTCGGGTGTCAAGCTTGCGCGCATTGAGGCGTGCCAAAGCACGTTTGGCCGCATATTGGCCAATCACCTCTGGCTTGGCCATTTTATGGGGATTGCGTACCGATGAATACCAATCGTCGCGCTGCATATGCGCCCCCTTGCCGGCAATGGGCGCAACCGATATCGTATGGCGAGAGAAGGGATATCCGCCGATAAATCCACGGGAATTAGCCGATACAAAATGCGATTGCTGCGCATGAACGCTGGCCCCTTCGCTATTGGTGATACGCGGATCGACTGCAAAAGCCGCCGCCTCACACCGTTTAGCCAGTTCCGCAGCTTCCTCAGCCGAAATCAGCCAGGGACAGCACAGCTTCAAATCACACGGATGCATTTCTAACATCTCGGCATCGGCCAAACCTGCGCAATCATCTTCGGCAGTAAAACGCGCAATGTTATAGGCCGCATCGACAGTGGCCTGCAAGGATTTTGGGGAAAAATCAGAAGTGCTGGCATTACCGCGTTTTTTGCCAATAAACACGGTCACGCCCATACCCTTATCTTTATTTTGTTCAATCGTTTCAATTTTTCCTTTACGCACTGATACGGACAAACCACTGCCCTCACTGATTTCTACTGCGGCGTCAGACCCCCCTTTTTCTTTTGCGAAGCGTAAAACATCGCGTGCCAGTTCGCGTAATTGTGGTTGGGTATGGATAAATAGGGAGTCACTCATGGGCTGGTTTTCTTCAGAAATACTTGCAAAATTAGCTGGATAGATGTTGATGTTAGGGTACCGACGCCGTAACCATTACAATTAGCAATGACGATTAACGCGATCCCTCAGTAAGTACTAAAACAGTTATGATAGCGTCCTTCACAGAATAGTTCTATCGACATCATCATGCCCAATCCAAATCGCGGCGCTTGCGGCCCCCAATCTAACGAATTCGACCCCGAATACGACCGCCCTTCCAAATCGCAACTCAAGCGTGAAATGACCGCCCTGCAAAAGCTCGGTGAAGATTTGATCGCTGAACCACGCGACCGCGTCAAGCGCGTGCCCATGCCGGAAGATGTGCGCGATGCCATTCTCGAATGCCAATTAATCAAAGATCACGAAGGCCGACGTCGTCAATTGCAATTCGTCGGCAAGAAAATGCGGACCTTGGATGCCGATGAATTAGCCCTCATCCAAAAAACTATCGATAGCTGGCGCGGCCTATCCAAAGCCGACACGGCAGCAATGCATGCACTGGAGCGCCGCCGCGAAAAATTGCTGACCGACGATTCCGTTCTGACCGAATTGCTGGTGCAACACCCCGAAGTTGACGCTCAACACATGCGTACCCTGATCCGCAACGCGCGCAAAGAACAAGCCGAGAATAAACCGCCAAAAGCCTATCGCGAAATTTTTCAGATGCTCAAGCAGTTGCAAAACAAATCCGCGCAGCCTACCACATCCAACGATGACGATATTGAAGAAGAATAACCCCGATGAACTACTAGTCGGACTGGTATCCATTTCCGACCGCGCTTCCAGCGGCACCTATGAAGACCTGGGTATCCCCGCCCTGCGCGATTGGCTTTCCGCTGCCATCAGCAGTCAATGGAAAATGGAAACCCGCCTGATTCCCGATGAGCGCCATGTCATCGAAAAAACATTGATCGAACTGGTGGATCTGTTAGGTTGCGATCTAATACTGACAACGGGCGGCACTGGCCCCGCCAGACGCGATGTAACACCTGAAGCAACGTTGGCAGTCGGCACCAAAGAGATGCCGGGATTCGGCGAACAAATGCGTCAAATCAGTCTGAAATTTGTTCCCACCGCGATCCTGTCGCGTCAGGTCGCTGTCATACGGGAAACCTCAAGCCATGCCGCCCTGATTTTGAACTTGCCCGGCCAACCCAAGTCGATTAAAGAAACGCTGGAAGGACTAAAAGACGTTGAAGGCAAGTCGATTGTATCGGGCATTTTCGCAGCGATCCCTTACTGCCTCGATCTCATTGGGGGGCCATATATCGAGACCAACGAGGCGGTGTGCGGGGCGTTCCGACCAAAATCGGCAATTCGTCCAAAGACATCGTAACCGCGCGTGTGGCGATCTTTCTATGTAATCACCACGATTCAATCCATTTTAAATCCACTCAATAATGACCATGTCCATTTTAGAAACCATTGAAATCGAAAGCGCCCCCAACCCCCTTGTCTCGGTCATCTGGATGCATGGGCTGGGTGCTGATGCTAACGATTTCGTACCAATCGTGCATGAACTGGATTTGAGTAACTGTCCTGCTATTCGTTTTGTTTTCCCTAACGCACCCACCATGCCAGTGACGATCAACAACGGATATGTCATGCGTGCATGGTATGACATTCTCGGTACCGACATCGCCAAGCGGGAAGATGAAACTGGCTTACGCACCTCCCAAAAAGCAATTGAAGAACTGATCGCCAAAGAAAAAACGCGAGGAGTCGAGAGGATTTTACTGGCTGGCTTTTCCCAAGGTTGCGCAATGGCACTCCAGGTTGGATTGCGCCACTCCCCAAAATTAACGGGCTTGCTGTGTTTGTCGGGCTATGTGCCGCTGCGCGACACTATTTCGGCGGAGTGCCACTCGGCCAATCGGGATACGCCTATTTTTCTAGCACATGGTCGGTCCGATCCGGTCATCCCCATCGCCAGAGCTGAGCAATCGCGCGACTTATTAATGGCGCTCTCTTATCCGGTCGAATGGCATGAATATCCAATGCAACACTCAGTGTGTCAACAGGAAATCGCAGATATCGGTGTTTGGTTGCAGCGCGTCCTAAATTAATACGACGCGTGCAACGTTGATCGGTAGGGTGGCAGCGGCTCGATTGCTGGTGCGGGAGATACACCCTATCGGGTTCAAATCGCAGAGGGTTCAGCTTTATTAAGTGGAGCATCCCCATCAGATCGCCGCAAAAAAATCCTCTACCTCCTCAAGATACGTTTGTTTCAACTCCCTACTCAAAAATGCGGCTTCAAAACTATTGCGTGCCAGTTGTTTCGCATGTGCCGCCGTCAATGGCAGCGCTTCAAAAGTCGCCACAAAATTGGCGTTGATATAGCCACCGAAATAGGCGGGATCATCCGAATTGATCGTCGCTACGATACCTGCATCCAGCAACTTCATGAGGTTGTGATCGCTCAACTGCTTAAACACGCGTAACTTCAGGTTCGACAACGGACACACCGTCAACGGCACCTTGTCGTTGGCCAATCGACTAGTCAATGCCTGATCTTCCAAGCACCGCACGCCGTGATCGATGCGCTCGACCTTTAATACATCAAGTGCAGTCTTAATATATTCAGGTGGCCCTTCTTCTCCAGCATGCGCCACTAAATGCAAGCCCAACTCCTTGCAACGTGCGAACACGCGCGCAAATTTCTCTGGCGGATGACCGCACTCGGACGAGTCAAGACCAACACCAATAAACTTGCTCCGATAAGGCAGTGCTTGCTCTAAAGTGAGGAATGCCTCCTCCTCCGACAGATGGCGCAAAAAACATAGAATTAAGGATGCACTCATGTCTTGCGCCACCTCACGACAAGCACGATCAAGGCCGTGAATCACGTCAGAAAATGGCACGCCGCGTTGGGTATGCGTCTGGGGATCGAAAAAAATTTCAGCATGGCGCACGTTATCGGCTTTGGCACGCTGCAAGTACGCCGCCGTCATGTCATAAAAATCCTGCTCCCTCAACAGCACACTTGCTCCTGCGTAATAAATGTCGAGAAATGACTGCAGATCGTCAAACGCGTAAGCACCACGCAAAGCCTCCACAGAAGCATGCGCAAGTGAGATATTGTTGCGCTGCGCCAAAGAAAAAATTAATTCCGGCTCAAGCGAACCTTCAATATGGATATGCAACTCAGCTTTTGGCATTCCTTGTAATAATTGCTGCAGTTGAACATTGAGCATATATTCCCTCTTGAAATCCTTAAAAAAATCATCCTACCTTATCTTAAATATCTGCTTAGATATCTGTTTTCGTATGAATAACTACCAGGAGAAACATACGCTCTCTTCCCCCTCTGGCGCACGGTCACTTCAATCAATATTCTTATTTTCGAAAAAATTAGCGGCTCCCTGTGTTAAAATTCCGGCAATATCGGCACTGGGAAGTGCAATTACTAATTTGGACAGGTAGTTTTATCATGAATCAAACAACGCTCGCAACACCCGCCAAAACTGGCAGTCGTCGCTTCATACTCGAAATGCTCGGTTTTTCCGACGCGGAAAAAACCATGCTGGCGTCGACCTTCCGTTTAACAGGAAGACGAGAATTTTGCTACGCAGAACCAGCCTCAGCAGAAGAACGAATCGACATTTATTTAGTCAATGCAGACAATGCCGATGCACTAAGCCAGTTACAAACACGCTCACCCAATATTCACGCGCCCGCCGTTTTAATTGGCCGTGAGGCCCCACCAAACAGTTGGCCCTTAATTCAAAAACCAATCCATTGGATGCGTCTGTTCGAACAACTGGATGAATTGATGGAAACCGCTTTACAAGAACGCGCCCGCCGTCAACAACTGGATGACGGCCAATGGGATGGCCAGACATACCGACGCACCATCGACAAAAAAGCAGTGCAAGAAGCTGTCTTTCTCGCAGAAAAAGCGAGCGAATCAGTTTTAGTCGTAGATGATAGCGCCACAATCCGTGCCTTCATGCGGATGAAACTGGCCCCATTCCGTTTCGATGTCGATTTTGCCGAGAGCGGTGAACAAGCGATCGATATGGCGCAAGCAAAATCATATACCTGTATTTTTCTCGACATTCTGATGCCGGGAATTGATGGATATCAAGTCTGCAAACGTATCAAAGCCAACGCTTCCACCAAAAATACGGCGGTGGTCATGTTAAGCAGTAAATCCACCGCCTTTGATAAATTTCGCGGATCTTGGGCCGGATGCGATGCCTATTTGAGTAAGCCTGTAGGTGAGGATGACTTACTCGCAACAATCGCTCGCTATCTGCCCAGCGCACGTGACGTACAACTGCCATCATCTAGCAACTAACACTCCTTCGAAATCGGCCGGGGTCAATACTTTCCTCCGGTGCCCTGGGTGGACGACTCAAACTCGAGAGTCGAAAAAATAGAGAGAATGATATTTCTCTTCCATCCAGATTTTCTATACGAACATTCCCCGTGCACGAAAAAAAGCCTGTCCTTCGGATACATTCGGAAGATGATCGCACAGGATTTTGGTTGGTAAGTGCATTTTCTCAAGACGTGCCGGTGTTGCTCCACTAACCGACGCAAGAAAATTCTCCTGCAAAACAAAAGACAAGCGAGGACCCGCCTAAATTGATGCAAATGTCGGTTAAGCTGCCACAAATAGATTGTTTGAACTTCGCTAGTTTCCCCAAGTCAGATGCTTTGACATCCCAATTCAATCACGCCATAATAAATTTACAGATGCGAAATCAGCCGCCCCAAATTTGTCTGTTGGAAAGTTCGGGAGGCCGCAAAAAATATCGCTACGATTACGTGAAATACTGTGGATTTTTGCCGTTAAGGTATATATTGAAGCATGGCAATTAGATTCAAAGGAATGGCGCTATTCTGCTGAGCAAAATAGCTGGGTGGTAAACCGGACAGTACCAACTGTCGACGACTGGTAGCAGCTTTACATCAAAGGACCTCTCTATGAAAATCTTTGACAACTACGCAGCACGGTACGAACGAACCCGCGAAGAAGAATACTCTCTTCAAGAATATCTGGAACTTTGCAAGCGCGACGCGCTGGTCTACGCCAGTGCCGCCGAACGCATGTTAGCTGCTATTGGCGAACCAGAATTGGTTGACACCCGCCACGATGCGCGACTCTCCCGCATTTTCGCCAACAAGGTCATTAAAATTTATCCCGCTTTCCGCGAATTTTACGGAACGGAGGAAGTGATCGAGCAAGTCGTTTCTTACTTCCGCCATGCTGCGCAAGGGCTGGAAGAACGAAAACAAATCCTGTATTTGCTTGGTCCCGTGGGCGGCGGCAAATCGTCTATCGCTGAAAAGCTCAAATATTTAATGGAGAAGGTGCCGTTCTACTGCATCAAGGGTTCTCCGGTTAACGAATCACCGCTGGGTTTATTTAACGAGGACGAAGACGGCACCATTCTTGAGGAGGACTACGGCATTCCACGCCGTTATCTGCGCACGATTCCCAGCCCGTGGGCGGTGAAGCGCCTGCATGAATTTAACGGTGATATCAACCAGTTCCGCATCGTGAAACGCCATCCTTCTGTACTCAAACAAGTGGCCATTTCTAAAACCGAACCTGGCGACGAAAACAATCAAGATATTTCATCGCTGGTCGGCAAAGTCGATATCCGCAAGCTGGAAGACTACGCACAGGACGATCCTGACGCTTACAGTTACTCTGGGGGACTGTGCTTGTCCAATCAAGGCCTGATGGAATTCGTGGAAATGTTCAAGGCGCCCATCAAGGTACTTCATCCTTTATTAACCGCCACACAAGAGGGGAATTACAAGGGCACTGAAGGCTTTGGGGCGATTCCTTTTGACGGCGTAGTACTTGCCCACTCGAACGAATCAGAGTGGAAAGCCTTCAAGAACAACAAAAATAATGAAGCCTTCTTAGATCGGATTTACATTGTAAAAGTGCCTTATTGCCTGCGAGTTTCCGACGAAATAAAAATTTACGACAAACTCGTTCGCAATTCTTCTTTGGAACAAGCCCCATGCGCTCCTGGAACACTAAAAATGATGGCGCAGTTCGCTATATTGTCGCGATTGAAGGAACCAGAAAACTCCAGTATTTTTAGCAAAATGCTGGTCTACGATGGCGAAAATCTCAAAGACACCGATCCCAAAGCGAAGTCAATGCACGAATACAGCGATTATGCGGGCGTTGATGAAGGCATGAACGGGCTGTCAACACGTTTCGCCTTCAAAATTTTGTCCAAAGTCTTCAACTTTGACACCACAGAAGTGGCCGCTAATCCCGTGCATCTGTTGTATGTATTGGAACAACAGGTGGAACGCGAGCAATTTCCCCCGGAGACAGAGCAAAAATATTTTGCCTACATCAAGGAACATCTCGCGCAACGGTATGTCGAATTTATCGGCAAAGAAATTCAAACCGCGTACCTGGAAAGTTATTCCGAATATGGCCAGAATATTTTTGATCGCTATGTGACGTTTGCCGATTTCTGGATTCAAGACCAAGAATTTCGCGATCCCGATACAGGCGAAAGTTTTGACCGCAGCTCACTCAACAATGAGCTAGAAAAAATAGAAAAACCGGCAGGCATATCCAATCCCAAAGACTTCCGCAACGAGATCGTCAATTTTGTATTACGTGCCAAAGCACAGAATTCAGGAAAAAATCCCGCCTGGACCAGTTACGAAAAATTCAGGACAGTCATAGAAAAGAAAATGTTTTCCAACACAGAAGAGTTATTACCCGTTATTTCATTTAACGCCAAAGCCAGTGCCGATGACGCCAACAAACATGCCGACTTCGTCGCCCGGATGGTAGAAAAAGGTTACACAGCTAAACAGGTTCGTCTGCTATGCGAATGGTATCTACGCGTTAGAAAGTCATCGTAGTCTGGAACGATAACCACGAAGGGATAAACTGCAATATTGCGCTCTGAAGATACGCCGCAATGTGGGCACGGCAAGCAACGATTGTTTTTATCCCTTGAGGGTTAGCTGCACCAGCAGGAGATCATATTGGCTTATCTTATCGACAGGCGTTTGCAAGGCAAGAACAAGTCTGCCATCAACCGCGAACGCTTTTTAAGGCGTTACAAGGGACAGATCAAAGACGCTGTTCAACGCGCAGTAAAAGGCCGCTCCATTACCGATATGGAAAATGGGGAAACAATTTCTATCCCCGTCAAAGATGTCAACGAGCCTAGTTTCGGCCATTCCAAAGGCGGTGAGTGGGAAACAGTACATCCTGGCAATAAGGAATACTTGAAAGGCGACCAGATTCAACGTCCCAAAGGCGGTGGCGGTGCGGGTAAAGGCAAGGCCGGGAACAGTGAAGAAACATCGGAGGACGATTTTCTCTTTCAGATCACGCGCGAAGAATTCATGAATTATTTCTTCGAGGATCTTGAGCTGCCCAACATGGTGAAAACCCAACTCACTTCCACCACCGAGTTCAAACATCAACGCGCTGGCTACAATATGTCCGGCACGCCGTCTAACATCCACGTCTTGCGTTCCTTGCGCGGTGCATTGGGCAGGAGAATCGCTGTAGGCGGCAACTCGCGCAAACGTTTGATAGAAGCTGAGCGCGAACTGGAACAACTATTACTCACTACGCCCGAAAGCGACCTGCGCATAATCGTACTCAAACACGAAATTCATCATCTGCGTACCAGAATATTAGCGATCCCATTCATCGATCCATTTGATCTGCGTTACAGTAATAGGGTCAAGGTGCCCAAACCAAGCAGCCAGGCGGTGATGTATTGCATCATGGATGTGTCAGGCTCGATGGATGAAAGCAAAAAAGATACTGCCAAGCGGTTTTTTATCCTGCTCTATTTATTCTTAACCCGTGCCTATGACAAAATTGAAGTGGTGTTCATCCGGCATCACACATCGGCCGCAGAAGTCGATGAACACGAGTTCTTTAATTCGCGTGAATCTGGTGGAACGGTGGTTTCTTCGGCTCTGCACCTGCTCACCAAAATTATGCACGAACGTTATCCAAGCAGTGACTGGAATACGTATGTCGCCCAAGCATCGGATGGTGACAATTGGGATAGCGATTCAATACTTTGCCGTCAGCTTCTCATCAATACCATCATGCCCTCTGTGCAGTATTACACCTACGTCGAAATAACCGACGGTGCCCCCCAGAATTTGTGGGAAGAATACGCACAAATATCGGATCATCACCCCCATTTTGCTATGCAAAAAATAGAGAACCCAACCGACATTTATCCGGTATTTCGCGAACTTTTCAAAAAACAGCCAAAGTAACGAAACCGACGCTCAAGCCCATGCCCAAGTTAACTACCAGAGAGAGTGAAAAGACCGCGAATCCAATGCGACTTCCCGAGCAGTCTGAATGGACTTTCGAATTGATTGAGCAGGTGCATGAAGAGATTCGTCGCGTCGCTGAAAAATTCGGCCTTGATACTTATCCAAACCAGTTAGAAATAATCTCTGCCGAACAAATGATGGATGCCTACGCATCAGTAGGCATGCCCGTCTCCTATAATCACTGGTCATTCGGCAAGCATTTCATGTCCACCGAAAAAAGTTATAAGCGCGGCCAAATGGGCTTGGCTTATGAGATCGTAATCAATTCCAATCCTTGCATCGCCTATTTGATGGAGGAAAACAGCCTGACCATGCAATCGCTCGTAATAGCCCATGCCGCTTATGGTCATAACTCCTTCTTCAAAGGCAACTACCTGTTTCGCACCTGGACCGATGCGGAAGCCATTATCGATTACATGCTCTTTGCCAAAAACTATATCGCCGAATGCGAACAACGTTATGGCATAGAGGAGGTCGAACTACTTTTGGACTCTTGTCATGCCTTACAAAACCACGGGGTTGACCGATATAAACGACCGGCCAAATTATCATTGGCTCAGGAATACGAACGTCAAAAAGACCGTGAAGCTTATGCACAATCGCAAGTGAACGATTTGTGGCGGACCCTGCCACGCCGTGAGGAAGAGGCAGAAGCTGCTACCGCACATCGATTCCCCACCGAACCAGAAGAAAATTTACTTTATTTTGTCGAAAAATATGCGCCCTTGCTCGCGCCTTGGCAGCGCGAAATGGTGCGCATTGCACGGAAAATTTCACAATATTTCTATCCCCAACGCCAGACTCAGGTCATGAACGAAGGATGGGCTACCTTCTGGCATTACACCATTCTCAATGAGCTCTATAACGAAGGTGTAGTCGGCGATGGTTTTATGATGGAATTCTTACAAAGCCACACCAACGTGGTCTACCAACCACCGGTTACCAGCCAATATTACAGCGGCATCAATCCCTATGCGCTCGGTTTTGCGATGATGCGCGATATCCGCCGGATCTGCGAAGAACCGACAGACGAAGATCGCACATGGTTCCCCCATATTGCCGGGACCGACTGGCAAAAAACCCTCGACTTCGCCATGCGTAATTTCAAGGATGAAAGTTTCATCGCACAGTATCTTTCACCGAAATTGATTCGCGATTTTCATTTTTTCTCCGTGTTTGATAACGACCAAAATGAGAAGCTCAATATCTCTGCAATTCACGATGAAAGCGGCTATCGTTATGTTCGACAACAATTAGCCGACCAATATAATTTGGGCAATCGAGAACCTAATATCCAGGTCTGGTCAGTTAACACCCATGGCGACCGCACACTGACCTTGCGCCATACCCAATTTCAGCGCCGCCCCCTTAATGACCAGGCTGAAGAAGTTCTGAAACATGTAGCCCGTCTGTGGGGATTCGATGTTCATCTGGAAACCGTCGATCAATCAGGCGCAGTACTGAGCACGGTCGAATGCAAGCGCGAAAAACGTAAATGAAACCCAATAGAAACTGCGAAGCGGTCAACTGCCGTTTCTAGGTTAAATAACCCATGGAAAAACAAACCCGCTACACTCGTTATCTAATTTTTTTATTGTTTTTGCTTGGCTTCGCAGGTAATAATTTTTATGCCTATTGGAAAGTGCATCATTGGGAAAAACCATTTGTCGTTAGGGTCTATATCAACAACGGCGATGGGCGAAAAAGCACTGACGAGTACCTCGCCTCACTGACAGGGGATGATTTCAAAGAAATTGCCACCTTTACCAATTCCGAAGCCATGAGATATCGCTTTCGAAGCGATGCAATCCTGATTCAACTCAGCAAAAAAAGAGTCATTTCTTTGACGCAGCCTCCAAGCGAACCAACTGCTTTTAGTAATATGTATTGGAGTCTGCATTTTCGGGCATGGTCCAATCTGTACCAATATCAAGACAACGATAAGAGTCCTGATGTCGCTCTGTTTTTGTCCTATTTTGACCCTGAGATAACACACCAACTGAGCCATTCTGTTGGTCTAAACGGCGGGAGAGTCGCACTCGTAAACCTGTTTGCGAGCAAGGAATATCAGGGATCGAATAATGTTGTCATCACCCATGAGATGTTGCATACTTTTGGCGCTAGCGACAAATACGATCAAAGCAATAACCCACTTTTCCCGATCGGTTATGCAGATCCCCTAAAGATGCCCACGTTCCCTCAAGAAAGAGCAGAAATTATGGGCGGGAGAATTCCGATTTCAAGCCATACTTCGGTGATTCCAAAAAATTTGGCAGAAGTCGTTATTGGAGAAACGACCGCTGCAGAAATTCAATGGCTAGGACGGTAGTCAATTATTCAAATTAATCGTTCTTGCGTATCAATAAATCGGCCCACCCCTCACGACCTAAGCGGCGCACCGCCTCAATATTTTTATCAAAGATGTCAGCAGCATCAGGAAACGCCGCTACTGCACGCTCGATACTGGACTCACGTAATAAATGCAATATCGGATAGGGCGAACGATTGGTGTTGTTGTCGATATCATCGACCTGCGTATCTGCAAACTGATATTGTGGATGAAAACTGGCAATTTGAAGCACGCCCACTAAATCCAATGCATCTAAGGAAGCATCGGCAACCGCCAGGAAATCGTTGTAATCCAAAAAATCATGCAACACGTGCGGGTGAATGAGCAACGTGGTGTCATGCCCGTCGGGATCAGCCGAAGCCAACATCTGCAATTCCGCCACCAATTCGAGTTCCAATTGTTCGACACTCGTGGCAGCACTAAGCGCAAAACGAATCTGTTTTTTGACGTATACCGCTTTGGCAAATGGGCATAAATTTAGGCCGATTACGGCCTGCTCAAGCCATACTTCTATATCGGCAAGAATTTTGTCATCGCTTACAGTTGGGGGCATATTTATTCCCTACTCCTAAAACATGAAAGGCACTCAAACACAACCAGCATTATTGCCTCGAAACAAGGTGCGCCTCAACACAAAATTGGGCGCCCCAAGGTAGAAAAACGATACAATGCAGCCTGATCTTTTGGTTGGGACTTACCTAGTCCGATAAACAAATAAAGCATTATGAAACTCCACGCGACAACGACACAACAATATCAAACTATTACGGCATATGACAAAAACAGTGTCGAAATTAATGCTGTACGTTTTTATCATAGCCTGGTGGTATTGCCCGAAGTCCCACCAACGGCCTGGCCCGTTGTCTCCTTTGACGAATTGGCCGCACCCCATTTCATACAAATCGGAGAGTACGCGCCTGACGTTGTCATTCTCGGCACAGGTCAACGCCAACGTTTCGTCCATCCGAAGTTTATTAACGCACTCACTATGCGCCGCATTGGTGTGGAGTGCATGGATAGCCAGGCAGCATGCCGCACTTACAATATTCTGATGGCCGAAGGGCGCAAAGTGGCTCTGGCCTTGATTCTCGATAATAAAAACAGTGATAACCCCTCTCCCACATGACCGACTTGCATCGTTCCAAGCCCTTTCTTTGGGCGCTATTCCTCCTCTTTTCTCTCATCTGGTTTTATGTGCTCGGCATCCGTACTCTAGTTGCACCGGATGAAGGCCGCTACGCTGAGATGGCGCGTGAAATGCTGCTTTCTGGCGATTGGATCACACCACGCCTTAACGGTATTAAATATTTTGAAAAACCACCCTTACAGATATGGATGACGGCGCTGGCCTTCCACTATTTTGGCTTAGGTGAATGGCAAGCACGCTTGTGGACGGGCCTTTCTGGATTCATGAGCATTTTTTTGGTCGCTTATACCGGTCGCACCATTTTTAATGAACGCATCGGTTTTTATGCTGCATTGGTATTAGCATCAAGTTTGTTCTGGGTAGGGGCTAGCCAGTTTAATTCGCTGGATATGGGCGTATCGGGAATGATGACCATTACCTTATGTGCGCTGCTCATTGCACAGCGCGATGCAGCCAGTGCGCATGAACGGCGTAACTCGATGTTGATCTGCTGGGCCGGTATGGCGTTGGCCGTATTATCCAAAGGCTTGATCGGTCTTTTAATCCCTGGTGCCGTGCTGGTGATTTACACGCTGCTCGCACGTGATTGGGCAATCTGGTCACGGCTGCATATGGGCAAGGGATTGCTATTGTTTTTTGCTATTGTGACGCCTTGGCACGCCCTGGTATCGCAGAAAAACCCAGAATTCGCCTACTTTTATTTTATTCATGAGCATTTCGAACGCTTTCTCACCAAATCGCATCACCGGGAAGGCGCATGGTATTACTTCATCGCTATTCTGCTACCCGGCATCTTGCCATGGTTAGGTACTTTGCTACACAGCTTCGCGCAAGGTTTCCGCAGCAAGCCATTTTCTGTTTTCAAACCCAAATTAATGCTGCTAGTTTGGATCGCATTCATCTTCTTCTTTTTTAGCTATTCCACCTCCAAATTGCCAGGGTATATTTTGCCCATCTTTCCCGCACTGGCTTTATTGATTGCGGTCCATTTGGAAAAAGCATCCCGTAAAAATCGGATACTGACCGCAGGATTGATGGCCTTGGTTGGCGCAATAGGCTTGGCGTTCGTACCGAAAATGGCCCGACTCAGCGCTGATCCACAGATCATTACGCTGTATCAGGCATATCAACCGTGGGTAATGGCCGCCTGCTTTGTGGCGATGATGGGCGGTGCACTATCGTGGTTATATGTCAAACAATTACGACGCGACCTCAGTGTGCTCGCGCTGGCGGGGGCTGGGTTTATTTCCGCGCAACTTGTGCTAACTGGCTATCAACCCTATGGCAATTATCGAGCTGGCTTGCCGTTGGTGGCAGCGATCCAAGCCGAACTGACACCCCAGACAACCCTCTATTCCGTTGGAATATATGAGCAGTCGCTGACCTTCTACCTGCGTCACACCGTCACCTTGGTTGACTATACGGATGAATTCTCTTTCGGATTATCCCAAGAGCCACAGCGAGGGATTCCCACCCGCGAGGCCTTCATGGAGCAGTGGCGCCACGATCCGGCGGCCATTGCCATTACCAGTCCACGCATTTTTACCGACTTCCAGAGAAGCGGTTTACCGATGCGTGTGCTGGCCCAAGATGCAGATCGCGTCATCATTTCCAATGTCTTGAAAATAGTACTTCCTAATTGATATAACACACCAACACACCTCCCTATTTCCTCGAAAAAGTATATGAACTTGAGCACATTCGGCTTTATCTTCACCGGTATCTGCTTGAACGCCATCGCGCAATTGCTGCTCAAAATGGGCACCAATGCAGTCGGTGCAATTCATCTGACAGCGGATAATTGGTTCCCCATTAGTGTGAAGCTGGCCACCCAATTGCCTATCATCGGAGGCTTGACTTGCTATGGGTTGTCGGTGGTTGTCTGGATTATCGGCTTGTCGCGTATACCGGTGACCATCGCCTACCCTTTGCTATCGCTCGGTTATATCGTCAACGCAATCGGGGCCTGGTATTTTTTAGGTGAAGTCATTTCTGCACAGCGGATGCTGTCGATCGGCATTATCGTGGTCGGCGTAATATTGCTGGTGCGTAGTTGAGGTGCGCATTGAGGGATGTTATTGAGATGCGGTATGGAATTGCATTTTGCGCATCCACATGCCCGCTCAATTTCACTTGCTTCCGCTAATTTTTTCTGCCATTTAAACATCCAATGACCGCCATCAAAAATCAGATTTTCCTCCCCTTCTCCCGGCCCACCATCGACGAAGCAACCATCGCTGCCGTGGGCGAAGTATTGCGCTCCGGCTGGATCACTAGCGGTCCCAAAGTACAGGCATTTGAAGCACTGCTGTCAACGTATTTTGGCGGACGTCCAGTACGTACCTTCAACTCCGGCACCTGCACGATGGAAATCGCCTTGCGCATTGCGGGCATCGGTATCGGCGATGAGGTCATCACCACGCCGATATCCTGGGTCGCCACCGCTAATGTCATTATCGAGGTCGGTGCCATACCCGTCTTTGCCGACATCGATCCCATCACGCGCAATATCGATCTGGGCAAAATGGAAGCAGCCATTACCCCCCGCACCAAGGCTATCATTCCGGTCTACCTATCCGGTTTGCCTGTCGATATGGATCGCTTATATGCCATCGCAAAAAAACACCATTTGCGGGTCATTGAAGATGCGGCCCAAGCCATCGGATCATGTTGGCAAGGTCGCCGCATCGGCGCGTTTGGTGACTTCGCCTCATTCAGTTTTCAGGCTAACAAAAACATCACGACCGGCGAAGGTGGCTGCCTGGTATTAAATACTGTAGAAGAAGCGCGATTAGCCGAAAAATATCGTCTGCAAGGCGTCACCCGCAACGGACTCGACGGCATCGATGTCGATGTGCTGGGCGGAAAATATAATATGACCGATATGACTGCCGCTATCGGTCTGGGGCAAATGGCTAATATCGAAGCGATCACTGCGCATCGGTGTGCGCTTGCGCAACATTATTTTTCCGCGTTCGGCGACACTTTCGAAACCGACACTGGCGCGCAACTGCCGGTGGCTGATTTCGAGAACAGCAATTGGCATCTCTTCCAAATTATTTTGCCCGACCACATCAAACGCGCTGACTTCATGACAAAGATGATGGAACACAATATCGGCATCGGCTTTCACTACGCGCCCATTCACCTGTTTACCCTCTACCGTGAACGCGGCTTTAGCGAAGGCATGTTCCCTATAGCGGAACGAGTAGGGCGTCAAACCGTTACTTTGCCCCTGTTCTATGCAATGACTACTGCCGATGTAGAACGCGCAGCAGACGCGGTAAAATCCGTTCTTCAACAATAAAACCCTGTTTCAATGAAACCAGAACTCTCCGTCGTCATCCCTATTTATAACGAAGAGGCCGGCTTGTCCCACCTTTTCGCACGCCTCTACCCCGCCCTCGATGCGCTCGCCATCCATTACGAAATCATTTTCGTCAATGACGGCAGCCGCGACCAATCAGTCAACATCCTGGCCGATCAATTTCGCCTGCGGCCCGACGTAACGCGAGTCATTTTATTTAATGGAAATTACGGTCAGCACATGGCAATTCTGGCCGGATTCGAAGCCACGCGCGGCGAAATCATGGTTACCCTCGATGCCGATTTACAGAATCCGCCCGAAGAAATCGGCAATCTGGTGGCCAAGATGCGCGAAGGTTACGATTATGTCGGCTCGATCCGCCGCAAGCGACAAGATTCCGCATGGCGTACTATCGCCTCAAAAAGCATGAACCGTCTGCGCGAAAGAATCACGCGCATCAAAATCACCGACCAAGGCAATATGCTGCGCGCCTATCGACGCAACGTCATCGACCTCATCAATCAATGCGGTGAAGTCAATACTTTCGTACCAGCGCTAGCGTATACCTTCGCCCGCAAACCCACAGAAATCACCGTGGAGCATGAACAACGTTCCGCCGGAGAATCGAAATACTCACTCTATAGCCTCATCCGCCTCAACTTCGATTTGGTAACAGGTTTCTCGCTAGTGCCCTTGCAATTGTTCTCGATGCTCGGCATGGTGCTCTCGCTTGGCTCGGCGGCATTAGTTGTTTTGCTCTTGGTTCGCCGCTTTGTTCTGGGTGCCGAAGCCGAAGGACTATTTACGCTATTCGCCATCGCATTTTTTATGATGGGCGTAATCCTGTTCGGTATCGGATTACTGGGTGAATATATCGGCCGTATTTTCCAACAGGTACGCGCCCGCCCGCGCTATGTCGTGCAAGCCATCCTGCAAGAATTGCCTATCGACGAATATCTCAACGCACAGGACAGGGCTGAGAAACGCACCGTTTCACGCACATGAAAAAAACCGCTGTCGTTTTTGCCTACCATAATGTCGGTGTGCGCTGCCTCAAAGTATTATTAGCGCGTGGTATCGATGTTCGATTGGTTGTCACCCACGAAGATAATCCAGCAGAAACTATCTGGTTCGAATCGGTGGCTACGCTGTGCAAGGATCAAGGCATTGACTTCATCAGCCCCACTCAAGCAACGTCTCCCGAGTTGTTTGCACAGGTTCAAGCCATTGCGCCCGACTTCATTTTCAGTTTTTATTATCGCAACATGCTGCCGGTCACATTGCTCGCCTGCGCAAAACAGGGGGCCTACAATTTGCACGGCTCCTTACTCCCCAAATTTCGTGGCCGCGTTCCCGTCAATTGGGCGGTATTGCACGGCGAAACAGAAACCGGGGTGACCTTGCATGAAATGGCAGCCAAACCCGATGCCGGCGCCATACTCGCACAGACATCGGTGCCGATTCTGCCCGACGACACAGCTTACGAGGTGTTTGGCAAGCTCACCGTCGCGGCAGAGCAAACGTTGTGGAATATTCTTCCCGCATTGTTGGCAAACGACATCCAAAAATTGCCTAACGACTTATCCAGAGGCAGCTATTTCGGTGGTCGCAAGCCAGAAGATGGTCACATTGATTGGACGCAATCCGCGCAAATCCTCTACAACCTCCATCGGGCTGTTGCCCCGCCCTACCCCGGCGCTTTCACTCACATCGCAGGACAAACCTTCACCATTGGCAAAGCTCGACTCGTCCCAACCGTGCCCCCGACATGTCAAAATTTGCCGCTAGGCTTGGCAGTAGTGGATAATTGCATCTTTGGCGTATGCGGAGATGCTCGCCTCTTACACATTACCGAGTTGCTGGCGAATGGAAAACCTGTCTCGCCAGCGGAATTACAACGTGTCATTTGCCTCGTGCCGGAATGACCACCCAATAAAGAAATTCAAAAAAATTCACATGAAAAAAGTTCTCATCCTCGGCGTCAACGGTTTCATCGGCCATCACTTATCCAAACGTATCCTAGAGACTACGGACTGGCACGTTTATGGCATGGATATGATGACCGACCGCATCACCGATCTGCTGGAAAATGAATCCTACAAAGCGCGTATGCATTTTTTTGAAGGCGATATTACGATCAACAAAGAGTGGGTTGAATATCACGTCAAAAAATGTGATGTCATTCTGCCTTTGGTCGCCATCGCTACGCCTTCGACTTACGTCAAACAACCGCTACGCGTGTTTGAGCTGGACTTCGAAGCCAATCTACCCATCGTGCGTTCTGCGGCCAAATACGGCAAACATCTGGTGTTTCCATCCACATCCGAAGTCTATGGGATGTGCCACGACGAGGAATTCGATCCCGAACAATCGGAGCTGATCTGCGGCCCCATCAACAAGCCGCGCTGGATTTATTCTTGCGCCAAACAATTGATGGACCGCGTCATTTGGGGCTATGGCATGGAAGGCCTCAACTTCACCTTGTTCCGTCCGTTTAACTGGATCGGCGCAGGGCTGGACTCGATTCATACGCCGAAAGAAGGTTCTTCCCGCGTGGTGACGCAATTTTTCGGTCATATCGTGCGTGGTGAAAACATTTCGCTGGTCGATGGCGGTCAGCAAAAACGCGCTTTCACCCATATCGGCGATGGCATCGATGCCCTCATGAAAATCATCGCTAATGAAAATGGCATCGCCAGCGGAAAAATCTACAATATCGGCAATCCTGTCAATAATTATTCCATCAGCGACCTCGCCACCATGATGCTGAAATTGGCAGCGGAATATCCTGAATATAGCGACTCCGCCAAAAACGTTAAGTTAGTCGAAACGACTTCCGGCGCGTACTATGGAACAGGTTATCAAGACGTGCAGAACCGTGTTCCGAAAATCACCAACACGTGTGAAGAATTACATTGGATGCCCACCACCTCGATGGCTGACACGCTACGGAATATCTTCGATGCGTATCGTGGGCAAGTCGCAGAAGCAAGAGCATTAGTGGACTAATCAAAAACGCTTGTGCCAGTCATCACCCTAAAAATCGACGTCGATACCTATCGCGGCACCCGCGAAGGCGTGCCTAACCTGGTCCGCATGCTGCAAGCGCACCAAGCCAACGCAAGCTTTCTATTTTCACTCGGGCCAGACCACACAGGCTGGGCCATGCGGCGGGTATTTAGGACGGGATTTTTCCAGAAAGTATCGCGTACTTCCGTGCTGGAACATTATGGGCTGAAGACATTGATGTACGGTACTTTGTTGCCAGCGCCGGATATTGGCAAAGACTGCGCCGCGCCCATGCGTGCAGTACAAAAAGCCGGTTTTGAATGCGGCATCCATACTTGGGACCACGTGGTTTGGCAAGATAATGTACGACAACGCAACGCTGCATGGACCCACAAGCAGTTGCAAAAATCATTTGATCGTTTTACAGATATTTTCGGACACGCTCCACAAACACATGGGGCGGCTGGCTGGCAAATGAACGAGCATGCCTTTACGCTGCTTGATACGTTCGGGATGCAATATGCATCCGATGGCCGGGCTATGCTGACAGAAACCGGCGCATTAGCCAATCGTGCTGCCGGGCCGTATCGACTCAACACAGGGGGGGGAATATTTTCCTGTATCCAGTTGCCGACCACCTTGCCGACCCTCGACGAAATGCTGGGCCGCACAATCGAAGGCATCACCATCACCACTGCCAATATCGCACAAGCCATTCTCAAATTAACAGAAACACCACGCGATCACGTATATACCTTGCACGCAGAGCTTGAAGGCCAAAAACTCGCCCCCATCTTCGAACTTCTGCTGACCGGCTGGCAAGCGCAGGGATATGACTTGGTTTCAATGGAAGATTACCATCGACAAATTAAGCATACCCCTCTGCCCACCTTCCCTATCAGTTGGGGCGAATTACCCGGCCGATCGGGTGAATTGATTGTACAACCGGCATAATAAGTTTCGATCCTAGTATCCCTCTGGTTGTTATGACTATTGATGACTATGTCGATCTGATCGAGCAAACGTGAACAACCAACCTGGAGCCTTCGGTGTCTGACAGCCCCTCCGCATTGAACAAAATCGTACCCGACTTTTCCTCCCCCATGACGGGCGATCAGACCTTTCACCTGTCAGATCACAAAGGAAAAAATATTGTTCTATTTTTTTACCCCAAGGACAATACGCCTGGCTGCACAACCGAAAGTATCGCTTTTCGCGATTTGCAGCCGCAATTTTCCCAAGCGAATGCCTTAATTTTTGGTATCAGTCGCGACAGTATTCGCTCCCATGAAGGTTTTAAAGCAAAACTGGGCATGCCTTTCGAACTCATTTCAGACCCTGAAGAAATCCTTTGCACGCTATTTAATGTCATGAAGATGAAAAATATGTATGGAAAACAGGTCAGAGGTATTGAACGCAGTACATTTATCATTGACGCATCGGGCGTATTGGTGAAAGAATGGCGTGGAGTAAAGGTTCCTGGACACGTTGATGAAATTCTGGAATTTGTAAAAAAGATCGCCTAAGTTCACCTCGTTTCCCCCAACTATTTTTCCATTTTTTTGATTGCTCTACTCATTGAATCTTGTATCTTTATTTCTGTCCGAAGCCGCTAGTGGAAAAGGTATTGAGCCTTCCATCGCGGCTTTTTTTACTTGGTTGATCGTTTCTTCTCCTACAATGCCTTTTCATCCGTCCCTCCCCAAACGTTTGTCCGATTCCACAACCGTGTAACTGGATAATCCCAGAATTTTTTTAAACCGAGGTTCCGATGCCATTGCCCAAAATACCCACCAAGCCAGCCGCACTCTTGTCCCCCAAAGACTATCCAAAAAAAGAGAAAGGCAACAATGTAAAGTCATTGACTGTAGCGACACAAATACCACGCTCAGAAAAAATTGCGCCGATATTTAAAAATCAACCAACGACTAAAACGGTACCTATGGCCAAGGGAAAACCGACCGCGCCAGTAGCGCCAAAAAAACCACAACAGGCTACGCTCAAGTCTGTCGAAGCACCCTTAAAATCGAATACCAGCCGGGTCGCTGCCAAAATCGGCGTCAGTAAGCTGTTCGTACTGGATACTAATGTGCTGATGCATGATCCATCGTCCTTATTCCGTTTCGAAGAGCACGACGTATACTTGCCGATGATGACATTGGAAGAATTAGATGATCATAAAAAAGGTATGTCCGAAGTCGCCCGCAATGCTCGTCAGGTCTCCAGATCGCTCGATGCATTGGTCGGCAGCATCGATGATCATTCCATCGAGAATGGCATTCCCTTGTCCAAGCTGGGCAATAAAGACGCCAAAGGTCGGCTGTTTTTCCAGACTCGCCTGCAAAGCGCGGCTTTACCTGCCGGCCTGCCAGTAGGTAAAGCCGATAACCAGATTCTCAGTGTCGTTCGCGCCCTTGAAATTGAGCAACCTGGACGCCCGATCGTCCTCGTGTCCAAAGACATTAACATGCGTATCAAAGCGCGTGCACTGGGCTTGCCGGCAGAAGATTATTTTAACGATCATGTATTGGAAGATACCGACCTGCTTTACTCAGGCATCGTGCAATTGCCAGATGATTTCTGGAACAAGCACGGGAAAAATATGGAGTCATGGCAGGAAAATAAAAATGGCTCCAGCACGACTTTTTACCGGGTGACAGGTCCTGTCGTACCCTCGCTGATGGTCAATCAATTCATCTTTTTGGAACCTAAAAATGGCGAAGCTTCCTTCTACGGCCAGGTTAAACAAATTAATGGCAAGACCGCAGTACTGCAAACATTGCGCGACTATGCGCACGCAAAAAATAACGTCTGGGGCGTTACCGCACGCAACCGCGAACAAAATTTCGCCCTCAATCTGTTGATGGACCCTGAATGTGATTTCATTACTCTCTTGGGTCAGGCGGGCACCGGGAAAACCTTGCTCGCACTTGCCGCTGGTCTGGCGCAAGTTCTAGAGACCAAACTCTACAATGAAATCATCGTCACGCGGGTAACCGTGCCCGTAGGCGAAGATATCGGCTTCTTGCCCGGTACCGAAGAAGAAAAAATGTCACCGTGGATGGGCGCGTTCGACGACAACTTAGAAGTGCTCAACAAGTCCGACTCCGACGGTGGAGAGTGGGGGCGTGCCGCAACACAAGACCTGATTCGCTCACGCATCAAAATCAAGTCCCTCAACTTCATGCGCGGCCGTACCTTCGTCAACAAATTCTTGATCATTGACGAAGCACAAAATTTGACACCGAAACAGGTCAAAACCCTAGTCACGCGCGCAGGTCCTGGAACCAAAATTCTTTGCCTCGGCAACATCGCGCAAATCGATACTCCCTATCTGACAGAAGGCTCCAGTGGGCTAACCTATGTAGTGGATCGATTCAAGGGTTGGACCCACAGCGGACACATCACCTTGGCTCGCGGAGAACGTTCACGTCTTGCGGATCATGCTAGCGAGGTGTTATAACCAGTAAATGAGGCAAAATTCCTTCCCTGCCTACGTCGTAAAAAGTAGAGAATATCCCTCGATTAATCTGAGGGATATTTATTGATGCCTACACAGCACCTCCATCATCAAAGTCATCGCCAAGCGCAAAATCTCCACGTTTGAACGCAGCAATTACGTCCAATGCTTCCGTGAGGAATGCGTTGGGAACCCGAACCCGGGCACCGCCCAACGCCACGGAGAGTAAGGAATGGGCTTGCACCAAATTTGTATCGCTAGCCTCGGCGGGAACGCCTGCAGCATGCAGGCACGAACAAAGAAGATGGGCCTCAGTCGGGGTTAAATCGCGTGCCACAATGACCATGTCACTGCAGCACTCAGAAATATCCCCTCCCTGATTATTTTCCAAATCAGCCTCTGGTAACGATAACCCCCGCGCGTGGATTTCTGCTCTGGTCACTGATTGCGCCAGTGCTGTCAGCGCATAAGCGGTATAGCGTTCCAGCAATTCTTGGTCGGACATCAATTTAGCCTGTCGTGCCAGATATTCATGGTCCTCGGTCATCGGAGTCTCTTTCAAGAGAGGATTATGGGCTTTGCATACCTTCGGGAAGGGATAAGAAAAATTAAATCTTCATCCTATCTCACGCGCCAAATAGCGACAAAAGATCATTCGCAATTTCATACATAAAAAAATCATTTCAGCTCTACGACCAAATTTTTCGGTATTTCCCCCTTCAACGCACATACCATGTTTTGTGCGGCTAACATCGCCATATCAAATCGCGTTTTGGTGGTTGCCGATCCGATATGGGGCAAAGTTAGAACATTGGGCATTTTCAATAAAGGATGCTCGGCATTTATAGGCTCCCGATCAAAAACATCGAGGCCGGCGGCACGAATTTTTCTGTTTTGCAGGGCATCAACCAAGGCATTTTCATCCACTGTTTCGCCGCGTGATGCGTTGATAAAAATAGCGGATGGCCGCATGAGCGAAAACTGTACGGGGCCGATCAAATGCCTTGTTTCGGTAGTCAGAGGGGTCATCAAGACAATAAAATCAGCTGTTTTCAGTAAATCGTCCAAGGGAGAAAATCGTACTCCCAGTGCATTTTCCACATCCAATTTTCGGTTACGGTTGGAGTACATCACCTCCATTTGAAACCCCAATTTTGCCCGACGTGCAATCGCTTCACCGATTCTACCCATGCCGATAATACCCAGCGTTGCGTGATGCACATCGATGCCGAACAATTTTTCAGCGTCGGATTTCTGCCAGCTTCCTTGCTTGACGTAGTAATCAAGCTCAGCGATTCTACGTGCGCTACTGAGGATCAAACCAAAAACAAGATCAGCGACAGTTTCATCTAATACTTCGGGCGTATTCGTTCCCATAATGCCATGAACTTTCATGGCAACAAGATCAAAATTGTTGTAACCAACGGTGATATTGCTGGCCACTTTCAAAACAGGCGCATGCCGGATTAATTCTTCGTTGATCTGTATCCCGACACCTAATAATCCCTGCACGTCGGCCATTTGTTCAAGCAAAAATTGTCGTGGAATAGGTGTGGCCTCGCACCATTTTTTAATCTGGCAATGCAGGCCAATAAAAGCTTCAACCTCCGATGGAATGGGCTTCGAAATAAATACAACAGGTTTCATGGTATGCGCTGAAATAAAGAAGTATGTCGGAATAGAATGTATTTTACGCTGCACTCATTGTTAACCCTCTTTTTTTACGCGACTCATAGACACACCATAATCTACATGGCGAGCTACAATGTCCTGGGCGAATCACAGCTGCTGCAACCCGAATTTATGCAAAAATAGAGCCGATCCATGTAATGCGCTATGGCCTTGTTCGACACCGCCATAGCTCGCTTTTACTCCTCCTCTTACCTTGCATCCCGCCAGACATGCCCAATGCCCCATTTATTTTTTGAACCTTCCTTAGTGAAAGTCACCATCATGCTCACCAGAACGGAACGAGATAGCTTCGGTACTATAGAGGTTTCCGACGAATGGCTGTGGGGAGCGCAAACACAGAGATCATTGGAACACTTTCGTATTTCTTCCGAGCGCATGCCGCCAGAATTAATTCATGCACTTGCCCTTGTCAAACGCGCATGCGCGCGCGTAAATCTGGAATTATCCTTGCTCAACAAGGACAAGGCTGAAGCCATCATCGCGGCAGCCGATGAAGTTTTGATGCAGGCACATGAGACGGAATTTCCCCTGTCGATCTGGCAAACCGGTTCCGGTACCCAAACCAATATGAACATGAATGAGGTATTAGCCAATCGCGCATCGGAATTGCTGGGCGGAGAACGTGGCACAAGCCGCCTGATTCATCCAAACGATGATGTCAATCTCGGTCAATCGTCGAATGATATTTTTCCCAGCGCGATGCATGTGGCCGCCTGCATCGCAATTCAGGAGGTATTGCTCCCATCGATGAGAATACTCCGTGCAACATTGCACGAAAAATCAATCGCCTTCGCCGACATCATCAAAATCGGACGTACACATCTACAGGATGCGACGCCCATCACGCTGGGACAAGAATTATCCGGTTACGTAGCCCAACTCGATTATGCGCAATCGATTGTCGAAGCGGCTCTGCCCCCACTCTACGCATTGGCGGTGGGCGGTACTGCAGTGGGCACGGGATTAAACACACATTGCGAATTTGGCGACAAAGTAGCACTGGAACTGGCTAAACAGAGCGGCCTTCCCTTCAATAGTGCGGCCAACAAATTTTCTGCTTTGGCAGCGCACGATGCCTTGGTGGGCGCACACGGCGCATTGAAAACGCTGGCTGCAGCAATGATGAAAATTGCGAATGACCTGCGCTGGCTTTCCTCTGGCCCCCGTTCCGGTTTGGGCGAAATCTGCCTCCCAGAAAATGAGCCCGGCAGTTCTATCATGCCAGGCAAGGTCAACCCAACCCAGTGCGAGGCAATGACGATGTTATGTTGCCAGGTATTTGGCAATGATGTTGCGATTAACTTCGGCGGCGCATCGGGTAATTTTGAGTTGAATGTATTTAAACCGCTGATCGCGCATAATTTTTTACAAAGTGTGCGTCTATTGGGAAATGGCATCGCCAGCTTCGATACCTATTGTGCCCGTGGCATAGAACCGCAGCGCGAACGCATTCGCGATCTGTTGACGCGCTCACTCATGTTAGTCACCGCGCTCACTCCACATATTGGCTATGACCGCGCTGCTGAAATTGCAAAGTATGCACATCGCGATGGCAGTACATTAAGACAAGCAGCTATCGCGCTCGGTTATGTTACAGAAGAAGATTTTGACCACTGGGTACAACCAAGCCAAATGACGCACTGCTGATATTTTCATACGCCATGCTCGATGCAACCACCATAAAGGTGCAAATTTAGCCACCCTAAAATATGTCGATTCCAAGCAGCCTTAAATAGCCATTACATAAAATAAACAGATCAAGGACACGCTAAAAAACTGGCGGGAAAGAAAATGGCCGTCTATTCCTCCATTTTTTATCCCTCACAAATGTATTTTGCAAAAAAAATTATTATGCGGGTATTATCTATTTTGAAAATTTAGATTATGATTTTATGAAAAACACGCTGCACTTCGCAAACGTTGCGCCCCATCTAAAAATGGCATTATCCAGAGCGATCACCTTATATTTGCGGAAAGTTACTCAGAAAATATCCTGCCCATAGCGTCGAAGTATTCATGGGAGGCAGGCAAGAACAACCACTTTCTTCCGTTTCACTCAAACCCAAATAAAAAATGATGAATTCCAACATTCTTAGTTTGATCACTTTAGCCTTTTTTATCTGCCTGGCGAATTTCGCATTCGCCCAACAGGAGGACCCTACTTTATTTCTGAGCAGGGCGAATGCAAGAATTGCTAAAGTAGCGGCATTTCCTAGTGCGTGGGAGGGACCAAAAACTGGACCCGCTATTTCTGCCACAAAGAAACTCATCGTACTCATTGGATCAGATCAAAAAAATGGCACGCTTTCAACCCTCTCAAATGGCATAAAAGAAGCCGCAGATGTGGCTGGATGGGATTTTTACCCTATTGACTGCTACGGGATAAAAAAACAACGCGTTGAGGCTTTTAGCCGTGCGATGGCACTAAAGCCGATCGCGATCATCCTGGCGGGAATCGATGCCAGTGATCAGCAAAAAGAAATTCAAACCGCAGCAGCGAAAAAAATTCCAGTCATCGGCTGGCATGCCTCTGCTACGGCAGGTCCCACCGACGGATTATTTACGAATATCACCTCCGATCCAAAAGAAGCCGCCCAAATTGCCGCGTTATTTAGCATTATTGACGCTAATGGTAAGTTGGGCGTCGTCATTATGGGCGATCCTGCTAATCAGTATTCAATGGTCAAAACAAATGAAGTGGCAAATCTCATCAAGCAGTGCGCGGCATGTAACTTACTCGGAATTGAAGAAGTCCCACTCAGTGTCACCCCCGAAAAAATGAAAGGGGTTTTAGAATCCCTGGTCAAACGACACGGCAAGAAATGGACACATGTCATTGCTATCAACGATGCCTACCTCGATGTGATAGCAACCCCCAGTGTCGCTGTCGCTATCGTCGACCAAAAATTACACTTTGTTTCTGCGGGAGACGGCACTGCGGCTGCGTATCAACGCATCAAAAAATCAATGCAAATTGGGACGGTACCCGAACCTGTTGGATTGCAGGGATGGCAGTTGGTCGATGAAATTAATCGTGCCATAGCTGGGCAAAAGCCAAGCGGATATACGACGCCGGTCTATTTAGTGACCAAGCAAAATTTGTCATTTCACGGTGGTCAGGGCAACGCCTTTGAACCCAATAACGGCTACCGAGCGATGTATAAAAGAATCTGGCAAAAAAATTAGTCGACGGTAGTAAAAATTAATGGGGCACTCTCCCATTAATTCGCTGTGCTAAACTCCTTTTATGAATCGCGTCCTCAAGACTTTCCTGCTCTGGTTTCTAGTATTCGCGCTACCTGTGCAAGGGTGTGTTGCTGCTACGATGAGTTTGTGCGGCTCGACTCATCGGCATGCTCTTATCGGTACTGCAGTTTCACACTCCCACAGCACTATGCGCTCTTCCTATCCAGCGCATCATCACGATTCTGGCGAGCAAGTGGTGAGCAGCCAGCACGTAGACGCCACATCGCACCCATCAACTACCCCGTCACATGACCATGCAGGTGCGAAGTGCAGCACCTGCTGCGTTGGGCTTGGCATAATCGCACACGATCTTGTATGGTATCCCCCGTTGGACAATGCAGAAATTCCTATCGTTTTCCCTCCCGCCTCCTTCACCGGTTTTATCCCTCCGGGACTGGAACGTCCTCCGCGTACGCTCCTCCTTTAAGAGACCTCCGCACAACCTGCTGCGCGACGTAATATTGAACCTGCGATGCTCACTGTCCCACCGTACGGTTGCGCTTCTCGATCCACTATTCACCACTCGCTAGGGTTGTGCAGAGGTCTCTTTAATTCGTTCGATTGAACCGATGGGATGGCGAAGTAACGTTCGCTATTCGCCTGGCATTCAGTCTCAAAATCAAATGGATTGCGCTTGCAAATTTTCTTGCGAATCCATCTTATTGCACACGATTATTCAGTACGAGGAAATTATGTCCTTTGTCCATGCCACAACCATTATCTTCATGGTTCTATTGCCCCTGGTCGGTATCGCGCAAGAAAAATTACCCACCCCTGATCCGGCCGGGGGTGAACCCGCGTATGTATCCGCATTCATCAATTACCATCCATTTAATTCGCCCCAAGAGCCGCCTGCAAAAAACTGGCGAACGATCAATGACGACATAGCGCAAGAAGGTGGCCACATGCGCCAGATGATAGATGCGGCTCCACAGAAATCTCCTTCATCAGGCGCCCCAATGTCAACAACCGATACGCCTCAGCCAAAACCGATGCTTTCAGAATCTCATTTGCATCGCACCACGAAAGGGAAATAATGATGCCTCCTCGAACCAATTTCACGTTCAAGCCCATGCTCATTGCCTTTTCAGGTCTTGCACTGATTGGCTGCGCCACATTTTCGAGCGATGGTGGCATCGATAGCATCTCCGTCCTCACACAAGCGCGCACTGGGCAACTCGTCAAACAAGAAAAATCTGCTGACGACACAAAAGCAATGCAAGCAACGATTGAACACCTCATCAGCGCGCCATTAACAGCCAATTCAGCCGTGCAAATTGCATTGATAAACAACCGAGGGCTACAAGCATCTTTGGCCGAACTGGGTGTCGCCGAAGCAGACCGAGTGCAAGCGGGTCGGCTACGCAATCCCGGATTTTCGTACTCCCATTTGCGCAATGGTCAAGCGCTTGAAATTGATCGCAGCATTATGTTCGATCTCGTGGGTCTGCTGACGCTGCCACTCCGAAGCGATATCGAAAATAGACGCTTCGAGCAAGCTAAATGGCAAGCTGCTTCCGCAGCGGTAAGTCTTGCAGCCAATACGCGGCGAGCCTATTTCAATGCAATAGCAGCGCAACAGACTGCACAATTGAGGAGAGAGGTAAAAACATCTGCCGAAGCCAGCGGGGAACTGGCGCAACGCATGGTCCAAGCGGGTAACTTTAGCAAACTCGAGTATGCCCACGAGCAAGTATTCTATGCAGATGCCACCACCCAGTTAGCACGCGCCATGCACAATGCCACTGCCACCCGCGAGCAACTTATTCGCCTGATGGGATTAGGAGAAAAAAGGCTCGCTTTTAAACTCCCTGATCGCCTCCCAGATTTACCACCCCAACTCATAGAGATGCGCGACATCGAAGCACAAGCGATGCAACAGCGCTTGGATGTACAGATGGCCAAACGCGATACCGAAGCAACTGCCAGCGCTTTGGGTCTGACGAAAGCAACGCATTTCGTCAACGTCCTCAATGCGGCTTATATCAACAAAAGTCAAACCGGAACCCCGCGTACCGACGGCTATGAAGTCAGCCTTGAGATTCCCCTCTTCGACTGGAATAGCCGCAGCCGAAAAGCCCAATCCCAATACATGGCCGCCGTCAATCGCACCACCGACATCGCCCTCCGCGCGCAATCGGAAGTACGCGAAGCCTATTCCGCCTATCGCACCACCTACGACATCGCCAAACATTATCGCGATGAAGTCATCCCACTACGCAAGCAAATTTCGGATGAAATGCTATTGCGCTACAACGGAATGCTGAGCAGTGTGTTTGAATTGTTGGCCGATGCCCGCGCACAATCCACGAGCGTAAATGAAGCCATTGAATCCCAACGCGATTATTGGTTGGCCGAAACTGATTTGCACATGGCAATTAACGGTAACAGTAGTGGTGCCGATCCACTCACATACGTGTCAACCAAGCCATTGCCATCGGATGTTAAAGCTGAATATTAATATACCCAAAGGACACACATGGTTTCTCGAAGAGGTTTTTTATCCAGTACTGCGACGGTTCTCGGTGCTGGCTTAGTTTCCCGTGCGGGCGCTGCATCGATCCCAGAAGCAGCGATTATCACCAATGCTAAAACAATGCCGCCACTGGTGCCACCGAATGGTCGTCCCTATCATCCCGTCGTCACATTAAATGGCTGGAGCGCACCCTGGCGCATGAACAATGACTGGAAAGAATTTCATTTAATTGCGGAGCCGGTGATTCGTGAGATTGCACCGGGGATGAAAGCGACACTATGGGGCTACAACGGCAGCAGTCCAGGGCCGACGATTGAAGTAGTGGAAGGCGACAAGGTACGTCTGTTCGTGACCAACAAATTGCCGGAAGCAACCACGATCCACTGGCACGGTCAGCGCTTGCCCAATGGAATGGATGGCGTCGCTGGCTTGGTTCAACCGCGCATTCCTGTTGGTAAAACCTTTGTCTATGAATTTGAAGCAAAGCGCCCCGGCACTTTCATGTATCACCCCCATGCGGATGAAATGGTGCAAATGGCGATGGGCATGATGGGATTTTGGGTGACACACCCGAAAAATCCAGAGCAGCAGCGGGTCGACCGGGATTTCGTATTTCTGCTTAATGCCTATGACATTACGCCGGGAGCCTCTATGCCCAAAACCAGCACCATGACGGACTTCAATTTATGGACATGGAATAGCCGGGTGTTCCCCGGCATCGACTCCATCGTATGCCGCCAAGGCGATCGGGTGCGTATTCGGATCGGCAATCTGTCGATGACAAGTCACCCTATTCATTTGCATGGACATGAGTTCGAAGTGACCGGCACCGATGGAGGCTGGATTCCAAAATCGGCCCGCTGGCCGGAAGTGACCACCGATATAGGTGTAGGCCAAATGCGCGCTATCGAATTTGATGCCACGAACTTAGGCGATTGGGCATTCCACTGTCATAAAGCACACCACACCATGAATGCAATGGGTCACGATGTACCCAACATGATCGGCGTAGATCAACGAAAAATTGCCGACAAAATCATCAGCATCATTCCTGATTACATGGCAATGGGTGAACGTGGCGGCAGCATGGGCGATATGGAAATGCCCATCCCGAACAATACCTTGCCAATGATGACGGGGCAAGGCCCGTTTGGTTCTATCGAAATGGGCGGTATGTTTACTACTGTCAAAATCAGAGCAGGTTTAGCGCATAACAATTACAACGATCCCGGATGGTATCAGCAACCCAAGGGAACGACCGCCTACCTATACGATGGTGAGCTGGAAAAGCGCAAAAAATTTTGATTTATTGCATTCAAATTCTGTACGGGCTACACCCTTAATTTCAACCTTAATTTCAACCTTAATTTCACCGCTTAGGAGAACACAATGAAATCATTTAAAACACCTCTACTGATCGCCCTATTAACCGGCATCAGCGTTAGTACAGCATTTGCCCACGGTGACCGCGATCATGGCGATGACAACATTGGCAAACCCGGCGACGCGAAAAAAGTGACTCGTACCATCCACATCGCTATGACGGATGCAATGCGCTTTACGCCTGCCAACATCAATGCTAAACAAAATGAAACGATCCGGTTTGTCGTGACAAACAAGGGAAAAATCAAGCACGAACTTGTTTTGGGCACGGAAAAACAATTGCGAGATCATAACGAAGTCATGAAAAAAAATCCGGAAATGGAACATGAGGAACCCAATGAGGTTTCCTTGGCACCTGGTGCCACAGGAGAAATGATTTGGCAGTTCACCAAACCCGGAAAAATCACCTTTGCCTGTTTGCAGCCCGGGCATTTTGACGCAGGGATGAAAGGTGCCGTGATAGTCGCTGACCGCACAGGAAGCGTTCCTTCCGCTATGTTGAAACCATCCTCATCCGCGTCCGCAAACCTGGTTACGCCGCTCGCCAGCAGCAGCGCAGCTGGCGCAACCAATGGATCGAGGCCACAGACAGCTGAATCGAAATCTTCACCCAAGACCGCACCCATGTCAGAAGGCGAAGTACGTAAGATCGATAAAGAAACAGGCAAAATCACGATCAAGCACGGCCCACTTGTCAATCTTGAGATGCCGGGCATGACGATGGTATTTCATGTGAAAAACTCCGCGATGCTCGATCAAGTTAAAGAAGGCGACAAGATCAAATTTATGGCCGATAAAATCGGAGGCGTCATGACGGTAATGCAGATTGATACCGTGAAATAGTGCGGGAAGCATTTCTTTCTTTTGAAAAATAACTTTTCCTATGCGGGCCACCGTACGGACCAGCAGGACAGACATCGGTTATCTGTCAATGTTCAACTATTGAGCGAATAAGGGGTAAGATTTTAGTTCCCTGCGGATCAAGGAAATGGGGATTTACACATCGAGCAATACGAAGATGACTCTCTCGCATTAGCGGGAGAGAGACGAAGAGTCATCATCGCTTAATTTAAGGTTTATATGAACCATCCGGCACCACCCAGAAAAAACACGCATGCGGACTGCACTCATGCCCCTGCCGAACCTATTCCTAAGGACAAACTGCATATCGATCCCGTCTGTGGCATGAAGGCGGCAATCGATCCAGCCAAGTCAGTTGATCACGCTGGAATAACCTATTATTTTTGCAGTCAACATTGCGTGACAAAGTTCCGTACCAATCCACAACAATATTTGATACCGCATTCCACCGAGGCGATGGCACCTGGCAAGGCAGCATCCAAAAGCGCGCTCTACACTTGCCCCATGCATCCGCAAGTCCAGCAAATCGGACCCGGAAGTTGTCCACTTTGCGGGATGGCGCTGGAACCCCTGGATGCCACGGCCTCGACAGATACTAGCGAACTGAACGATATGACACATCGATTCTGGGGGGGTGCTGCGCTCACGCTACCCTTGTTGTTCGTCACCATGAGTGAATTTATCCCTGGCCTGAATCTGCATCACCGCATCGGCCTCACTACGTTCAACTGGATCCAAGCTATTCTTGCGACTCCTGTTGTGTTGTGGGGAGGTTGGCCTTTTTTTGCGCGGGGATGGGCTTCGTTCAAAACATGGAATCTCAATATGTTTAGCCTGATCGCGCTCGGTACCGGCGCCGCATTCGCATTCAGCGTTGTGGCTTTGTTGTTTCCCCAGGCCTTGCCGGAAGCCTTCAAAATGGATGGCATGGTGCCCCTGTACTTTGAACCGGCCGCCGTCATTGTAGCCTTGGTATTATTGGGGCAAATGCTCGAACTACGTGCGCGTTCGCGTACCAATAGTGCGATCAAATCATTGCTGGAACTTGCCCCTAATACCGGATTTCGCATCCAATCCGATGGTTCCGAAGCAGAAGTTCATTTGGATCAAGTGCAAGTCGGCGATGTATTGCGGGTCAAACCAGGCGGCAAGGTACCCGTCGATGGTGAAATCACTGATGGCCATTCCAACGTCGATGAATCGATGATCACCGGCGAACCGCTTCCCGTAAAAAAAGGGAATGGCGATAAGGTCACCGCAGGCACTGTGAATCAAACCGGCACCTTCTTATTGCGCGCAAATAAGGTCGGTGCTGATACCTTATTGTCGCGTATCGTTCAAATGGTCAATGATGCCGGACGCTCACGCGCGCCCATTCAAAAACTGGCAGATCTCGTGGCCGGATGGTTTGTACCGGCTGTGATTGCCATTGCCGCGCTCGCCTTTGCGCTATGGGCAATATTTGGCCCTTCTCCGGCATTAGCGAACGGCTTGGTTGCTGCCGTGTCGGTGCTCATTATCGCCTGTCCTTGCGCATTGGGATTGGCAACGCCGATCTCCATCATGGTAGGGGTGGGACGTGGCGCGACGGAAGGTGTCTTGATCAAAGACGCTGAGGCATTGGAACTGATGGAGAAGGTCGATACCTTGGTAGTCGACAAAACCGGCACCCTGACAGAAGGTAAACCTAGAGTCCAGCAGATCATAGCAGCAGCAAGCGCAATACCAAGCGTCCCATCGGGCATTGGTGAAACAGAGATATTGAAATTAGCAGCCAGTCTTGAAGCAATGAGTGAGCATCCTCTAGCCTTAGCCATCGTGAATCATGCCAAGGAGCAAAGACTGCAACCCGAGGCCGTCACGCAGTTTGAATCTGTCACGGGCAAAGGGGTACGCGGTACGATAAGCGGAAATGTCATTTCACTTGGCAATCAACGAATGATGGAAGCTGAAAATATCGACACATCCTCCATAGAACCTGAAGTCGATAAGCTACGCGAATTGGCGCAAACCGTCATGTATATAGGGGTGGCTGGAAAATTAGCAGGCATCGTAAGCGTGGCCGACCCCATCAAATCCACCACGCTGGAAGCGATTGAACAACTGCACAAAGCGGGACTCAAAATTATTGTCCTCACTGGTGACAATGCCGCAACTGCTGCCGCAGTAACCAAACAACTCGGCTTAGATGATTTCAAAGCAGACGTCATGCCCGAAGATAAATTAAATTATTTAAAAGCGCTGCAAGCAAAAGGACACGTCGTCGCCATGGCGGGAGATGGCGTCAATGATGCGCCAGCACTAGCTCAAGCGAATGTGGGAATTGCGATGGGAACCGGCACGGACGTCGCCATGAACAGCGCACGTATCGTCCTCGTCAAAGGGGATTTGCGCGGTATTGCGAAAGCTCGCTTGCTTAGTCAGCATACGATGAAAAACATTCGACAAAATCTGTTTTTCGCCTTTATCTATAATTTCTTAGGCGTACCGATTGCAGCGGGGATTCTTTTTCCGTGGTTCGGCATTTTATTGAGTCCAATGATCGCCAGCGCAGCAATGGCGTTCAGCTCCGTATCGGTTATTGGCAACGCATTACGATTGTGCAATAAGGAATTGTGAACCAGCTTATGCAACCCAAACCGACCGCTCCAAACGCAGGGGCCAAGTGATTCACGCTATCGAATCCGCTATTGCGCTGCCCTCCTACCAAAAGGAAATCCTCTCAAACGCACGTGCTATTGCCCAACATGATCCCGGGGGCGAAGGGTGTTTTCTTTGCGGGCTATGGCGGACGCGCCGCCTACCGGGGCGACAAACTAACGAAACGTGTTTGGACGGATATTTTGGCGGGAGACTATATCGCCCACATTATCGTCGCCCCTGGAGAACGCGTGATCGGCACTGCTGAAAATCCAAAACATCTTAAATTCGATATCCGTCATTACACCTACGAAGATAGCGTGCAATGGACTGCCGCACGCAGGTATCAAGGACAGACAACAAATTTTCGTACGCCGGGTGACGGCTTTGCACCTGTATATAGCATCGCAGGCGAAGATCTGGCTGCTGGCTTCGACATGATTAGCCAGAAAATGGCAATGACATAAACCCTTGCAGCTGTGCTCTCAATCTTTCAATTCCCCCAGACCTGCCGGTAGAATCCCCAAAATTAGAGGCGCAAACCCAACAAAAATAGCATTCACCATAAATGAACGCATGCCGCATAATATGATGTTCGCGTTACCCCTCTTAGGCATGACGTGCTGAACTTGCTAAGCTAGTGAAAGAACCGCGATGACCGATAGTAGCAAAACCCCATCCAATATCGTACCTGCCAACACAGTGAAATCCGCTCAACAATCTTGGGAAAAAGAGCTGCTAGTAGAGGAAAGGCGACGCCAAATTCGGGAATTGGTCAAAACCAAGAAACGAGCCACCGTAGAAGAACTCTCTGCTCGGTTTAATATTTCACTGGTAACCATCCGCAGCGACCTAAAAGCATTAGCTGACATCGGCGCACTTGTTCGCACCCACGGGGGTGCGCTGGCAGCGCATGTAGACGAAGACCTTCCTAGTCAGGCAAAACAAAATCACCGACTCGCCGAAAAAATTCGCATCGCAGCGGCCGCCGTCAAACTGATCCGCGAAGGGCAAACGATCGTGCTTGACTGCGGCACCACAATGGGGGAGATCGCCAAACAAATTCGCGGATTAAAGCTTCAATCAATCAATGTCATCACCAATGCGCTCAACGTCGCAGCGCTACTTGCCAGTTCGCCGCACGTTTCCTTGATTATGCTTGGGGGCCTTCTGCGCCCGAACTCTTATTCTTTGGTCGGCCCCCAAGCCGAGCGAGCGCTGCAAGGCTTGCGTGCCGATATATTTTTTCTCAGTTTTGAGGGCCTTGATCCAGATATTGGCGCAATGACATCCGACCTGCTAGAGGCCCAGTTAAATGCGCAGATGATCAAGATCGCACGTCGCGTAGTCGCGGTAGGGGACTCCTCAAAATTAGGTCGACGAAACATATCCGTTGTTGCAAAAACAGAACAAATAACTCAACTCATTACAGATGATGGCGCACAAGCTGAAGTCGTTATAGCGCTACGCCATCGTGGCATTGAAGTCGTACTTGCCTGATACAGATAGCGGGCTACATCGTGCTTGATACATTCGTGTCACAGCCAATGCACTTCGTTTATTTTGGCTTGAAATCGATCAGGTATAATCTCGGGTTTGATTGCAGAAGAAACCATCATGGAAGCAGAACGCCTCAATTCCCTCTCAGCTCTCCTCGCAGACCTGACCGCCCGCGAAACCGAACTTCGGAGGTATCTTTGACTTCGATATCAAGTCAGAGAAACTCGAACAAGTCAACGAAGAACTAGAAGACCCTACCGTCTGGAACGATCCCAAACGTGCGCAGGATCTGGGTAAAGAGAAAAAATCTCTGGAAGCCATCGTCTTCACCCTCACCAAAGTCCATGCCGGCTTGCTTGACGCTAGCGACCTGTTTGCCATGGCGCGCGAAGAACAGGACGACGATACGCTCGAAGCGATTATCGAAGATGCAGACAGCCTAAAGCTACTGGTCGAGGGCATGGAATTTCGCCGCATGTTCAATAATCCGATGGACCCGAACAACTGCTTCGTCGATATTCAATCCGGCGCTGGCGGAACTGAAGCGCAAGACTGGGCATCGATGATCCTGCGTCAGTATTTGCGTTATTGCGAACGCAAAGGATTCAAGGTCGAAATCCTGGAGCAATCAGACGGCGAAGTGGCCGGCATCAAAACCGCGACCCTCAAAGTCGAAGGCGATTACGCCTACGGATTTTTACGCACCGAAACTGGCGTGCATCGCCTGGTGCGTAAATCGCCATTTGATTCCGCTAATGGCCGCCATACCTCGTTTTGCAGCCTGTTCGTCTATCCCGAAGTCGATGAATCGATCGACATCGACGTCAATCCGGCCGACGTGCGCGTGGACACCTATCGCGCTTCCGGCGCAGGTGGTCAGCATATCAACAAAACCGATTCCGCCGTGCGCCTGACCCATGCGCCGACCGGTATCGTGGTGCAATGCCAGAATGACCGCAGCCAGCACCGCAACCGTGCCGAAGCGTGGGATATGTTGAAGTCGCGCCTGTACGAACATGAGCTACGCAAGCGCATGAGCGAACAACAAAAGCTGGAAGACTCCAAGACCGATGTCGGCTGGGGCCATCAGATTCGCTCCTATGTGCTCGATCAGTCGCGCATCAAGGATCTGCGTACCAGTTTTGAAACCGGCAATACCAAGGCCGTACTTGACGGCGATCTGGACGAATTTATTTCGGCTTCGCTCAAGCAAGGTGTGTAGTCTGTAACGAAATCAAAAAACAAGTCAAAAACATTGTCCACGAAAGACACGAAAAGCACGAACACAGCAAAAAAAGGAAATATTTAAATATTGCCCAGTTTGTTTTGGCCCTCCCCTATTTTCCAGTACTTGATTTTTTTCCTGCTTTTCGTATCTTTCGTGGACAGTTTTTTAGTTTTGGATTTTTTTCATGATCATAAGATCCACTCCGTCAGCCTTATTTTTCGATCCGCGTTAACACCCGAATCTAATTTTCAGGATCAAGTATTTTTTTATTTACCCAATTACCTAATTCAAAAACCGACCATGACGACAGACCATCAACCAGCTCCTGTCCCGCAAGACGAAAATAAAATCATCGCTGAGCGCCGCGTTAAGCTCGCGGCACTGCGCGAAAAAGGCGTAGCCTTCCCGAACGATTTCCGTCCCCAACACAAAGCAGCCCAATTGCACACGCAATACGGCGACAAGACGCGGGAAGAGCTGGAAGTCTTGGAAGTTGCCGTCATCATGGCAGGTCGCATGATGCTCAAGCGCGAAGCCGGTAAAAAAGCTGCATTTGCCACTTTGCAAGATGCCTCCGGCGTCAAAGCCGATGGCCGGATTCAGGTCTACATCACCCTCGACAAAACCGGCGAAGCGGCGATGGAAGCACTGCATCATTACGATCTGGGCGATATATTGGGCGTCGAAGGCACGCTGTTCAAAACCAAGACCGATGAACTCACCGTCAAGGTCAGCAGCCTGCGCCTGATCACCAAATCCCTGCGCCCGCTTCCCGACAAGTTCCACGGTCTGGCCAATCAGGAAACCAAGTACCGCCAGCGCTACGTCGATCTGATCATGAACGAGGAAACCCGCCGCACCTTCAAGGCCCGTACCGCCGCGATGTCGTCGATCCGCCATTTCATGGAAAAAAACGACTTCATGGAAGTCGAAACGCCGATGCTGCACGTCATTCCCGGCGGTGCTGCGGCCAAACCTTTCATCACCCACCACAACGCGCTCGACATGCAGATGTTTCTGCGCATTGCCCCCGAACTCTATCTCAAGCGTCTGGTCGTCGGCGGCTTCGAGCGCGTGTTCGAAGTCAACCGCAACTTCCGCAATGAAGGTGTATCGCCGCGCCACAATCCCGAATTCACGATGATGGAATTCTACGCAGCCTACGTCGATTATCAGTGGCTAATGGACTTCACCGAAGCCGTGATCCGCCAGGCTGCCGTCGACGCACACGGCACAGCCGTGCTTACCTACGGCGGACGCGAGCTTGACCTGAGCAAACCGTTCCATCGCTTAACCATCGTCGGCGCCATCAACAAATATGCACCACATTACACCAACGAACAATTGCACGACGCCGCCTTCATTAAAGACGAACTGAAAAAATTCGGTGTCAAGCCATTCGCTACTGCTGGCTTGGGTGCGTTGCAACTGGCGCTGTTTGAAGAGACTGCCGAAGCGCAGTTATGGGAGCCGACTTACATCGTCGATTACCCGGTCGAAGTCTCGCCGCTGGCACGCGCATCCGACACCGTACCCGGCATCACTGAACGCTTCGAACTCTTCATCGTCGGGCGCGAAATCGCCAATGGTTTTTCAGAATTGAACGACGCAGAAGACCAGTCGGCACGCTTTCTGGCGCAGGTCGAAGCCAAGGATGCAGGCGATGAAGAAGCGATGTACTACGATGCTGATTACATCCGTGCTTTGGAATACGGCATGCCACCAGCCGGTGGTTGCGGGATCGGAATAGATCGGTTGATCATGTTGATTACCGATTCACCGAATATTCGCGATGTGATTTTGTTTCCGCATTTGCGGCGGGAAGAGTAAACCGACGCGATATAAATGCCCCAATAGTACTGGCATTTTGTTCATCATAAGCGGTGGGCCCAAAGACACGAAGCGTGCCTTTGGTAGGTTATCGCAACATCTTACGGATTGCCGTCCTATAAATTGCAACAATTTTTCCTGGGATTTCGTCCACAACCGCCACTACCTGCGGGCCCTTTCTCGTGTTATTCCCTACCTGTTTATGTTAAATTAATGTTTTTAGATATATTTATAGCGTTGCGCTATTCTCAGTAATCTGAGCGGTCTATACTTATCTTTCACGGAAAACTGGGGAAACGAAATGACGAGTTACGTTGAAGGCGCATTGATCAAAGATGAAAAGATCGTTCATTTTGGACATATCAGCCTTTGGTCTCTTTGGCATCTCATTGCTCTCGGACTCCTGTTGTTACCTGCATTTGGAGTCGGCATTTTCTTCTTGGTAATGGCCTACGTTCGGTATAAGACTACTGAGCTTGCAATCACGACTAAACGTGTCATTGTGAAAGTGGGCTTCATTCGCCGACAAACGATAGAGATAAACATCAACAAGGTGGAGAGCATCCAAATAGATCAAGAAATTCTCGGCCGCCTATTCGACTTCGGCACCTTGATCATTGCCGGAGCGGGAAATCCACAAGCACCGATCAAGGGAATTTCCGCACCGATGGCTTTCCGAAAAGCATTTATTGAAGCGCAGGATCAGTCAACACCGGTACTAAGTCCTTCCTTCGAAGGGACACGCCTCGGCTGATGCGAGGAAGCATTCTTTTTATCCTGCTCGGCATCGGCCTGAGCCTCTTCACTCTGCCTTTGCAGCAACTCTTTGTCATGTTCATTAGCACGTGTACGGCGAATGAATTGGCGCGCTTCGATCTCAATAGCCCGCACTTTTTTCAGTGCTACATGGCGTGCCTCGGTCGCCTTATCAAGACACCATGTCGTAAAAAACCGAGGGTAGCAGGCACGCTCATCTGCAATCAATTTTGCTTCGATGCGTGCGTCTTCATCGGAGGCCAAGGCTAATGCCTTTTCGGCTTCTTCAGTAGAGGCGAATTTTTCAGCTGGCGGTTGCACGGGCAGGTGTGTTGCTGGTACACGCTGAGGAATGTCGGAACCCGCCACCGGCATTGCCAGGCAAAACGATGAAAATAGTGCCAGGCTGGCCAGCAACGTAATAATATGGCGCAATGGCCGCAAGGATTGGGTCATAACATTCGCCTCAAGAGACCTCTGCACAACCGTAGCTAGCGGCGAAATAGTAGATCGAAAAGCGCAACCGTAAGGCTTTACAGTGAGCATCGCAAGTTCAATATGGCGTCGCGCAGTAGGTTGTGCAGAGGTCTCCTCAATTGCATCCATTTGAATAATGCTCCTGCAGTCTTAGTCTAAGGTGTGCGCTACTTCGCGTCGTTTTTCTTCCATATAATCCAACGACTGCATCTCAATGATACGCGATACCGTGCGCTGGAATTCATTCGATAGCATACCTCGGGTATACAACTCTTCCGGGACAACAGCAGCAGACATAAGCAGTTTAATTTTGTGATCGTAAAACACATCGATTAACCAAGTAAAACGCCTGGCTTCAGAGGACATTGCAGCGGACATGCTAGGGATATTGGATAGTATGACAGTCTGGAAATCACTCGCAATTTCGAGGTAATCATTTTGCGAACGCGGGCCACCACACAAGGTGGCAAAGTCAAACCAAATAATGCTACCTGCACGGCGCAAGGCTTTGATTTCTCGTGTCTCAATACGAATAAGCGGATCCTCATCAGCCGCTTCTGCGATCCGATCAAAGGATAAGCCCAAAGCCTGATCCGCTTCAACGCCTAGCGGCGTGAGATAGGATGTCACCTGTTCCAACACCCGCTTGCGGTAATCGGTACCCGCATCCACATTTAATATATCCAGCTTTTCTTTAAGCATGGCGATGGCGGGCAACAAACGATCACGGTGTAGTCCATCAGGATAGAGTGCATCGGGCGCGTAGTTGGATGTGAGAACGAACGAAACTCCATTATCGAAAAGCGCCCGCAGCAGATTGTAAAGAACCATCGCATCGGCGATATCGGACACATGAAACTCATCAAAACAAATGAGCCTATATTTCTTGGCAATGCGCCGCGCTACTTCATCAAGGGGGTCAGCAATACCGCGCAACTCGTCCATCTGATGATGTACACCGCGCATGAACTCATGAAAATGAACACGCGTCTTGCGCTTGATCGGCACAACGCAATAAAAACTATCCATCAAAAATGATTTTCCACGCCCTACTCCACCCCAAAGGTACAGGCCACGGGGTACGTCTGGACGGTTGATCAAACGCTTGAAGGTGCTTGAACGCTGGCTCTTAAATTCGACCCATTCATCAAAGCACAATTGCAATCGCTCTACCGCAATACGCTGCGCATCGTCGGCCTGGAAACCCCGTTTCTGAAGCGCGTCCTGATAAAACTCTTGAACATTCATGAGGAGAAATTGGCGAGCAGAAGGGACTGCACCATCGGCACTTGCCGATGGTGCGCAACCTTAAAAATTCAAGGCCCGCTTGTCGACCGCGAGAGCCGCTTCCTTAGTTGCTTCGGACAGGGAGGGATGTGCGTGACAGATACGCGCAATATCTTCGGCAGAGGCACGGAATTCCATCGCAACCACCGCCTCAGAAATCAGCTCGGAAGCCATCGGACCAACGATATGAACACCAAGGATTTCATCTGTTTTGGCATCCGCCAAAAATTTCACCATACCAGAGGTATCGCCCAACGCACGCGCACGACCGTTAGCCAGGAACGGGAAAGTTCCTGCTTTGTAAGCCACACCATCGGCCTTTAATTGCTGCTCAGTCCTGCCAACCCACGCGATTTCAGGGGACGTGTAAATGACCCAGGGAATCGTGTTGAAATTAACATGTCCATGTTGACCGGCAATACGTTCGGCAACAGCAACACCCTCTTCTTCCGCTTTGTGCGCCAACATCGGGCCTCTGACGACGTCGCCCACTGCCCATACGTTAGCCAGGTTAGTTTTACAATCGTTGTCGACAGCGATAAAACCACGCTCATCCAGTGCCAATCCAACACCTTCTGCATTCAAACCGATGGTATTCGGAGTGCGTCCAATAGAGATGATGAGTTTATCGAATACCGCCTTTTGTGCAGTACCGTTTTCGTCGGTGTATTCAACGCTAACCTCTTTTTTACCCGCAGTAATTTTCCCAATTTTGACACCCAGATTGAGTACTAAACCTTGCTTGGTAAACAATTTGCGCGCCTCCTTGGCAATCTGTTCATCGACCGCTCCGAGGAACGTCGGCAAGGCTTCCAGTACGGTTACTTCTGCGCCAAGGCGACGCCATACGCTACCCATTTCCAAGCCAATAACACCGGCCCCAATGACGCCTAATTTTTTCGGCACACCATCCATCGCAAGTGCACCGACATTCGACAAAATAAGCTTTTCGTCAAAAGCTGCTCCCGGCAATTCGCGTGCATTCGAGCCGGTGGCAATCACGATATGCTTGCCACTGATGGTATCTTCGGCTGCACCGGTTATGTTGATGGGATAACCATGCGCATCGGCTTTCACAGCTTTCACAAAAGAGCCACGGCCATGAAAAAAACTAACCTTGTTTTTTTTCAGCAAGAACAAAATGCCGTCGTTATTTTGTTTAACGACCGTATTTTTGCGACCCAACATCTGTCCCAGATTGAGACTCAACCCTTTGACATCAATGCCGTGCTCCGCAAAAGAATGTCCCGCATGTTCGTAATGCTCGGACGATTGCAACAGCGCTTTGGAAGGAATACAACCGACATTCGTACATGTTCCGCCAGGGGCGGGACCGCCTTTTTCATTTTTCCATTCGTCGATACAAGCGACCGAAAATCCCAGTTGTGCGGCACGAATTGCTGCAATATAACCACCTGGCCCACCACCAATTACTACTACGTCAAATTGCTTACTCATCGTCAATCCTCAAGATCATTCTTCTGACGGCACAAAAATCCATGCCAGTACATAAATTAAAAAGCCCATAAAAAAAAAGGCTGAAAATACAAACAATAAACGCCAGATCCAAGACTCAATGCCAGTCGTTTCGGACAAGCCACCGCATATGCCGCCGAACCATCGATCGGTCCTGGAACGGCGAAAGTGATTCACAGCCTGCACGAAATGAGAAGATGAGTCACTCTTGGAAGGGCCGCGATTGAGCTTCTCCAACAATGCCGCCTTCGCTTGTGAAAATTCGGAATCGGTAAGCGCACCTGCCTGATGCAACTCATGCAAGCGCTTGATGTCGTCGGCGGCATTCATCGGATTAAAGATCTAACAACAGGCGTGCTGGGTCTTCCAGTGCCTCTTTCATCGCAACCAGACCGAGCACTGCTTCACGACCATCGATGATGCGGTGATCATAGGACATGGCGAGGTAATTCATTGGACGAATCACAATTTGACCATTTTCGACAACCGCACGGTCTTTGGTGGCATGCACGCCCAAAATGGCTGATTGCGGCGGATTGATGATCGGGGTCGACAACATCGAACCGAAGGTACCGCCGTTGGAAATCGAGAAGGTACCACCAGTCAAATCATCCAGGGTTAACTTCCCATCTTTGGCTTTAGCACCGAATTCAGCGATTTTCTTTTCAATATCGGCAATCGACATTTGATCTGCATTGCGCAAAATCGGCACCACCAAACCGCGGGGTGAACCTACCGCGATACCGATGTCGAAATAGCCGTGATACACAATATCGTTACCATCAACCGACGCATTAATGATCGGGTAACGCTTCAATGCGGCGACCGCAGCTTTGACAAAGAAAGACATAAAACCGAGCTTAACGCCATGCTCTTTTTCGAATTTATCTTTGTACTTGTTGCGCAGGTCAATGACCGGCTGCATGTTGACTTCATTAAATGTAGTCAGAATGGCGTTAGTCGATTGCGACTGAACAAGGCGCTCCGCAATACGCGCTCTCAAACGACTCATGGGAACACGTTCTTCTGGACGCCCCGCCAAGTTTAACGCACTAGGCACGGCAACTTGCTGCAATGCCGGCTTGCCCGTCGCTACAGCAACCGATGCTGGTACAACTACAGGTTTGTTTTCTAAGGCGTTGATCACATCGCCCTTGGTAACCCGTCCATCTTTGCCACTGCCAGTCACTTGCGCAACGGACATATTATTGTCCGCCAGTATCTTGGCAGCAGCTGGCATCGCAACGCCTGCCGAGGATTTGGATTTAGTGGTTGCTGCGCTCGCTGCCGCAACTGACACAGGCGCAGCAATAGGCGGCACAGCGGCAGTAGTAGCGGCAGCAGCCGCACCAGCCGAAGCTTCAGTGTCGATCATGGCGATTACCTCCCCTGCGACAACCATCGCGCCATCATTCTTGAGGATTTGGGTAATCACACCAGCACTCGGTGCGGGCAATTCGAGAACGACTTTATCGGTCTCGATGTCGATCAGGTTTTCATCACGGGCGGCAGCTTCGCCGACTTTTTTGTGCCATTTCAACAGGGTCGCTTCTGCGACAGATTCTGATAACTGGGGAACTTTAACTTCAATAATTGCCATGTAACTCTCCGTTCGTGTGAATCGTGCGGCATGCTACTTTTTAGCCCACCGCCGCATTATTTTATTTGGTAAGAATTAAACCCTTGAGCTTGGAAAAAGCCGTATCAAGCAGGACTTTTTGCTGCGCATAATGCTTGTCGTAATAGCCGACAGCAGGTGAAGCGCTAGGCGGACGCCCTGCATACGCAAGCTTTTGACCATCTTCCAGCCCCTCAAAAATATTGTGCTGAATTTGGAACCATGCCCCTTGATTTTGTGGCTCGTCTTGTGCCCAGACCAGCTCCCCCAAATTAGGATATTTTTTTAACTCAGCAGAAAATGCTTTATGCGGGAACGGATACAGTTGCTCAATCCGAATAATGGCCGTGTCAGTTTGCGCACGTTCCTTGCGTGCATTCACCAAATCGTAATAGACCTTACCCGAACAGGCGATCACACGCTTGATTTTTTTCGCCTCGATTTTTTCATCGACTTCACCAATCACAGTGTGGAAACCGCCTTTGGCCAAATCCGTTAGAGACGAACCGGCATCCTTGTTACGCAACAGGGATTTTGGCGTCAGGATGACCAAAGGTTTGCGGAACATGCGGATCATTTGACGGCGCAGTAAATGGAAAATTTGAGCGGCTGTGGTCGGCTGTACCACTTGCATATTGTTATCGGCACACAGCTGCAAGAATCGCTCAGGACGCGCGGAGGAATGCTCAGGGCCCTGGCCTTCGTAGCCATGCGGCAGCATCATCACCAAGCCACATGCACGACCCCATTTGACTTCGCCGGAACTGATAAATTGGTCAATAACGACCTGTGCGCCATTGGCAAAATCGCCGAACTGGGCTTCCCAAATCGTCAGTGTATTTGGCTCAGCCGATGAGTAGCCATATTCAAAAGCGAGAACAGCCTCTTCCGACAATACTGAATCGATAATGGTGAAGGGTGCCTGTTTTTCAGAGACATTTTGCAAGGGAATATAGGTGCCTGCATCCCAACGCTCACGATTCTGGTCATGCAATACCGCATGACGATGAACGAAGGTTCCACGACCGACATCCTGCCCAGTCAAACGAATTGCATATCCAGAAGCGACTAACGATGCGTAGGCCAAATGCTCACCCATGCCCCAGTCCAGATTCATTTCAGCACGACCCATTGCGGCACGATCGGCAATGACCTTCTCCACCAACGAATGTGCTTTGAAAGCGGAAGGTAGTGTCGTGATGGCGGTTGCCAGGCGCTTGAGTTCGGCCAGCGGTACAGCGGTGTCTGCGGCATCGGTCCATTTGCGATTGAGGAAGGGCATCCAATCGACAGCATATTTATTTTTAAAATTGGTAATAACCGGATCGACAGTATGTTTGCCCGCATCCATCGCATCGCGGAAAGCCTTGACCATGACCTCCCCGCCACCGGCAGGAATGGTTCCTTGCGCTTCCAGCTTGTCGGCATACAACTTACGCGTTCCCGGATGCTGGCCGATTTTTTTGTACATCAACGGTTGCGTCAATGCGGGCGTGTCCTGCTCGTTATGGCCCAACTTGCGGAAGCAAATGATGTCGACAACAATGTCTTTTTTGAATTCCATCCGATAGTCGAGGGCGATCTGGGTCGCAAGAACAACCGCCTCAGGCTCATCTGCATTCACGTGCAATACAGGGGCCTCAATCATCTTGACGACATCCGAACAATAAGTAGTCGAACGCGAGTCGCGTGGATCAGAGGTCGTAAAACCAATCTGGTTGTTAATGACAATATGTACCGTGCCCCCCGTGCCATAACCTCGGGTTTGGGCTAAATTGAGTGTCTCCATGACTACGCCTTGCCCTGCAAACGCGGCATCGCCATGCACCAGGATCGGCAATACCTGTGAGCCATCTTTGTCGCCACGGCGCTCCATACGCGCTCTTACCGAACCCTCAACTACTGGATTGACGATCTCCAGATGCGAAGGATTAAATGCGAGCGACAAGTGAACCGGGCCTCCCAATGTGGAGATATCGCTGGAGAAACCCTGATGGTATTTAACATCCCCGGCGGGCAAGTCGTCCCCATGTTTGCCTTCAAATTCCCCAAACATTTCCTGCGGCGCTTTGCCCAGAGTGTTGACCAATACATTGAGTCGACCACGATGCGCCATCCCAATAACAATTTCCTCCACGCCTTTTTCACCCGCGCGTTGGATGGTCTCGTCAATAGAGGCAATAAAACTTTCCCCACCCTCCAGAGAAAACCGTTTTTGACCGACGTACTTCGTATGGAGATAACGCTCAAGTCCTTCTGCAGCCGTCAAGCGATCGAGAATGTGCCTTTTCTTTTCCGCAGTAAAGCTCGGTGTGGAACGAATCGATTCAAGCTTTTGCTGCAACCAGCGCTTTTCGGAGGGTTCACTGATATACATGAACTCGGCACCGATAGCGCGGCAATAAGTATCGCGCAGAGAATTGAGCAAATCACGTAAAGAGGATGTCTCCGAACCAAAATAGGTATTGCTGATATTGAACTGAATGTCCATATCTGCATCTGAAAAACCATAAAAACTTGGCTCCAATTCGGGAATATTCGGACGCTCCTGGCGCTGAAGCGGGTCAAGATTAGCCCAGCGGCTCCCTAAAAATCGATAGGCGGCGACCAACTGCTGGGCTGCAACACGTTTGCGTCCCATTTCTGCATCATCGGATGCGTTAACGTTGCGAATGGGACCCTGCTTGGCACGCTGCGCGAAAGATGCGATAACAGGAGCATGCGCAACATCGGGCTTGCTGGTGCCATCGACTGCTGCGACATTTTGCATGGCATCGAAATAAGCGCGCCAAGTGTCGGAAACCGAGCCGGGATTGTTCAGGTACGCCTCGTACAGTTCTTCTACGTAAGGAGCGTTCGACCCATATAGATATGAGTTGGCACTATATTGTTGCATCATCTTGCTCACCTTTCTTCGCGCTTCGCGAGGAATTAGCGGGTTAACTAACCTTCCGCGACACGGCCTGACCGTTTAGCGGATTGCACATCAAGTTGTGGGGAAGGACTATTTAGATCGATTTCATTACTACAAGTTACTACAGTTTCGTAGTGTATCATAAGCATCAGGCGCTTCGCCGCAAAATACCCTGCTCGTTACATCTCCAAAATCACTTTTCCATCCATTTTATTTAGTCGGTAAAGCGACATACACCATGCCCGCTTTACCTCCTGGATGACATACGTTAATCACGTATAATCCAACGTTTACATTCCTCAGCAATTGCGTCATTCTTTCTGCCCACAAAATGAAATCATCCGATATTCGCGACAAATTTTTACAATTTTTCGAATCCAAAGGCCATACCATCGTCCGTTCCAGCCCACTGGTACCAGGCAATGATCCGACCATGTTACTTACTAATAGTGGCATGGTCCAATTCAAAGATGTGTTTTTGGGAACAGATCAACGCGCTTACTCACGCGCCACCACAGTGCAACGCTGTGTACGCGCGGGCGGTAAACACAATGATCTGGAAAATGTGGGCTACACCGCCCGCCATCACACTTTTTTCGAAATGCTGGGCAACTTCAGCTTTGGAGATTATTTCAAGCGCGATGCCATTCAATATGCATGGGAATTATTGACCAGCATCTACCAGCTGCCCAAAGAAAAACTCTGGGTCACCGTTTATCACGAAGACGAGGAAGCGTTTGATATCTGGGCCAATGAAATCGGCGTGCCGGTCGAACGTATCGTGCGTATTGGCGACAATAAAGGGGCGCGCTACGCCTCCGACAATTTCTGGCAAATGGCTGATACTGGCCCATGTGGACCTTGTAGCGAGATTTTCTATGACCACGGGCCGGACGTATGGGGAGGCCCTCCAGGCAGTCCTGAACAAGACGGTGACCGTTATATCGAAATCTGGAATCTGGTTTTCATGCAGTTTAATCGGGATGAGCAAGGCAATATGCCGCGCTTACCGAAACCTTGTGTGGACACCGGCATGGGCCTTGAGCGCTTGGCAGCTATATTGCAGCACGTGCATAGCAATTATGAAATCGACTTGTTCCAAAATTTGATCAAGGCTGCTGCGCGTGAGACCAATGCAACCGACCTCGGAAATAATTCGCTAAAAGTCATTGCCGATCATATTCGCGCCTGTTGCTTCCTGATTGTCGATGGCATCATTCCTGGCAGCGAAGGTCATGGCTATGTGTTGCGCCGGATCATTCGCCGCGCCTTGCGTCATGGCCATAAACTGGGGCAAAGCCAACCGTTTTTCTACAAGTTAGTCAAAGATCTGGTCAATGAAATGGGACGTGCTTATCCAGAACTCCCGGAAGCGGCTGCTCGTGTCGAACAAGTATTGCGTCAGGAAGAAGAACGCTTCGGCGAGACGCTGGAACACGGCATGAAAATTCTTGATGCCACGCTTGCCAAGGATGGTAAAAACCTCGATGGAGAAACTGCATTTACGCTATATGACACTTTTGGCTTTCCCCTCGACCTGACCGCCGATATCTGCCGCGAGCGCAATATCAGGCTGGATGAGGCAGGGTTTCATGCTGCCATGAAACGTCAACAAGACACTTCCCGCAAAGGCGGAAAATTTCATATGGCCGCTACTGTCGAATACACCGGCGAGAAAAATAAGTTTGTCGGCTACGAAGTTTTAAAACACGATGCTACAGTCCTTGCGCTCTACGTCAATGGCGTGGCTGTTCAAAAAATGGATGCGGGCCAGCAAGGTATCGTGGTACTCGACACAACGCCGTTTTATGCCGAATCCGGTGGACAATGCGGCGACTCGGGTGCGCTTGAATCTGGCAATACCATCTTCACAGTGGAAGACACGCAGAAAATCCAAACCGATGTATTCGGCCATCACGGCATTATTACCAAGGGAGCGCTGTCGGTAAATGACCAAGTCGCTGCGCAAGTTAATGTCGCATTGCGCTCACAGACCATGCGCAACCACTCCGCGACGCACTTAATGCACAAAGCATTGCGCGAGGTGTTAGGTAGCCATGTTTCGCAAAAAGGCTCTCTGGTCGATGCAGAGAAAACCCGCTTTGACTTTAGCCACAATGGTGCATTAACTGCGGATGAAATCCGTCAGGTTGAAGAAATCGTCAATCACGAAATTCTCTCCAACGTCGCAACGCAGGCGCAAGTAATGGCATTCGATGATGCCGTCAAACAGGGGGCTATGGCGCTGTTCGGTGAAAAATACGGTGATGAAGTACGGGTACTCGACATCGGATCGTCACGCGAGCTGTGCGGTGGTACCCACGTCGCGCGCACGGGCGATATCGGGCTGTTCAAAATCATTGCGGAAAGCGGAGTCGCTGCCGGTATCCGTCGCTTGGAGGCTGTGTCCGGCGCAAATTCTGTGCGCTTGATTCAACACCTCAACCGCCGCGTCAATGAAGCGGCAACCGCACTCAAAACACAACCGGAAGAGCTAACACAACGCATCCTGCAAATCCAGGATCACGTAAAATCCCTCGAAAAAGAAGTGGCCGTGCTTAAGTCCAAACTCGCGTCCAACCAAGGCGATCAATTAATTAGTCAAGCCATTGATATTAAGGGCATCCAGGTTCTTGCCGCCGTACTCGAGGGCGCCGATGTCGCTACCCTGCGCGAGACCATGGACAAGCTGAAGGACAAGTTGAAAACGGCGGCCATCGTATTGGCTAGCGTGACCGATGGAAAAGTAAGTCTCATTGCGGGCGTCACAGCCGATTCAACCGCCAAAGTAAAAGCCGGTGAACTAGTCAATTTTGTTGCCCAGCAAGTCGGCGGGAAAGGCGGCGGTCGTCCCGATATGGCACAAGCCGGCGGTACTGATCCTAGCGGCTTGGCTAAAGCCTTGAGTGCAGTTCCGGGCTGGGTAATCGAGCGTGCATGATGATGTTTTGAATTTTTCTCAAACAAGATTCGCGTCAGTTTTCGTATAAGATTTCACGTATAAGATAAGGCCCCGAAGCTGGTTGATGGTGACACTACGTACCATTGATTGCCTTCTCGGTTATTGAAGTCAAACCTTCTTTGCCAAAGAATGAGATTATGAAATTTACCAAGGAACTCGATGCCCGTGGCCTCCGTTGTCCTTTGCCGATTTTGAAGGCAAAGAAAGCACTATCTGAATTAGAAAGCGGCGACGTACTGCGTATTATGGCCACCGATCCGGGCTCAGTGCGCGATTTTCAGGCCTTCGCCAAACAAACGGGGAATGAACTGTTAGGGCAATCCCAGTGGGGGGATGATTTTTTATTTTATCTAAAACGGAAATGAATCATTTAACCCAGATTTTCCATTAGGACGATTCCCAATGGGCATCTGGGGTACTGGCTGGCAAGGGCCAGATGCGCGAGGCCATTTTCAGTTTGCCTACCGCACAAGGTCCAGTCGTGTCGTGATGTGCTTCCGTGCATTATCATGAAATAGAACGGCCGTACTAAATTTTTCCGCAATAACAAATTCTCTTTTATAACTGATATTAATGAAATGGACTCCACCCACCCGATAACGGCATCATAGTGCCAAGCTTGCCAGGTGGTCTGGCAAGTCAAACTCAAGTGAGGGAGTCCATCATGAATACTATCGCAAAAGTTATTGGTTTAGACATCGCTAAAAACGTATTTGTAGCAGTGGGTCACGATGCGCAAGGAAAAATTGTGTGGAAGAAAAAGCTCTCCCGATCGGAGGTACTGCCGGCGTTTGCCAACATGGTTGCGACCAGGGTCGCGATAGAAGCCTGCGCCGGGTCACACTACTGGGCACGGCAGCTCAAGGCGCTAGGGCATGAGGTCATCTTGATTGCTGCGCAGCATACCAGAGCCTATGTCACGGGCAACAAAAACGACACCAATGATGCCGCAGCCATTGCCGAGGCGGCAGCCAGAGCCTCAACCAAAACGGTACCGATTAACAATGAAGCGCAACAGGATCTGCAAATACTGCACCGCGCCAGGCAAGCCTTGATGCAAGAACGCACAGCCATGATCTGCCGCATACGTTCTTTTGCCGGAGAATATGGCCAGGTATTTGCAGTCGGTGTTGCCCAGTTTTACAAAGGCTTCGATAATTGGATAGCCGATGAAAATAATGGCTTGTCCGGCTCAGCAATACGCTCTTTCCTGGAATTGAAAACACAATTGACCGACAAGGAAGAACGCATCAACGACTATGACACACGCCTGGCACAAGCGGCGAAAGAAGACCCGCGTGCAGCGCAGCTGATGGAAACGCCGGGGGTTGGCAAACTCATCGCCACAGCGGTCCTCGCTGCTGTGTCTGATCCACATCATTTCAAGCAAGGGCGTGATTTTGCCGCCAATCTGGGCATCACCCCGAGCGAGCACAGCAGTGGCGGCAAGCAGCGCTTAGGGCACATCACCAAGCGCGGCGATGCTTACTTGCGCACCTTGCTCATTCACGGAGCACGTAGCGCACTACGCAGTGCGGGCGACAAACCGGACAAGTTGCTGGTCTGGGCGAAAAAGCTCGCTGAACGGCGCGGCTTCAAGGTTGCCACGGTGGCATTGGCCAATAAGATGGCGCGGGTAATATGGGCGATGCTGGCGCATGGCCGCAGCTATGTTCCGATCTGGTCGAACGGCACGACCAGACCGGCTTGATGAAATGCAACAGTCCAAGCAATTGAGTAATAACAGAAGGAGTGAAACCTGCCAAGTTTGCGAAGATGAAAGAAAATGATGCCCAACAGGTCGGACCGGCGTCGGGTGAATCCGCTGTGCGTAATGGCCCATTGAGGCCGAGATGTTATATGGATCCCGTCGTGCGTATTGCATATTGGCCAGAGCAATCAACCGCTCAATGAACAGGTCGAATAGATACATGCAAGCTTATCCTTATTAATTGGCGCATTTTATTTTTTATCTCTTGCAAAAAGGGTGGAGTCCATAGATACGCAGAGCTCGGCAAAAGTCTTTATTCTTGGTTGATACCGAGGGTATGGTAGGGGCACCGCATGCCGTGCCCAGCATGGGTGTGCATATTCCACCGATGTGGGTATACCACTGCCAACTCAGCGCACTTAGAACTGCAATCGCTGCGCAACATCAACTCATAAAATTAAAAAAACCCGTCGAAGCGGGTTTTTTTAATAGGACATGATTAAGGGCAATCGCCTTGTCCTGGGCGCATTCCACGCGTGCCGCCATCGCATACTGTTCCGCTTTGGACAAAAGTCAGGGTTGGGCTGGTGGCTGTCAATGCTGCAGGCGTGAGAATGTACGTCAGGCCAGTACCGGTAGTGTCGGTAGCCCCGGTAGTAGTGCTAATGACACCGCCAGCGGCAATTGCAACGGCAGCCGTGACGTTTTTGGTGGTGGCTGCAGGTGTGGCGGGTATCCCGTTGCTCCCCAAGGTAACACATTTAGTTGCATCGTTCATTTGCTCTGCCATACAAAGCGAAAAACCTGCACGGAAGCCATCCATTTCGGTTACTGCACCAGCGGCACGGGTACGCGAGGTATAGTTGGAATATTGTGGAATGGCCACTGAGGCCAAGATGCCAATAATTGCAACGACGATCATCAATTCAATCAGGGTAAAACCACGTTGTACGGAATGTTGCATTTTCATTTTCAATTTCATTTTCAGTTGGAATTTCAGTTGGAGTAAAAAATCGCGACAATTGTCACATCAGTCAAATAGCAATTGCCATGCCAATTTAACCAATGTCTATTTTACACGATTTTGTGCTTGCCTCTCCCTAATTGCATTTTTGACCAAGAAACTCGCGCTTCAAAATTCTCGTGAACTGTCGCGGCATAGTGCAAAAAACAGGTCTTCTATGGAGCAGCAGGGGCTAGAAAAGCGAACTTTATTACCTGATTTTGTCGTAAATCAGTGTGGGTTCATATTAGTTTGAATCGTATCCACCTGCACTTGACTAAGTTCGGGCCCCTTCGCAAAGAGTACAATAAACCTTTTTTTTCGTCGGCGGCGGGTCAGGATCGACATGACCTGCTTTTTCGTTTTTTTAGTGAAAGAACTTCTATGTCTCAGATTCACCCTAAGCTTTTTAGCCTTCTCATTGCCACGCTAGGTTTTAGTGTTCTCGCTGGCCTGATGAGCGTTAGCCCAGCGGCATTTGCGTTCAAATTTAATCCCCCCAAACAAAAACCGACAGAAAAGCCCGCAACAGAAACATCCAAGGCTGCGAAAGCTGTTGTAGAAACGGTCAGCCCGGAATTTTCTGTATTGATGAAGGCTGTCGATGTCTTGTTCAAAGAGAAAAAATACACAGAAGCGCTCGATAAAATAGCCGAGGTGGAAAAATTACCGAAGCTCACGCCGCTTGAATCCTACTACGCCACGCATTGGCGCCTGATGATCGCACTCAATGCGCGCAATCTTGAGCTGGCAGGGGTAACGCTGGATGTGCTGAAAACTTCTGAGCGCATGCCGCAGACGGAAAAACTGGACTACACCAAAAAAATCGCTGCTTTATATTACGAGGCAAAAAATTATCCGAAATCCATCGAATGGATTACGCGTTATTTCAATGAAGGCGGAGATGATCCTTCGTATCGATTGCGCCTGATACAGGCCTATTACAACAATGGCGATTTCGCCATTGTTGCCAAAGAACTGCGGGAAAATATCGACGCCGAAGAAAATGCTGGCAAGACACCGTCTGAAGCGCAACTGACCATGCTGCTGAGTTCATCCCTCAAGCTAGGCGACAAAGCCGCTTATCGCTATCCCCTTGAAAAACTGGTCGCCTATTATCCGAATGAGGAATATTGGAATAATTTATTCAAGGTCATGCCAAATAAAACCACCATGGCAAAGCGTCTGGATCTGGATTACTACCGCTTCAAATTTGCCCTTGGTGAACTGAAAGCAGCACCAGAATTCGTGGAGCTATCACTGTTGGCATTAGAGGCGGGCTGGCCGGCAGAGGCAAAAAAAATAATCGCCGCTGGATATAGTGCCAAGATCCTTGGCGCTGGCCCGCATGCGCCAGAACATAAGCGGCTGGCGGATGAAGCCGCTAAAAAGCAAGCCAAAGAAACGCCCGCAGTCCTCAAGAAAAACGAAGTTGATGCGCAAAAAAATAAAGAGGGCAGTGCCCTCTTCAACCTTGGCTATGCTTACGTCACCACAGGACAAAGCAGTAAAGGCATTGCGTTCATGGAAGAAGGTCTGGCGCGCGGCGGTATGAAACGGCCAGAAGATGCCAAATTACATTTGGGATATGCGTATATACAAAACAAGCAAAAAGAAAAAGCCACTGAAATACTGAAGACTGTACAAGGCGAAGACGGCACAGCAGATTTGGCACGGCTTTGGGTATTGTATTTGAATCCACCAGCGCCAGCACCGGTAGTTGCGGCTGTGCCAGTATTGGTAGCAACTTCGGCGGCAGTTGCACCAACACCCGCCGCGTTACCCGCGCCTTAGCATCGGATGTTACGCAGAGTTCGGCAAAAGTCGTTATTCTTGGTTGATATGTGGATATCGTAGGGGCACGGCATGCCGTGCCCCTACGATATGCCCTATTCCACCGATGGGGGATACCACTGCCAACCCGGCATGCCCCGAACTGCAAGCGCTGCGCGCTGCGTAACATTCGTTAGTATCCTAGTATTTTCGCATTGGTTCGCTCCTTGATTAAGGAGTAAACGTCAAAATCGCGGCACGATAATTTTCTCATTGCGCCCTTGTACTCATCCATCCGATTCAATCTTCCCACCATCTTCACGCCGGACCAATTGCGTATGGCAATCATCGCAATTGATCCAGCCATTCCAGCAAGGGAATAGTGGCTGGCAATAACGGCTCCACAGCGACGTTTCCCTGCCATGCGAAGGCTTGTCCTTCCAGACTCTGCGGTTCGCCACGCCACTCCCGGCTAATGTAAAAATGCAACCGCACGTGCGCATGCGGATAAACGTATTCGACACCGCACCAAGGTTGGGCGGAGATAATTTGCAAACCCAGTTCTTCCAAAAATTCACGTTTCAATGCGTCTAAAAGCGACTCCCCACGCTCCACCTTGCCACCTGGAAATTCCCAGTATCCAGAATAAGGTTTTCCATCAGGCCGTTGACCTAACAATACATCGCCATTGGGTTTCATCAGAATACCCACGGCAACATCAATCGGTTTAATCTCATCAGTTTTCAACAAAAAAATCCCAATAAATCTAGTTTGCCAACTTACCCGCATAATCTTTGGCAAACTGCCACGCCACGCGACCAGAGCGTGAACCGCGCTGCAGTGCCCAGCGCAGGGCCTCAGCGCGGGCCGACGCAACCTGAGCAGCATCACATCCGAAATGCCCAAGCCAATGAGCAACGATATCCAGATAATCGTCTTGCTTAAATGGATAAAACGAGAGCCAGAGGCCAAAGCGTTCGGACAACGATATTCTCTCTTCGACTGTCTCACCTGGATGAAGATCGCCGTCCGCCAGATGCGTGTACCCAGCATTGTCGGATAATCGCTCCGGCATGAGGTGACGCCGATTTGATGTGGCATACACGAGCACATTGTCCGATTGCGCCGAGATACTGCCGTCGAGTGCGACTTTCAGTGCCTTGTAACTGCGTTCACCTTCTTCAAACGATAAATCATCGCAAAAAATAATGAAGCGCTCGGAACGCCCTGCCACCACATCCACGATGTCAGGCAAGTCAACCAGATCATCCTTGTCAACCTCGATTAAGCGCAAACCTTCCTGTGCGTATTGGCTGAGACATGCTTTAATCAGCGATGATTTTCCGGTGCCCCGTGCGCCCGTCAACAAAACGTTATTGGCCGGTTTTCCTTGGACAAACTGCCGCGTGTTTTGTTCAATCTGTTCTTTTTGCTGAGCGACATTATGCAAATCAGATAAATTGATACGCGAAACATGCGCTACCGTTTGCAGATACCCGCCGTTGCGACCGCTCTGGCCGCTGTGTTTGCGCCAGCGAAAGGCCATCGCCCCGCTCCAGTCAGGTTCGGATGCAGGGGCTGGAATATAAGCCTCCAACCGCGCCAGCAATGCTTCCGCCCGATTTAAAAAATGGTCGAGCGTCATGAACGGTAGTCAGCATTGATGGCCACATATTCTTGCGACAAATCACATGTCCAGATCGTCGCCGTCGCATTCCCCCGCGCCAGATTAACCCGCACGGTAATCTCGCTCTGTTTCATCACGCGCTGACCATCTTGTTCTTCGTATTCAGGATGGCGGCCACCGTTTTTTGCGACCCATACATCATCGAGATACAGGTCCAATTTATTCACATCCAGATCATCCACCCCCGCATAACCAATGGCGGCCAATATGCGGCCCAGATTAGGATCGGAGGCAAAAAAAGCGGTTTTGACCAAAGGGGAATGTCCAATCGAATAAGCGACTTTGCGGCATTCTTCTACGCTCGCACCATCCTCCACTGTGATGGTCATGAACTTGGTAGCGCCCTCGCCGTCGCGCACGATCATTTGCGCCAGACTTTTCGACAAATCAATGACCGCCGCAGCCAGCGCTTCATACGCTTCGCAATCAATTTCTGCGATATCGACTTCGCCCACCCCGGTTGCAATCAACATGAAGGAATCATTGGTCGATGTATCGCCATCAATCGTAATGCAGTTAAACGATTTGTCGGCAGCGAATTTGACAAGGTGCTCCAGCACTGGCTGCGCAACGGCAGCGTCGGTAGCGATAAAACCGAGCATGGTCGCCATATTCGGTCTGATCATTCCAGCGCCTTTGCTAATGCCAGTCAACGTGACCGTTTTGCCATCAATGATCACTGTGCGCGAATCGGCCTTGGGCTGAGTGTCGGTCGTCATGATCGCTTCGGCGGCATTCATCCAATTGTCGGTGTTGAGATTGCTCAGCGCCTTCGGCAAACCAGCCTTAATGCGATCGACCGGCAATGGCTCTAAAATCACACCTGTCGAAAACGGTAGAATTTGGGCAGGTTCGCAATCAAGCAGATCAGCTAACGCCACGCAGGTTTCATTGGCATCAGACAGGCCCACCTCACCGGTACCCGCATTCGCATTACCGGTATTGATCAGCAATGCACGTATCGACGATGCCCCCAGATGCACACCCTGCAGATGCGCTTGACACACTTGCACTGGCGCTGCGCAAAAACGATTGGTGGTAAACACCCCAGCCACGGTCGCAGTCGAGGCCAATTTCATCACGAGCAAATCCTTGCGATTGGGCTTGCGGATGCCAGCTTCCGCAAAGCCCAATTCGATACCCGCAACAGGCTTGAGATTAGCTACAATAGGGAGTGCCAAGTTGACGGCCATAGATGCTTTCTTGCAAAAAATTAATCCACTATTTTAATCGCTTCATTTAGATACAGGTAGGAATCGGCAGAGTGGTGCTAGTACAACTGGCTGTTCTCCTACCAGTTTGGCGGCTTGCGACATACCACGGAAGTGGAGCATGCTCTGGATGTGAGGTTGAACGCAAAAATATTTCCACGGGCAGCTATCGTGGCAACCTTTTTCTACCTACGACGTTCCAGCCCGCGTTTTTGTCGCTGGCAACATCATGAGGACAATTCCTGTTGTATCTGGTTCCAGTGGCAGGACTTTCCTTAGCCTAGGATATTCGTATGCCGCTGCCGACCTGTTGTAAATCTATTGGCGTACACACGAAAGTCAACATTATTTTTGTGCATACCAATGTTAAATCGAGCAGGCATCAAACCTGGGGTTTTCTGGTATTTGACCAAGCCTTTTGTCGTTACAGAATTTCTGAATGCGCTTGATGCTGCGCTCCGTCTTGCGGCCAAGCATTGTTCAGCAAAATAGATTTATAAAACACGTTGTCCATAAATCGATACTAACAATAGTACAAAACCGGCCACAGCAAGTGTCGCATGCAGGATCATGAGGGGGATCGGTAACGGCAGCAGCTTCCAATGGAACAATAAATTCATTGCTGCACCACCAACCGCAGCGATGACAAACAATCCGGTTGCAAATTGAGCCATTGGAGGAATCCCCGTGACAATGGCGGCATAAATGAGCAGAGTTAAACCCGCAGCTGCCAACAGGCCATGTCCCATAGCTAGCCAGGCCGGAGGTCGTGGTATGCAGCTAAATCGCATGCCTGCCATCAATAGACCACCAATGGCAGCAATGCCGAACAAAGAGGCAGCAGTGCGCATCATCATGTACGGTTCCATATTTTTCTCCTGAATTGTTTTTGAAGAAAATGATTGTCTACTGCAAACCACGCAAAATCCGTTCGGCAAGACACATAAACAAAAGACCTCTGCACAACCGTAGCGAGCGGCGAAATATTGGATCGAGATATCGCTCCTTTATCTACGATACTGCGTAATCGATTATGCGAAAAACGTGGTTAGAACCAGAAATCCCTAGGGCAATACCGACAAGTGGGCAACCCTACACGTCGAGATTGCTTGGTCCACTTGCCCGAAGTAGGCGCGAATTCTAAGTTTGCTGTCGATATTCACTTAAGTCTGAACAGTCATTTAAACAAAATCAATGGCTTATAACTTACGTGCCTATTTAACTCTGTACAAAAAAATCAGTTACCTCTGAATTCTTACCGGTTTCGTTCATTTAAAACTGAATTCGTCTGAATTGATCATCACGCCTTTCATTTTCACAACGCCGAACGTCGGCAACGCAGCAGAAGCAGCCAGCCAGTCAGTCAGTTTTTTATGCGACATGCCGAATACCACCCAAAGTAGCCAGCCGTATTTAAAAAAACGGCCACTCAACGATAAGCTAACCAGCAGTTACAATTATCTCTAGATAACTGAAATCGACGGATCAAACTCTAGGCTTAACTTTTTGTCCGAGCTTGTGTTCCGTGCCCGCCAGAATATTTTTGATGTTTTGGCGGTGTCGATAAATCAGCAGCACCGCCAACAGCACCACGCTTACAAAGAACGGATGCGTAACGCCGAATAGCATCCATGTCGCAAACAGCATAAACAGTGCCGATACAATCGACGCAAACGACGACATGCCAAAACACACTGCGATAATGATCCACATCGACATCGCACCTAGTCCGAGGTAAACACTAAAGCCAAATAGCGCGCCCAGCGCTGTTGCCACACCTTTGCCACCTTTAAAATGGTGAAACAGCGGGTATATATGACCGATCACAGAAAGGGTGCCCGCAATGGCCATCGCCAGTTCGGCGTCACCAGCAGGCGCAAATCGCTGCGCAAGCCAGACGGCCAGCCAACCTTTGAACGCGTCACCCAGAAGCGTTAGCATTGCCACGATTCTGTTGCCAGACCGCAGCACGTTGATTGTGCCGGGATTACCCGAGCCATAGGCGCGCGGATCGGGTAGCCGGAATACGCGGCTCATGATTACCGCGAAGCAAACTGAACCAAGAAGATAAGCGACTATGGAAAGAATGACCGTGACCATCGTTCTTCAATTGGATTGAACGGACATTTTATCCAACGCCATTATCGGTGTGGATCGGAAAAAGCGGGATTGAATTTTCTGCTTGTTCGCTGTTCCCGGTTGCGTCAAGCTCCGGCAATAGCTTACCCGGATTTAATACGTGCTTCGGATCCAACGAAGTCTTGAGCGCATGAAGGGCCTGCAGTCCAGCGGGCGAGATTTCCTGTTTCATCCAGGGGCGATGCTCGATGCCAACGGCATGATGGTGGCTGAGTGTACCCCCCAAGCGCATTATCGTATCGGTGACAAGGCGCTTGTACTCGTAGTAGTGCTCGAGCTCCTTGCCCTTGGGTTGTCGCGCGGCGAACGTGAAGTAAAGGCACGCGCCAGTCTTGTATGTATGAGAGATATGGCAGCCAATGTAACCGGTGCCATCTTCCTGCAGGAAGCGCGCTTTCACTGCTTCTACTGTACCAGTATAAAGCGGCAGCACCTTCGACCATAGTGTCGATGTCTCGGCCACATCGGCCATGCAGCCATAGTCCATGATGTAATCGCGCAGATAGGGGATGTTGAATTTATCCTTCGACCACGTCTTGCCGACGCTCTTGCCGAGGGGGAAGCCTCCATGGTTCTTCAGTATCCTGAGCGCAGCGCGGCGAGTGGTCGCAATCGATTTGCCCTCTCCCTCGAAGCCTATGATCAGAATGCAAGGCTCGGCGTAGCCGCGATATTTGAGCCAGCCCTTTACCTGCTTCTCAATCCAACCTTCGAACCCCTGCTTGGGGGCTTTCATGTTGAAAGCAAGCTCGGTCTCGCCACTGTCCTGGAGTCGAATCATGCTCGGCATGAAACCGTGATCCAGACATTCCTGGATTCCGCGTACACCGTCTTCGAAACTCTTGAAAAGGAAACCTCGGTAATCCTTGACGGCGGGCGTTTTGTGGACACGCATTGTCGCTTCGGTGATCACACCTAGGATTCCCTCAGACCCGACCATGATGCGATTGATATCGGGGCCAGCGGAAGACGACGGAACCTCTTTCGTGATGATCGTACCCGAGGGCGTGACCATCTTGATGGAAACGACCATGTCCTCGATCTTGCCGTAGGCGTCTGACTGCATACCCGCCGAGCGGGTGGCTAACCATCCGCCCAAGGTGGAGTATTCGAAGGAGTCGGGATAATGCCCGAGCGAATGGCCTTGCTCTGCCAGATCTGTCTCAAGCTTGGGGCCGAGCGCGCCAGCCTGAATCGTTGCGGTACGGGATTCTGGATCGATCGACATTAGGCGATTCATGTTGCGCAGGCTGAGCGTGATCATCGGGCGCGGTTCGTCGGCTTCGGGATTGATCCCGCCCACGATATTGGTTCCGCCACCAAATGGGATCAGACAGAAATTGCGTTGATGCGCGAGCTTGACGAGTGCCTCAACTTGTTCGTGTGAATCCGGAAGGAGAACGGCATCGGGCGCTCGTCTCACTACGCCGTTGCGAACGCAGAATAGATCCGGGAAGCTTTTGCCATAACTGTGAAGCAGCCGCTCGTGCGGGTCGAGTGTGATCTGTTCTGGCTTCAATATCTGACGTAGTTCAGCGAGCAACTCCTCGCTCGCTCTAGTCGGTGCAATCTGAATCGACGATAGATCAACCGGTTCGGCTGTCGGTGCAATGCTCACAATGCCTAACTTCTTGGTCACCCACGGCCACAGATTCGGCTTGTCAGCCATCGGAAACGTTAACTTCGGGTCGCCCCAACCCCACCACTTCATCATATCAGGCACCCTTGTTCTATCGGAAGATTGGCCGAGAAGACAGCCTGTGTTCGTGTCGCGTTATAGCTATCGCTGTGCGTGGGACTTGGAAAGTAACCTTCCCGAATTCCCGCATCGACATAGGTTTCTATGAGCTTGCGGTTGATTGGGGCACAGGTGACGCCCAGTTTCTCAAGCTTTGATCGGGTGTACTCACAGTCCGTCGTCGCGCTGTCGTAGAAGCTGATCTTGGATGTGAAATACCAGAGATTGAAGGCTTTCAGCATCGTGCTCATGTACGGTTTGCCGTGCTTCGTGATTTCTCCTCTCTGTAGTTTTTGCTTGTAGACCTCTTCGGGAAGAAGATCAATGGCGTAGCCAATTTCTCTCAGTAGTCCCATGACTTGAGCGAACGTCTTGGCATCAGGATTGGTCAGGTGATAGACGTCAAAGAAATTGTCAGCGCCCGCAGAGAGCGCGATGATTCCGCGACTCACGTAATCGACAGGTACGACGTCATAGTGGATATAGGATTCGGGCATGACTCGTGTGTCCATCGCGGTTTTGAAGAGATCGTAGAACAATCCTGTGGCTTGGGTCTCGGAATGCGGATATGCCCCAGTGATGGAATCGCCGTAAATCTGACCCGGTCGGAAGATGCGCCACTTTAGTCCACGTTCCTTGGCTTCCCTGACCATCGCTTCGGCACGGAATTTCGAGCGCTGGTAGTTCATGTACTCGAATCCTTGCCCCAAGTCATAGTCAGTCTCTTGGAAACGGACGCTGTTATCGAAAGTCTTGTCTCCCATCACGGTGAATGTGGAGACATAGACGAGGTTTTTTTCCGCAGTGCCAAGACAAAACTCAATCACGCGACCGGTGCCTTGAACGTTGATTGGCTCTAGTCGTTGGTATTTGTGAAGAAGGCTCGTGTTGGCCGCTGCATGGATCGTGAGATTCGTGTGGCTTTGAAGTTCGGCAAAAGTCGACGCTGATAACCCGAGTCGGTCTTGAGTCACGTCTCCCCGAAGCACAGTCACGCGAGAGAGAAATTCCGCTTCTAGCGCACCATTAGAGTCATAAACATGGAGAATCGCGCGAACGCGTTCACGACAATTCGCCAGATCATTGCCACGTGCCAGGCAATAGATGTGGGATGAAGTCGATTGAAGAAGGTCTTTCAAGATGCTGCCGCCCAGAACACCTGTGGCACCGGTCAGAAAGACGGTCTTGGGAAAGGTCTCAAGCTTCATAGGTGAAAAGAACTTTGGTTGAACACGTCAATAATCCGCTTCGCCGAAATCGAAGGACAGAAAGTAGCATTAAGCCATTGCTTCTCGCAAGGCTTTATGCGGTTGTTACTTAATTCCGCATTTACATATGATTTGAAAGGAGTTCTAATCTCGGTTTAACTAATGGCGCGGAGATTCATCATGAAAATATACAATGTCATTGGCTATTCGATTATTTTCTTCGATTTGTTGGCGTGCATGGTTTCCGCACCAGCTCATTTGGGACCCTGGACTGGCCTGTTAATAGGCGGAATTTACTTTTTCTTTTTTTGGTTTCTCGCTGGATTGTACTTGGCCGATGTTCTTCATTTGGGAATTGCCCATCGTTCGCTCGACTACAAAGAATGGTTCATAAATCTCGTCATTCTCGTAAATAACTTCTTCGGGCTCTATGTCGATCCGATCGCCTGGGTGAATCGCCATCGGTTGCATCATAAACATTCGGATCATCCTGGAGACCCCAATAAACTTGCAAGCGATGGTTTTTGGCGAACATTGTATCTCTGCATAATTCCGTATGCGTCCAATGAGAATTTGGCCGCCGACAAGATTTTCAAGTCCTGGCCATTCAGGCTCGTTTCAAACAATTTTTTTGCGATATTTTCACAAGTTTTTAGTTTTTCTCTCTTATGGCTGTTGGTGCGAGACTGGAAGTTTACGATAGTGATGTGGGTTGGAATGCGTATCTTTGCCTTATGGGTCAATATGATTCAAAACTATTGGACCCACACCAGGACATATGGATATCGACGCTACAACGACGAGCACGACAATGCCATGAACATTGGTGAGTGGCTACCAGTAACGGCAACTTTTAGTGCCTGTTTGCAGAATAACCATCACCACCATCCGGGTCTTTTACGACTAAGCCACGATGCATCTGAATATGACTTTGGATTTATCACAGTCAAATGCATGAAATATCTTGGCTTGGTCAAAGCAACGGCAAAGGGCGCAGATATACCAAAGGACGTTCCCTTGGAGTCATTAAATTTTTAGAGCGCGCTTGTTCTTTTTTATAAATGGCTCGTAGGTTTGCCTGATAAAACCATTCGGAATTTCTTCGGCGTCCAAGCCGTAAACTTCCGGCCATTCATCAGGAAAATAATAAGTTCCAAAAATTTTATCAATCCACGGAAAATGAATGGCAAAGTTCTTATCGATGGCTTCTTTTTGAGAGGTGTGGTGCCAATGATGATATCTGGGCATCACCAAATACTTTTCGAGCCATTTGGCATTAGGACGAAAGTTGCAATGAGTCCAGGTAGCGTGAAGGGTAACAAAAATCAAATACGCCACGATGATGTTCTGAGAAAATCCAAGCATCATGGGAACAAGGATAAACCCGCGCACCAAGGTGTCATCGAAAAAATGGGAACGTGAACCCGCGATCCAATCGAGTGCCTTGGAGGAGTGGTGGATGGAATGAAACCGCCATAGAAACGGTACTTTATGCAAAGCAAAATGAATGGCCCATTCAGCCAGGTCAGCAACTAAAACAGCTAAGAAAAATTGTAACAACCAAGGCATCTGGCCGATGAATTGCTGGATACTCGGAACGGCCAAATATTTAGTAGCTTGAGTTGCGGGCAATAGGACGAGAAGCGATAAAATTTGTATGGGAAGATGGGTGGACATAAAATAAACTATATCCAAAGTCCATTGTTCTCTGAAGGTTCCTTGTTTTGGATACTGTGGCCAGAGCCTCTCGATGGGCACATAAATGAGCGTCATCAAAAACAAATCAAGCAAAAACCAGTCTAGGCCAATTGCGGGCCCATCGTGCAAAGTTTCGTTAATCGGTACACTTGATCCACCCCAAGCCGCTGCAGCCAGGGCCAGTAACATTCCAGTCAATCCCAAAATTTTTTTCTTGCGCAGAATCGAGGAAATAACGCCGAATAAAATTGCCGCTACTATGAGGCATTGGATTAGAACGCGCATGGTGTACATTGGATAATATGCACGCAGTTCAGGAGAGCTTAGCAACTGAGGAAAATGCAGGCACAAAACTGCTCCGAATGAAAGAGCTCCAAAAAATGCCGACAATATTCCACTCCACCAACCTGTTCCAAAGCCAGTTGACTCAGCATCACCAAAGAATTCATTAATTTTTTGCTCGATCACGATGTCTCCTAGAATATGTAAATAGAGGTACAAAATGTACCTCTGACGCCGATTAAATATTGATAAGCATCTAGCCGCCCACTCTTTGGCAAGCATCAAGAGATAAGGTACGGCGCGAACCAAACTTAATAAAAAGAGAACGGCATGTTATTTCGCGGCATAGACCTTTATTCGAACAACAGCCTTGTAGTGATTTCCAACCTACCGACAAAGTTCTGTACAGCAGGCGGCTATCAACCAATTTAACCGATATTTATGCTGCCTTGAATCCATTAGGCCGATGCCTCCTTTGGAAAACATTCTCGTCTCTGGTCATAGCCGACAAGCGACCAGCATACAACGGCCGCATTGCCGAACCAAACGCTACACTACTGTCTGCTCAGTAATTTCTAATGCATCGTCAAACTCAATCCCGAGATAACGGATTGTGCTTTCCAGTTCGTATGCCCAAGCAACAATTGTACTGCACGCAAGTTCTTTGTCCGCCGATATATCAAAGTAGCCTTTGTCCTGCGCAATGTGTGAGTACCGTAGGCTATCCGAATAGTCAACGTGACAGGACGGCGCATGACCACGAATGAGTTCAAAGTTAGCTGAACAAAATTCAGACTTAAGTGAATATCGACAAATAATGAATAAGTTCAGACTTAAATGAAAAAAATTCAGAGTTAAATGAAAATCGACATTTGCTGGGTAATTACAATCGACATTAAATAAAAATTGACAACAAATCGACACCAAAACAAAAAAATCAAAAAAATTGTATTCATCGCTTGCATTAAGCACTGTTTTTTTATACAGTACTATCCGTGCAGCGCTTTTTGCAACACCCCAGATCAATTACCACGAAGTACTCCCTAATTAGAAGGAATATGATGGACGATAAAAAAACTGCCCCCGCCGTACCCATTACAGAGAAGAGCAAAGCCCTCGCTGCTGCGCTAGCCCAGATCGAGAAACAATTCGGTAAAGGTTCGGTCATGCGCATGGATGCAGGTGCGGTAATCGAAGAGGTTCAGGTAGTTTCCACTGGATCGCTTGGGCTAGATATTGCATTAGGTGTAGGCGGCTTGCCGCGTGGTCGTGTAGTCGAAATTTACGGGCCTGAATCTTCCGGTAAAACTACACTAACCTTGCAAACTATCGCCGAAATGCAAAAATTAGGTGGCACCTGCGCATTCATTGACGCAGAACATGCGCTTGATGTTGGCTATGCACAGAAACTAGGTATTAATTTATCCGAGCTTCTCATTTCTCAGCCAGACACAGGTGAACAAGCGCTTGAAATTACCGACGCCTTGGTGCGTTCGGGTAGCGTCGATTTAATCGTCATCGATTCGGTAGCTGCTCTGACACCCCGAGCCGAAATTGAAGGCGACATGGGCGACTCACTACCCGGATTGCAAGCACGTTTGATGTCGCAAGCTTTGCGCAAACTCACCGGTAGCATCAACCGCACCAACACCCTGGTCATTTTCATTAATCAGATCCGCATGAAGATTGGTGTGATGTTCGGCAGTCCCGAAACCACCACCGGCGGCAATGCCTTAAAATTTTATGCCTCAGTCAGGCTCGACATTCGTCGTACCGGCTCCATTAAATCGGGTGATGAAGTGATCGGTAATGAAACCAAGGTCAAAGTCGTCAAAAATAAAATTGCACCTCCATTCAAGGAGGCGCATTTTGATATTCTGTATGGAGAAGGCACTTCACGTGAAGGAGAAATTCTCGATCTTGGCTCAGAAGCCAAAGTAGTGGAGAAATCCGGTTCCTGGTATAGCTATAATGGGGAGCGCATCGGTCAAGGAAAAGACAACGCGCGCAATTATTTGAAAGAGCGCCCCGAACTTGCCCACGAAATAGAAAACAAAGTGCGCGTATCCCTTGGTGTCCGCGAATTGCCGCCTATCGGTAAAACCATAGAACCTGTGGCCAAGCTAAAAGCGGTGGAGTAAAACGTGGAGAAATTGCCGGATTCCATGCGGGCAATTTCTCTCCACTGGCAAGCAGGTAAGTAGTCAAAGCACATGGTAAAATTAAAGATAAGCCTGAAAGCACGTGCCTTAAGATACCTTTCGGCACGGGAACATAGCCGAATCGAACTCACCCGAAAGTTATCCCTGCACGCGCAGGAAGGGGACGATCTTGAGGCCTTGCTTGGCTGGCTGGAAATATCTAAATTTCTTTCTCAAACACGTTTTTCAGAATCCCTTGTCCATCGTCGCTCTGCTAAATTTGGCAACAGCCGCATTTTGTCCGAGCTACAAAGTCATGGCATTGAAGGAGAAGAGCTAAACCACATCAAGACCGGGCTGAACCAAAATGAGATCGCACGTGCTTGCGAAGTCTGGCGAAAAAAATTCACGCGCAAGCCGGAAAATGCGAATGAATGTGCCAAACAAATGCGATTTCTAATGCAGCGCGGATTTTCTCATCGCGCGATACAGATTGCAATGCGTGGTATTGGCACAGACGAGTTTGATACCGATTAACTCTAGAAACGACAGCTGGACGGACATGAGTGTGTATTTCCCCGGTTTCCTGGCAAGACGAGGCGACGACGCTGACTGCATTCTGCCAGGATGAGTAACACAGGTGGGAAACCGAAAAAATACGCAATCATGTTCGTAGCGCTCTCCCAAAATGGTAGAGGAAAACAAGGCCCATTTCACCCAATTAATTTAAACACTTATCGAATCTGCGGAGCGGTCACCTGCCGTTTCTTGGTTAAAGTGAAGGATCTGTGCAGAAATATTTCGGAACGATTTTTTAGCCTTCCTGACATCAAATTCCGCCTCTAAAAAATAGCAAATTCTTCGCAATATTTTTTGATGATCATTGCTCTGCGAGATCGCCCGATTGCCTGTCTTCCCCCGATGCAGTGACTGACACGCTGTGATACAATCCCGACGGTTCTATTTTCGCTGGTTCTATTTTTTGCTACATTCTCTTTCCCTTGACTGTCATTTTTTAACGCAAGAGAGGAGGGGGAAATGAAAGGCAATTTTCTTTCGTCATCGGATTGGGCCTGACATCCTACTTCTGCTATTTTCTGTTATGAACACAGCGATACCACACCTTCAACATCATGGTTTTGCTAACGCCAATGGGTTATTCCATCATTGGCCATTGAGGCATGATAGCGAACTCGTACTCTGACGCACTCGTACTCGCACTCTGAGAATATGAGCCGCAATTTCGATTGTCCATTTTGTTTGTCCAGCTAGTTTTTTAATACCTAAAGTATCCGAAGGAAAACACCCCATGAAAATCCATGAGTACCAAGGCAAAGAAATCCTCCGCAAATTCGGGGTAACGGTTCCACGCGGAATCCCATGCCTTTCCGTCGCTGAAGCCGTCAAAGCAGCCGAAATACTTGGCGGATCAGTTTGGGTCGTGAAGGCCCAAATTCACGCAGGTGGTCGCGGCAAAGGTGGTGGAGTGAAGGTCGCCAAGTCACTGGAACAAGTGAAAGAATATGCCACCCAAATTCTGGGGATGCAACTTATCACACACCAGACCAGTCCAGCGGGTCAAAAAGTACGCCGCCTCTTAATCGAAGAAGGTGCAGATATTAAGCAGGAGTTGTACGTCAGCATGGTCACCGACCGCATCAGCCAACGGGTTGTGCTGATGGCATCGAGCGAAGGCGGGATGGACATCGAAGAAGTTGCGCATTCCCACCCAGAACTCATACACCAAATTGCGATTGATCCAAGTATCGGCTTGACCGATGCCGAAGCGGACATGATCTCAACCAAAATTGGCGTTCCTGCTGGATCCATTGCCGATGCACGCGTTCAATTGCAAGGCCTATATAAAGCTTACTGGGAAACGGACGCTTCCCTGGCAGAGATCAATCCTCTGATCGTCACGGGATCGGGAAAAGTCATCGCACTCGATGCAAAATTTAATTTCGATGCCAATGCCCTATTCCGCCAACCTGAAATCGTCGCTTATCGTGATCTTGATGAAGAAGATCCGGCTGAAATAGAAGCCTCCAAATTTGACCTCGCCTATATTTCTCTCGATGGCAATATCGGCTGTTTGGTCAATGGTGCCGGTCTCGCTATGGCAACGATGGACACCATTAAATTATTCGGCGGCGAACCCGCTAACTTCCTTGACGTAGGCGGTGGCGCGACAGCAGAAAAAGTAACGGAAGCTTTCAAAATCATGCTGCGCAACCCCGGCCTGAAGGCAATTCTGGTCAATATTTTTGGCGGCATCATGAAGTGCGACGTCATCGCTGAAGGTGTGATCACCGCTTCTAGAGCAGTATCGCTGCAAGTACCGCTAGTGGTTCGCATGAAAGGTACCAACGAGGATCTCGGAAAAAAAATGCTCGCCGAATCCGGCCTGCCGATCATCGCGGCCGATACGATGGAAGAAGCAGCGAAGAAGGTTGTCGCTGCTGCTAATGGTCAATAAGCGCAAGGAACAATATGTCGATTCTCATCAATAAAGACACCAAAGTTGTCACCCAAGGCATCACCGGAAAAACCGGACAATTTCACACCCGCATGTGTCGGGACTACGCCAATGGAAAAAATTGTTTTGTCGCTGGCGTGAACCCTAAAAAAGCAGGGGAGGATTTCGAAGGCATTCCCATTTTTGCTAATGTCACCCAAGCTAAAGCCGCCACTGGGGCCAATGTTTCTGTGATCTACGTCCCTCCTGCAGGCGCTGCTGCTGCCATTTGGGAAGCAGTAGAAGCTGAGCTGGACTTAGCGATTTGCATCACGGAAGGTATCCCCGTGCGCGACATGATGGCACTCAAAGATCGTATGGCTAAAGCAGGCAGCAAAACATTGCTGCTCGGACCAAACTGCCCTGGCCTGATCACTCCTGACGAAATCAAAATCGGCATCATGCCCGGCCATATTCACAAAAAAGGCCGCATCGGTGTTGTATCGCGTTCCGGCACCCTGACTTATGAAGCAGTTGGGCAATTAACTGCACTCGGCTTGGGCCAATCATCGGCGGTCGGCATCGGCGGGGATCCGATCAATGGTCTCAAGCATATTGATATCATGAAAGCGTTTAACGACGATCCAGAAACCGATGCAGTCATTATGATCGGTGAAATTGGCGGCCCAGACGAAGCCAATGCAGCTTACTGGATCCGCGATAACATGAAAAAACCAGTTGTCTGCTTTATCGCTGGCGTAACAGCCCCTCCCGGCAAGCGCATGGGTCATGCAGGCGCCTTGATCTCCGGCGGTGCAGATACTGCGCAAGCCAAACTAGAAATAATGGAAGCTTGCGGCATTACAGCAACAAAAAATCCATCAGAAATGGCGCGTTTACTCAAGGCTGCGCTGTAAGCGATCGAGATAGTAGGCGAGTGTAATTTACGGGGAGCTTTAGCTCCCCGTATTATTTCAAACGTTGATGAACCGTTAGTCCGAAGTAGCCTAGTCCAAAACAAACATCGCGCCTAGCGTCCGACCTGCTATTACAGGTGGTCAATTCGCTATTCACGTTCTATACTTTGCCGATATATTCTCTCTGTCCAACCCGCCTATGGAAAATCAAGTTGCGCCTGCGTTTGCTGCAAAAACCGACGCTGGTATGGTACGGCCTTACAATGAGGACTCCGTTGTGGTCGCCGCTCAAGGGCGACTTGCCATTCTGGCTGACGGCATGGGCGGATACAACGCAGGAGAAGTGGCCAGCGCAATTGCGACATCCATAGTCAAGTTATCGCTGGAAGAACGATTGCAACCCCTGTTTGACGATGACCTTGCGCCATCGCATACAGAGCTTGAGGACGCTGTTACCCAATCCATACAACTCGCTAACGCGACCATTTTAGAAGAGGCCCATGAAGAACCTGCTTTTAGCGGCATGGGCACAACCGTGGTCGTAGCGTTGCTGCATGGTGACGCAATTTTGCTGGCGCATGTGGGCGACTCCCGCGCCTACCGTCTACGCGATGGCAAACTCGAGCAGATGACACGAGATCATTCGGTATTGCAAGAACAGATCGATGCAGGACTTATTTCAGAAGAAATGGCACGTTTTTCGACTAACAGACACCTTATCACCCGCGCCCTGGGCATCGACTTTCAGCTTGAAATAGAAATCCATGATCACAAAACGCAAATAAATGACACCTATCTGTTATGTTCAGACGGCTTATCCGACATGCTCACAGCAGATGAAATTAGCGACATATTGGGAATTCCTGATGCTAATCTCGAGGTGCTCTGCGACACGTTGATTGACCAAGCTAACGCCAACGGGGGGAGGGATAATATTTCAGTCATTTTAATTAAAGTACAATCCACACATACGCAAAAAAATGGACTAATTCAACGCATGTTGCATTGGACCTCCTAAGCTGGAGTTATCGAATGGCCAAAATCATTGTTTCCCTGGACGGAAAAATCGTGGACGACATCACGCTATCAAAAGAACGCATGACAATCGGACGCCGCCCCCATAACGACGTAGTCATCGAAAACCTCGCAGTCAGTGGCGAACATGCCGTCATTGTGACTAACGGAAACGATTCCGTACTCGAAGATTTAAATAGCACCAACGGAACGCTCATTAATGGCCAACCCGTCAAAAAACATGTTTTGCAACATAATGATGTGATCGAGTTGGCCAAATACCGTATCAAATTTCTGGTTGGGCCAGCTCAAATCACAGCCAATGATGACGATGCAGTCACCGCTAAACAGCACGCGGCAGTCACTCCACCGGCTCGCCAAACCCCTGCCAAAAATTCGCGTGCTGACAAGCCCTCTACTGCCACAGTCAACACTCCCCAACCAGAAACACGCCAAGGCACGTTAAAAGTAATGAATGGTGCAAACACGGGGAAAGAACTGGCACTCAACAAAGCATTAACGACACTCGGCCGTCCTGGCGTACAAGTTGCCGTGATTGCACGCCGCCGCGAGGGCTATTTTCTAACGCATGTGGAAGGGGCGGAGTATCCGGCGATCAATGGTAAGGCGATCGGCGCCGAACCACGTCAACTCAAACACGGGGATTTAATTGATTTGTCAGCGACAAAAATGGCATTTTCTCTGAAATAAATACGGCATCACGACTTTACCCGCGGAAAGGTCAACGTTTGCGTGGATTGTTCGGCGCCGGATGCGCCATTAACCCAGATTTCCCATTAGACCGCTTTCTTTTCTGCCAAAGCCGCCTGTTTGCTGGCGCTGGCGTAAAAATGAAGATCGCGGATTGAGTGAGAGCGCTACGAATCCCATTGCCCATCTGGGGCACCGCCGGGCAGCTTCGG
>JANXTY010000045.1 GCA_025352145.1 Oxalobacteraceae bacterium
TATGTGCTGATCGCGATAGTCAAAAAACGTATGCATTTACCTCATAGCCTTTACGAAATTCTACAAATCCTGAGTCTGACCATGTTTGAAACAACGCCGTTAAATCAACTACTTATGCCCTCCTCAACAAAGCCCAATGTCGAAATTGAGTCTAAACAGCTCAATCTCCTCTGAGGAACGTTGGGACACTACTGGTATATTCCAAATAAAAAACTGCTATGAAAGATACAAAAAATCAGGAAAATGTACCCAAAAAAGCTAATGAAATATGGAAATTATGGCTTGGAATAATTGTATTTATTGTGTTTGCTGTCGGACGTAATATAGAGGTTTACTCAGAGCAAGGAAAAGCGAATAGCCAGCAAATGTATAAGAATGCCATTAATGCCTCCTATGAAGAAACATATAATTCTTGCGCTCCAGACATTACCGAAGAAGAATGTCGTCAACATGCTAAAGATGTTGCAGAATTTGCCGCAAAAAAGCTCGCCCCGATGATGAACAAATAACGCGATAACTCACATATCATAAACACGCGTAGATACTGATTAGTGAAACGTAATCGCACGTTTTTAGAACCCGGAATAACTCCGCCACGAGCTAATCCCATGTCCAACTATCGTCGCGCCTTTGTACCCGGAGGAACATGGTTCTTTACGGTCAATTTACTGCAGCGACGCGGCATGATTTGCTGGTGCGCGAGATCGAACTTCTGCGACAAGTGGTACGGCACGTGCGTCAACGCCATCCTTTCCATATCGATTCGTGGATCGTGCTGCCCGAGCATATGCATTGCGTATTCACATTGTCTCCAGGTGACAGCGATTTCAGCTTGCGCTGGCGCTTGATCAAAAGCGGTTTTTCTCGTGCATTGCCCAAAACGGAATCATTATCCGCAGTACGTCAGGCAAGCCGGTGAATGTCGCATCTGGCAACGTCATTTTTGGGAGCATATGCTCGGGGATGAATTGGATTTTCAACGGCACATCGATTACGTGCACGTCAATCCGCGCAAACATGGCTTGCTTAAGCGGGTCTGTGATTGGCCATTTCCGCCATTTCATCGCTACGTTGCGGCGGGGATTTATACCAAACACTGGTGTGGCAATGTCGAGAATGAGGTCGGGGGTGGCAATGACGTGCGTGCGATGAGGCTACGCTAATCGCACCTACAAGCTCCATCTACCAAAACCGTTGCCCACGCCTGCCTCTGCGTTTTCTTATAAAATGCCCCCATCAACCTTTTTCCCCACATCATTCGAGGCAATCATGAGCGACGTACAAAGCTGGATCAAAGAAACCGTAACCCAAAACCCGGTTGTTTTATTCATGAAGGGCACCGCCCAATTCCCCCAATGCGGCTTTTCCGGCCGCGCCATTCAAATCCTGAAAACGTGCGGCGTCGAAAATATCATCACCATCAATGTATTAGATGACGCCGAAGTGCGCCAGGGTATTAAGGATTTTTCCAACTGGCCGACCATTCCTCAGCTCTACATCAAAGGCGAATTTATCGGCGGTTCCGACATCATGAACGAGATGTTTGAATCGGGCGAACTGAAGACTTTGCTCGATGCCTGATCAACACCCGCGCCGCTTGATCATCGCAATCACCGGTGCGACCGGTACGGTGTATGGTGTCCGTCTATTGCAGGTGCTACGCGATGTCAGCAATATCGAGACCCATCTAATGATCTCCGATGCCGGGATGCTCAACCTCCACCAAGAACTGGACATGAAGCGCAAAGAGGTCGAAGCACTGGCCGATGTGACGCACAGTGTGCGCGATATCGGGGCATCGATTGCCAGCGGCTCGTTCCAATCTGAATGCATGATTGTTGCACCTTGTTCGATGAAGACGCTGGCGTCGGTGGCGCATGGCTTGTCGGATAATTTGATTGCACGCGCGGCGGATGTGATTCTGAAGGAGCGGCGGCGCTTGATTTTGATGGTGCGTGAAACACCTTTGAATCTAGCGCATCTGCGCAATATGACGGCGGTGACTGAAATGGGCGGAATTATTTTCCCGCCACTGCCTGGCTTTTATCATCACCCACAAACAATCGCAGAGATGGTCGATCACACGGTCGGACGCGTCCTGGATTTGTGCGCTGTTTCGCATGCACTGACGCCACGTTGGAACGGCATCAAGGACGGCGCATAGGAACCCCCGACGACCCTAGATTTGACAGGCCGCTGTGCCGAAAAACAAAGCACACATTACAGCGCTACTTTTTATCAGTCTTTACCGTCGAACCGATCATCGCCCGATTTTTTCAATTCTTTTGCTTCTTCGAGCATGCGGCGATGTTTAATTCGTTCGCGCATGATAACGGCATGTTGTTCGGCAGTCATGGGCGGCGTAGTCATCAACTCTTTTAGCTGCGCCATGTTGCTGTAATTGTTCTTAAAGAAATGGACAAGGTGACTCAAATTTTACTCCCTTACAAACTATAAACTTTCACACCCCAACCATTTCCGATTGTGCAACACCGATAAGTAAGCACGATCGTTCGATTTAAGTGCAACAGACAGGCTGTGCTAAAAATTAGAACAGCTATCGAACTCAACAGTACCACACTCTCGGTTCCGTCTTGGTTCCCGCATGTTTTTAAGCAGCCCCCATCATTAAAAACACACCCTCGGCAGCAATCAGGGCACCCAGCAAACGCAGACTATTCGATACGAATTTGTTCTCCGAAAACACGCTCATTGAAAGGCCAATTAACTGCAACGATGCTGTTGCAAGAAGAAACCCAGCGGCATAAAACCCCGGGGTTACCTGATACTGCATCTCCATCCCGTGGGCAGCACCGTGAACGATACCGAACGCAGCAACCAGCATTGCTCCCATCCAAAATGGCATCGACAAGGCGCAAGCGATCACTATACCGAACACGGCGAGTGATGTGGCGATGCCCAATTCAATTCCCGGCATAACGATACCCAGCAAGCCCGGAATCGCGCCTACGCCCATTGCCGACAAAAATAACAGGGGCAGCTGCCATCTGGCCTTACCCTTCATCTGTGCAGCTAGAACACCGGCAGAAATCATCGCCAGCAGATGATCAATGCCTGAAAACGGATGAATAAAACCAGCCTGAAAACCGACTGCCTCATGGACACCGGCATGCGCTAGGGATGAGCGGGCAGAAAAACACAGGAGGCCGAACACAGTCAATCGGATGCCGGCGGATACTTGCTTTTTATGGGATCGATAAAACATAGTGCGCTCCTTAATGTACAAAAAAACGGGATAGAAAATATTAAAAAATGGGGGAGGATCGTCCCGAAAAAAAAGGCTATTTTTACCGAATTCTGGCCTGATCCAACAGACCCTGTTTGCGGATAAATTCGATCACCGTTTCTACCCCCTGACCGCTGCGTAAATTAGTCATCACAAAAGGCCGCTCACCACGCATACGTTTAGCATCCGCAGCCATTACCCCTAGGTCCGCGCCAACGTAGGGTGCCAGATCGGTCTTGTTGATAATGAGCAGGTCGGAACGGGTAATGCCCGGACCACCCTTACGCGGTATTTTTTCTCCGCCTGCAACATCGATCACGTAGATCGTCAAATCGGATAACTCAGGGCTAAAGGTCGCCGCTAAATTATCGCCGCCGGACTCGATCAGAATCAAGTCGAGATGAGGGAACTCAGCACACATGCGGGAGATGGCCTCTAAATTGATCGAGGCATCCTCACGAATAGCGGTATGCGGGCAGCCGCCGGTCTCGACACCCATCAGACGTTCTGCGGGAAGCGCACCCGCACGCAGCAGGATTTCCATGTCTTCTTTGGTGTAAATGTCGTTAGTAATAACGGCCATGTCGTACTGCTCACGCATGGCTTTGCATAGCATTTCGCACAAAGCGGTTTTGCCGGAACCGACTGGGCCGCCAATGCCGACGCGCAGAGGATTAGAGGGGTTGTTCATGGAATGTTCTTTCGAAATGGATGGATGCAGGGAAAGCGGAGAGAAGATACGCCGCGCGCCGGTACACGAATAGCTGTACCAAAACTAGTGTCTATGAATAGATAGGCTTTCATGAACGATATAGCCTGCTGTACTGCACTTCATGCCGCATCGATAGTAACGACAAACCGGGTGACCAGCTCGATAAATCTTCATCGGCCAGTTGCTGTGCATGCAGCGCGGCTTGCTCTAATTCCGGCCGCAAGGATAGCAACAAACGCTGTCCTGAAACCTGACCCAGCGGTACCGATTTGACGCAAACCAGTACCTGATTTTCCGCCCACGAAAACAACATGCCGAGCAACGCTGCTTCATGTGGCACATCGAGTGCAACAGCGGCACAAGCCAGTGCGCACGGTAACGGGATTTCAGTTTGGCACTGCAAGATATCGAGCAAGCTGGCATCTGCAATCTGCAGATCGGCGACCAGTTTGCCAAGCGAATAGCCCATCTGTATCGTCTCGGCACGAAATTCCGCACTGTCGCGCGCCGCGATAAATCGCTCTGTCCAATGACTCACGCCAGCTTTATCGCGCACAGAAAAAGCGTGCAGCAAACGCCACAATATCGGCGCTTCGAACGCGGCCACAACCAGATGCAATTGATCAATAATCCAGCGTCGCGCCGATACGTCATTACTAACCAAGCTACTTTCAATCGCTGCTTCCAGCCCCTGCGAATAGCTGTACGCGCCGATCGGTAACGAGGGGCTCGTCAGCTGCAACAGATGAATAAGAGAGGCCGATTGCATGCGATTGTGGCAGTAGTTAAATCCTGCTTAATGTGAATCGGACGGACGGTGAATTTTTTGGCGCAACGGCACGGGTGCCAACAGGTTAGAACGATGGTCATCGCCATGATGATGGCCGCCGCCCTGATAAGCACCGGATTCGGGTTGGAAAGCAGCCTCTTCCGCAATCACCGTTGCGCCTAATCCTTCGAGCATTTCTTTAAGCACACTGTCCTGACGGATACGCAAAAACCCACTAGCGACATCGCCGTCCACTTGCGCCTGTGTGTGCCGGTTTCCCAGGTGAAAAGCGCAACGTAACAAGTCGCGTGGTGTCGCACATTGGACACGATAAGTCGGTTCTTTGGCAGCGACAATTTGCACCACCCGCCCGTCATCCCCCTTCAGCAAATCACCCTCCCGCAACACCGTACCGCGCACGGTAAATAAAGCAACTTCCTCACCCGAAATCAAGGTGGCGCGTTGACGACTTTTTTCGCGCAAATCGTAAGGTAAGACCAGTTGGTCGCTGATCGATTCTGCGTGGTCTATTTTGGTGTGGAGTGTCAGCATGGTATTTCACAATCAGTAGAAACAATAAATAATAGGGAGATCAAAAAAGGAAATAGCGCTGTGCCATCGGCAATACCTTGGCCGGTTCGCATACCAGCAGATCGCCATTAGCACGCACTTCGTAAGTCTCAGGGTCCACTTCCATGAAGGGTACAAGATCGTTGTGAATCATGTCGCTCTTACGTAAATGACGCATGTGTTTGACCGGGATCAGGGTTTTACTCAACTTCAATTGCTCGCCAATGCCGAGATCGAAGGCGGCTTGCGAAACAAAGGTAAACGACTTTTTCAAACCACCGCCAAAAGCGCCGAACATCATGCGGTAGTGCACCGGCTGCGGCGTGGGGATCGAAGCGTTGGGGTCACCCATCTGTGCCGCAGCGATCATGCCCCCTTTCAAAATCATGGAGGGTTTGACACCGAAAAAAGCTGGCTTCCATAATACGATGTCAGCGATTTTGCCCACTTCCAGCGAACCGGCCACGTGCGCAATGCCGTGCGTGATGGCAGGGTTGATGGTGTATTTGGCGATATAGCGTTTGGCGCGGAAGTTGTCGTTGCGGCTGTCGTTTTCTACTGCCGACGATGCTGAAGACGGTGCCAGCCAGCCGCGCTGCGTTTTCATTTTGTGCGCGGTCTGCCAGGTACGCATGACGACTTCGCCGACCCGCCCCATGGCTTGCGAATCGGAAGACATCATGCTGATCGCGCCCATGTCATGCAAGATATCTTCGGCAGCAATCGTCTCGCGCCGGATGCGCGATTCGGCGAAAGCGATGTCTTCGGCAATGGCTGGATCGAGATGGTGGCACACCATCAGCATGTCCAGATGTTCATCGAGCGTGTTGACGGTGTAAGGCCGCGTCGGGTTGGTCGAAGAAGGCAGCACATTGGTCTGCCCTACCGCCGCGATGATGTCGGGTGCATGACCGCCGCCCGCCCCTTCGGTATGAAAGGTGTGGATGGTGCGATCCTTGAATGCGGCCAGGGTGTGTTCCAGAAATCCAGCTTCGTTGAGCGTGTCGGAATGGATAGCGACTTGCACATCCATGCGGTCCGCCACCGACAGGCAGTTGTCGATGGCCGCAGGAGTCGTGCCCCAGTCCTCATGCAATTTAAGGCCGATGGCGCCGGCATTGACTTGCTCCTCCAGCGGCACCGGCAGGCTGACATTGCCCTTGCCGAGAAAACCCAGATTCATCGGAAAAGCATCAGCTGCCATCAGCATCGAATGCAGATGCCAGGGACCCGGTGTGCAAGTGGTCGCAGCGGTGCCGACTGCCGGGCCGGTACCGCCACCGAGCATGGTGGTCACCCCGGACATCAGGGCTTCTTCGATTTGCTGCGGACAGATGAAATGGATGTGGGAATCGATCCCGCCCGCAGTAACGATCATGCCTTCCCCGGCAATAATTTCAGTGGCCGCGCCGATGGCCATCGTGACGTTGGATTGAATGTCGGGATTGCCCGCTTTGCCGATGGCGGCGATCAAGCCATTTTTCAAGCCGATGTCGGCTTTGACGATGCCCCAATGATCGAGAATCACGGCGTTGGTGATGACGGTATCCATCACGTCGGCATGGTTGCGCTGCGATTGGCCCATGCCGTCACGGATCACTTTGCCACCGCCGAATTTGACTTCTTCGCCGTAGGTGGCGAAATCTTTCTCGATCTCGATGAAGAGTTCGGTATCGGCCAGCCGGATGCGGTCACCGGTGGTGGGGCCGAACATTTCTGCATAGGCCTGGCGTGCAATGCGGCTCATGGTTTTTCCTTATTTTTTTCATCCAGTGCGCCCATGACTTTGGCGTTGAAACCGTACACTTTGCGATCGCCACCCAGTGCGACTAATTCGATCGTGCGTTGCTGGCCCGGCTCGAAACGGACTGCGGTACCGGCGGCGATATTGAGGCGCATGCCGTAAGCCTGCTGGCGCTCAAATTGCAGCGCCGGATTGGTTTCGAAAAAATGGAAATGCGAGCCGACCTGGATCGGCCGGTCGCCGCTGTTGGCAACCGTGACGGTAGTCGTTGGCATGCCGACGTTGAGTTCGATATCGCCGGGGGTGATGATCATTTCGCCTGGGATCATGGCAGCGCCTTTTTAAATTTAAGGATGGCTTAGGGAATTGGATGGTGGACGGTGACGAGCTTGGTGCCGTCGGGAAAAGTCGCTTCGATCTGGATGTCGGGAATCATCTCGGCGATGCCGTCCATGACATCGGCACGAGTCAGTATCCTGGTGCCGTCGGACATCAGCTCGGCCACGGTTTTACCGTCGCGGGCACCTTCCATGATGGCGGCGCTGATCAAGGCAACTGCTTCCGGGTAATTGAGCTTCAAGCCACGGGCCTTGCGCCGCTCGGCCAGCAAGCCTGCTGTGAAAATAAGCAGCTTGTCTTTCTCTCTTGGGGTCAGGTCCATCTTGTCTCCGTTTGATTCAATATCACTTCATTCGTATTGGCAGCAATCGCGGTATGCGATGGCTGCGGGAACATGCTGTGGCTGTCCGGGCACGGCATGCCGTGCCCCTACGGAGTCACCCGTTTTTCACAAAATGTATGCAATTGCTTTGGCAGATCGGGTGCGCCCCGCGCACCAGTTCTAGTACAGCTGTTCCCATGCCAGTGCGCAAAGCGCACCCTACATATCTGTGTGCGCCCAGTCGGCCGTCGCACATCAAGTGACATCCACATCTGGTGTGTCATCCCAGCGAACGCTGGGTTGACACACCAATCAATAAAC
>JANXTY010000073.1 GCA_025352145.1 Oxalobacteraceae bacterium
TGCACCAGTTCAGGGGGATAAACCATCGCCAAAACACTGGCGCTTAGATGGTCGGTGAGTCGAACTCCCACGCCCAGCGTGGCTTTAGTTCTGGCCATAACATGCTCCCTAATGACGGTGCAGTAATTATGGCATAAATTATACTAAACGAACAGTATTGAATCCAGACCCGACGCTATTCCATGATCTGCTGCAGAACTATGCCGAACCACGCCGGAAATACCATACAAGGCAACATCTCGAAGAATGTCTCATGCGTTTTGAGGATATTTGCGACGTCGCAGTACATCCGGCAGAAGTTGAAATCGCTCTTTGGTTTCATGACGCAATTTATGACACGCTGCGTCATGACAATGAAGAACGTAGTGCATCCTGGGCAAAATCGGCCATAGCCGCTGCAGGCGGGAATTCAAAAATAGCCGAGCGTGTCTATGAAATGATCATGACTACACGGCACAGTAGTACGCCATCGACATTAGATCAGCAGGTTCTTGTCGACATTGATTTGTCCATACTCGGCGCGGTTGCATCACGATTTGACGAGTATGAACAACAAGTACGTGAAGAGTACGCTTTGATTCCGACGTTCATTTTTAAACGTAAGCGGCATACGGTGCTCGAAGGGTTTATGAACCGTTCTCGTATTTTTAATACGAAAGAATTTTTCGATTTATACGAGGTTAGCGCACGTGAAAATTTACGGCGTTCAATTGGCATGCTTGAAACATGACTATGGTCAGCTGCTTTGGAGTAAAAAGCATCGTCGATCAATGACCTTTTGTGATTGGCGCAAGCTCCCCTGAGTATTTCACAATCAAACCAGTAAGTGGATGCATGATTTCAATGTCGAAACCAAACCGCCCATTTTTTGAAGACTCATAGCTGTCCCCGCCTGGAGCCAATGCGCGCGGAAGCGGAAGGCCCCAGAGTTTCCAGCGCCTGACGATATATCTCAGTTTTTCGTCATCGATAACCAGTGCGATGCCAAACGAAAATGGTCCGAATCGTTCACACAAAAGCCTATCATTTTGTCCTTCTCCAAGAGAAAGCACGCTCGTAAAGGAACGCCCAGCAAAGGTTCGCTCCCACGTTTCGCTTTCGGCAGATTTCCTGATCCGAACATCAATGGAAATATCCTTGCCCTCTATCGGAAATTGAAACAATGCAGCGATCAAGCGCGCAATCCATCCTTTGCCCCGAACGACCATAGCCGTGCCGGACATGTGTAAATTTTCCCTTGTATCGTGCATCTCTTGTATCGGCTTTGGCAATACACTCCAGGCACTGCCGAGCAAGGTCTTGAAAAGCGAATGCGGCGGGTTACCCATAGCGGAGTCTCTTCGTCCCGTAAAAATTGTTCGCCGTTCAAATAGTCGCTCATAGTCGTCAAGCTCCAGATCCCTTGATGCCGGCCGCGCTCCGACCGGGGGGCTGTTACCGTTTAGTATCCGCACAATCATAGCTTCCAGCGCCATGCATGGAATAAACGGACCGTCATCGCGCTCGGCAAGCAAGTGCCATGAGCGGGTGACCGTTGCGCCATCTTTTTTGACGCCATCTATCTCGACGAACATTCCTCCCCTGTGTTCACCACAACGGAAAGTATTAATTGCCCAAAAAAATAATGGGGCGAATCGATTTAGAGATGGAAGAATTCGCAAGCGCACCAGCCAAGCCAAAACGTTTAGTACCCGGTGCAAAATTTCAGGTACTGGGCCAGCGCCCATCCAAATGCTATTTAACCCGGGCCATAGCTCGGGAAGTACTTGCAAGTCCGGCACATCAACCAAAGAAAAATACGTGTTGTTTAATGGCAGACGTCCTGGTGGGCTCACGGTAAAACGCATCCCTTCAGTCAACGCGTACGCAACTGCGTGGCGACCGTCGCGAACCAATCCTATTGGCTTTCCTGCATAAGCCGAAATTGCGCGCATCACGTTCAGTCCTACTACAGCAAATGACGAAGGCGCAATGCCACCTCTTATCGACTTTATCTGATCCAAGTCCAGCGACAATCGCCGAACGACTGCTGCGGTTAATACCGGAAAGCTGCTCACGCCGGAGAGAATGAACAAGTTCTGACTTTTTGCAAGTGCATCAAATTGGCCGATACCTTTGACGAAATCCGAGCCGTCGGCAAAATCCAGATAGTTCACGTCGTTGGCTAAACATGCTTTCACTAAGCGATAGGGATCGGCGCCGTATGTCTGAAACGGCCCACTTGCATCAATGACTAAATCCGGCCGGACCAGTTGTAGCAGCGCATGGATATCCTTGTCGCGATCGAATTCCAAGGGTTCACGATGAGCACCTGGTGGCAAGGATTGGCAAAGTGCCTCAGCATTTTTGTAAGAACGTCCAGCTACAAAAAGAGATAAACGAGCGTCGGGTGCCAAGAGCTGACAAAGTCTGCCGCCGAATATCCCGTAGCCACCCAATATGATTATTTTCATTGGAATTGCTCTTATTTTGAAATTGATTCCTGGTATTTTTAGGAGCGATCAGTGCGCAAATTTTTTACCGAAAAAAACGCCGTGACACCAATTACTTCGAACTCAATTACATGAAAATGATTTTGTAAAAAATACGCCAGATCACGCGCACTGTCCTGGCGATTATTAAACACACCGAGAAAATTGAGCAGCCACATGAATGGCCTGGCAAGTAAATTTTTATGGACGTCCTTTGATAGGACAGTTGTTCCGAATAACACACCGTCCTGACCCAACAAGGATTTCAAATGAATAAATGCGACACTTTTTTCAATGAAACTGCCGGGGACACAATGCATCACATAGTTGATGCCGATTGAATCGAACGGGCGTATGTCGTGTCGTATGGGCTCCACTAAATTTTGAATATAAATTTCCGGTGCATACCTTGAAACCTTGCGGTTTGTTTTTTTCAGACAGGCCTGGCTAAGGTCCATCAGAGCAAGTCGCGGCTGCGCTGAATCAAAAACGACGCGATCCAAAAGATAGCCAGTCCCGACTCCAACTTCCAGGTGATTTGAACGAACGTATTTTTTATAATGAGAATCCAGGCGTTGTATGGAACAACCCCACGCATATTTTGAAATTATTCCGTACAGCACGAAGTCGTAAAAAAACAAACTCATCCAATTAAAATATTGTTGTGACTGATTTATTTTGGTAATGCTGAGTTCTTGAAAGGTCGTGTTCATTTTGCGTTCCTAATAATTGAATTGGCTGCCTTAAATACACACCTCAATTGTTTGGTCATGACCTAAGGCGTACATCGTTGCAATCGAGATAAACTGCCTTGCACTTTTTCCGTTTTAGTTTGCGAGCGGTAAAATAGTTTCTTCTCTCTGATGCGCATATTTTTTTGCGAATGATCGGTTTGGATGCACCACGCCAAGCTCTGTTCGGAACGGAAGATCGTTCGGCAGCTTGATGGCCCAGACCAATCCCGCATGACGCAGACCCGTCAATACCCACCAGCCTGGATCCCATTCGCCGGGAAGCAATCCAAGACGCGCCGAGCCCGGAAACGCATGATGATTGTTATGCCAGCATTCACCCATCGTCAGCAATGAAGTGAAATAAATGTTGCGACCTTGGACCGCAGCGCCATGTACTTCGTAGTGCATGCCACCATGATTGTGCGCGAAGTAGCCAATCAACCAATGACCAAATACGCCTGCGGTAATACGGGCACATACGCCCCAGAATACAAATGCCCAACCACCCCAAAAATAGAACAGTATTGCAATTGGTAATTGTTGTGCCATCCAGGTTTTCTCAAGGAATTGATAAAACCAATCTTGAGAGATGTGCGACTCAATTTCAATTTTTGGCGGATTTTCCAGTTGCAGATCGCAATGCAACTGCCACCAGGCATCCACCCAAAAAGCGCGGCCATGGCGGAGATAATCATGACATTGCGGCAGGCGTTGTGCATAATCGCGAAGTTCATGCTGGCGCAGTAATCCAATCGGACCAGCCAAGCCGACTTGAACACCTAAATAGACCAGAACATACTCCAGCCACTTCGGGCACTGATAACTATCGTGAATCAGTTTGCGATGGCTGCCAAGCGAATGGCCAAGTAGTAAAACAACGCCAGTTGAGCAAACAAATATCGCCAAGGCGCCCCATGAAAACGTGAGTGCTCCCCCTATAACAGCACCACCCATATTTACAAAAAAACACAATGATTTGGATGGTGAATAACGAACTTCGCCGATGGTTGTGCACTGTGTTGACGCCGCACTGGCGCGGTGATTTTGCAGGCTGGCAGGCAAAGTATTCATTTGATCCTCTTGAGTTGAAGTCAGCATGGCAAGCCAAAAAATGTGGATAGTGTTTTTATTTTTTCGGCTTTTGTAAATGTCTGGCGTGCTTCAGATTTTCAATATATTTGATGCCGAGTAGCTTAAGCAGAGCCGTTCGCAACGCTTTCCCCATCGGATAGAAAACCTCCGCTCCCATCTTTGAACTAAAGAAGTAATAATTTATGCGGTTAAATATTCCCGATGGCGTGCTCAGTAAAGTGAGAACATGAATGGCTTCTGGCCCGTAATAAATGACGTCCTTGAATTTGAGCACCATGCCCTGATCGATATCCAGGCCAGCATCCGTAATCTCGTCAAGCAAAGCACTTGGATAGCGCGCATCGACGAGATGCAGTTGTCCTACCGTGTCGCGAATGCGAATGTATTTCGTGTAGGTTTTGCAGACAGGGCATTCACCGTCGTACACAAGCCATGCATCGTTACTGGCAGCAAAGTTATTTTCCATTTTTATTCCTCTCGAGAGAACTGGCTTTGGCTTCAACTTAATGATATACTACACGCTAATTAACTAATTAACTAATTAGCTAAATAAATTATGAAAATCGAACTTGTATTTGAAGCTCTGGCATCCACACCGCGGCGGAAGATATTAGCTTACTTGTCAGAAACGTCGATGACTGCCGGCGAAATCGCGGAGCGGTTTGACATGAGCAAACCGTCCTTGTCGAAGCACCTAAAAATTCTCGAGCATACTGGTTTAGTCAGTAGCGATAAGAAAGGCCAGTTTGTTCACTACAGTTTGGCTGACGACAACATGATTGGAACGTTGCACAGTTTTTTAACGACGTTCTGTCCTGTTGGTGGTCCGTTGAAAAAGGAAAGCGCAGCCAAGGCGAAGAAAAAAAGTAGTTTGTAACATGGCTGTCGACTTGTACGTTGATTGCCCATACCCTACAGGATCTGGACTTTGCAACAGATTTGATGGCCTTGTTTTATATAACGCTTTTTTCGCCAAAGAGATCGGATGCTGAACAGCCAAAAATATTAATCAGTGCGTCCAGAAGCGGCACGCTCAAATGCATCGCGCTGTTGTTGACCACACGGGTAAGCTGGGAGTGTGAGATGTCGATACCATCCGCAATGAGCAGACGATGTAAAGCCGCGACCGAACGTATACCGCGCTCGGCCATGCAGACATTGACGCGCAATAC
>JANXTY010000001.1 GCA_025352145.1 Oxalobacteraceae bacterium
CCCCTACGATGTCCTGGCCATGCAAAAATAACGGCTTTTGCCGAGTTCTGCGGAACGTTAATTTGTCAGAGAATTCCCTTGCTGTTGACGATGTTCATCTAACACTGAACATCCATTCAAACAAAATCAATGGCTTATAACTTACGTGCCTATTAAATTCTGTACAAAAAAATCCGCTATGAATTCTTGCCTGTTTTGTGCGTTTAAAATTGAATTCGTCTGAACTGATTATCACGCCTTTGATTTTCATAACGCGAAACGTCAGTAACGCAGCGGAAGCACTCCTGCGATTTTTGAGCGCAACAGGCAACTATCGTCGGCCAGAAGCAGGCGTTTAAAATTTGCGCTTATCTCCCCAAATTCTTGCTATTATAAAAAATAATTTTTGTGCCCGTTTTGTCGATTCGGTTATCTTTTGTTTTTTTGTGTACGACCGTTCTCAGCAAGGCGACATGCGGGTTTCAAGAGATTCATAATTTTTGTGCCCATTTTTATGGCACCGGTTAATTTTGCAAACTGTCAAATTAAATCACGTTAAGCAATACTAGGAATCAAGCATGGGTGCATTTGAAAATATATTATTGGGAGTGGTCGCCGGCGTTATAACTTCTATTTTATTGTATTGGTTTTCCCTCATTCTCATTCGAATTATTATTCCTTGGTATCAAAGAACAACATATAAAGGAATAGATGTTTCGGGTGAGTGGGTAGGAAAAGTAACTGGAACGGAAAATGTGTTTTGGAATGTAACATTAAATATCACACAAAATGCACACGCACTTGTGGGTACAATGACCACTGTTAAATACATAAAAAGCATTGAAGATAGAATAACCAGCATGAATGTATCTGGTGAGGTTTGGGAAGGGTTTGTTTCTTTAAAATGTAGAACCGTAAGTAGTAAAAATCTATCTTTTGGTTCAATGCTACTGAAAATTAATGACTCAGAATTGAGAGGCATCCAAATTTTTCGGAATTTGTCAAAAGCTGGCCCTGAAATCGTCAATATGGAAATTCTCCTAAAGCCCAGCGAAAAAAATGCTTAACAAATCGCTCAAGCACCGCGCCTTCGGCGCTGGACAGTTTTTAAGTCGTGCTTTTGTGGTTTTGCTACGCAAAAGGTTTCCACAAAATCACAACTTAAAAAGTGCCGCTTAGCTCGGCGTTAGGTGGCAAGCTGCGATGCGAGCACCTCAAACCGGTCGGAGCCCACATGCCTAGCCAGCTACCGTTGGAGCTATTGCTCGCGTGGGTCGCGTTCTTTGCGGCGGCCGTAGGGCAGTTTCATCACGAGCAAGCCATTCGACGCGACTTCGGGCCAGTCGGGTTGCTGCACGCGGTCGAAATTTCGCAATTGCTTTGGCTCGTCGCAGGGCTCGGAATCTTGGTGTACTACCTCATCGCAGCGCGCTGGTACTGGCCTCCCACGTTGGCCGTTGTCGGTTCCATGGTGGGCGCTTTGGTTGCGGGCATGCTCTTTAGCGCCGTTGGTGAGAAGGTGGTCAGTCTCCTCGGTTTCATCGTATGGCCCATTGCGGCGGCCTATGCCATATTCATCATTCACAGTCTGCCGTCGTAGCGCGGCCCGAGGGAGCTTGTCAAGATTGCCACCTAACCCCTCAATCAACCGGACGTCCAACAGCAAGCTTCGCTTGCCGTCGGCCGCCGGTTATCTCGAACGTTAGGTTCATCATTCATACCACTCACAGGATCCATATGCTCAAGAAACTCGCAGTTCTGTTTGCCTTTTCATCGCCGCTCCTGGCGCTGTCCGGTGTCGCGCTGGCGCAAGAGAAGGCCTGCCTAATGGAGGGCAGCTTTACGGTTGGCACAGCGAAGACTGAGATCAAAGACTGCCTTCAAAACGATGGAGTTCCGCAAACGCAATTCGTGGAAACTTGCAGCGGTTTGGCTCAGGCTACAACGGCCTTCGGTGGCCCAGCCGCCAAGGTCACTTACATGGCGGCTTGCCCAGCACAATCGCAGGGTTCATGCGTCGGTTTCTTCGGCCAACCAATGACTAGCTACTACTACAAGCGCAACGCCAAGACATTGGCCTCCTCGAAGTCCAGTTGCCTGGCTCAGGGCGGTAAATGGCAATGAACTGGCGCTTGGCTCAGTAGTTCGGAGTTAGCTGAATAATAGTCAGACTTAAGTGAATATCGACAGCTGTTGACGAAAAAAAACCAGCCCGAAGACTGGTTTTTAGATCAGGCGACATCAACGCGCCGCATTAAACTACCGCGCCATCCGTCTCGTCTTTTTCCTTCACCGGCACGATCAGATCCTCTCGTTTAACCCCGAGCCACATGGCCACTGCGGCGGCGACGAACACGGAGGAATAAATACCAAAACAAATACCGATGGTCAGCGCAATCGCAAAATATTCCAGCGTTGGCCCCCCAAAGAACAACATCGACAACACCATCATCTGGGTACATCCGTGGGTGATGATCGTGCGGGAGATGGTGCTGGTGATGGCGCTATCGATCACTTCGGTGACCGACGTTTTGCGCTGTTTGCGGAAGTTCTCGCGGATCCGGTCGAAAATAACCACGGATTCATTGACCGAATAACCCAACACCGCTAGCACGGCAGCTAATACGGTCAATGAGAATTCCCATTGGAAGAAAGCAAAGAAACCCAGAATGATCACCACATCGTGCAAGTTGGCGATGATGGCTGCCACGGCAAATTTCCACTCAAAGCGAAATGCCAGATACAGCATGACGCCGATGACAACCATCAGTAGTGCATTCAAGCCATCTTGCGCCAGTTCTTTACCTACTTGCGCGCCGACAAATTCAACCTTTTGTAAGGCTACAGGCTCGGCCGTACCCGTCGTAACGCAAGCGGCTCGCTCTGCCGTTTTATCCGCTATTTTCTGGATCGAACCAGACTCCCGTTTGCATAATGCTGCAAACACCGACCGGGCAATCTTGCCGCCATCGTCCACCCCTTTGTCATTACGCAGACGAATCATGACGTCCTGTGCGCGGCCAAAAGTCAATACTTGCGCCTCGCCTAGTCCCATTGCATCGACTGTCTTGCGCACGCCTTCGATGTCGGCTGCTTTGGGGTAGGTTACCTCCATCACTGTACCGCCCGTAAACTCGATAGATAAATGCAAGCCTTTATGCCAGAGGAAAAATACGGCGGCTACAAAGGTCAGCGCCGAAATCACGTTGAATACCAACGCATGACGCATGAAGGGAATGTCTTTTTTAATGCGGAAGAATTCCATGTTGAATCCTGGTAAATATGAATTGTAGATGCCGCCGGTCAGGTTGTATAACTGACCGGCGGAGGTAAAAAATTACTTTGCTTGCCAGATCTGGCCGATGGCGATCGAAGTGAGTTTCTTCTTGCGACCGTACCAAAGGTTGACCACGCCGCGCGATACGAATACTGCCGAGAACATGGAGGTCAAAATGCCCAGGCAATGCACCACTGCAAAGCCCTTGACGGCACCGGAGCCGAATAATAACAAGGCCAGGCCGACAATCAAGGTGGTCACGTTCGAATCCAAAATGGTGGCCCAGGCGCGTTCGAAGCCGGCTGCAATCGACGCTTGCGGTGTGTTGCCTGCACGCAGCTCTTCGCGTATTCGCTCGTTGATCAGTACGTTGGCATCAATCGCCATCCCCAGCGCCAGCGCAATGGCGGCGATACCCGGCAAGGTGACTGTGACATGCAGCATGGAAAGCAGGGCGACCAACAGGAGCAAATTGACTGCCAGGGCCAGCACGCTGAAGAAACCGAACAGCCGGTAATACAGCATCATGAAAAGAGCGATAGCGATAAAACCGTACACGGTGGAATTGAGGCCCTTCTGGATATTTTCCGCACCCAACTGCGGGCCGATCGTACGTTCTTCGACGAAGTCCATCGGGGCGGCCAATGATCCTGCGCGTAACAACAACGCCAAGTCGTTGGAGGCTTCCGTGCTTTCCATGCCCGTGATGCGAAATTTAGAGCCGAGTTCGGATTGGATGGTCGCAACGCTGAGCACTTCGCCCTTATTCTTTTCAAACAGGACGATGGCCATTTTTTTGCCTACTCGTTCACGTGTGGCTTCGCGCATCTTGCGTCCGCCGTCGCCGTTCAAATCGATGCTTACCGATGGTCGCTGATTTTCGTCAAAACTGGCCGAAGCGCTGGCAATGTAATCGCCGGTGAGCGTGGGTTCTTTGACGAGTACCACCGGCGTCCCTTTTCCGACTTTGAACAGCTCGGAACCCAATGGGATAGCGGCCGACAATTCGGTGCCGGGGGTGACGGCTTCGTCGACCATCCGTATTTCCAGCGTTGCAGCACGGCCGATGATGTCCTTGGCGCGCGATACATCTTGCACACCCGGTAATTGCACCACGATGCGGTCTGCGCCCTGTTGCTGAATTACCGGTTCGGCCACACCCAACTCGTTGACGCGTTTATTGAGTGAAGATACGTTTTGCGCGACACCGTCTTTTTTTGCCTGCTCCAAAGCGGCAGGCTTGATGGAGAGCGCTAGCTTGAAGCTGTTGCCATCTGCCACATCCACAATGGCGATATCAGACAACTGCGTGAGCAAAGTTTCCTTCGCTTTAGCGCTGGTCTGGGTATCAGAAAATTTGATCTCGACTACCTCGCCGTTGCGACTGATTCCCCCGTGGCGGATATTTTTTTCACGCAGCAAGGATTTTGCTGTGGCTTGCATGGCTTGAATCCGCTTGTTCACCAAGGCGCCCACATCGACCTGCATCAGGAAATGCACGCCGCCGCGCAAATCCAGACCCAGATTCATCGGCAAGGCACTCAAGGCTTGCATCCAATGCGGCGTAGTCGGCAGCAGATTGAAAGCGACCAGATACGTCGGATCCGCTGGATCGACGTTCAAGTCTTTTTCCAGCAAGGCCTTGGCATTGAACTGGGTAGTGGTATCGGCAAAGCGGGCCCAGATAAACGCCTGGGTACCGGTGACTTCATAGGCGACGCCGTCGGACTTGAGATTGCCCTTTTTGAGAACCTCCTCAACTTTCGCGGCAACCGAAGGATCGATCTTGACCGTGGCTTTGCCGCTACTGATTTGCAATGCGGGCGCAGAAGGAAATGTATTGGGCACCGAGTACAGCGCACCGAATATCAGCGTGAAGAGGATGAGTAGGTATTTCCAGAGAGGATAATGATTCATGGTTATTCAGTGTTCAATCTCAGGTTGCAATAGGGAGCATGTCAGGCATTTGTGCATGGGTGGCAGAAGGCAAGGGCGACCTGTCAGATTTAATAAAAGACCAATCGAGACCATTCCGCCCCTGTTTAAATCGCCTTGATCGTGCCCTTAGGCAGCAACAGGGTGACGGCAGCGAGTTGCACAATGACTTCAGTGCCGGTCGCGACTTCAAGAGTGAGATAGCCGTCGGATACCTTGGTAATTTTGCCCAGGATACCGCCGGTGGTAACGACCTCATCGCCTTTGGCAAGAGCATCCATCATGGCTTTTTGTTCTTTAGCCCGTTTTTGTTGCGGCCTGATCATCAGAAAATACATGACGGCAAACATCAGGATGAAGAAGGGAAAGCTGGTCAGGTTGCCACCGAAGGCGCTGTCGGTGGCTGTTTGTGCGTAAGCGTTGGAAATGAACACGGGGTGCTCCAGGTGAGTGTTTTAAAAAATGCCCCAGCATTCTAGCATTGGGCAGACGCTTATGGCTGGGTTGTTGTCAAGCTATACGCCCCGTTCCCGGTCTGCCTTAAATTTAAGCGTAAATGCCAGAAATTGGTCGGCATCGAGCGCATCGCGCATATCGCGCATCAGTTGCAGGTAATAGTGCAGATTGTGGATGGTATTCAAGCGTGCGCCCAAGATCTCGCCTGTGCGGTGCAGATGATGCAAATAGGCGCGTGAAAAATGGCGGCAGGCGTAGCAGGAGCAGGTCTCGTCTAGCGGCGCCATGTCTTCCTTGTAGCGCGAATTCTTGATTTTGATGTCGCCAAAGCGCGTAAAAATCCAGCCGTTGCGGGCATTGCGGGTCGGCATCACGCAGTCGAACATATCGATGCCGTTCGACACGCCCGCCACCAGATCTTCCGGCGTGCCCACGCCCATCAGGTAGTGCGGTTTGTTGGCGGGCAGACGCGGCCCGACGTGCGCCAGGATGCGGCGCATGTCTTCCTTCGGTTCGCCCACCGACAGGCCGCCGATAGCCACGCCGGGGAAGTCGATCTCCTCCAGACCGGCCAGCGATTCATCGCGCAGGTGTTCGAACATGCCGCCTTGCACGATGCAAAACAGCGCATTCGGATTTTCGTTGCGGGCAAATTCATCCTGCGAGCGCTTGGCCCAGCGCAGCGACATGCGCATCGACTTGGCCGCTTCTTCGGCAGTGGCAGGACGGCCGTCGATTTCATACGGCGTGCATTCGTCGAACTGCATGGCGATATCGGAATTGAGGGCATGCTGGATCTGCATCGAAATTTCGGGCGACAAGAATAATTTATCGCCGTTAATCGGCGATGAAAACTTCACGCCTTCTTCCGTAATTTTACGCATCGCCCCCAGAGAAAATACCTGGAAGCCGCCGGAGTCGGTCAGGATCGGCTTGTCCCATCCCATGAAGTCATGCAGGCCGCCGAATTTTTCGATGACGTCCATGCCCGGCCGTAGCCAGAGATGGAAAGTATTGCCCAGGATGATGTGGGCATCGATCTCTTTGAGTTCGATTGGGGACATCGCTTTGACTGAACCGTAGGTGCCGACCGGCATGAAGATCGGTGTTTCGACTACGCCATGATTGAGCGTCAGGCGGCCCCGGCGGGCCGAAGTGCCGCTGGTGTCGGTATTGAGTAATTTGAAATCAAGCATGATGGGAAGTGGTAAGCAGCATGGCATCGCCATAACTAAAAAAACGATAACCCTGCGCAATGGCATGGGCATAGGCAACGCGAATCTGCTCGTATCCCGCAAAAGCGGAGACCAGCATCAGCAGCGTCGATTTGGGTAAATGAAAATTGGTGATCAGCCGACGGATCGTTTTGAACTGATAGCCGGGCGTAATGAATAAAGCCGTGTCTGCGCTGCCCGCCAGCAACTGACCCGACTGCGAAGCCGATTCGATGGCGCGCAGGCTGGTGGTGCCGACGGCTACCACGGCACGGCCTGCGGCTTGGGCGGTATGCACCGCATCGACGGTGGCGTGCGGTACGGTGTACCACTCGGTATGCATCTTGTGTGCGGATAGGTCTTCATGCCGCACCGGCTGGAAGGTACCGGCTCCGACATGCAGCGTGACATAAGCAAACTGCACGCCCTTGGCTTGCAATTGGTCGAGCAATGCCTGATCGAAATGCAGACCGGCGGTGGGCGCGGCCACCGCACCGGGTTCGCGCGAATACACGGTCTGGTAGCGCGTTTCGTCAAACGCATCGGCGTCGTGTTCGATATAGGGCGGCAGCGGCAGGCGTCCATGCGCTTCGATTAGTTCAAACACATCGGACGGAAAAGTGAGCGTAAAAAACTCACCCACACGCGGTCCGACCACTACATCAAAAGCGTCAGCCAGACAAATCCGGCAGCCCGGCGGAGGCGATTTGGAGGCGCGGATCTGGGCGTGCACCGTGCGGTTGTCCAGCACGCGTTCGATCAAGACTTCGACCTTTCCACCGCTTTCCTTGACGCCGAAAAAACGCGCTTTCAACACGCGCGTGTCGTTAAAAATCAGCAGGTCGCCGCTGGTAAGTTGACCCACAATGTCGGCGAAGCGACGGTCGATGAGCGTGTTGCCATCCACATGCAAAAGGCGCGAAGCGCTGCGCTCTGGCAATGGCGTTTGTGCGATGCGTTCTGGCGGCAGGTGAAAGTCGAAATCGGAAAGCGAATACATGGGCTAAAGCCTGGTTGGTAAGTGACGGTATCGATTGTTGCGGTCATGATGCTCAGGACATGTCCCAGGCTAGCGGTGGCTGGCCTTAAAGGGTCAATTCGCGCAAACAACCCGCTATTTTACGCTGTGTCGTTTTAATCTCAGCCTGTCCTGCTTCGATCTGAACGCCGTTACCGTGTAGATATTGTTTTGGCGGGTTGCTCGTCCTATTGATTGAACCTGCGCTAGAGGTTGATGCCGTCACCTCGTCCGTGACCCCACTACTGCTGTTGCCTGATCAAACCAGTCTCATCAATGAGGCAAGGAGAAAAAATAAACAACGAAATAAGGCAAGCACAGTACCTCCTCAAATGGTGGCAGGCCGTACAATGCCAATTTGCACAAATAATCCGCTATGTCATCGCTGCAACCCCATCCTGACCCGCCATGTCTGCACTACCCAAAAAAATGACCAGACCAGTCGAATCTTCCGCCCAGAAAAGCGCAAGCAAACTCGCCAAACTCGGCCTGCACACCGACATGGATCTGGTACTGCATTTGCCTATGCGGTATGAAGATGAAACCCAGATACTTTCGATGCGTGATGCCGCTTTGCGTGGCGGGCAGGTGGTGCAGGTGGAAGGTATGGTCAGTGATTGCGACGTTCAATACAAGCCGCGCCGTCAGTTGGTGGTGACGATTGCGGATGATGATACGCAGGTGGTGCTGCGCTTTCTCCATTTTTATGGAAGCCAGCTCAAGCAGTTGGCCATCGGCGCGCGCGTGCGCGCGCGTGGCGAGTTGAAGCACGGATTTTTTGGGCCGGAAATAGTGCATCCCGCCTATAAAATCGTTAATGAAGGTGCGCCGCTTTCTACGGAATTGACGCCGGTATATCCCGCCGGAGAGGGCTTATCCCAGCCCATGTTACGCAAGTTGATTGCGGATGCGATGACGCGTATCGAATGGCGCGACACGCTCTCGCCCCCTTTGCTGGCGGCGCTGGATTTGTTGGCTTTCGAACCAGCAGTGCGCTTGCTCCACAATCCGCCGAAAGAAGTCGACGAAAGCGCCTTGGCCGATCGTTCACATCCTGCCTGGGAGCGTATGAAGTTTGACGAATTACTGGCGCAGCAGTTGTCGCTCAAGCGCGCGCAAATTGCACGTCGCGCTAAAGGCGCTGCGGCACTGCCGGTGATTGGGACATTGTCCGACAATTTTTTGAAGGCGCTCCCTTTCGCACTCACTCATGCGCAGCAAAAAGTGCTAGCGGAAATACGAGGCGATTTGCTTGCATCGTTTCCCATGCAGCGCTTGTTGCAAGGCGATGTTGGGAGTGGGAAAACGGTCGTTGCCGCGCTGGCTGCGGCACAGGCCATCGACAGCGGATTCCAGGCGGTACTGATGGCTCCCACCGAAATTTTAGCCGATCAGCATTTTCGCAAAATTGCCGCCTGGATGGAACCGTTGGGCGTCAAAGTTGCATGGCTGACCGGTAGCTTAAAGAAGAAAGAAAAAACCGAGACACAAGTCATGATCGAATCGGGCGCGGCGCAATTGGTCATTGGTACCCATGCGCTGATTCAGGATGCCGTTCAGTTTGCCCAACTAGGATTGGTGATTGTCGATGAGCAGCACCGTTTCGGTGTCGGCCAGCGACTGACGTTGCGCAATAAAGGGGGCGATGGCAAGCAAGGCACTCTCGTGCCGCATCAACTGATGATGTCGGCTACGCCGATTCCGCGTACCCTGGCCATGACTTATTACGCCGATCTGGAAGTATCTGTGATCGATGAGTTGCCACCTGGTCGCATTCCCGTTCTCACCCGTGCCGTGGATCAGAATCGACGCGATGAAGTTATCGAGAGAGTGCATGCAGCAGTGCGGGAAGGGCGCCAGGTTTACTGGGTTTGTCCTTTGATCGAAGAGTCCGAAGCTTTGCAGTTGCAGACTGCCACCGACACCCACGCGATGCTGGTGGAAGCACTGCCGGAACTGCAGGTCGGGCTGGTGCACGGCCGCCTCAAACAGCCTGAAAAACAGGCGGTCATGGATGCTTTTACACGCGCTGAAATTCATGTGCTGGTCGCGACTACCGTGATCGAAGTCGGCGTCGATGTGCCCAATGCGTCGCTGATGGTGATCGAACATGCGGAGCGCTTCGGTTTGTCGCAATTGCATCAGTTGCGGGGGCGAGTAGGCCGTGGTTCGGCCGCGAGTGTGTGCCTTTTGTTGTATCAGAGTCCGCTGGGTTGGACCGCAAAGCAGCGTTTGATGACTATGCGTGCCACCACCGATGGCTTCGAAATTGCCCGGAAGGATTTGGAAATTCGCGGCCCTGGCGAATTTTTAGGCGCGCGCCAATCCGGCCAGGCCATGCTTCGTTTCGCTGACCTGGAAACAGATCAATGGCTAGTGGACAAGGCACGTCAACTTGCACAAACCTTATTAAGGGAGGATCCCCTTGCCGTGGAGGGGCACTTGCAGCGGTGGCTAGGCGCACGCGAGGATTTTTTGAAGGTTTGATTGCATGAAATTGAGGGGTGATAATTGAGGAGTGATAATTGAGGGGTGATAATTAAGGGGTGATTATTGCAATAATTCTCCATTGTCACCATCTAGTAGTCTGTAGGACTGTAGGACTGTAGGATTGGGGGCAGGAAAACGGGATGTTTGGTCAATATCTGTCCTCGCTTAGCCGATTTTTCGCTTCGATATTCACAGTCCGACAGGTTGCTAGGGTAAGCTTAGGCATGTTGTTTGCGCGTCGATGAAATATTCACTGCTTATTTACTACTTAACTCTTAACTCTTAACTCTTAACTTAAGTTGAGTGACCTTGGATAAAGTCTTAGTTGCTCTACCTGTCATGCAAGAAAAGGAAATAGCAAGCATATGGACCGGAATGATTTATTAACTGCTAGCCGAGCTGAATTTCTCCTTGCGTTTTTAAAATTTGCAGGGGATTCCATTCCCCTTGCATTGAAGGAGTTGTACCAAAAAACCGACTCGTGCCCTACGCCTGGTGACCGTTCTTTCTTCCTGGTTGCGCGCCATAATTTGCAGAATAGAGATGGCGAACTCATCTTGGAATTAAAGAAAAATATGGAGCACTTGCTTCAACGCAGTTTTCAAACCACTTACAGTACTTTTCGTCCTTCGTTTTCTTCCACCTATAGCAGCAGTTCGCTCTCGCTGATTGATGCATCGGCTTTCGAAGATGAGCTGCGTATCAAGGAAATGACTAACCAATTTCGCAATCAGGCGGAAGATCAATTACGTGATCTGAACATCCGCATTGCGCTCTTGTTTGAACAGGAGAAAATTGAAGAACGAGAAAATCCATTCAGGCCCTATCTCTTCGCACGGTGTATCACGTCGGCAGTCGAGGGTTTAGGTGAGTCGGCAGAGGTGAGCGCCATCCTGGCCCAGCAATTGGGCGAGAGCATGATCGATGGCATTGATGAGATTTATAGTTGTGTTAACGCGCACCTGGCGCGCAATGGCATTGCAGCACAACTCCAATTGAAGATTTCAAAATCCAGAACGCGCGACGTCAAGCCTGTCCAGAATGTTCCGGTCAACCCACATGGCGGCAATCATCCGAATGTCGGTGCCGGAGTTGCTGCCAGCCAGAATGTTTCCCCGGCAGCTCCGCTGGATCGCAAGGTAGAACAATTACTCGGTGCCATACAAGTCATGATGTCCGGTTTGTCCAATCACCCGGGCCTGTCGCATCCGACCCCTGCGCCACAAGCAGAGCGTGAGGCTGGTCAGCGCAAAGTGGAATGGTTGCCCGATAACCAGGTTTTAGGCGACGTCCTTAGAAAATTTTTCGTCGTCAGTGTCAGAGGGGCTCCCTCTGGTACGGCAACCCCTTCGGCAAGCGGCGGCGATCAAAAAATAAACGATCCCATGCCCGGCAAGGCGGGGCCAAACGCGGGGTTGGAGGGCGCGGCTGCTCTCAGCAATTCCGAGATGACGCAGGAAATTAATCAGGCTGAAAAAGGAAGCCAGGATGAGGCTCCAGAAGATGAACTACGCAATTTGATCCTTGCGTTTCGCGCCAGTCCAGAGGGTGCTCGCCTTACTTTGAGCGAGCAGATGAGCACCGATATTTTGGCCATGTTGTTTGAGTTTATTTTGCACGATAATTTAGTTCCGAAAGCGATTCGGATCCAGATCGGACGCTTGCAATTAGTTATTTTGCGCATAGTTTTGCGCGACACCAGTTTTCTTACGCAGAACAATCACCCACTTCGACGACTGATTGACCGATTTGCCACTATTGCGCTGGGGCTCCAGCAACTGGACCCAGATCTTGTCCACGTTACCGCCGAAGTGGGGCGGATTGTCGACCTATTATTGGAAGAAAAAACGGAAGACGCGACACTGGTTTTAAATACGCTCGACGATGTTGATTTATTTGTGGTCCGGGAAGTGCGCGACAAGCCCGGTGCTGCCCATCAGGCAATGCAGCTTGCGGATAAAGCGTTAAGCTTGAGTCGGCAATTTTCCCCCAGGCCGAGCTTGATGAAAGAGGCATTGTCGGCGTGGACTGTTGACACGTATCTTCGTGATTTCCTTGAAAATACCTGGATGCCGGTCATTGAAATCGCTGAAGCAACCGATAGCGCAATGGGAAAACGACTCAGGATCATGGTGCCGGAGTTACTCTGGAGCAGTGTGCCCAAGGGTGACGCGCAAGACCGGAAGCAGTTGTTTGCGCTGCTCCCGCCCCTGCTCGATGCCATACGCGCAGGGTTGGCCTTGATCGGTTGGACTGCGCTGCAGCAGCAGGAATTGTTGAATTGGCTGGTAGATGTACACACCAAGGCTTTGCGCGTTGGCAATGCAAGTCAGGAATCTCCCTCGCTGCTGGCAACCCGCGACCACTTTGCCAAATTTATCGCCAATCCTGCGCCGGAAGCAGTACCGATATGGGTGGAAGGCGATCTGTCCGATGACCGAACCTTTTTGGAGGCAGCCCTGCGAGAATTACACCTCGAGGTGCGCCAGCTCGATCCGATTTTCGATGTGCCGCCGGAAGATGCCGCCGTTCAGACCGATCCCCCTTTTCCTCACATTGGGTTGCCGGACACATTGCCGGTTACCGCCACGCCTACTGCATCAGGACTGAAGATGGATTTGCGATGCGGTGTGCCGATAGAAATAACGCTTGGAATGCCCCAGCGCGGATTGTTGATCTGGGTCAGTCCTCATTTTTCTTATGTACTGTTGACCTTGGCCGACGACTTAAAACCATCGGCAATCAGTGTCAAATTATTTCAGTACTTGCTAGATTCTGCGCGGGTCCGTTTTCTGGAACCAGCCCCCCTTTTCGAGCGCGCGGTTAACTCCTTATTGATATCGGCCGATGGGATAGATAGTTCGGCGAATGCCCGCTAAAAAAGACGGACATTCTTTCTTATTTCACGGGTTGGGCGCGCCAAACTCCCATCATGTCGGCAGAGCCTTGTGAGCGGATGCCGTTATCGTTGAGGATGTCGTCCGTTGCTGCCAGCATCTCTTTGCGTGGCACTACGATACTTTCGCCGAAGTGTTGGTCAAATTTGATGACCACGAGTTCGTCTTTTAAATCGCGTAAGAACGTCACCAAATGACGCAGACTGCGGATCGGTTTGTCATTGATGGAATAAACGACTGCGCCGAACCGGTTGTCATAGCCCGTGACTAATTTGTGCGGGAAAAATGGGGCGCTGATAACGACCAATTCTTCCCGATTGGCATCGGGCAAATCACCGAGGCGCGTCAGTAGCGGGCTGCCAATGTAAGCGTAGGCCAGTAAAGAGTTGGCATTACTGCTAATGAAGGACAGGAATTCAACGCTTGCCCGAGAAAAAACGAGCGGACCGTAAATGAAGTAGGAGGGATATTCCCCCTTTAAGTCGGTGATCAATTGGGCGCGGCCAGCGCTGACCGGCAATTGTAGGTCGATCGCTTTGCCGGCACGTACTATGGTCAGCGGCAATTTCCCGTTCTTGGCCAATTGTTGTACCCGATATTGGAAGCGTACCCGTAGATCGGCATTCAGTTTTATCAAGCCTTGATTGTCGATAGGAATGTCGCCGATGCGGGTGATCACGTCCCATTCCTTGAGCGGATAGGAGGCCGCTTGTTGGGTTGGATGCTGGACGACCATTCCTTCGACGGACTTATCAATTTTGAGGAAGGTGCGTAATACGGGGTTCTCCAGCGTTTGCAAGTCGTCGAACATAGCCGGTTTGCCATCGTAGTGTCCATCCGCAATATCGTGCAAGAAGAGTTCAATTTCCTCATTGGGAATGATGTAGCCGATATTTTGGGCATTAGCTACGCCGGAAAATGCCAGGCCGATCATCTTGTCGCCCGCGATAACCGGGCCGCCGCTGTTGCCGGGATTGATGGCGGCATCGATCTGAATCCGCAGTCCCGATACCTGATAATTAAAGGGAACGAATTCAATGCGCGAAACGATTCCTTTAGTGATCGATAGCGAGGTGCCGCCCGTTGGGTAACCGTAGGCGAACACGGCATCTTTAATCTCGGGAAGAATGTTGGCGCGCGCAGGAGGCGCATGCTGGTCGAAGAAGGAATTATCGTCTAGCTGCAAGACCGCGAGGTCGATCCCGCGCGCGATGGCGACCACCTTGGCAGAGATTTTATCGCCCCCTTGTTTGGCCTGAATTTGCACTTGGCTTGCATACCCGACCACATGCGCATTGGTGAGAATGCGCTTGCCTTCGATTACTACGCCGGACCCCGTAATTTCCTGGGGCGCGGCCTTGCTCCAAGGACGAAACGGATCAGGCGCTCGGATAGTAGAGAAGATTTTGACCACGGCATTTTCCAGATGCGTCGGCGGCGCGTCTGCTGAGGTAACAGGCTGCGCTTGTGCAACGAGCGAGGAAAGAAAACAAGAAAATGCAAGCAGGGCATTACGGGAAAAGGGAGAGTGACGAGGAGCGTTCATTTTTTTCTTTTTAAGCATAAAAAAGTATTGTATTTGAATAAGACAATCCACACTAATATTCCCTTGATACATTTTGTCAGCCTGAGGGCCGCAAAGCTATAGCATAATGTCCGTTTTAGGCGTGAGCAATTGATGCAAAGGTCAGGTTAAAGGAATGGAGGGGTGTATGCGTTACTTCGTATGTGCATGGCTGCTATGGTGGGGAATCGCCCAGGCTGAGGTACTGGAAAAATCCGTCACGCCTGCCCCGGAGGAGAAATTGGTCCAGACGGTAACCAACGCGGTGAAGTCTTACTACGACTTGCTCAAAGCGGAGTTCGGGCTAGAGCCGCAAAGTGTACAGATCGAGTTCAGCACAAGCGAAGAAGACTATTCGGCGCGTTTGTCTGCTCACGGAGATAAAGATGCTGTCCGCAATGCCAAAAAGCATACTGCGGTGATTTTTCCGAAAGAGCGCCTGATGGTGATCGGTTTTAATCCAGGCGATAGCGCGGCCAAAATTAAGCTGTTTATAGTACAAAACCTCACGTCTTACAGTGTGCAGAATGATCTGGCGAGTGGGAAAGTCTATCGTGCGCGGCCTTGGATACGTGTAGGGCTAGGCCATTATGTTGATTGGGTATTGCTGCAAAAAATGGGATCGGAAAGTCTCGAAAGACGACGCCTTGAAACCGCGAATGCTTTGCGTCTTTCGGATACCTATCCCATGCCGCAAGACATGGCCGATATGAAAAATGAGGATTTTCTGACCTTAAGCGAAAAGGAAAAACGAGGCCACAGCCTGATGGCGGATTTAATGATGGTTTACCTTTATGAAAAAAAAGGCAGTAAATTGTTTGGCGATCTGTCCGATTATTATCGTTGCCTGGGGCGCGATAGCATTCCCGAGACCGTCTGTTTTTCGAAATACATCGGGGTTGAGCCGGAACAATTTTTTCCTCAGGTACAAAACTGGGTAATCGAGACTTTAGAAAAATCCGGGGGTCTTGACGTCGTCGCTAATGAGCAAGAGGGGATCGCAGCAGAAATTAGCAAGGTGTATGCCGTTCAGCAGACGCTGCTTGAGGAGAAGCTAGGGCGCAAACTGGGCATTACCCTCCGTATCCATTTAAGCCAGGCATGCGAGGAAATGGCGGAACAGATGGTGGAAGAGCTCGGGATGACCAAAGAGATGGCGGCTACGATGGCGAAGTCCGGCTGGTTTTCATCCGATAGCGTATGGTTTATTAATACCAGCCTCACTAATACCCCGGAAAAACGTGCCGATCTGATCGGTACTATGGTGATGGGCAGCTATCTGGAGTCGCGCGCAGACAATATGAATCAAATGTATTGGCTCTATGCCGGCCTCAATGATTGGATGTCCGCGCAATTGCTGAATAAGCTTGGGTTACGTTCGCTTGCACAGACCGTGGCCCTGAGAAAGAACGTACTGGAGAACGCCAAGAGAGGTCTTCCCGCACTCAGTGAATTAACGACGCTTGCCGCCTGGCGCGAGGCGAAGAAGAAATATGGCCTGACTGTAGTGAGGCAAGTTGCCGCAGAGGCCGCCAACGCATTGCTCCACAAAAAAGGCGAAGCTGCGCTGGAACAATGGATTGAATCGAATATGCCGCTTGATGGCGCTCCCGGTGGCCTCAGCGCTTTTGCTCAGGCTTTTGGTGAGACGGCCGACACATTCGTTAAGAATTTCACTATTGCGACACCTGTTAATTAGGCTGGAATATAGGCCGTAATAGGAATAAAGGCGGATTTGTATCGCCCACAATCGTAGCTGGACGCCTGAAGCGTTGGGTGCATTGGCACATTATTTGTGGAACTCGCGTATCGTATTGAGATTGTCGCGAAGGGCCAGGACAATGGACTCGATGAGTTCGCTGCGCTTTCTTGCTTCAGAACGTTTTCTTGATGGTATCGTTCCAAAGTCGGGTTTCTGAAAGGGCGAACAAGGCAGTTCGAAGTCGGTATCATTTCTTTTAATGGCGTGCATTTCTTCCCACAATTCGTCGTAATTCGACAGCATTTTTTTGCGACGTGAGCGATTGATTGAAATCCTCTTTTCATCAGCGACTAACAGTGTTCCCGTACATCCGAAATAATTTCCCATATCTTGAATGATCGCCACCATAAAATTTTTTGGTCGGCACCCATGCAATTCTCGGGTGACACGTTTTATCCACATTGCGCCATCAATCGAGCGGATGCCATGCAGGCAGCCGACCTTGATATAGTTTTTCCCATGGAGTGTCAACAAAATGAAGGTGGCGGAATAAATGCCTATTTGATCGGATACCAAACTCAGGCACAGCTCCCCTTCGCGATGGCTATCGTTGATTGCAGAGAGTTGGAGTTGGTAAAGCGCCCCGGATTTTCCTCGAAACTCACACACCGGAAGAGGCTTTTCAGCGGCCATCTTGATCAGATTTCCAAATCCCGTATGGAACATTAATGCGTAATGACCGATCAATAAATCGACGCGCTCCGCACACCGTAAATGATTCGACAGATAGGGCCGGTATATTTTATGTACTAATCGGGGATATAGTTTTGCCAAATCATCGAGCGTTGGATGGTGATGCAGGAATTGGAGCCAACGGCGCGTTTGCGTTGGATAAATAAGTGACCCCAAGCTTAACTTCACGATATTTTTTAGCTGTCCCTGTCTAAAAAAGGTCGTTATCTTCGAATAAACAAACCGCATAATTAATTTTCTGTCTTATGAATGCTGAGGGGTTGCGCAATGCAAATCTTACTGCGGGAGGGCAGTTTTTTTAACCGCTCATTTTTAAGGGTGGTGCAACACTGTCTCAGTTTAGTCTACGCGAGGACATTTAATAAGTAGGCGAGTTTGAGGTGAAATTAATATAAAATCTACGCATAATTATTTTTTATTAAACGTTCATCAGCTTGGGTTGACTATGCTTGAAGATACGCCGCGTGCTCGCGCAAGGGTTTTGATAGTAGAGGATAACCCTGTGACGCAATTAGCTTTGTCCCTTGCCGTTCGGTCGGAACCAACACTTCAATTAATGGCAGCATTTGATACCATTCGATCCGCTTCAGTGTGGTTAAAAACCGAACCCGTTGATTTGTTATTGACCGATCTGGAACTGCCAGACGGTTCTGGCATTGACGTTATTCACGCTTGCCTTGCCAATCATCCCGAGTGCGACATCATGGTGGTTACTACTTCTAGCGATGAGGCTAATGTGCTTGCCTGCATTGAAGCGGGTGCTGCCGGGTATATTCTCAAGAGTGCCGGAAAATTCGATATTGTACATTCTATTCTTGATTTATTGTCAGGTGGATCGCCGATGAGCCCGGTGATTGCGCGCATGGTTCTTGATCGAATCCGGGACACGAGAACGGCGGGGGTCGTGCTGCCAACAGCGCCTGCAAATGGGGCGATTGCCGCACTGACCAAACGTGAAGCAGTCCTTCTGAAATTAATTGCACAAGGCCATGCGTATGGGGATGTCGCTAAGGATTTATCGATTTCGGTGAGCACTGTTCAAGCGCACATCAAAAATATTTACAGCAAGCTCTCCGTACATTCTCGCGGCGAAGCCGTGTTTGAAGCGCAGCGGCAAGGCTTGCTCACATTTGGCGGGCAGAAGAAAAAATAAGGGTCGTCTACAAACGTAGGCGAGAGGAGAATTTCGCTTGAAGCCGCTGGTTAATAAGGGCAAACATGCCTACGGGGAGACACTCAATTTTCCAGGCGGTAGAGGCGGAAACGTTCATCCCGATCCGATGGGCGCTGGCCCTCCCAAAGCAATTTCCAGTGCCGGTCTTGAAAGCCTTTGACGGATATCACGTCGTCTTTTTTCCTCACGCTGTCCTGCAACAAAAAGAGCCCGCAGCCGCTTTGCCCGAATCCATTGAAGGGAATGTGGCCGAAATAGGCGAAAGAGGCGCGCTGTGCCGGGCCTATATTGGATTCTACGCAACCCGACGGCGATGGCAATTTCTGTGCAATTTGTTGCGCAACGCCAGCATAACTCATGCGATAGTTGCCCCAGGACAGCCACAAGGTCATCAGTAGTAACCAGCATAAAATCACGCCGCCGGAAGATAACACCACGGCCCGCCACAAGACGGAAGGGCGGCGCGAAATGCGCCAATGAACCAGCGCTATCCATGCTGTTGTAGCAGCGATAGCGATCACGGTGACGAACAGGTCAAATTCTGGCTTGAAGCCGGGCGCAAGTTTGACGACATTTTTAGAAAGCGCGGCAGGCCACGCAGTTTGCATGGCACTCCACCCGGTCCAGATAAAGGCCGCACAGGTTGTTAATGTAATGACCGAGAACCAGTCGATGGCATTGATAGCGCCACGTTTCATGGTCGGTAGTCCAAACGCAGCCAAAATGGCAAAGCAGGGCAGGAGCGGTAATAACGCGCTATGACCGGGGTTCGGATTGATGAGTACCAGCAAAGTCAATGCGCCTATAAACCCCACCGGCAATACGATATGCAAAGCTTTGTCTTGTCTGCGCCAGGCGTACACCGCCCAAGCGGAGAATGGCCAGGCAGGCCAAAAAAACCAGATCCCATCACGGAAAAAATATTTCGCCGATTCCCATTTTGGCAGATGAATATACCCCGCATTCCAATGCATCCAGGCATGGGTCGGCGAGCTGCCAAATGGCTGTATCCATTGCGCAAGGCCGAGCCATACCATCATGATCGCCCCGGCAAGTACGAACGCCACCCCCAAATGGACAATGAAATGACGTGCCGCGATATTGATCCAATAAAACGTCACGAACAAAGTGAGCCACAATCCCAGTGGAACGATCCAGCCGCGTGTGAGAGCCAGGCAACCTAAGGCCAAGCCGATGCGTGCCGCAGCACCGAGATGGGGTGTCTCCACATAACGCGTTGCGGCGTAGAGGAGAAAGGAGATTAAGGCCACATGCAGCGCCTCTGCGCTGGTTTCGTGGCTATATAAAAGGAGCCCAATACAGCCCAGATAAATCAACAAAGTTCCATCTGCCAGCATGCGGCCGAAATCTTGAGATTTTGGTTCTCCGCCAAAAGCAAGCTTGACTGGCTGTGCCTCCTTGCGCTTTCCCAAAAGACAGGCCGTATGCCAGACCGATAAGGCGCCGAGTAAAAAGAATCCGATGCTCGCCAGTCGTGCCGCCATCACGTCGCCGATCAGCCAGCCGAACAGTTTGATGCAAAGCGCACCCGCCCAGAATGCGAGCGGGCCTTTCTCCGGCATTGGCAGGCCCATGATATGAGGCCATAGCCAATCCTGCAGGCCGCCATGTGCCATAGTCCACATGATGCCGAAATTGGCCGCATCGTCATGGACTTTCCATGGATCTCGCCCTATCAAGCCAGGCAAAATGTACAACAACCCCAGCACAAATAATCCCCAGCGTGGCAATGCGATTGCAGCGGAAGCGGGGAGGCGGACTGGCTTCATGAGGGGAATTTTAGTGGTTGTATTCGCCGATATTGTGCCGTAAAACGCGGGTCGCGTCTGGCCGGATTGTCCGATCTCGCCATAATTTTTTGTTCGATTCTGTTTTTGTCGATGTCAAAATAAAAAAGGCAGCCGAAGCTGCCTTTGGGGAACGAGATAAAAAACTTACTCGGCCACTTGTGTTTTTGAACCAACGGCGCCGAACTTCTGGCGGAATTTTTCCACACGGCCTGCGGTGTCGACGATCTTGTGTTTTCCCGTGTAAAACGGATGGGATTCGGAAGAAACTTCGATCTTCACGAGGGGGTATTCTTTGCCTTCGTGGCTGATCATCTCGCGAGTCTGGATGGTCGAGCGGGTGATAAATTTAAAATCGCATGACAAGTCGTGGAATACAACTTCGCGATAATTGGGGTGAATGCCGTTTTTCATTATTGCCTCTGGGTAGGTTGGGTAGCCAATCGTCACTTCGTCGGTCGCATCACTTCTTGACCCGATTGTCGATCACTTGCCGGGGGTGAATCAATTTTTGCGTGCCAAATTATACAGCGAGATCCTGGGTTTGCGCCAGACCCAAGATTTCTCCAGGTATTTTGGCGGCGGGAGAGGAATTGCCGCTATGGATTTTCTGGGAGACAAGACCGGGAGCCCGCATTCGTTAGTATGGGCGAAAACGGCTGCAGGAAAGACCTTTAAAAAATCGTTGAAAATTTTTTTAACGGGCATCAACCATTGCCCACAAAAAAGCGCATCCAAAGATGCGCTTTTTCCCCAGGAAATACAGCCGCAGAAATTATCCGCCGCGCCGCATCATGTCGAAGAATTCGGCATTGTTCTTGGTGGACTTCATCTTGTCCAGGATGAACTCCATCGCTTCGATCTCGTCCATGCTGTAGAGCAGTTTGCGCAGGATCCAGATTTTTTGCAGTTGGTCTGGCTTGATCAGCAACTCTTCTCGGCGGGTGCCGGATTTGTTGAGGTTGATTGCCGGGTAGACGCGTTTCTCTGCGAGGCGGCGCTCTAAGTGGACTTCCATATTGCCGGTGCCTTTGAATTCTTCAAAGATTACGTCGTCCATGCGGCTGCCGGTTTCGATCAGGGCGGTGGCGATGATGGTGAGCGAGCCGCCTTCTTCGATGTTGCGGGCGGCGCCGAAGAAGCGTTTGGGGCGTTGCAGTGCGTTGGCATCGACACCGCCGGTCAGCACCTTGCCTGATGCTGGGATGACGGTATTGTAGGCGCGGGCGAGGCGGGTGATCGAGTCGAGCAGGATCACGACGTCTTTTTTCATTTCGACTAAGCGCTTGGCTTTTTCCAGCACCATTTCAGCCACTTGTACGTGGCGGGTGGCGGGTTCGTCGAAGGTAGAGGCGACTACTTCTCCGCGCACGGAGCGCTGCATTTCGGTGACTTCTTCAGGCCGTTCGTCGATCAAGAGGACGATCAGGGTGCAGTCCGGGTGATTGGCGGTGATAGCGTGGGCGATGTGTTGCAGGATGACCGATTTACCGGACTTTGGCGATGCTACCAGCAAGCCGCGCTGACCTTTGCCGATGGGGGCGATGAGGTCGATAACGCGGCCGGTGATGTTTTCCTGGCCGTTCATTTCGCGCTCTAAGCGCAAGGGTTCGGTCGGGTGCAGCGGCGTCAGGTTTTCGAACATGATGCGGTGTTTGGAGGCTTCCGGCGGTTCGCCGTTGACCTTGTCTACTTTGACTAAGGCGAAGTAGCGTTCGCCGTCTTTGGGCGTGCGTACTTCACCTTCGATCGAATCGCCGGTATGCAGATTAAAGCGGCGGATTTGCGAAGGGGAAATATAAATGTCGTCGGTGGACGCCATATAACTGGCGTCGGGCGAGCGCAGGAAGCCAAAGCCGTCGGGCAATACTTCAAGGGCGCCATCGCCAAAAATTTGTTCCCCCTGTTTCGCGCGTTTTTTCAGGATCGCGAACATGAGTTCTTGTTTGCGCAGTCGTGCTGCGTTGTCAATATCGAGACTGACCGCCATTTCTAGCAGGGCGGAAACGTGGAGGGCTTTTAATTCAGATAAATACATAGTGTATAGAGTGTCCCGGACGGGATGTAAAAGGTGGGGGAGGGTACTGCGTGGCGGTGGTTAATGTGATGTGTGTTGAAGTAGCGATGCAGGAACACCGCCACAGCAGGATTCTAGTCAATTGTTTAGATATTGCTGTCAATGAACGAAGTCAGCTGGCCTTTGGCCATTGCGCCTACTTTTTGCGCCGCATTCACGCCATTCTTGAACAGGATCAGGGTCGGAATTCCACGAATGCCGAATTTGGCAGGCACGGTTTGATTCGCGTCAACATCCATTTTAGCGATCAGGATTTTGCCGTCATATTCTTTCGCAACTTCTTCGAGGATAGGCGCGATCGCTTTGCATGGGCCGCACCATTCTGCCCAAAAATCGACCAATACCGGCCTGTCTGATTTGAGTACATCGGCTTCAAAAGAGGCATCTGTAACGTATTTTATATTTTCGCTCATGGCTTCCTCGTGGGAGGGAAAAGTGGGTCAATGTGTGCCTTGGTGACATTCCTGCTTGCCGTCAACGCTTCCGTAACTACAAGAATATGATGGAGACGTTACGCACAAATTCAATGGAACCGAATGGTGCTGTAAGAGGATGTCAGGCGGGGAATTTGTCGAATCATATCCTATTTTTTCAAAAAGTGTGGATTCATCGAACATAAGAGGGGAAGTTGCGATGGTGTTGAATAATTTAACAACACCTGTTGGAATTTGCCAATCGGCGCAGAAGATATCCTTGGGGGTCTACGTTCGTCCAGCGGATGGCCGGATTTTTAGGGAGCTTCAACTTTCCCCCAAGTCCGGTAACGCTCTGGAATAGAATGTGCAGTCACTTCTTTTTTCCGTCTTTTTTCTGGCACCAGAACACATGCTTTCTCGTCCGTTAATCGCCTCATTTCTCATTGAACCCTCGGCTTCGTTCTGGCAGCAAGCCGCGCGTGCAATACTCAATTCTTATCCTCAAGAACTTTCTACCTTGCGTGTCATTGTTCCTGCTTTTTCGCATGTCCCGCAACTCAGGGCGGCGCTATCAGAACTCCATGACCGTGCCTTTATTCCCCCGTATATGAATACTTTGTCAGGATGGTTGGCGCTGCAGACTCCAATATCGGACGTAGCAATCACACCCGATAGTCAGCGACTGATGGCGCTCTATGCCGAGTTGCGTCAACATGCATGGCTAAAAAAATTATTCACTGCGCGTCGCAATACCGACTTGCTGCCTTTGGCACAAACGTTGTTGACGCTCTCGGACGAACTGACCGGGGCATTATTGCCGATGTTGCAGCAGTCATCAGAATCGGTAGAGCAACGTTGGCAGGAGGCATTGGCAAAACTGACGCCACCTGCGCGTAAATTATTATCCGATGAAGCGCAGCTGGTCTGGTCCATCTGGAAAAGTCAGCTGGATGCCAGCGATGCCGGTGCTGCGCGTTTTGCCCAAATGATGCATCTCGCTGAACACGCCACAGAGCCATTAGTGTGGATCAATCCGGTGGTACCCGACGCAATGGAAAACGCTTTCTTGAGTGCCTATGCCCAGCGCCAGAGCGTGACGCTCATTTTGCTGGACTGGCGTGCCGCCGTGATCCCCGCAGCGTATTGTCACGCCTGGCCGGAATTACCCGATGCAGCGCCGTTGCAAGAGCTATTGCAACCCGAGTCATCGATACCAGCGGGGCAATGCACACTATTGACGCCGTTAATACAATCCGCATTGACGCCAGCGGGACTCTCTTTGTGTGCCGCAGGCGGATTGGAGGACGAGGCGCAGCAGGGCGCGCAAACTATGGTCAATTGGCTGCAAGCAGGAAAATCCCGCATCGCATTAATTGCCCAGGATCGCGTGGTTGCACGTCGCATTCGTGCATTGCTGGAACGGGCGCAGATATTGGTTGCCGACGAAACCGGCTGGAAACTCTCGACCACGCGGGCAGCGGCAGCGCTGGCGGCCTGGTTCGATGTAGTGGCTAGCAGAGGTGAGACGGTTGCATTACTGGATTTGCTGAAATCGCCGTTTATTTTTGCCGATCTCCCCGATAAATCCGATCAGGTCATGCTGATTGAAACGACCTTAAGGCGTGCCAACGTAGTAGGGGGTTGGGAGGCGGCCAGTGCTGCGCTCGACGAGCATCTGCGTGAACTTGCCGCCCTGCGCCAATTAATCAGGCAGGCAGCCTTGTTTTCAGGGAGAAAAATCTTATCTGACTGGATTGCGCTTACGCGCGCCATGTTAGACGCCTTGCGCTTTACTCCAGCACTCAACGCTGACGCGGCCGGATGTCAAGTGATGCAGCTGATCGACGCTTTGGAGCAGGACTGCGCTGCGATGGCATCCCCTTTCTCTTTTGCCGAATGGCGTGCCTTCATCAGCCTGCAACTGGAGTCGGCCCCGTTTATTGCAGCCAGCACAGACAAACGCGTCGTGATGTTACCGTTGAACGGTGCGCGCTTGCGTAGTTTCGATGCGGTGTTGATCGTCGGCTGCGATGCGGCTAATCTTCCCTCGCAAACAAAAGAAACGCTTTTTTTTGCCAATGCTGTGCGGCGCGAATTGGGTCTGGCTACGCGCGAAAGTCGGCAACACCAGCAACTACGCGATTTCGCCGAAGTGCTTTGCGCCAATTCCGAGGTGGTGCTGTCCTGGCAGGCACACAAAAATGGCGAACCGAATGCGATGAGTACCTGGATCGAACGCCTGCAATTAATCTTGGAACGTGGTGGCGAAAACAGGTTGCCGAACCATCGCCTCGACCTGGACGCAAAAACCTTGACAGCAACCATGCCGGGTATGGCTATGCCCTCGGCATCGCAGTTGACACCGACCCGTCTTTCGGCGAGCGGGTACAACAGTTTTTTAGCATGTCCTTACCAATTCTTTGCGACGCGCATGCTGCGTTTATCGGGACTAGATGATCTCTCCGACATGCCGGAAAAACGCGATTACGGCGGATGGCTGCACCAGATTCTGAAGACTTACCATGCCTCTGTTCTTGCCGATGGGCAGCAGGATCGGGAGTCCCTGATGCGTACCATCTCGGCGCAGATATTCGATCAGGAATTGGCAAAAAACGGAGCAGCGCTAGGCTACTATGCGCGCTGGAAAAAAGTTATTCCAGCCTACTTGCAATGGGCCCACGCGCGCGAAGAACAAGGCTGGAGATTTGTGATCGGGGAAGAATGGTTTGAGCGCCCGCTTCAATGGGGCGAAGGCGATGTGCTGCTTCAGGGGCGAATAGATCGCGTGGATGAAAACGATAGCGGAGAGCGTGCAGTGCTCGATTACAAGACCAGTACGCAGGCCGTATTGAAAAACAAGTTGAAAGAGGGAGAGGATCAGCAATTGCCGTTTTACGGATTATTGTTGAACATGCCGGTTGACTCAGCGCATTACGTTGCGCTGGAGCTATCCAAGGACAAAACCGGCGACGCAGAAGCGCCACGCTATATCGAATGGCAGCAGTCTTTGGAAAAGCACATTGTCGGTAATATGCGTGCGATTGGGCAGGACGCGGCATTGCCCTCCAATGGAATCGAATCGGTATGTCAATATTGTGAAGTACGCGGTTTGTGTCGTAAGGGCGCATGGTGATGATGCGCAACGATCCCGACGTCGCTAATGTCACCAATGTCGACGCGGATTCCAGCGATCCGCACATGACCTCGCATGCCTACGAAATCAACAGCCGGTTTTCCAGCGCGGAAGAATTTATTGATGTCGCATGCGATCCGCAGCGGTCAGTCGTGGTGGAGGCGTGCGCCGGTAGCGGCAAGACCTGGTTGTTAGTTGCGCGCATGTTGCGTTTGCTATTAGCTGGCACGCAGCCGTCCGAGTTGCTGGCCATTACCTTCACACGTAAAGCCGCGCAGGAAATGCGTGAGCGGCTTATGCAGTTATTGCATCAATTGGCGCTGGCACCGGCAGATCAGGTTCGCGCATTATTGCTTGAGCGCGGCGTGCAGGAACACGAGTTGGCGCACCTTTTTCCCCTTGCGCGCGGTTTGTATGAACAGGTTTTGTCCAGCGCGCAATCGCTGTCGATAGATACTTTTCACAGTTGGTTTGCGCGTCTGGTGCAGATAGCCCCATTGACTTCCGGCGTACCGCACGGCTACGTCCTGACCGAAGCGACCGGCGAAATAATGCGTGAAGCTTATAGTGGCTTCCTGCAGGGCTTGAATGAGACAGAGCATGCGCCAGCGAAAGAAGCCTTGCTGACTCTGTATGAATTAGTGGGTGACTTTAATGCGAAAAAATTGCTCGATGCTTTTGTGGGCAAGCGGGCCGAATGGTGGGCTGCTACGCAACAGGGCGATGCCAACGCACCTCTCTTGTGGCTGAAAAATATTTGCGCCGAAGATGGTGTACGCGATGCGCGTCTGACGGTGTGGGAAGATAAAAAACTTGCGGCGCGTATTCATACGATTGCCTGGTTATTAGGACAAGGAACAAAGCGTAATCAAGAGCGTGCAACCCAGATGGAGAGCGCGCTGTCAGCGGAGCCGTCAACAGAAAATTTTGCAAAACTGTTGACGCAATTTTGCGACGATAAAGGGAGCTTTCGTGCCAACGATCATCGGCGCGGACAATTGCTCAAAGTATTGGAGGAGCAGCTCGGTGAGAATTCCGGCGATGCTTTCGAGCGCGAATTTAATGCTTTAGCGGAGGCTTTATTATTGCTTGAACGACGCAGCGGCGAGATCCTGGTTCTCGCACTGAACCAGGCCTTATTCACCGCTGGCGCTGCCTATTTGGAGTGCTATCAAGAGCTAAAATCGGAGCAGCGAGTCTTCGATTTCCCGGACCTGGAATGGCAAGCCTATCGCCTGTTGACCGATGAGGAACACGCCGCGTATCTACATAGCCGCCTTGATGCCCGCTACAAACATATTTTGCTCGACGAATTTCAAGATACCAATCCCTTGCAATGGCATATCGTGTTGGCCTGGCTGGCGGCATATGGCGATGATGCCGCGCAGCCCAGCGTGTTTGTCGTGGGCGATCCGAAACAGTCGATTTATCGTTTTCGGCGTGCAGAGCCGCGTGTGTTTGATGCTGCGCGTGAGCTGCTTAGAACGCGGGGCGCTGCGATCTTGCGTACTAACCAGACACGCCGTAATGCGTCGGTTATCGTTGATGCGCTCAATGTCGGCTTTCTCGGCAATCCGATTTTTTCGGCACAAACAACGATGGCCAAACAAAGTGGTGAAGTGTGGTGTTTGCCGTTGATTGAGAGTGAGAAAAAATCAGCATTAACAGGGGGTTCAGTGCAACCCGGATTAACGCTGCGCAACCCCTTGACTACAGCGCGTGCAGAAGATGAAGACGCCCGGCGCTACGACGAGGGATGCGCCGTAGCGAAAGCATTGTGGCAAGCTAAAAACAGGCTGAATCTGCCTTGGTCTGATGTCATGCTGCTGGTCAAAAAACGCGCTCATTTGAGCGCTTATGAAACGGCTTTACGCGAAGCCGGGATCCCGTTTATGTCGGATAAGCGCGGCGGTCTGCTTGATTCTCTCGAAGTGCTCGATCTGATGGCGCTTCTGAATTTTTTAATTACGCCAGGGGATAACCGCGCGCTGGCGCATGTGCTTAAATGTCCGATCATGGGAGCGCGTGATCAGGACTTGATTGTATTGGCCTTGCGTACTGAAAAAACCTGGTGGCAGCGGCTGCGTGCGCTCGTCTGTGCAACAGCCTTCGACCTATCGACGGAAGCCGTGTCGGCCCCTGTCTTCGAAGGCGCTTCTCCTGCTTTGCGGCGCGCCTGTAGTTTGCTGGAAACGTGGATGGAAGCTGCGCCGCGTTTGCCGGTGCATGATTTGCTCGATTTGATTTTGCATCAGAGTCAATTGATCGCCCACTATGCGCAATCGGTCTCGGCTATGGCCCGCACGCAGGTCATTGGCAATATCGCCGCATTTACCGAACTGGCATTGAATCTCGATGCGGGACGCTACCCGAGTTTGCCTAAATTTATCGATGCCTTGCGTAGCTTGCAAAAGGGCAGTGTCAATGAGGCGCCCGACGAAGCCGATATCGATGCCTCGGTCGATGCGGTACGTATCCTCACTATCCATAGCGCCAAGGGACTGGAAGCGCCCATTGTCGTTGTGCTCGACGCCAACCATAGCAAACCGGCACGCGACGATGCGGGTATTTTGTGTGACTGGCCGCAGGACGCCGCGATGCCTACGCATTTTTCAGTTTTTGGACGTAAAGATGAGCGTGGTGTGGCGCGTGATCGATTATTCGAAGCGGAAGAAAAATTTAAGACGCAGGAAGACTGGAACCTGCTCTATGTCGCAGTCACTCGCGCTAAACAAGTGCTGATGGTGAGCGGCATCGCAGGGCTGAAAAATGCCGATGCAAATGGGGTAGTGGCCGACAGCTGGTATTCTCGCTTGCAGCAGATGCCAGCGCCGGTTCTGGAGGATTCAGGGGGAAATTTCCCAGGCAATACAAAAGAGCAGAGTAGGGAGAAAGAGACATTCAGGTTGACGTTATTCGATCCGCCCCTTTGTCCGGCACTTTCGCCCGAGGTAGGTACGGCAACCGGCGTTATGATGGAGATGAGCGACATAGTACCTGCTGAACGGTCCGACGCAATTGACGAAGGCATCGCGCTGCATACCTTGATGGAACGTTTAACGCAGTCGTCTGCTTGGCCCATCACTATCCCGGATCCAGCGTCGATTGCACGCTGGCTTCCTTGTCCTCTTGCGTTGGCAAAAACAATTCGCGAACAAGCGCATACGATATTGTCACAACCACAGCTAAGGCGTTTTTTTGACCCGGAGCAGTTCCATTTTGCGCGCAATGAAATGGACGTAATATCGGATGCAACAGCAGTGCGTTTTGATCGTGTAGTCATGTCGGATGACACGGTATGGATACTCGATTACAAGCGCAATATCCTCGATTCCGAACGTGTGGCGTATCAGGCGCAGCTGGAAAATTATCGCGCGGTGGCGCAAGTCGTGTTTCCAGGGAAATTATTGAAGATGGCGTTGATTACGGTGGATGGGCGCTTGCATGAAGACGCAATGATGTCGACGTCAAAAAGAGAGGTGTGAATACCGTTCATTAAGGCTGTTCAGTCAGGCATTGAACCATATTTTTATTTCAAGAAATAAACGCGTATTTCATTGAGAAAAATGAGTGTGTACCTTAAAATCTCACTCTTCTACCCCCTTGGCATCTAGACGGAGCACTTTATGAGCAAACCTTTCTTCTGCACCACCTTGGCCGCCACATGTGTGTTTGCCACCTCGATTGCCTTTGCCATCGATGCACCGTCATCCTCCACCATCCATTCGGTTGATCCGGTTAAACCGATTAAGCCAATGCACCCTATTCACCCTATTCACTCTGAAGTATTCGATGCGATCGTCGCTGCGAACCAAGAATTTAGCGCACGCTTTGCAGCAGATACGAATATTGTGAAGACGCTCGATAGCTATGCCGGATTTAATTACTCACCAAAAACGCAAGAAGAACTGCGCAAAATTTTTGGTACCGACCATCCATTCGCACTTGTTCGCACACAGCCTGCTAAAGACGTCATCAATTACAGTATCACGCTCCCATCACACAGTTTTGTGCAAACCAATGGCACCCATCTTGATTGGGACGATATCAAAATTGAACTCACAACAAATCCCGCCGGATCAAACCTAAACTCATCTGGCCGGTGGTCGGCGCTCACTATTTCCGATTCAGTCGGGCAACTTGCATTGCGTAACATGACACTGGAAGGCAAGCAAAAACGGGGTGTTGCCCATCTTTGGATCGGCAACGCGCAAGCCAATATTGAGAGCATCAAATTTGAGCTAAAAAAACCTAACTTGACCCTCGCAATGCAGGATCTTTCGTCGAAAACAGAAACCATCGAACACGGCAAGTTCATCGATATTAAATACGGCTTTTCCGTCAAATCCATCCATGCCGCAGACGAACAAGTCGATGCTTTTCATATGGGATTACGTTTCAATAAAATTGATGCCAAAGCGTTGAACGAGGCGGCAAAAAACATTAAAAAAATAGCGCGTAGCGACGACGCCTCATTACAACAACAAACGCTTGCGATGAGATCATTGCTCAAGTCTTTGGGGCAGACAACTATCGTGCGTGGTCTATCCATGGACATCGAAGACTTTAGCGCTCGCTATCGTGGCAACACTGCGTCACTCAAAGGACATATCGGCATGGTGGGAGCAACGGAACATGACTTCGATGTACCCACACAACTCCTCAAGAAAATAGTGGCGCGCTTTGACATAAACGTACCCGTGGCCCTCGTGCAAGATATCAGCTACGCTATCGCCCGCAAAAATATGCGTCCTCCAACTAATCAGGCAACAGCGTCGCCTTCTGCTGAGCAAACAGGGAAAAATATGGCCGATGCGATGATCGGAAAACTAGTTTCCCAGGGCTTTGCCCGCGTAGATGCTGGCGTACTTCACACAACGATCGAAGTCAAGAATAGTCAGTTGAGCGTCAATGGCAAGCAAATTGTTTTGCCCTCTGCATTAGGGGTATCGGCCTTAGGGAAGAAAGATACCCAAAATCCGCAAAGGGGGATGACGATGATGGCACCGCCACAGCCTCCTGATACGGAAGCACAGGAGGCATCTCGTGCCCTGAAGGGTGATTGCCCGCCCATCATTTATCCGGCAAAGGCGGTGCGTGAAGATCAAACCGGCATCACCTATGTACGTTTTAAGATCGAGGCAAACGGAGCGACCAGTAATATTAGTATTACCCATAGCAGCCTGTGGCCTGTGCTTGATCAAGCAAGCATCGATATTGTCGCTGCGTGCAAATTCAAGCCATCGACTAATGGCAGCGCTACTACTGACACATGGCAAGAGCGTGCGTTTAGTTGGAAACTAGAGGATGCGACAGTGCGTCCAGTAGTGGCTCCTACTGCACTGACCCCGATACCATCGAGCCCCATCGCAAATCCACAAAACGTTCCCGCGCCATGAGCAAAGCCACAAAAACTGGCGCAAGAGAAATCAACAAAGCCTAGAGACTGCCACCGTCAATCGCCGTCTTCTTCCTCATCGACCCAGGGAAAAGAATGGCGTTGACACGGCGCACCACTTGATGCGTTCATATCGCCCTGGAATCAGCGCAGCTATTGGCGGCTGGTGGGGAGGGCTGCTAGGCCCGGGGAATTTGCAGGGATCTCATCTGGGCGCGCCCGGAGCGTTTAGCGAGATACAGTTGATTATCCGCACAACCGATGAGATCCTCCGGGTTTTCGCCTTTTACTGGATTGGTAGTGGCGACACCGAGGCTAATGGTGATGACATCGGCTACTTCCGATTTTTCATGCGGAATGCAGAGATCTCTGACGGCTTTTTCTAACTGACGCGCTTTTTGTTCTGCCCCTTCCAGTGGCGTATCGGGGAGGATACAGATAAATTCTTCACCTCCATAGCGCGCAACCAAGTCATGCGAGCGTTTGAAGATGCTTTGGAGAGCTAAGGCGATGGATTGCAAGCATACGTCGCCAGCCTGGTGACCATAAAAATCGTTATAGCGTTTGAAGAAATCAACGTCGATCAATATTAAAGAAAGGGGATGTTCTGCGCGTGCGCATCGCCGCCATTCCCCCTGTAAGGTAGCGTCGAAGTTACGGCGATTGGCTACGCCAGTTAACCCGTCCGTGAGCGACAATGATCTGAGTAAATCGGATTGACGCTTGAGTGTCAGATGGGTACGCACCCGTGCTTTTACTACACTCGCATGGTAGGGTTTGGCGATGAAATCTACGCCCCCCTTCTCGAAGCCCTGCGCCTCTTCCATCGGATTGTTTTGCGCCGTGACAAAAATAATGGGAATATTTTGGGTAAGTAGATCGCTCTTCAAGCGCTGGCAAACAGCATACCCCCCCATTTCCGGCATGATGACATCGAGCAGGATCAAATCCGGCTGGCGGAACTGGCAAAAGGTGAGCGCATCGGGGCCATTGGTTGCCATGCACACTTCACATTCATCTTTGAAAAGTTCGTATAAGGTTTGAATATTGCCGGGTTGGTCGTCTACTATCAATAAGAGCGGCTTTTCGGATGGCTCCCCAGGTGTTGCGTTTGGCAATCCTATCGCCGATGGTTTGTCAGTGAAGGTCATGGGAGCCTTGTTCGAAGTTGATCGCTGCATTCTAACGCCAGTTTAAAGTCCAGGCGATTTAACGCTTGCGCTAAGGGTGACAATTGGCCGTCTAGAGCATTACCATATTTTTTTTCTAAATCAGCAAAAACGCTGAGTGCCTGCATATTAAAACTACGCAATAAAATATTCAGTGCATCAAGTTCTGTATTAAGTGCGGCGCTTACTGCTGCTTGATCAATAGGTTTAATTTCCGATGAGGAGGACTGAATAGTAGGGCATAACTCCAATGCAATTTTTTCTAATGCTGACTGCGTTTGGGTGACGAGGGATTCTAGCGCATTCATCATCACATTCCTATTGATGGTTGCTTCAGCGGTTTTTAATTGTTCTTCGACCTGGGCGGCATACTTCGCCAGATGGACAGCGCCGACAGTGCCTGATATGCCTTTTAAAGTATGTATTGCACCGGCAGCGGTGAGGGTGTCGCCTTGCGTAAGGGATTGCCGTAATGTAATGAGGAGTGGAGGAATATCGTCACCAAAGCGTTTGGCTAGTGTGGCAAACAGGGTTTGGTTGCCCCCGAGCCGTTGGAGGGCAGCATCAAGCTCGATTCCCAATTTGTTTTGTACGAATGTTCTCCCTTCCGCAAGCATGTTGGTCGAAGAAAGTTTGCCCGGATTGCAGTGTCGCAAAATGGTAGTGACTACATTATTTAAATCGATCGGTTTCGCAATATGATCATCCATGCCGGCGGCCCTGCATGCTGCTTTGTCAGCGGGCATCGCGTTGGCTGTCATGGCGATAATCGGGAGTGATTGCATGCGTGGATCCTGGCGAATTTTTCCCGTGGCGACATAGCCGTCCATGTCGGGCATCTGGATATCCATTAATATCGCATCAAAGGGGGGCATGGCCGCTAATGCTTTCGCTACACCTACGCCGCCGCAATCAGCCACTTCAACGATGGCTCCTTCGCTCGATAACAGTTCCTCCGCCACTTGCTGGTTCATCAAAGTGTCTTCAACCAGGAGCAAACGCAACCCGGCCAAGCGCATCGAACTCCGTTTCGCCGTCACCCGGAATGACTCTTGAGAAGAATCGATGACTGCATCAAATATCATGGATGCGGTCACCGGTTTGACTAAAAATCCATTGAGTAAATTAGCGTCGTTGAGCGAGCGTTCGGCGAGGACCTCGCGACCATGCGCTGTCACCATGATGATGACGGAGGCTGCGTTCCCATGCTGCAATTGGCGAATTTGACGAGCGGCTTCCCAACCGTCCAGGTCGGGCATTTTCCAATCCATAAACACCACATCATACGGAAATGGCGCGGCCTCGTTTTTCCGTAACATCGTCAATGCAAGGCCTCCACTGGCGGCCTCGTCGGCTTGCCAGCCAAGCGATTTGACCATCGAGACCAAAATTTCCCTTGCGCTATCGTTGTCATCCACAATCAACGCCCGCCGTGGCAAGCCTTTGCGCTGGCTCGTTAGTGCGGGCAGGCTCGCCTCATCTTCATCGGCATGCTCAAATGACAGGGTGAAATGGAAACGGCTGCCAATTTCCAGTGTACTTTCCACCGCCAATTCACCGCCCATCAGTGATACCAGGCGTTGACTAATTGCCAGGCCGAGGCCCGTGCCGCCAAATCGACGTGTCGTTGATGCTTCGGCCTGGCTGAAACCCTCAAAAATATAAGCCAATTGCTCAGGTGCGATACCAATGCCGGAGTCCTTTACCGAAAACACAATTTCTGTACGATTTGCATTTTGTTTCACTACCTGTAATGACACGATGACTTCGCCGTGCTTCGTAAATTTAATGGCATTACCGGCTAAATTAATTAATACTTGCCGCAATCGTAGCGGGTCACCCAGGATGCATGACGGTAACTGGGGATCGATGGAGAACAACACCTCGATGTCTTTATTGCCGACACTGGACGAAAAAATGACCGACAGATCGCGCATGAGCGAATCGAGCCGGAAGGGCACGCTTTCCAGCGTCATTTTTCCGGCTTCCACTTTGGAAAAATCAAGGATGTCGTTAAGCAGGCTCAACAAAGATTGGGCCGCCGATTGTGTCTTGACTGCGTAGTCAAGCTGGCGCGGCGTAAGTTCAGTGTGTTGCAGCAATTGCAGCATGCCCAGAATCGCATTCATCGGTGTGCGAATTTCATGGCTCATGTTAGCTAAAAATTGACTTTTCGCGAGACTGGCAGCCTCCGCCTTATCACGCGTCTCGGCCAGCGTCTGCAGAATTTCCTTATCTTTCCGAATGTCTTTTGCGATGCCTAGATATCCCGTGATATTGCCTAGCCGGTCGTGAATCGCTGTCACCGTGACATTCACCGGCAGCGAGAGGCCATCTTTACGTACATAAGTCCACTCGCGCGATTCCGACAACCCTTGACGAGCGAGTTCAATAAAGACGCCAAAACCGCGAATGACACGTCCGCATTGCAAAGTAAGTTCCTTGCTGCGCGCGATCACTTCCTCGGGAATATGAAAAAGCCTGCCGTCCGTTTTGCCCACGATTTCTTCTGCTTTATAACCCAGCAGGGTTTCAGCTCCCTTGCTAAAAAGCGTGATTATTCCTTTCTCATCGCCTTCAATGATCGCAAAATCCATAGCTGCATCAAGGATTCCCTGAAGTTGCGCTAAGGCTTTCTCTTTTGAAATTTGTGTCTGCTTGAGCTGAGTAATGTCGCTGACAAATCCATAAAATCCTTTCACGATGCCGTTTTGCACATCCGGCACAGAGGAAAATATCGCATGCCGTATGTTCCCATTAGGAGTAGGAATGGCCAGCTCGAAAACTTCCTCCTTCCCCTCTAATACGGATAATAGGTTGGGTTCTAATTGTGCGAAAAGATCGCTGCCGATAATCTCGCGCATGTGTTTCCCCCGCATTTGTCGGGGGGTGATGCCAAACCATTCCGAATAAGCGCGGTTACCGAAACGATTGCAGAAATCGGTGTCCCACGAGCCCACCAGCGCTGGCATGCTATCGATAATAGTATGTAACTGTTGCTGCATCTGGGCTAACTCAATCGTTTTATTGTCCAGCATGCGCACTGTTTTTTGTGTGGCGTCGTGCGCCTGCTCCAGCTGTCCGGTCATGTGGTCGAAGGTGTTCCCCAGAAAACCGATTTCATTTTTCATGGACAGATCGAGACGAAAGGAAAGGTTACCCTTGGTTACCCGTTCGGTACCTTCTGTGAGTGCGGCAATCGGGACCAAAACGCTTCGTTTGATGATCACACACCCTATTGCGATCAACGCCGTCAAGATGGCAATACTGATTTGAATAATCCGCGCGGCTTGATTTTGCGCCTCTGTCAAATCAAGACGATTCAAACGCGCTAACTCCAAGGCGTCATCTAACATGTCCTGGGTGGTGAGAAATAACGCACTCACGGTACTGGCGGTTAACTCGGTACTGGTAGCAGCCCCGATGGTAGGCGCATTGCCTAAGCTCAATGTCGCACTAGTGAGTCGATCGTACAGGTTGGTGATTACTTTCAGGTTGAGCAGTTCTCTTTCTAGCAAGGCGTTTTCGTTTGCCTCGCTATAGCGCTGATTTAACAACATTGCTTCGAAACTTGTGACTCGACGCTGCCATTGCTCTGCGGATCGCTTTTCATTGTAAAAAGCCGTTTCCATGATAAGAAAGCGGAAGTTGGTTACCCCTTTAATCGTATTTTCTGCCATTGCAATCTGCTGAAATTGATTGCGCACTTCAAGGACAGAAAAACGCGTGGCAGCGATCACTACGATCACTGCGAATGCTGCCAGCCATGCCAAGATATTGCTTTGTCGATTTAATGTCATGGCAGACTAGCGGATAATTTTGATCGCGCTCGGAAGTACCGATTCGAGCGGTTCCTGTCGAATATAATTGAGGTAATTGGGAATCGGCCCGGGAGGGATAAGGCCTTGCTTCATGGCCCATCGCGTCTCATCGCTCAGTGCCAATAACAATGTTTGATCCAGCGAGAGGGAAAAATCGTTCGGATCAAAAGCCTGGGATAATAAGGAGGCATCCATCTCGAGGGCCTTGCCGATAATACGCTGTGATTGGGCTGGGTTCTCATGAATAAATTGCGTCGACTCTTCCATTGCCGCTAGCACTTGACGTATTTCGGCGGGATGTGTGTCCAAATAGTCTTGCTTGCCGACGAGGATGAAACGATAGATAAAAATATCTTTGCCGGAAATAATTGCAGCGTGATCGCCCAATGCCTGTTGAAGTTTGGCCAAGTTAGGATGCCACACCGTGACGGCATCGACATCGCCCTTTTTTAATGCGTCAACCAACTCGTCCGGCGTAAGAAAAACGATGGTGACAGACGACTTTGGAACCGAGTGGGCTACCAATAAAGCGTCAACGAAATATTGAGCGTTACTTTTAAAAATGGTTCCAATCTTCTTTCCCGGGAGATCTTCTGCCTGGGTAATGCCACGGTCCTTGCGCGCGACGATTGCCATCGTTTTGCGCGAGCCAAATATGGTTCCGACAGTCGCAATTTTGTCGCCGTTCATGATTGAAAACATAAAAGGCGTATCCGCTAAAATCGCTAAATCTGCCTTATCATCCAATACGGATTGCAAAGCTTGCTTGCCAAGGGCGAAAGGTTGAAGAGTTACATTCAGTTCGTGCGCATCGAAAATTTTTTGATCTGCGCCAACGAACAAGGCGCCAACGCAAACTTGGGTTGGTATCGCAATCGTCACTTTTTTGAATACATTATTTTGGTTTGCGTGGTTTTTACCTAAAGCCAACCACCAGGCAACGCCAAAAAAACTGATTACGCTGAAGATAAGGATGAGCCATTTTCCAATGGCTTTGCTTTGTAGCACGCTCATGCGGTGTCCCATTTGTTAGTTTGGAAAATTGCCAAATCTATTTAAACCCCTCATGTTGCGCGGAGCGGGGGAAAAGTCATTATTCTTGGTTGGCACCACGGCATGGTGGGGGCACCGCATGTCGTGCCTCTACGTATGCACTATTCCACAGATGTGGTATACCACTGCCGCCCTGCATCGCCTCTGTTTATGTCCCCCACAACGTCCCATTTATTTTTTAGCGCAGCAGCGGCCGTATAGCAGGAGCGCTCTGGACAGCGCTATGAGCGGTCGGCGCTAATTTGAACACCGCCAACACCGCATTGAGTTGCACGGCTTGTTCTTCCAAGGATTCCGCCGCTGCCGTAGCCTGTTCAACCAATGCCGAATTCTGCTGAGTCATGTCATCCATGTGGTTGATGGCCAGCCCGATTTCCCGGATCCCTGTGCCTTGCTCCTGACTAGCGGTGCTGATCTCGGCCATGATGTCTGCGACTTGCTTGACCGATTCAACAATCTGCCCCATCGTGACGCCTGCCTCGACACCGGTGCGCGCAGTTGTGCCTACGCCGGTAGCCTGGTTGGGGCGTGCGAATTTGGCGGCATTGGTGTTGGTCGTGGTCAGCGCTGCGGTACCATACCCGCTGAGGCGTATGGACGACCCACTGGCAGCGTCATCGGCATACGCATTCGACAGTGCCAGCGGCATCGTCAATAGCAATGTGAAAAATCGTATTTTCATAGGTGTCTCCTGTACTTTGCATTGACAATGGAAAGAACAAATCTTGAGGCAGGGCAGGCTTCTGATGGCATGCGCATGGTCCAGTAAAAACGGGGCATTTCTGGAAATAAGTCGATCATCACGAACGATTTAGATGCTACCCGGAAATATATTGATTGTGGGATGGATTTGCAAAAAATAAACGACATCGTTGCTTGTATACTTATTAATTAATTTTTCATCGTTTCAAGCTACACTTTCTCACTATAGGGAAACCCGTTGGAGGTGAAACACTCCATTATCGGGTTTCTTTTATGGGCTGTATTCTAATAAAAAATCGCACTATTTCAGTGTGGCGCAGAGGAGATGATCGGTTCGTTATTGCAGCGCCCCTCAATTGGTAAATTCAAAAAAATAAGCGAATAAAAACCATGATACTTACTTGTCCCTTATCCACTGCAGTTTCCATCGCAGCTTCCACCGCAGCTTCCACCGCAGCTTCCACATCATTAGCGGCCTTGCTGCTAGCTTGCGCGTTACCGCTTTATGCGCAGGATAGCCGGACGGTTATCGAGCCGGTCGTGCCGCCAGGTTGTGCGGTGTTGATGGCCGAATCTGCTTCGCCAGAATCGGGCCGTAACGATACGGGGCGTATTCAGAAAGCGATGGATGCCTGTCCCGCTGGCAAGTCGGTGCGGTTGGAGGGTAGCAAGGATTTGTCTGCATTTATCTCGGGGCCACTTGTGTTGCGCACCGGCGTGACCTTATTCGTCGATGCGGAGGTGACGCTGTATGCGAGTACGGACCCCGATGCCTTTGATCTGAACGGCGCGCGTTGCGGCACCATTGATGCCAAGGGTCACGGCTGCAGGGAATTTATCACCGCCGACGATACGGTCGGCAGCGGCATCATGGGCGAGGGGGTGATTGATGGCCAGGGTGGTCATCTGATCGATGGAAAAAAAGAAACGTGGTGGGAGTTAGCGCGTCGTGCCCAGAAAGAAAAGGGTAACCAGAACGCGCCGCGCATGATCCAGGTCAAGCGTTCGAAACAGTTCACGCTCTATGGCATCACTTTGCGCAATGCGCCTAATTTCCACGTAGGACTGACTCTGGTCGATGGCTTTACTGCCTGGGGGGTGAAGATCAATACGCCCGGCACAGCGCGTAACACAGACGGCATTGATCCAGGATCATCGCGCAACATTACCGTCGCTCATAGCTTTATCCGTACCGGCGACGACAACATTGCGATCAAGGCGGGCAATTCCGGCCCGACCGAAAATGTTTCCATCTTGCATAACCATTTCTATAGCGGCCACGGCATGTCGATTGGCAGCGAAGTTAACAGCGGCGTGCGCCATGTGCTGGTGGAAGATTTAACAATGGAAGACAGCGTATCGGGCTTGCGCATCAAGAGCGATCCGGGCCGTGGCGGTTTGGTGAGCGACGTGCGCTACCACGATGTCTGCCTGCGCAATGTGCGCAAACCTATCGAACTCAATACCAGCTACGAACATCGCACGGAGGGTTCTAGTATTCCGGTTTATAAAGACATCGTTTTTCAGAATGTCCATAGCGCGACTTCGGGTGAAATCATCATGCAAGGTTTTGATGCGGCGCGCTCGTTGGGAGTGAAAATGGACGACGTGGTTATCGCAGGCAAGGAAACGATTGAGAACACGATAGTAGATGGCGTGATTAAGAAGGAAGTAAGCCATCGTTGTGATCAGCGCTTTGTGCCGTTTCCTGAACCGGCCACCAAGCATTATTAATCTGGAGCGATGAAGTAAAGGAGTGAAATCGGGAAGCGTACAAGCGTAGAAACTGGGGATACGCCTCCTGTGCATCCTATTTTCTGTCGAGATAATCTTGCACGCTGTTTGACAATCTGCATAAAGAATTAATTAAAAATAAGGACGCCCTGCGCATGAACAAACACAACAACAAACATAACAACAAGCACAACAACATCAACCGGCAACGCCGCACCTTGATGCGGGCTACTTCCGTTGTTGGCCTGGTCTTCGGGAGCGGTTTTCCAGCGACTGTGATGGCCGCCCCCGAACCGGTCGATCCCTGGGATAAAGCGCAGGCCATCATCGATCGGTTTGCCACGCCTTTGATTTTTCGTCAGGAAGATTTCCTCATCACCCAATTTGGCGCGGTCAGTTGCAAAGTGGTGCAGGTCACGGCGCTGGTGTTGCACGAAGAAACCGGCATCGTCAACACGCAGGCGCCCGATGCGGTCGATTGTTATCCCGCCATTGCCGCTGCCATTGCCGCTTGTGCCAAGGCCGGGGGTGGACGGGTACTGATCCCTGCCGGTCACTGGTATTGCGCCGGTCCCATTGTGCTGCTCTCGAATGTCAACGTGCACTTGAGCGCGGGCGCGCAAATTTATTTCAGCAACAACCCTGCCGATTACGCCAGGCACGGCAATATCCCCTGCGGCAACAACGGCAACCTCGTGATATCGCGCTGGCAGAGCAACGACTGCCTCAATTATTCACCGATGGTGTATGCCTACGGCCAAAACAATATCGCACTGACCGGCGATGACTGGACCAGCATTTTGAACGGGCAGGGCGGTGTGCCTTTTGTCGCCGGGGAAGAAGGTTGCTGGTGGAGCTGGAAAAATAATAAACGCAAACCCGGTCCGCATGCCTTGGAAAATCAGGGCGTTACTAATCCGCTTAACGCCGAATCGTTAGAAGCCATCGCCCCGTATCTGAGCGAAGCGGAACAAAAATCGATTCTGGGCGAGAACAAAAACTGGCGCGCCGACGCCAGCTATCTGCCGATCCTCTCGGAAGCAGGCGTGCCGATAGCGCAGCGTATTTTCGGCCTTGGGCATTTTCTGCGGCCCTGCATGATTCAGTTCGTGGGGTGTACCAACGTCCTGCTCAAAGGTTATCAGATCAACGCGACCCCGTTCTGGCAACACAATCCGGTCAACTGCCGTAATGTGCACATCAAAGATGTCCAGATGAACAGCATGGGGCCCAACAACGACGGCTTCGACCCGGAAGCGTGCGACACCGTATTGATCGAAGGCTGCACCTTCAATACCGGCGACGACTGCATCGCCATCAAATCCGGCAAAAACCGCGACACGCAATTTGGCCCTACGCAAAACGTCGTGATCCAGAACTGCATCATGAACAGCGGTCACGGCGGCGTCACGCTAGGCAGCGAAATGGCGGCAGGGATTCGGGATGTCTACGCGCAAAATCTGGAGTTCCGCAACCTCCATTGGGACAGCCATCCTTTAAGCACCGGGATCCGCCTGAAAACCAATATGAATCGCGGCGGCTACCTGAAGAATTTTTACCTGCGCAAACTCACCGTACCCAACGGCGTCCAGACTCGTCCCGGCTTCTACGGACCGTTACCCGGTTCCGTGATCCTGCCAAAAACCGTCTCCACCTCTGGCGGCGCTGTAATCACCTTTGACTGCGACTACGCACCCAAAGACGACATAGTACGGACGCGTCCGCCGGTCGTATCGAACGTGCATATTTCTGAGGTGACTGTAGGCAACGTCGCCACCGAGAAGGGAAATTTTTCCTGTTATCAAGCAATGGTCATCCTCGGCCCGGTCGTCTCAAGCTATAACGGTACGGAGAAATCACCTGTGCTGCCGCTGACCCATATCACCATCACGAATTGCAACTTCGGAACCCCTGCCAACGGAAAACAGCCCTGGTACTTGCACAATGTGCGCGACTTGACGCTCACCAACGTCACCATTGACGGCAAGGTTTATAACGAGACTTTGTCGGCATAAGGTTCTCAACGCGTTGCATTGGAAGGTTTTTTTATTTTTTATTTAGGTTGATTGCGTCAAGGCAGGCATAGCAGGCTTGTCTTGTCCGTCAATCGCGTCGACGCGCTTAACCAGGTTCACAAATTTACCATTTTTCAGAAGAAAAACCCTATCAGCAATCGCGATTGTCTGTGGCCGGTGGGCGATCATGATACGGGTGATATTGAGCGTAGCGATAGCGTTGCCAATCTTTGCTTCGTTTTCCATATCGAGATGACTGGTCGCTTCGTCCAGGAAAAGTATCCTGGGCCGATTGTACAAAGCACGGGCCAGTAACACGCGCTGTTTCTGACCGCCGGATAATACGGTGCCCATATCTCCCACCAACGTGTGATAACCCATTGCCATCTCCATGATCTCGTCGTGAATACAGGCTGCTTTGGCGCATTCGCGAAGCCATTCGCTATCCGGCTTAGGGTCAAGGAAGCCTATGTTGTCGTACACTGATCCAGAGAACAAATGATCATCTTGCATAACAGAAGAGATCACGTTGCGATAGTTACGCAAGCCCAGTTGATCGATGGTTAAACCGCCTAATTGAATTTTGCCTTTACCGGGTTTGAGAATCCCCAGCATGAGTTTCAGAAAGGTACTTTTACCGCAACCGGACGGGCCGATAATAGCGATACATTCACCTGGCTGAATCGTCAGGCTGGCGTTGTCAAGGATCAGATGATCATCCGCCGCATACCGAAAACTGACATTCTTTATCTTCAACGTCAGATTATCGGGGACCTCTTTCTTTGGAACGGTAGTGCGTTCCTCTGGCGCTGTCAGCACAATGTCGGCTAGTCGCTCTACCGAAATACTAAGCATGCGAAATTCGACCAAACGATCAATCAACTGGTTGACTCGTCCAGAGAATTGTTCTTTATAACTAAGAAAGGCAAACAGCATACCGAGCGAAAGACGGTGGTCAATCACCGCAGAAGCACCCAGCCAAAATACCCAGGCCCGCTCGATAGTTGAAATGAATGACCAACTGGTCCCAAATAACAAATTAAGCTTTTGCATTACCAAACCAGCGTTGGTCGCCTCCACCCACAGATTCATCCAGGCGGCACGGCGTTCATTTTCCCGATTGAACATTTTGATGCTGCGCACACCGCGAATGGTCTCCAGAAAATAGGTTTGCTCCTTAGCCTGCTTGGTGATGACGCCGGTCGCTGCGGCTTTTTCCGTATCGAAACGTAACCAGCGAAGTACGGCGTAGAGAAGCACAGCGCCTAACGTGACGGCAGTTAAAGCAGGGCTGTATACCAGCATCATGATTAAGGTACCGCAGGCCATTAATCCATCGAGCGCTGCATCGATGGTGGCGCTAGTGAGGCCATGCTCAATCGTCCTCACCGCACCGAAGCGCGAGACGATGTCACCCAGATGGCGCCGTTCAAAATAATTGACCGGGAGCTTGAGCAAGCGCCCCATCACGTTAGACATCCATTGCAAATTAAAATGGGTGCTGATGTAGATGCCAATCCAGGATCGCACTGCGCTAATGACCGCAGTAGAGATCCCGATAGCCACCATGCCCAAGCCCAACATCGTGAGTAAATCATGGTTGCCCGCTACGATAGCTTCGTCCGTGATCCACTGCGTCAAAATCGGCAGGACGAGTGAGAAGGTTTCCAGCACCAATGCCAGAGCAGCCAATTGCATCAGGCCCCGCTTAAGGCCAACCAAACGCCCCACTACCGCGCTGAGTTGAATGGGTGGCTGCGCCGCTTTACGCTGAAAATTGAGTCCTGGCGATAGTTCCAATGCAACGCCGGTGAAGTGTTCCGATAGTTCTTTGAGCGATAACCGGATTTCACCGATGGCCGGATCGTGCAGATAAACCCAGTTACCCTTGACCATCTTGAGTACCACGAAATGATTCAAATCCCAATGCAATAGCGCAGGCGTTTGCAGGTGCGACAGTTCGTCCAATGCCAGTTGCAGAGGGCGCGAACTCATGCCCAACTGATCGGCAATCTCGACGACGCGATTAAGCGTGGCGCCTTTGAGAGAAATATCAAAACGCTTGCGTAGCTCCGGCAGGTCAGTGCCATGCCCGTAATAAGAGGCGATCATCGCAATGCACGCCAGCGCGCATTCAGTGGCTTCGGTCTGCAGTATCACGGGCAAGCGATGGCTCAGGTCAAATTTTAATTCTTTGCTCGTACTCATAAATTGGTGTTCATTAGATGGGCTTGGACGGGCGTTTTAACCACGGCGCAGGCTATACAACGGTTCCAGCACCCATTCGTACAACAAGCGGGTATCGATTTCAATTTCCGCCTCGATCTGCATGCCCGGACGCAGCCGCTGCGCCTGGCCATACGCATCCACGACCTGTTTGTCGAGTGCGACACGAATGGTATATAACGGCTCGCCTGTTTCGCCATTGACCGCCAGCCGGGTACCGGCCGAACTTTCTGCGGCGCGTACCGGGCTATCGGCAATGGAGATGACACGGCCTTGCACCAGCCCGAATTTTTGATAAGGAAAGGCATCGAGCTTCATCTTCACCACCTGCCCGCGCTGGACGAAGCCGAGCGCGCGGCTAGGCGCATACAGATTAGCCTGCAACTGACTATCGGAAGGAATAATGCTAACGAGAGAAACGCCCGTACCCGCGTTCTGGTTGTTCGCAATCGTGAGCGAGCTGACCATGCCGTCGCATGGCGCAATCACCGACCACTCGTGGTTACTTTTCTGCCGGCTTAACTCAGACTCGGTACTCGATATGTTGCGGTCGATCTGCGCCTTGGCCACTTGCCTGCGCAAGGGACTGTTCGCCAGCTCCGAGGTCAAACGCGCGATCTCCGCATCGGCGCTAGTGGCTGTCTTTTGCAATGCCTGCATCCGTAGCTGTTGATCCATCAAGTCGTCCGCTTTTTGCTGGGTTTGAATAGCCGACATAAAGCCCGACTGTTGCAAGTGCTCAAAACGCGTCATCAGCTTCTCGCTCGATGCCACGCGTTTTTGTTGCGTCTGCATTTCCATCGTCAACGTAGCGCGATTGTTTTGTAAGGCTACTAAATTTTGGCGCATGCTCACCACGTCTGCTTCTTGTAGCTTTAAGGTACTTCCCAACTCACTATGCAGTGTTGCAAGCCGGTCTAATAAGCGGCTGTCGAGTTCTGCCTCGATTGCCTCGCCGTGAGCGCCGGAATGTTCGGTATCGAAGACCAGCAATACCTCCCCCTTTTTCACCATCTGGCCTTCTTTGACGCGCAGGGTTTTGAGTACGCCGCCTTGCGACGCATACAGCTTGACCACCCCTTGACCAGGTTCCAACACCCCCGACACAGTCACGTGACGCGTATAGTGGCCCAGCACGGCGAACAGCACCAACACCGAGAGCAGCCCCAGCGCCAACAGCACCATTGCATAATTGGATATCGGATACACCAGCACCACATCGCCCAAGGCGCGTTTGCTATCGGAATCGAGTACTTCGGATCTAAACAGCGGTGGTTCTACAGACAAACCGGGTTCTCCCGTTAATCGTGATGTGGATAGAGGCAGGGACGAAAAAAAGGATCAATGAAAAAATGATCAATGAAATCGGGCGGTGTACGAACCAACCCATGTCAAGGGCGACCCGCATGGGCTGGGTGAAATACCCGATGTCAAAAACTCAGACCATTAGTCCCACAATTAAGCTGTGTGGCCCAGCTCGAAGGCCCATTGTCCGTTGCTGTCTGGACCCCATTGTCCGCCGTCATAGATCACAGCGTCCGAACCTTCAGGCACGGCGTA
>JANXTY010000007.1 GCA_025352145.1 Oxalobacteraceae bacterium
GCAGCCGCAAATCTCGTCAACTGTATTGCCTTCGTTCCAATGCCAGGGCTGAAGTCCGGAACGTAATTTCAAACCGCGACCGACTGCATGCAAATCCGTGTGTCAGCATCCGACGTACACTGCTGTTGATGGACCGCTTACTGTGCAACGTCCTGCACGACTTGCCTGCGGCAAAGACCATCGAGGATGTTGAGGCGCTGTTGCCGTGGAATTTGCATATGCTGGATTTAACCAGCGAAACAGCAACTTGAACAGACTGCTGTTAATGGATCGCTTACCGTCGATACCCAAGGCTTGCCGCATGCGATCTGTGTGACGACAGCAGAAGTGACCGATCGTGCCGGTGCACTGGCCATGTTTGCGCGGCACAAGTCATCGTTATCGAAGGTGGTCAATGTGCTTGCAGACGGTGGCTATACGGGAGAGCCATTTGCCGCTGGCGTCAAAGCGCTTTTGGGCGCGACGGTTGAAATTGCCAAACGCAATGAACTGCACACTTTTGCGGTGATGCCACAACGCTGGGTAGTGGAACGCTCATTTGCCTGGCTGGAAAAATGCCGTCGGCTTTGGAAAAATTGTGAGCGCAAGCTGGAAACGAGTTTGCAGTTTGTGACGCTGGCCTTTTTGGCGCTATTGCTGCGTAGATACTGATTAGGTTCTTACTCCCGTTCGACAATAAACGTTTTTCCCATTCCGGTTCAAAATCCTGACAAAAATCATCCATTAAACAGAACACTTCCGTTAACTTGTCCATGAGCGCCTCCTTCTTCAACTCGATTGATCTCAATGAAATCGTACAAAGTTGTGAGGCGTTCTTTTTTGCGTTTTCTAAAGCTTTGTTATCCCGAACTCAGGTTTTTATACCAATTTTTTGAAAAGGATTCAATGACTTGCATTCATTCAACGACGCATGTCATCGAGAGAGGAAAGCATGACATAAGTGATTTCAGTTTGATTCCGTGTTTTCCATTCAGGAGGGGGTATGCACAAACCATTTCTTCATAAAGAAAATTTCTTTTTTGAGAACCCCAGCAACATCAGAATGCGGGGTGAAATGTAACGCCTCGTAAAATTGTAAGCTACCTACTTTTGGCGTGAGCATCAAATGCCTGATTCCAAAGCTAAAAACAAATTTTTCAATTTCCTGAATAAAAAATCGACCGATTCCCATTCTTCGAAATTTTTTCAGAATGATTAAATGACTAACATAACAAAACTCAGGCTGTGCAAGTTCAAGTCGAGCAATTCCAATTTGTTCATTACCAAAATTTACGCCCACCCAAATAAATTTGGAATGACGAGAGCGCAAATTTCTAAAATCATTTTTAGATAACGACCATCCCGCATCTAGTTCAAATGCGAGTAGCACTCGCTTGGACGGAGGATAAATAGTTTGGCTAAAAGACAGTCGCGAATCAACCAATTAAAAATTTCCTAAATTCATTTTAAACTTTAACAGTCTAAATACCCACACATAATTAATTGCGAATGTCTGCGGCATTGGTCGGCACGCTGCTGCGTTGCACGCCTCTTGCAGTACGCGTACTGCGGCGAGTTATGTGTGGGGACTTAAATCGTTTTGCCGAAGAGGTCGCTAAGTGAATAATGTCAAATGGGCGACAGTGGATTGACCGATTTCAACGTTGGAAATGCCGTGCTGCAATCGATCGCAGCCGTGCCGGTTGCGGTGGCCGGCGTGCCGGTAATAGTCACCCCGGCACCACTGGTCGGGATGGTGAAGCTGGTCGATCCCGGTCCGACTTTGATGGTAGCGTAATTGGGCGAGCCGCTAAAGCTGCCCTTGCTCGAACTGCCCCATGTCGGATCGCCCCGGGACGACGGATCGAAATACACATTGTCGAAGACCACGTTGGTGAGCAGGTTAGTCGCGCTCACGCCGTTGATCACGTTGGTCCAGTTAGTCGAGGTGGGGTAAGTTGCGCCAGCTGCGTTGACCCCATGTATCCCGATATATTTGATGTCGTGCAGATTAGGCTGGAGTGCCGTGGTCGAGGTCGCTGTGCTGTAATACGGGTCGATGCTGATCGGGCCTTTGACGTCTTTCATGCAGACCTTGGTGTAGGTTGCCGACACTTCGCCGCCTGCACCCGGATAAGTTTTGATGCGCAGGCCGCCGCCCACGCCGCTGCCCCGGCCATCCATCGAGATGTCCCATACCGCCAGATCTGTCACACCCCCCTGAGTTCCGCTGCCAACCGACAAACCGTGGCCGTAATATAGAAAGTTATGGGCGATCTTGGTGTTTTTGCTGATGCAATAGGTGGCCACTTTGTTGGCGCAGCCACTCACGCCGTTCGATGCCGTGATGGCGATATTGTCGTCGCCCACGCTGATGTAAGAGTACGCGATAGTGGTATCGATGCTGCCGCTAAAGTCGATGCCGTCGGTGTTTTTCACCGTGTCGGGCGTGTAGCAGGTGCCCGGTTTGGTGGCGGCCACGGTGGTGCTCGGGATCACCGCGCAGGCGTAGTTATTGACCGAATAAGCCAGCGTCGGCGTGATCAGTTGCACGCCCCACGCGGTGATGCCGTTGTACGCGTCGCTCTTGACGTGGAAGTGCGGCGCATTAAGCAGCTTGACCTGATACAGCGTGAAATTATTCCCACCCGCCGACAGGTCAATGAGGATCGGCGTGTTCTGAGAATAGCCATAGACCTTGTTGAGCAAGGCCACATCCCACCAGGTCATGATGCCCGCTTTGGGGCCGCCGGTAAGCACGCTGCCGCCGCGTCCATCGATTGCGCCCGGCCCGAACAAGCTGCTGCTGGTAGCACCTGCCGGCAGCGTAATGAAGGATTTGCAGCCGCTGCTACTGGTGCTGGACGAAGCGTCGCCGCAAGCATCGCTGGCGCCGCGTCCTGCATTGAAATCGGCCGGATTGCGCGACGCGTACAAGGTCACATCGGTATCGATCCACAACGCGACACCGCTGGGCAGCGTCAAGGCTCCGGCCAGGAAGGCGTTATTGCCGCCGCCGCTAATTAGCTTCACAGCCTGTCCTTTGGGACAAGCACTCAGCGCCGCCTGGATGCGCGCTGTATCAGGATTGGAATTGATGGCTGCTGCTGCGATGGCTGCAGCATTATCCACGCCCGGGTCGGTTGCGCTTGGTGACGAGAAGGCAGACGAGGGCAGGCTCGCGTTCAGCGTCGCGCACAGGCTGGAAGGCGAGACAGGTTCCGACGGCAGCGTCGCATCCAGCGCTGCTAGCGCCGTGTTCATGTTCGCAGCGGTGATCGTACTCGTGATGCTAGTGGTGCTCTTGCTTAGCGTCGTAGTGGTGACGCCGTTGATGAAGGTATTGGTGGTGATCGTCGAGGTATTGGAGGTCGTAGTCGTTGTCGGTGCGGTGGTCGCCGCAGAGGCCGCCAGACTAGCGATGAGCGCATCGATGGTGGGCTGAAATGCGAGCATGTCGGTACTGGCTGTGATGTTGCTGAGCATAGCGCGGGCGCTTGCGGCAGCGGCATTGCCGCGGTAGCCATCGACCGGCGCGGCGATGAGCGACTTCGTGAAATTGGTGCCGCCGAGTACCTTGTTGTTGACCAACTGTGCATCGAGCAGGCCCTGAGTCGTGGTATTGACCAGGGCGCCGGCCATGATCGAAAGGGACGCATTGGCTTTAGTGAGCGTGCCGCTGTTGATGGCGCCCACCCAGAAGGCCAGGCCAGCCGCGTCTGGCGCGCGGTTGAACAAGCCTTGATACACCGCCGTCGCAAAGGCCTTGGTATCGCCGCCGTATAAGGAATTCGATTCGTCGCTGACGCCGAAGCTATCGATTAGGTTCTTGATGCTGCTGTTCGTGCTGTAGGCGGCGTTAAATCCTTGAATATTGGTCGGCGCGCCAGCCGCACTGAGCGCGTTTTCAAAATTAACGAGGCCGCTGCTGTCTGCAGGTCGTCCGAAATAAGCGATGTACAACTGCTGCACCACAGTCACATATTCCGCAGGCTGCGCCACGGGCGCCGCCGATACCAGCAGGGTGGTTTTTCCCGTATCGTGACCACCGCACCCGGCCAGTAGGGTGAAGGCGAATACGGTGAGGGAGAGTAGACGTGGAAGAGAGGAAGTATTCATGGCTTATGTATCCTGTTGTTGATTTTTTATTCTTCGTGTTTGGTTATCGCCGCCCTTTCTTCAATCGTCTTATTTAGCCAGCGGCGATGAAGCATTCTTTCCAAGGGTCTGCCTATAATAAACAGCAGTAGAACAATCACCATCGCAACGCTGGCAATCTGCCACGATCCCATCCCGCAAACAATTCCCAATGCCGCCGTTACCCAAATAGAGGCGGCAGTGGTCAGTCCGTGTACTCTTTCTGTCGTCTGGTCGTGAACGATGACGCCAGCGCCAAGAAAACCGACACCAGTAATGATTCCTTGAATCGCTCGCCCCACTGCGGACGCATCGTTCACTGCATGGAATAGTGCAAAGCTCATACTTGCCATTGTTACAAGCGATGCGCCAAGTGCGACGAGACCCAGTGTCTTAATGCCGGTCGGCTTGCCATGCAAATTCCGATCAAGTCCAATTATGCAACCGATCAGCACTGCAGAAAGCAAGCGAAATATAATTTCAGGATAATCAATCATCGTAGTATTTATCTTGCAGTAAATACAAAGTTGGATTTACACGTCCCTTAATATGAAATGTTCTGGCACGAATCGTCGCTTTTATTGAACTTACTTATCATGGCAAAGGTAATGGCGCTAAAAACGCATTCCCAACGAAAAGTGATTCTGCGTATTCATCGAAAAATTTACATGCTGATCTCGTGCTATGCGCGCGAAATAATCGCCAAAGTCATAGGTCATAGACAATGCATATCCTGTGATATTCATATTGACGGCATCGCCGGTCTTACCATGCTTGTACGAGGCGTCCACTGTCCAGCGTTCGGTATTAGTCGGTTTGTATCGAACAACTGCGTGGGTGACATGCTGCTTAGTATCGAGTCGGTCATCCCAAATGTGAAATAGCGACAACTCCGTTTTTGGCAGAGCGCGCGAGCCAATACCTAGCGTTATTGCATCATTGGGATCGAAGTTCAAGTTATTGTAATTTCGCAAATTAGTGCGGCCCCAACCAACGATTGCATAAATATCTCTGCCAACTTCGGCAGACACCGATCCGCCAAGGAATCCGCCGGAAGCAAGTTGTGCAGATAAGACCGAGCGGATCAGTCCAAAATCTTGCCGGTTTTCATAGCCTGTCCTGGCTTGCTGTAAATTAGCTTTGTCGCGATAGAACCCGATCCAACCAGTATGCTCTCCAATAACACCACGAAGATTCACGTCCGTCGCATTATTGCCATCCGAGGAAGTATAGTAAGAAGGAGTGAGTTTGAACGCGAATTTACTGTTGTCGATAGCGGCCTCATCTGCATGAGATGCCACAGAAAAAACTGCAATAATCAATCCAGCACAGCTTGCGTTAACACTCTTGTGGCGGTTCATAAGATAGTTCCTGAAAAATAATCAAAGATTCAATTCAATGAGCTGGCAACGCATCGCCGCCAGCGGTCAATGTTCCGGGCCATCGGTGCGCAATCGACAGGTAGAGCGCAGGCAAGGCTATCAACGTCAGCAGGGTCGCGCTGACGAGTCCTCCGATAACAACTATTGCCAGAGGCCGCTGCGTCTCAGCACCGATGCCATGAGACAACGCCATCGGCAATAACCCCAGCATCGCCAATAAAGCCGTCATCAATACGGTACGCAGGCGGATAAGGGCTCCTTCCCGCACCGCCTGCTCTGGCGTCAAACCCGTCATCAAGCGCTTGTTGAAATCTGAGACCATGACCACACCGTTGAGAACCGCTTGACCAAATAATGCGATAAAACCAATTGCTGCCGACACAGACAACGGAACCCCGGTGACCCACAGTGCGATGATCCCGCCAATCATCGCCAAAGGAATGTTCACAATGATCAGCGCAGCGCAGGCCAGCGAGCCGAACGCATCAAATAAAAGAATAAAAATCAGTAAGATCGACAAAGGTACAACCCAAGCTAACCTAGCCATTGCGCGTTTCTGATTTTCAAATTCCCCGGACCAGCCGACTTCAATTCCAGCTGGCAAGCTCACGCCTTCGTGAACGCGTGCTTGCATGTCAGTCACGACACTTCCCATGTCACGATCACGAATAAACACACCTATTGATACCAGTTTCTGACCATTTTCCCGGCTAATGTTCATCGCCCCTTCAGTCATTTTGAATTGAGCAAGCTGAGAAAGCGGAATTTGTGAGCCATCAGGCGTTGGCACAAGCACGTTTGGCAAATTTGGTAAATTGCGTTGTTCCGGTCGCAAGCGCACGACAACGCTGAAGTGTTTTTCACCTTCCCAGAGTTCCGTCGTTGCCTTGCCGGCAATCGCCGTTTCGATGATGTCTTGTATATCGCTAATATTGATACCGTAGCGTGCGGCTGATGCGCGGTCAATGTCGAGCCGATATTGCGGCAGACTTCCATCCCGATCAATGAAGCTACGCACGACGCCAGGTACGTTACCGATCTTTGCCATAATCTCACGCGCGGATTTTACTATGTGCGCGTAGTCTTCACCTTGCACTTTGATCACGATCTGTCCATCCACCTGCGAAATACTTTCGAGGACGTTGTCGCGGATTGGCTGTGAAAAACTTGGTTCGAGGCCTGGCAAGGCAGAAACTGCAGCATCCATTTCCTCGATCAGGTCATCTTTGGTTTTCCCAGCACGCCATGCGCTATCGGCAGCGAGCTCGACAAATAACTCGGCCGAATTGAATATTTTTGGATCGGTTCCATCGTCTGGACGACCAATCTTTGAAATGACCGACTGCACCTCAGGTACCTTTTTCAACGCGTGCCTCACGTTGCGCATGATGCGTTGAGCCTCTTCTGGCGAAATCGACGGCGGCAGAGTTAAATTGACCCAAATCGACCCTTCATTGAGCTCTGGTAAAAATTCACTTCCTAGACGTGTTGCAATGATTCCGCTGATGAGAAACGCCAGAATAGCAACGCCGACAACAGTCTTGCGCTTTACCAGCGCCCAATCGAGGATGTCTGAATAGTGTGTCTTGCACCAAGTTACCAGACGATTATCTTCGTGGGAAACGCGACGCAGAAACCAGGAACAAGCCAATGGCACCACCGTCAAAGATAGGATCAATGATCCGATCAGAGCCGAACTGACGGTCCAGGCCATCGGCGAAAAGATGCGCCCTTCGTGCCTTTGTAGTGTGAAAATCGGAATGTGCGCGACGATAATGATCAACATGGAGAAAAACGTTGGCCGCCCTACTTCAACAACTGCGTTCAATACCGCGTCTCGTCGTGCTGATGGATCATCAATTTCGGCCTCTTTAAGTGCCCCGAGCCGCCGAAAAATACTTTCGACAACAATCACTGCTCCATCAACAATAATGCCAAAGTCCATTGCTCCAAGAGACAGAAGATTAGCTGGAATTCCAACAAACGTCAGTCCCAGAAACGTCGCCAGTAGTGCCAATGGAATCACGGCGGCGACAATCAGGGCGGCACGAAGATTGGTGAGAAAAAGAAGCAAAACAGCGCACACCAACAGTGCACCTTCGAGCAAATTTCCAAATACCGTATGCAATGTTTTTTCGATCAGCCAAGAACGGTCGTAATACGGGACAATACTCACCCCCTTGGGTAGCTGTGTACTATTTAAATATTTGATTTTTTCTTTTATGCCGTCCAGAACATTTGAGGGGTTTTCTCCTTTGCGCATGATGACGATGCCGTTCACAATGTCGTCATCGTCGATCTTATTTGTAGATTGACCAACCAAACCTTGTACTGGTGCGCCACCCACCCGAATTTGTGCAATATCCTTCACCAGGATCGGCACACCTTTGTTTACCGTGACGAGAATGTTCGCGATATCTGCAGAGGTGCGCAGCTCGCCCAGTGAACGAATCAAATATTGCTGCGATCCGTGGGTAATCGCGCCGCCACCAGCATTCGCGTTCGCACGCTGTAATGCGCCAAATAGTTGCGCGAGGGTGATTTTATAATCACGCATCCGCGCCAGATCAGGATTGACTTCATATTGTTTAGTCGAACCGCCCATCGTCACAACATCAGCAACACCAGGTACCTTACGCAGATGTTTTTCAACAATCCAGTCTTCCATCGTGCGCAACTGCTGTGGTTCATATCCGTCTCCCTTAAGACGGAATCTGAAAATCTCGCCGATTGCCGTTTGCGGCGGCTGGATTGAAGGCACGACGCCAACCGGAAGATCAATACCTTGCAGCCGTTCACTCACCCTTTGCCGCGCTAACTGGTCTGTTGGTTTGTCGCTAAACGTCACAACCGTATAGGAAAGGCCGAACTGGGTGTGGGAAAATAACCTGACAGAATCTGGAATGCCGGAGAGGGCGACTTCAATGGGAAGGGTAACTTGCCGCTCAACTTCTTCTGCCGCACGGCCGGGGAACAGCGCGACAACCGTTACCTGTAAATCAGAGACATCTGGGAATGCCTCAATCGCCAGATTTTTAAAAGCGATAACCCCACCACCGATGAACAATACCAACGCAAACAGAACCAACAGCGGTTGATGCAGGGCAAAGAAAACAACGCGCTTAATCATGAACCGCTCGTTCCTGTTAAGGAAGGTGTTTTTGGGACCAAATTCAGCACAACGCCATTGTTTTCAGTTTGTTTTTTTGATGGCGCTAGTTGAGCAGGCTGATGGTCGAGTACCAGTTGCTGCAGATACAAATTTCCCTCAACAACGATTTTCTTGCCGTCCCCAAGACCGGTGATGGTCGTGCGTCCGGGCTGCTCCCGAATGACTTGCACCTCGACGCGGCCAAATGTTTTCTCATCCTCTTGCACGAAGAGATATCGTTTTTCTCCTACCAGCAACACAGCGGAAGTCGGTATAGTTTGCTCCGCAACATTAGTCGTCAATGACGGTATTGGGAATGCCACTGTCACGAACATTTCCGCCTTTAGCTCTGATTGCGTATTATCGACCGTACCACGAAGCTTAAAAGTGCGAGAGACTGGGTCAATGAAAGCCGCGCTTTTCACCAGCTTCCCAGCAAATGATCGATTAGGATAGGCAGTACTATTGACCGCCAGTACGGTACCGGTTTTTGCTCTAGATAAAGGTGCAATATCCGGCTCTGCGGCATCCATCCAAACCCAAAGTCGGGAGGGATCGGTAATGACAAATAAGGGAGCACCTGGCTGATCCGGGCGAAGCTCTTGTCCCGGATTAATAGCCTTGTCGACGATGACACCCGCAATCGGCGCCTTGAGCGTAAAATTCTGCCCACTATTAGCACCAACTTGTTTCAGACGCATTTGCGCGCGTATATTTTCCCCATCTGCACGACTAAAATCCGCCTGGGTTGATTGCAAATCCTTATCGGCGACAATACCTGCCGCATTGAGTTCTAACGTACGGCTCAAATTTTGCTGGGCGAGCAATAAATCTGACGATGCTTTGCGCGCATCTGCCCGCACTTGTCCAAAATCCGGTGAAGCGAGTTCAGCGAGGGGTTGTCCGATTTTCACCGAGTCACCCGGCTGCACCAAGGCGCGCACGACACGCCCGGCGAGCGGCGAATAAACCCGGACAGTACAATCTTCATTCCATACCAATCTCCCAGGCAAGGCGAGTGATGTATTCGTTGATTTTTCGGCTGGTTCGGTTCGAATTCCTTGCGGCCGCCCGCTGAAGACGACACGCTCTCCAGTTACAGTGGCGCCAACGCTTAACGCCGCCTGTTTTGATTTTTTGTCGCAACCAAAAATTAGGATGATTGCAACCGCGCACATCGCTAAAAGAGACATTCGATGCACAAATGGGGCACGTTGAAGGCACATTGACATAAGTTGGTCAGTCATTCAGGTTAATTTTGTAGGCCGTGCTAAAGATCGAATCTTGACCGGGAGTGATGTTTAACGCCGCCGCCCGTGAAGCTGCATCTGCTTTCTCGTAATCTGCCTGAGCAGCTACCGAATCTAGTTGTATCTGGCGCAACTGCTTCAGAGAATCCAACAAATCAAAAACGCCCGTTGATCCCCTTTTATAGGCAAGATCTGCGTTTGCCGCTATTTTCTCAACTAGGGGTAATAGTTGGTTTTTCAAGCGACTTGCGCGTGATGCCGTGGCTTGACGTTCCGCTTCCAAGCGGCTCTGATCACTGGAAGCTTGCTCCCCAATTTTTTTAAGTGAAAGAAGTGCTGACGTGTAATCAGCCTCTGCGCGGGCAACTTCACCCTCGTTGGCGTGCTGGACGAACAACGGCACGCTGAAGGACACACTAATTGAATTGCCGATTCCTGCCGGTCTGGGGTAGTGCTCAAATTGCACACCGATGTTGACATCTCTCGTTCGCTGACTTAGCGCCAAGCTTCGGGTTGCTCTTGCGCTTTCGAGTTGCGCACGACTAGCCTGCAAGTCAGGCCTTCCGGCCGATTCGAGCGCTATCTTGGCCGTTTGCGCGGAATTTTCTAACAAATTCCAATGGTCGGAGGCTTGTATCTCGGTAGCATGTGCTTCCAGCGCAAGGAGGGCAGCTAATGCATATTGCGCTCGCGTGCGCTCCGTTTTAACCTGCTGCAAATCACTTTCAGCACGCTGTGTATCGACCTCAATCTTAACTAAATCATTGGCGGCAATGTCGCCGGCGCGCAGGCGCTTTTGAGCTGCCTCTTGTGTGCGCTGATATAAAGTCTGCAAATCGGCCAACACCTTTACGCGCTCTTGCGCCGACCACAAATCGATCCACGCATTTGCCAGAGCGAGTTGCTGCTGGCGCAAGGCATCTGCGGCGTTCCACTGACTGGCTCTTAACATATTTTCTGCAGCAGCGGCACGAAGTCCTTGTTTATTTCCTCGTTCAACCAGTTGATCGATACGGGTCTGCCAATCCACTTGCTTTTGAAATAAAGATCCGGAACCTATGCCACTTTGCGGATTAACATAGGCAGTGCCGACGGTGAGTGTAGGATTTTGACCTCGATCTGCCGTTCTCAAATCAGCCTCTGCGGCAACGACCGCATTTCGCACCAGCAGAATATCTCGGTTGCATTGCGACAGACGTTCGGCAGCTTGTGCCAAAGTGAACGTAAAGTCGGGGGTTGTTAGGCAGACAGCATAGGCTGATGAGCACGCAAAAAAACCAAAGCCTATAAAAAACAATCGACTTGCGATTGGAGAGGTAACAAAATTCGTTTTCACACAGATCCGTTGGAAATCGCGCTCATTGTCGTGAATTGACGAGAGCCTGTTTTTGTTGAGAAATCGTTGAAAGCACCCGCGAAATGCGTGAGATTTTTCCCTGCGAGCAATCTTCCGGCCATAGCTCTACTTGGTCATCGACCGCTGCCGTCATCGTATCGGGCAACTCAGCGATCGCGTTCCACATCTGACGGACATGATGGAATTCAACTTTGACAAAATGCTTTGTCTTCATCTCTTCAATCGGTAGGTTACTCAAGCATTCTGGCAATTCGGCACGTGGTGTAGCGGGACTATATACTCGAACAATCCATGCACGTCTTGCACCATTTTTCCAGTCCACTGTTTGATCTTCTGGATTCGAAGCACAGGCACTTAACAGCAGCGCCAGAATCAATGCTGCCGCCATTTTTTCTGCAAACATAGGAATCTCGCATTTCTAGTTTTGCACCCTTTCCTGCTGGGCACTATCTGGTAATTCGGTAAGAGCGATTACAATTTCGCTCCAACTGGCCGGGGTGGATCGCTTTATTTTTGTGAGTTAATATTAAAGAAGAAAGCTTGCGTGAACCTTGCTATGTATCGGAATTATGCGTTTATTGCTTATTGAAGATAATTTGGAACTGGCGAATGGCTTGGTCCATTCCCTCGCTCAGTCCAGTTACGTCATGGACGTAGTTCACACCGCTCGCGCAGCTTTGATTGCCTGCGCGACCATGTCGTATCAGCTCGTGATTTTGGATTTGGGATTGCCTGACATGGATGGACTTAATTTATTGCGCAGGTTACGACAACAGGGAATGATTACACCTGTGTTAATTCTCACTGCACGCGATGAATTACAAGATCGCATTCATGGACTCGACGCAGGTGGTGATGACTACCTTTCGAAACCTTTCGAACTTGGCGAACTGGAAGCAAGAATTCGCGCACTCCTGCGCCGCGGCTGTCCGGCGAATCCGATATTAAGTTTTGGCGGAATTAATTTTGACACACTATCACGTCAAGCAACTATTGATGGCATGACCCTTGATTTGACCGCGCGTGAACTTGCTGTTCTCGAACTTTTGCTCCAGCGACCGGGCCGCATCGTCAGCAAACGACAACTGATGGAATCGATATATGAAAACGCAGACGACACTAACTTGACGGTGATCGAGGTATTCGTCAGTCGCTTACGCCGAAAGCTCGAAGATGCGCATGCCGGTGTCGGTATTCGGGCATTACGTGGATTGGGATATCGTCTGGAACAATCTTCACATGAATAGGTCTACCAACAGTCTCCGGCGGCGCCTGTTAGTCAGGCTATGGGCACCACTCTTCATCGTACTCACGATGGGTGGCGTTGCTACTTTTATGCTAGCGCGGCATATTGGGGCAGTTGTCTATGACCACTGGCTGTTCGATTCCGCAATGACGCTTGCGGCGCAAGTCAAAATTAAAAATGAAAAAATTGTATTGGATCTCCCTAAAACTGCAGTGGAGATGTTTGAATGGGACAAAGTAGATCATATTTACGAGGAGGTCGTCTCGCGCAATAAAGGACGCATATTTAGCAATGCCACATTCCCGCAGCCTCCGACAAATATCCGCCTAAACGAACCTCAATATTTCAATGACATCATCAACGCACAGCCAGTGCGTGTAGTCGCCGTCATGTTGCCAAATCCGGCAGAGGCCGAAGACATGATATTTATTCAGGTTGCCGAAACAAAGAATAAACGCGGTGCACTCTTCATGGAAACCATTTCGTTGGCGATGCCACTTCAATTGGGACTGCTTTTTATCACCAGCATTTTTGTATGGCTAGCGGTTACGTCAAGCTTGCGCTCTCTTGATGATATTGCTGCTAGGTTAGCCGGATATGAGCCAGAAAACCTGATGCCGGTAGATGACGTTGAGAAGGTGCCATCCGAAGTCAAACCGCTCGTTAGGTCGCTCAATCAACTCATTGACAAGCTATCCAAGGCACAGAATGCGCAAAGACGATTTGTTGCCAACGCAGCGCATCAGCTACGAACACCGCTTGCCACGCTCCAAATCCAGACAGAGCGTGCGTTGCGTGAGCCTGAACCGCTCAAGCATAGCGAAGCACTGTCTCAAATATTTTCCGCTGTGACTCGATTACGACATGTGGTGCATCAAATATTGACACTGGCCCGCTCGGACCATACTGATGGTATGACCTCTCAACTCTTGGGCATGGTTTATGTGGATTTGGCGAAATTGGCAAGGGAGGAATTGGAGCGCTGGGCCGATGCGGCCATTGCACGTGGCATTGACTTAGGCTATGAAGGATCTGACAAAGGTGTTGAAATTCTGGGTGCCCCTCATTTGTTACACGAATTGATCGGCAATCTGGTTGACAATGCGATTCGTTATGGACGCGAAGGTGGCGAAGTCACGTTAAGGTTGACGGAATCGCCTCCGGCCCTTTGCGTCGATGATAATGGACAAGGTATTCCTGCACAGGAGCGCGCGTTTGTGATCGAGCGCTTTTACCGGCGGTCCGATTCGGCTGGAGATGGATGCGGCCTCGGTTTAGCAATTGCGCAAGAAATTGCAGCACGGCACGGTGCACAACTTAGCATTATGGACAATCCTTTGGCAACTGGAACTCGGGTTATGGTAATTTTTCAACACACTGCGTGAAGTTATTTTTAGCAGACGAGGGTACTGGCAACTTGCCAGACACCGCGACTCATCTCTAAAATGGCGGGATGGCAAACACTCAACTCTAGGCACTGTCAAGTTGTTGAACCGACGAGACGAGTTGCGGCATGCCGGGCGAATTTGCCTCGACCCGGGTAACAAAATGTGGCGGATTACGCGTTCTTCGCTACCTCGGTGACCTCATTCCAGAGCGAAAATGCTTGCGTACGGACGTGTCGATACTGCTGCGCCGACAGGCGGTTTCGCTGGCACCTGAAGGCGTTGTTGATCGGGCCATATGCCGATAGAAAACGCTGTGCATGCCTGGGGACTTGTAACGACGCATCTGTCGTTCTCGCTGCCGCGTCGGTTGGTGCGATAGCTCGGCCCGATTGTTCGTCCCTTAAGCTGGCGATGCTCAACGCCAGGCATGATCTGAACCTTGGCAGCGGCGTAGCTCTTCAGTTTGTCGGTGATCAGAACTCGCGGTGCGTAGCACATGCCATTGAGAAGCTTGCGAAAGAACCGTTTGGCTACCTGCCGATTGCGCCGGCTCTGCACCAGGACGTCGAGTGAATGGCCATCCTGATCGACAGCACGTCAAAGGTACACAGTTAAAGGTGTTTTTATTTTTTATCGGGCCAATCAAATGCTACTCAAGCGATAGGCGTCGAATTCACCGATACATATTGTTTGCCATACCAGTACTGCTGACCCAGCTACCGACCTCTCAAACCATCGCTGGTACTGGCGTTTCGCAAATTTGAGGTGAATCAGAAAAATCGGGGCAAGTGTCGTGCAGCTGTGTAAATCAGCACAGTCCTTTTTTCAGTTTTTGTTAGCTTCAGCAAGCCGGAAAATCGCTTCAATCCTTTGCTGCCTTAGACTTTAAAAGTAACTATTTAATATCTGCGCTGACTATTGATTCGGCAGTCAAAAAAATAGATTCAATCGTATATTCGACAACGGGATAGCATCGCTATTTGCAAGTTAATCTATTTGACTACCGAATCTATAATGGGAAATTTTGTGCGCTGTTTGACATCTATTGAGAGAAAACAGTAGTGCCTCCTTGATGTGGGGACAAGGCAAATAACTGAGTTGATCGAAAATCACCGCACCAACCAAACAAAGCTGTTTGGCCCTATCAAATAGGAAAAAATATTTAATTTAAGAAAAAATGCACAAGATAAAGGAAAAAAATAGGAATTGATATAAACAATTAATTGATTGGACAGGCCAATTATAGAAAACAATCAACAATTTTCAGTCTATAAAAAATTTATAAAAAAATACCATCAAATGAATAAACTGCATTTTAATAAGATGTTTAGCTAAATTAAGCTAAAAATAAGTAATTTTTAAATGAATTTGTGCGCAAACGTCTGATTGACCCTTCTTAAAAACTAGCGAAATTAATGGTTGTAATGTTTTAAATGTCACCATAGAATTAATTTGCACGAAAAATGGGCAACAAATTTAGTTGATATATTTTCGCAGCCAAAGCCCGCGAATGTCCGGAAGTTTAAAATCATTTAAAGAACGTGGCGAAAACTAAAAGGCAGTCGATTCGTGCAAAACAATAGAAATAAATAAACTATAACTAATTTTAAAAAACGGAGATATTTAGTATGAAATCGAAATCTGTGAATTTAAAGAGTGTGCTGGCAATAGCCGTCGTTGCGGCCGCGACACAAGCAGCTGTAGCTGGGCCTGTCGGGTATGGGGCATCGGTCACCGGTGGTGGTAGCAAAACCGCAGTGAATGCAAATAGTATGGCTGCTATTCAATCCGCAATTAACAGCTACTCAGGAAGTGGCGGCCTAGTCATCAACTACACGGGCACGTTCAATTTTGCTTCGATTACTGATGTTTGCGCACAGCACAGCAAACCGGTTACGGAAGTCGATATCAGTGGTAAGAACGACATCACTATCAAGGGGGCGAACGGCTCGTCCGCCAACTTTGGTATTCGCATTAAGGGTTCATCGCACAACATCATCGTTCAGAACATGACGATTGGTCTGGTTCCGGGCGGTGACAACAACGGCGACATCGTAGGTATTGAAGGTACCGCCAACAATATATGGATCGACCATAACAACTTTTTCACGTCGAACAAAACTTGTGCCGGCACGGGCGATACGATGTACGACGGCATGATCGACATCAAGAACTCCACAAACAACATCACCGTGTCTTACAACCGCTTGCATGACCATCACAAGGTGATGCTGGGCGGTTCGAGCGATTCCGACTCGTTCAATCGTCACGTGACCGTGCATCACAACTGGTTCGAAAACGTCAGCGCACGCACGCCGATGGATCGTTTCGGGACGTACCACGTCTACAATAACTACTACAATAATGTCACTTCCTCGGGCATTAACGTCCGTATGGGCGGCATTGCGCTGATCGAAAGCAACTACTTTGAAAATATTGCCAACCCGGTTACTTCGCGTGACAGCTCGGCTATTGGCTACTGGGATCTGCGCAACAATTTCATCGGTACAGGTATCACCTGGAGCGGTGCAGGCAGCCCAGGCGCAAACGCTACTAGCTGGGCAACCACCAAGGCATTTGGCACTGTTCCGTACAGCTACACGTTAACCGCGGCGTCCGGAGTAAAAACCAAGGTAATGGCAACTGCTGGTGCAGGTACGAATCTGGCTGAATAGGTCAGGCATCCGGGAAACCGGATGCAGTTGGAAATACAAACGGCGCTTCGGCGCCGTTTTGTATTGATTGAGGTATCAAATTGTGAATGCGACGTAAGCGTCCAGCCGCTCCACCTATCGGGCCAACCCGCTACGTGTTAAGTGCCTCGCAACGGCAACAACTCATCAATCCGGCTATTGGGCCAAGCCGGAAGTTTTTCAAGCGTATCCTTCAGCCAGGCCCTGATCATTACCCACAAGTTATTCGATTTGTCGCATGATGAGAAACATGTCGGTGATGTGTGGCAAATGCTGAAAGCCACGCCATAGTACATGTGGGCCCGGTGCGCCGTCACTTTTGCGTGCCAGGAAGCCACCGAGTTTGGCAATCCACAAGACGGCTTCCGCCAAGGATGGCGGCGTTTCAATCGGTTCCGGCACCCGTTTGATATTACAGTACAGCGCCTGCCACTCCTCTTTGCTCAGTACGACGGTACACGGCAGATCGGGCGCGGTTCGCGCCAGCATGGTCGCGTACAAGATGCGCCAGGCAATGATGGAATAAAGCGTCAGCGCAACGGCCAATCGTTCCACCGTTTTCAGTTGGCGTGACTCAATGCGACACCCAGTCTTTAATACACGATGCCAGACTTCAATGGTCCATCTGCAAGTGTACCAATGCACGCGTTCGATGGCATCGTCTACGGTGTGGGTCGGAACCGTCGTCAACAGCAGCCACTCAATGGCTTCGCCGTTCGTTGGCGGCGTCGCTTCCGTGGCCAGAATCCCCCACACCTTCACCATACCGAGTCGTTTCCTCGCCTGCGGTGGTTTGAGTATGATCGGTATGCTGCGCAAGATCAGCGTGCATCGGCGCATTGGCTCACCAGGATGGCGCGGCACATTCACTTCTACATTGCCCAATACAGGAGCCGTCTTC
>JANXTY010000048.1 GCA_025352145.1 Oxalobacteraceae bacterium
ACCTGCCGCCATGCCGGGTAGTCCACCCGCTTCCGCACGAGCGGTTTTACGTCAATACCTTTGGCAGGAGCCGTATGCAGTAGTGCTGCAAGTACGGATCTGTGCGGGGGGCGTCAGGTAACTGACGTCCCTACCGCGACCTTTTCTCCGGGTGAAGTTCGAGCTTGAATTTGGCCAGGCGCGTTTGCATTACAGACAAGACTACCTGTTCGACTTGCTTGGGCTGCAGCTGGTCGGCGGAATTTGATGCTCCAGCCCTGCCCTACCAATCTTCGCAGTGCTTACAGCATTTTTTGCGTGCTAGAGTTAATTGTGCTTTCAGCCGAGAGCAAACTACATTTGAGGAGTTCATCATGGCCAATTTTAAGAAAATATTTAAGATAAACGCTGTCACCATGGTCGCATGTATAGCAATATTTTCTTCGTTCGGTGCAAGGGCTGCCGATTGGAGTCCTTGGTTCGCCCTTGCTAGTCATATCGATGATCTGCAAAGGCAGGTAAATTATTGTGGTGGCTATCCGTATGGGTGCGGTTGGTATGGTAACGAAGAACAAGAAGCATGGGATGAAATAGCAGCATTAAATGATGAATTAAATGCTATGTATGAAGATCTGATCTATCAAGAGCTTACGGGAGGATGAAGTTTTTCATTTCAATCAATTTGGTGAAAAAATATCCAAGGGGTCATATCCAAGGGGTCAAGTCTCAATACTATTCGTTTAGTTAAGAATTGCGAATGGACGTGCGGGGTTTAACGGTTGAGGCTTGAGAATTTCGATGGTGCAATCTGGCTCAGTTGTGCCGCGTTTGTCGTGGCAATAACTTGCGTAGGGCGAGTTGCGGCGTTTGACTCGGCGCGGGTTATGTTTGCCTCGGCTACTGACGCAGCGCAAACTGGCCGCTTCGGCGAGCAAGGCCAATAAAAATCGTCACCTGCGTCTAGGTCGCGCTGGGGGAAAATGCGCCGTTTTTGGCTGGAGCGCGGCGCAGCAAGTTGACGTTGCCAATGAAGGATAAACTTCGATCTTCTCGTTTGTGTTTCGAGGCCGCCGGATGCTTTAACCAACACACTGCATAGTGCGTCAGTAACCAGCCATAGCACTCTTGAACGACCTCGTCCGGGGTTTTGCTTCTGAACGTGCGGCCATTGTCTTCAAATGTACTTTGAGCTCATCGAACACCAACTCCACCTCCCAGCGTTCGTGATAGAGCGCAGCGAGCTCCTGCGCAGGGGCTTCTTCGGGGTCTAATAGTGTGGTCAGCAGGCGGTAGCGCTCTGGCGAGCCACAGAGGCTATATTCGATCACGCGCACCACCACTTCGCCCTTGCGCAACGACGGAAAACACTTCTTCATAAGCGGCTTCAGGATACAAGCTGAGGGCCATGCAATAGTGGGTGGCGCAGAGCATGGGCAGGCTGCGTAAGCGCTGACTGCCTACGCCATGCTCATTGAGTAAGGTTTGCACCATCTCAGGCGGATAAACCATCGCCAAAACACGGGTATTTAGATGGTCGGTGAGTCGAACACCAAGGCCCAGCGTAGCTTTAGTTCTAGCCATAGCATGCTCCGTAATGACGGTGCGGCAATATGGCTTAAAATTATCTAAACGAACAGTATTGTGACCTGACCCCGCATTCGCGCATTCGTGACCCCGTATTCCCTGGGTACGGCTTTTCCGTTGTCTGAACCCCTCAAGCAACGCTCTTCAAGCCTGAAACCCAGACCTAAAAATTACTGACCAGTGACATTTTTACCGAACGCGATTCGATCGGATGAAAATGGATGTCGTTGACGCCTTCGACCGGCTCCCCTGGCAGGCGCGACTGGTAGTAATAGTCGATTGCCGATGCGTGACGATTGGTCAGGTTGAATGCTTCGAGTTCGATGCGTATCGACGGGCTGATTTTGTACCCTAAGCGCGCGTTCACCGTGCCTGTGCTCTTCGAGCGGACGCTGTCATCTTCGATCAATGGACGCGGGCCGAAATAACGGAACTGGAGTGCGCCAAAATAGGGGCCGACGTTGTCGACCGCAAGTGCTAATGAGGCCACGCCTTCGACCGAGCCAGGAATGTACTGCCCAGCCGGATCGGTGTCGCGAAAGCGTGCGCGGGCAAACGCCAAGTCGGCATCGACCGTCAACCAATCGTTGAGTTTGTAATAATTGGCAAATTCAAAACCGGTCCGGCGGCTTGGCCTTCCTGCTGCAGTGGAACCAGCGTCGCCTTCAAAAATTAATTCCGAACCGAAATCGAGCCGATAAAAGGTGAGTGAGCTTTGCCAGCCTGGGACGATGGATGTGCGCACGCCAAGCTCCTGCCCGCGTGAGCGCACCAGCGGCGTTACCTTGTTTGCGGGATCGCCGTTTTTTGGATCGACCATAATGGTGGTTCCGCGTGCATCGTTGCTGTGAAATCCCTCACCCAGATTTACATAAAACTCCGTCTTGGACCAGGGGCCGAAAATGAGGCTTAATTTAGGACTGGCTTTTGCATCCTTATGCTTGCCCGAATTGGCGCTGATATTGCTAGCTATATCGAAGCGATAGGCGTCTTCCCGGATGCCGGCCACGGTACGAAATTTTTCTGCCCAGCGCGTCGCATTTTCAAAATAAACACCCACGCTGCTTTCAACGACATGATCCTGCCTGGTGATGGATAGACGCCGCTGCGCCTTGGTTTTGTAGAGGCCGTTATGGATATTGTCATTCTGAAATTGCACGCCGACTGTATTCTCCGACTCCTTGCCGAAGCCATCCATCTTCCACGTATGGCTGGCATTAAGGCCGGTGGTGATTCTGCGATCGGGCTGATTGAACTGATCGCCATTGACAGGATCGTCGAGGAAATAGGTAAAGTTAGAATACAAATCCAACTGGTTATTGATCACGTAGGCATTGACCTTGGTCGATGCTAAGGCGGTGCCACTGCGCCAAGCCCCGGACAGGCTGTAGCGATGCGACTGTCCGCCGTCGGTCGGATCGATTGCATCGTATCGACTGCGGATGAGACCAGAATCAATCGCCCTTTGCGGGATTTGGTCGGAAGAATTCCAATGTGCTTTATAGGCCATGGCGGTGGCATTGAAGCCGTTAGCCTGATCGCCTTCGCTGAAACGCAGAACGCCGTTGACCTTGCGGAAAGCATCGGGATGCACAAATGGGCCGTCGTTGCGTTCTAGTTCCAGACCATACAGCAGGTTCCCGGCGCCAAGGACGGATGAATTGGCAATCATCGTCCGCAGGAAACCATGCTGGCCGATTCCCGCGCTGACAATGCCATTCTTGAGCGTATCGGCGTAGGCGATGCTGACCGCGCCAGCGGAAGAAAAATCGCCTTCGGATGCATAATACGGCCCCTTCTTGTACTCCAATTTTGTCGTCAGTTCCGGGATCAGGAAGTTCAGGTCGGTCCAGCCCTGACCATGCGCGTGCGTGCGTTGGTTGACCAGCATGCCGTCGACAGTGGTGCGTAAATCGGTGCCGTGATCGAGGTTGAAACCCCGCAGATAAAATTGGTTGGCTTTTCCTTCGCCGCTATGCTGACTGACGATTAACCCGGGTGTCGCTTCCAGCAATTCTCCAGGGCGATATACGGTTCTGGCTTCTAGCTGCTTCTGGGTGATTGTACCCACGCTAGCCGAATCGGCAATGCCGACCTGGTTGGTTTTACTACCGACTACGACAATCGTTCCAAGCGTTTGTTCTCCGCCAGCAAACGCAGACGAACTTACGAGGAACAATCCAATAAACGTCGCAGCGATTTTCTTCAATCGCAAGCCAACGATGGAGCGGCACTGTTCTTTTTGCATGATGCTATTTTCCTTGGGATAAAAATGTACGTCCAAAAATGTATGAAGATTTTATTGTCATACGTTTATACGTCGGCACTCCGCAAACGGATTCAAACAGGGCTGCCGCATCAAAAGTCGTTAACCATCAACGACTTACAAAACAGGCAATATTAATGGTTGTAAGCGGATTGGGAATGTGTTGTTGTATCGGTTTCGATAGAGTGAGATGGCCCGATGATGAACTCAGGTTTGACGAGATTGAAGGAATGTTTTGGTGACCTTCGTGACACGAGGGTGTTGGGAAGAACAACGCATGTACTGGTCGATATTCTGGTGTGGACGATCTGTGCCCTGACACCGTTACGCAGGGGAATGACATGTCATTCGAAACCCCTTGCCAGACAGTACGCCAGATGCACACTTGCACTCGTCCGAATGGAAAATCTGGGTTAATCCACATTCCAGGGGAAGTAGCACCGCTTGTGCGGCACGTAACTCGTCGGCCGTTTTAGCTGCGCGGATCGCCACGCGTGCCATCTCCACTTGCTCTTTTCCAGTTGCCGCTCTTGCCATGATTTCCCCTCCCGAAGTATGGCTATATTTTTAACGCAAATTTGAATTATCGGGCGTCGCCGTAATGCGGCGACATGACTTTAAGCAGGGAGAAAGGGGCAGCAGATTTTTGGCTAATCCCCGGCCAGACCTCATTCATTGGGGTCATTGGCACATCGTGGTATTCACGCCTCATTCCAAACACATGGTTTTGCTTAAGACATAACATTCACTTTCGACGATAAGTCCCTAATTTATTGAGATATTTTCTGGTTATTAAACTTCAAGTAAGTGTGCTAAGTCCTTGACTTCATTAAATAAATTCATATTTTACGGCATTGAAAACGCTTGACCTCCTATATTGCTTCAACTAAAGTGGGTGCTGGTGTGAAAAAGTGGTATTTTGTGGGGCAATGTTTCCCCTCCAATTATCGCCCGATTCGCACCACGCCAATATGGGCGGGTAAAAGAGGGTTTTCTCCATGTTTCAAGGCGCGTCTTCCATCAATCTCGATGCTAAAGGCCGGATGTCTATCCCAGCCAAGCATCGTGACGCCTTGATCGTTCAATGCGAAGGTCGCGTTACGTTGACCAAACATCCGCATGGTTGTTTATTGTTTTTTCCGCGACCAGTGTGGGAGAGTCATCGCGAACAAATTGCTGCATGGCCTATGTCGGCACGCGCTTGGCAGCGTATTTTTCTGGGGAATGCTTCCGATGTGGATCTCGATTCTGTCGGGCGTATTTTGATCGCACCCGAACTGCGCAATGCGGTTGGCCTTACGCGTGATGTGATGGTGTTGGGCATGGGTAGTCATTTTGAAATCTGGGATGCCGCCAAATTGGCGGAGAGCGAGTCGCACGCAGTGGCGGCTGGCATGCCTGACGTTCTGAGCAATTTTTCGTTTTGATGGCTTGTGATGACGAATCTTGCAGTTTCTGAGTTGCAGCACACCACGGTGTTGTTGGATGAGGCAGTGGATGCCTTGGCGATAGAGGGGCAGCGGATTGAGGGAACCTATATCGATGGGACTTTCGGGCGTGGCGGGCATAGCGGCAGGATTCTGGAGCGTCTTGGTGCTCAGGCGCGGTTGCTGGCGTTTGACAAGGATCTGCAGGCAATCGCCACGGCAAACTCGATCCATGACAAACGCTTTGAGATTGTGCACGACAGTTTTGTAACGATGGATCGGGCGCTGACTGTGCGCAATATGGGGGAAGTGGCGGGTGTATTACTGGATTTGGGGATTTCATCGCCGCAAGTCGATGATGCGGCGCGGGGATTTAGTTTTCGTTTTGATGGTCCACTCGATATGCGCATGGATACCACGCGCGGCATGTCGGCAGCGCAATGGTTGGCTACCGAGAGCGAACAAAAAATAGAGAAAGTGATACGCGAATATGGAGAAGAACGGTTTGCTTTTCAGGTTGCAAAGGCGATTGTTGCTAGCCGCGCAGTCGAGCCAATTTCAAGCACACGACAGCTTGCCCAGATCGTGGCACGTACTGTCAAAACCCGGGAGAAAGGCAAGGACCCGGCCACTCGCACCTTTCAAGCTATACGGATTTTCGTCAATCAAGAGCTTGAAGAACTCGAAGTAGGATTGGATAAAGCATTTCGGCTTCTGGCGCCCCATGGGAGGTTAGTTGTGATCAGTTTTCATTCATTGGAAGATCGCATCGTCAAGCAGTTTATGGCTTCCAAGGTCAATGTGCCGCAGCCTGATCGACGTCTACCGATTCGTTCCGTAGATTTGCCGCAAGCGGAAATGAAGCTAATAAAGAAAATGAAGCCTTCGGATACAGAAGTTGCACGCAATCCGCGTGCGCGTTCTGCAGTGATGCGTGTGGCTGAAAAACTCCCCAGTGGCGCTGCGGGAATCGCACGATGAACGGGCGTCTTAATCTAGTGCTGACATTAGCGCTTGTGCTATGCGCTCTGTCGCTGGTTAATGCGCAATATCAGGCCCGCCATCTTTTTATCGAACTCGAACGGGCTCAAGCGTATTCGCGTCAGCTCGACATTGATTGGGCGCAGTTGCAGCTGGATCAATCGACACTGGGCAAGAATGCCCGTATCGATGCCAATGCGCGGCATGATCTGAATATGGTTCCCCTATCCGCTGCGCGCACGCAATATTTGACGGTAGGCGAGAAATGACACGTTCTGCCGCCGCCAAGGGCGTGCCCTTTTCCACCAGCCCGATACTGGCATTGACTCTGCCAGCGTGGCGTTCGCGCGTCGTATTGTTTGCTATGTTTGTGGCTTTTTGCGCGCTGGCTGGACGTGCGCTCTGGTTGCAGGGAATGTCCAAGGATTTCTTGCAGAAGCAAGGAGAGTCGCGTTATGCCCGTACTTTGGAGCTTCCCGCCACGCGCGGAAAAATCACGGATCGTAATGGGCAAGTGTTGGCCTCGTCTGTGCCGGTCAAGGCAGTCTGGGCGATTCCTGACGATGTACTGGAAGCGCCGAAAGAAAAAATTCACGCGCTAGCGGTGTTGCTTGAAATGAGTGAGCAAGAGTTGCGCAAAAAGTTGGATTCAGATCGCAGTTTTGTTTATCTTAAGCGGCAGGTTGAGCAAGAAAGTGCCGATAAGATCGTTGCCCTCGGTATCTCCGGGATAGAAACCCGCAAAGAATATAAACGGTTTTATCCACAAGGTGAGGTGACTGCGCATGTCGTGGGCTTTACCAATATAGAAGATGCCGGACAGGATGGCATGGAGTTATCCAACCAGAAAACGCTGGCTGGCAAGACCGGAAGTCGGCGCGTGATTAAAGACCGCCTCGGACATATTGTTGAAGACATCGAAGCAATTCACGAGCCGCATGATGGCAAGGATTTGACTTTGTCGATCGATAGCAAAATTCAATATATTGCGTACTCCCAGCTTAAAGAAGCAGTTGAAAAACACAAGGCAAAAGCCGGTGCCATTGTCGTGCTTGATGTCAAGACCGGCGAAGTATTGGCATTGGCAAATCTGCCTAGTTACAATCCAAATAACCGCGCAATTTTGACGGGCGCTCAATTGCGTAATCGGGTGATGACCGATACCTTTGAGCCGGGTTCGACCTTGAAGCCATTTACCGTATCGCTGGCGCTCGATACCAACCGCGTGAAGCCCTCCACGACATTCCAGACTGCTCCTGGGATCATGACGATAGGACCGGCGACCATTCATGATTCAACTCCGCACGCCTTGTTATCGGTGGCTGAAATCATTCAACACTCATCCAATATCGGCACCTCAAAAATAGCGTTGCAAATGCCCCCGCAGGAGATGTGGGAGATGTTTACCACAGTCGGTTTCGGGCAGCAGCCGAAGTTTGGTTTTCCTGGTGCGGTGGCTGGTCGCGTTCGGCCTTTCAAATCATGGCGTCCCATCGAACAGGCCACCATGAGTTATGGCAACGGTATTTCGGTGTCACTGATTCAGCTGGCACGCGCTTATATGATTTTTTCGCGTGACGGCGACTTGATTCCCCTATCCTTCCAGAAAGTGACAGAGGCACCCGTGGGACAACGCGTTATTTCGGAAAGAACTGCGCGTGAAATGCGTATCATGCTGGAATCGGTAGTCAGCCCGCAAGGTACTGCGCCCAAAGCGCAAGTGGCTGGATACCGCGTCGGCGGCAAAACCGGCACCGCCTATAAAGTAGCGGGTGGTCGATACGATACCCACAAATATATCGCCTCTTTTGCCGGTTTTGCGCCTGCATCCGATCCCCGCATTATTATCGCTGTCATGATCGATGAACCATCGAACGGACAGCATTACGGTGGCGAAGTGGCAGCGCCGGTATTCTCAACAGTTGCCATGAATGCCTTGCGTGCGTTGAATGTGGCGCCGGATTCTAGCGTTACCAGTATCATCCTTCCAACCGATGGTGAAAAGGAGAGCATGTAATGTTGAACATGCGCTCGCACATCGCCGACAGCGTGGCATGGTTGCATGCTGTATCTGCCCAGGGACAATTGGTGCAGCTCTCATCCGACTCTCGCAGTATTGAGCGCGGCGATATTTTCTTTGCCTATCCTGGGGATCAGGGCGATGGCCGGGACTATATAGAAAATGCGATTGAGCGTGGCGCTGCTGCAGTGGTATATGAAACGCAGAATTATGCATGGCAAGATAATTGGGCGTTGCCTCATCTTGCCGTAACGGATTTAAAGATGTCTGCGGGGTACATCGCGCAGGAATATTATGCGCAACCGGATGCGGCCATGTTCACCGTAGCGGTAACCGGCACCAATGGCAAAACTTCCTGTGCCCAATGGCTTGGCATTGCGTTGTCCGCCTTGGGTGACCCGTCCAGTGTAGTGGGTACGCTCGGTGTGGCTTTATTTCAGAACGGTGTGGGCACATTTTCTGCCACCGGCTACACTACGCCGGACGCCGTGTTATTGCAGCGAAAATTAGCCGAGATGCGTGATCGTGGCGCACGTGCTTTGGCTATCGAAGCATCTTCAATCGGCTTGGTGGAAGGACGCCTTAATGGGACCCATGTTGATGTCGCAGTATTTACCAATTTAACCCGCGATCACCTTGATTATCATGGTGACATGGCTGCCTATGAAGCAGCCAAAACCATCCTCTTCGATTGGCCGGACTTGCAACATGCGGTCATCAATCTGGATGATGCGATGGGCGTTCGATTGGTGCGGCATGTGCAAAATCGCGTTGGAGCGCGGACCGGCGTGTTGGGATACACCATTGCCGATAGCGCCCTCGATGGAATCGCCACGCTGCGCGCATCGAATCTTCAAAGCCATCACAATGGCACTTCTTTCTATCTTGAATCGCCGTTCGGTAACGCTCAGGTAAAAACACAATTGATTGGTGATTTCAACGTCAGTAATGTACTTGCTGTACTGGGTGTTCTGCTGGTGAAAGGGGTGGTTTTTTCCAGCGCAATCGCCACCGTCGAAGCTTTGCGTGCAGCGCCGGGCCGCATGCAGCAATTAGGGGGTCAGGATGCGCCACTAGTAGTCATCGACTATGCGCATACGCCGGACGCATTAGAGAAAACGCTGGCTGCGTTGCGACCGCTAGCCGTAAGACGTGGAGGGAAGTTATGGTGCCTATTTGGATGCGGTGGCGATCGTGATAGCGGAAAGCGTGCGCAAATGGGGAGTGTCGCAGAAATGGCCGATTATGTTGTCGTTACCAGCGATAACCCGCGCACCGAAGCCCCGCAACAAATCATCAAACAAATTATGAGCGGCATGAAAAATGCGCATCTGGCGATTGATGATCGGGCGACCGCCATTTTGTCCGCAGTCAAAAATGCCGACACAAACGATGTGATTTTGCTGGCCGGAAAAGGGCATGAAACCACGCAGGAAATCAATGGCAGAAAGTTGCCCTTTGCCGATGTCGATCACGTCGCATTGGCACTGGCAGCATACGCGACGATGGGCCTTACGGGTACGATGAAGAGGCCCGGCTAATGAAATCGTCCCTATCGATTCTACAGGCTGCACTAAGCCATTCGATGCGTGTCGTGGTTAGTACGGAAGCCACGTTCGATGGCATTACGACCGATAGTCGCAGCGCCTCGGCGGGTCAGTTGTTTGTTGCGTTGCGCGGCGAACGTTTCGATGCCCATGATTTTCTCTGGGAAGTTGCAGAAAAAGGGGTAGCGGCAGTCCTTGTCGAACAGGTACCGCCGGGATTGACGGTGCCGGCGATTGTGGTGCCAGATACCCGCATTGCATTAGGCGAAATCGGAAAATATTGGCGTGAAAAATTTGTACTGCCTTTGATCGGTGTGACGGGCAGTAACGGTAAAACCACTGTCAAAGAAATGATTGCCTCGATATTGACAGCCGCCTTTGGCAGCGACGGCATGATGGCGACGCGCGGCAATTTTAATAATGATATCGGTGTGCCGTTGACACTATTACGACTGGAGGCGGCGCATCAGGCCGCTGTGGTCGAGTTAGGCATGAATCATCCGGGTGAAATTGCGCTGTTATCTGCGATGGCTCAGCCGACCGTTGGTTTGGTCAACAACGCCCAGCGCGAACATCAGGAATTCATGGAAAGCGTGGAGGCGGTAGCCAAGGAAAACGGCGCGGTTATCCATGCCCTGCCCGACCACGGCGTCGCCGTTTTCCCGGCAGACGATGTGTACACCGGACTGTGGCGTGAGGTTGCCGCACGCCAGGGGAAGCGCCGGATGATTAGTTTTGGCTTGTCTGCCGATGCCGACGTGTCGTGTACCTTCGAGGTGAAAAATTTTGGCAGCGAACTGAAAGTATGCGCAGGCGAGCAGCGTTTTTCCATCAAGCTAGAGGCAGCCGGTTTGCATAACGTCCGAAATGCATTGGCGGCGATTGCATGTGCGGTTGCGATTGGTGTTGAAGTCGCTGCGATTATCCGGGGTTTAGAGTCTTTCTCTCCTGTGAGCGGTAGGTTGCAACGCAAAATAGCAGGCAATGGAGCAACCGTGATTGACGACACGTATAACGCCAACCCGGATTCGGTACGCGCTGCGATTGATGTGTTGGCACAGGCACCCGCATTGCGCATTCTGGTGCTGGGCGATATGGGTGAAGTCGGTGCGGACGGCATCAAATTTCACCGGGAAATCGGTCTCTATGCACATGAGAAAGGCATTGAAGCACTGCTGACTTTGGGTACGTTAGCCGGTGACAGCAATGCGGCATTTGGTAAAAATTCGCAACACTTCAGCGATGTCGATGCACTCATCGAGGCGCTTGACGCTGGATTGACGCCAACCACAACCGTGTTGGTAAAGGGGTCGCGTTTTATGAAAATGGAACGCGTAGTGCAGCATCTGATTGCCGACAATAAAACGGGCGATAAGGCGGGCGATAAGGCGGGTAATAAGGCCGGCAATACGCCACCAAACTTAAAGGGAATCCATTAATCATGTTGCTTTGGCTGGCACAATATTTTCAACAGGAGGTAGGTCCTTTGCGGGTCTTTAACTTCCTCACGTTTCGGGCTGTGTTTGCGACGCTGACGGCACTTTCCATCGGTTTGCTGGCAGGACCGGCGGTGATCCGCATGCTGGCCCGTTTGAAGGTTGGACAGTCCGTGCGCAAAGATGGCCCGCAAACGCATCTGGTTAAATCCGGCACGCCGACTATGGGCGGTGTCTTGATATTGATTGCCATCGGCATATCGACACTCTTATGGTGCGATCTGTCGAATCGTTTTGTCTGGGTGGTGTTGGTGGTGACACTGGGCTACGGTGGAATCGGTTGGGCCGATGATTATCGCAAGGTGGTTTATAAGGATCCCGAAGGAATGCGCTCCCGGGATAAATTTTTCTGGCAATCGCTGATTGGGATCGTTGCCGCCATTTACCTGGCTTTCTCTGTTTCTGCGCCAACCAATACCAAGGTGTGGCAATTATTTTTGGCCTGGGTGCAATCCGGGTTCAGTATGGATCTGCCGCCGAAGGCGGATTTGATCGTGCCTTTTATCAAGACCATCAGCTATCCGCTGGGCGTTTGGGGTTTCATGGCACTCACTTATTTCGTCATCGTTGGTACCAGCAATGCGGTCAATCTGACCGATGGCTTGGATGGACTAGCCATTATGCCGACGGTGTTGGTTGGGTCCGCGCTGGGTTTGTTTGCTTACCTGACAGGGAGCGCGACTTATTCGAAATATCTATTCATCCCGCATATACCGGGTGCCGGCGAGTTGCTGATATTTTGTGGCGCGATGGCAGGCGCGGGGCTGGCATTTCTCTGGTTTAACGCTCATCCCGCGCAAGTATTTATGGGCGATGTAGGCGCGCTTGCGCTGGGCGGCGCGCTAGGGACGATTGCCGTCATTGTCCGTCAAGAAATCGTGCTGTTCATCATGGGGGGCATCTTCGTCGTCGAGACTTTGTCAGTGATGGTGCAGGTGACGTACTTCAAATACACCAAGAAAAAATATGGCGTTGGGCGCCGCGTATTTTTGATGGCGCCGTTGCACCACCATTTTGAGCAAAAGGGTTGGAAAGAAACCCAGGTGGTAGTGCGTTTCTGGATTATTTCCATGATGTTGGTGCTGGTTGGTTTGTCTACCTTGAAATTACGATGAATATTTTAAGTTCGAACTTACGTAATCCACTGCGGACAGGAGGTGCCTGGCACCGCCCCTGCCTATCCATTTTGTGTCAGTCCTATAGATTAATTACTTAAGATGAATTGCTTTAGATGACATACGAAGGAAAACACGTTCTGGTACTCGGGCTGGGTGAATCAGGCCTGGCGATGGCGCGCTGGTTGGCACGCTGCGGTGCCGTCATGCGTGTTGCAGATACGCGTGTCGTGCCACCGTGCTTGAGCGCGTTGCTGGAATATGTTCCGCAGGCCGAATTTATCGGTGGCGAATTTACGCCGGGTTTGTTGGATGCAATCGATTTTGTGGCAGTCAGCCCGGGCTTGGCACCAGAGGGAGAGCTGCTTGTGCTGACACCTGTCGCGCAGGAAAAAAATATTCCGCTGTGGGGCGAAATCGAATTATTTGCACAGGGGCTTGCGGCTTTGCGTAACGAGCGTGAGTACATCCCCAAGGTGATCGCAATTACCGGCACCAATGGCAAAACTACCGTTACCAGTTTGGTGGGCTTGTTGTGCCAGCGTGCAGGATTGACGACGCAGATTGCGGGCAATATCAGCCCTGCTGCGCTCGATGTTTTACGTGATGTTCTGGAGCGAAATGCTTTACCGCAGGTCTGGGTGCTGGAGCTATCCAGTTTTCAGTTGCACACGACCTTTACTTTGCAAGCCGATGCGGCAACGGTGTTGAATGTGACGCAGGATCATCTGGACTGGCACGGCGACATGCTTGCCTATGCTGCAGACAAGGAAAAAATATTCGCTGCCAATACCGTGCGCGTACTCAACCGCGCCGATTCGATTGTCATGAAAATGGCGCCACCACCTTTTGCATCTGCCCTCTTGCCTGTCACTTTCGGTATCGACCCGCCGGATGAAGCAGACTGCTTTGGTTTGCTGAACGAACGCGGCATGCAGTGGTTAACTCTTGCCGTCGCTGCTGAAGAGGGTGAGAAGAGGCGTCGCAAGCAAGTGGAGACGCCTTTACCCGTATTGATCAATCGTCTCATGCCTGCCGATGCGCTAAAAATTCGTGGTCAGCACAACGCACTCAATGCATTGGCAGCGCTAGCTTTGTGCCGTGCAATTGGCCTGCCGATGGCTTCTTTGCTGCATGGCTTGCGCGAATATCAGGGTGAATCGCATCGCGCCGAGTTGGTTACTACTATTGCTGGTGTCCAGTATGTCGATGACAGCAAAGGTACGAACGTCGGTGCTACCGTGGCCGCTTTAAATGGCATGAGCGCAGGTGCTGAATCAGGTGCGGTGCCCAGTTCGGCACGCCTGATATTGATTGCAGGCGGCGATGGCAAGGGGCAGGATTTTTCCCCGTTGGCAGAGCCGGTATCCCGATATGCAAAAGCGGTTTTCCTTATCGGAAAAGATGCGGACAGCATCCGCGCGGCGCTGGAACAAACGGGTGTTAATCTGATTGGCTGCACTACGTTGGAGGAGGCGGTACAGCGTGCCACACTGCTGGCGCAGTCGGGCGACATAGTTTTGTTGTCGCCCGCCTGTGCGAGCCTTGATATGTTTACCAATTATGTGCATCGGGCAAAAGTATTCGTCGATGCCGTGCGTGAAATCGCATTTGCGCATGGCGAGGTCGCGCTATGAAACTGGTGCTGCCCTCATTTTTACAAGGCTTATTTGCAGCAGCGCATCCAACGCCGATGAGCAATCAACCGCAGCGCTCGAAAATGATGGAGTACGACCAGCCACTGGTGTGGGTGACATTTTTGTTGATGTTGTTTGGCTTGGTGATGGTGTATTCAGCCTCCATATCGCTGCCTGATTCGCCTAAATATGCGAACTATAAAAATACCCATTTCCTGATGAGACAAGCGATTTTCATTGGGGTTTCGATATTCAGTGGCCTGTTCGTATTTCGTGTGCCCATCCAGACCTGGCAGCGACTTGCACCGTATTTGTTCGTAGGTACTTTGATCTTGCTGGTGCTGGTGTTAATTCCCGGTGTCGGCAAAGGGGTCAATGGTGCCAAGCGATGGTTATCGTTTAAGGCATTTAACTTACAGCCGTCCGAACTGATGAAATTATTCGTTGTGCTTTATGCGGCCGATTACACCGTGCGCAAGCAACAATTCATGCATGCCCTGACCAAGGGGTTTATGCCGATGGCTGTGGCGGTCGGCATGGTGGGTTTATTGCTGTTACTGGAACCCGATTTAGGCGCGTTCGGCGTGATTGTTTGTATCGCGATGGGGATCTTGTTTTTGGGGGGCATCAATGGCATGTGGTTCGGCGGTATTAGCGCCATCCTGGCCGGAATTTTTAGCCTGGTGATCGTGTTGTCACCGTGGCGGCGCGAGCGTATTTTTGCGTATCTCAATCCTTGGACCGAAGAAAATACCTTAGGCAAAGCGTATCAATTGTCGCAATCACTGATTGCATTCGGACGTGGCGAAATTTTTGGTGTCGGTTTGGGGGGCAGCGTACAGAAATTACATTATCTTCCCGAGGCGCATACCGATTTTTTGTTAGCGGTGATAGGAGAAGAATTAGGTCTGGTCGGTGTACTTATCGTGGTGGCGTCGTTCTATTGGATTATCAAACGTGCCTTCGAAATTGGGCGTCAGGCTATTGCCATTGATCTGACTTTTTCGGGCTTGGTGGCTAAAGGAATCGGTATCTGGATTGGGGTGCAAGCGTTTATCAATATGGGCGTTAATCTCGGACTGTTGCCTACTAAAGGCTTGACCCTGCCATTGATGAGCTATGGCGGATCCGGTGTCTTGATTAACTGCATAGGTTTGGCGATCTTGCTGCGCATCGATTATGAAAACCGGATCCTTATGCGCGGTGGCCGCCTATGAAAAAATTGATGATCATGGCGGCTGGAACAGGCGGGCATATTTTCCCGGGCCTGGCGATTGCCGACACTATGCAAGCACGGGGCTGGCAAGTGTCGTGGTTGGGCACCATGCACGGTATGGAGCGCGACATTATTCCAGCGCAGGGCATTGCGATGGATGCGATTGATTTTTCTGGGTTGCGGGGCAAAGGGTTGTTTCATAGTCTGCGTGGCGCAGTCAAGCTGCTATTGGGTTTTTTCGCATGCTTTCAATTAATAGGCGTTCGCAAGCCGGATGTCGTCCTCGGCATGGGGGGGTACGTTACTGTTCCGGGCGGTGTGATGGCGCGTTTGCGCGGTGTTCCCCTTGTGTTGGTGAATGCAGATGCGGCGCTGTTGTTGTCCAACAAAACCCTGGCACCATTGGCGAAGCGTGTGCTGTTCGGCTTTCCCGCAGATTTTGGCGTCGCCAGAGACAAAGCGCAGGTGACCGGTAATCCGGTGCGCAAAGAAATCATTGCTTTGCCGGAGCCGACTCAGCGTTACGCGGCCCATAGCGGGCCGCTGCGCTTGTTGGTAGTGGGCGGTAGCTTGGGTGCGAAAGTGCTGAACGATTGTTTGCCGCTTGCCTTATCCCGTATCCCCCCGGTTATGCGGCTGCAAGTGACGCATCAGTCCGGTAAACAGCACATCGATGCGCTACGTGACGCTTACGCGCAAGTAAAAGTAGAGGCGGAGGTTGTGCCCTTTATCGATGACATGCCGCGCCGTTACGCCGAGGCGGACTTGGTGATTTGTCGTGCGGGGGCAATTACCTTGTCGGAACTGACGGCCGCTGGCGTTGCCAGTATTTTGGTACCGTTGGTTGCATCGACCACTTCGCACCAGCGTGATAACGCCTGTTGGATGGCACAGAAAAATGCAGCGTTGCATGTGCCGCAAGCGGAATTAACGGCGGACGGTTTGGCTACTTTATTGCAAACGATGACGCGTGAAAAATGTCTGATGATGGCACAGGCAGCGTATGCCATTGGCAGGCGCAATGCGAATGAAACGATTGCGAATGTGCTCGAAGAATTGGCGGGGGGGTGAGATGGTTTGGGGTACTGATTCCTTCTGTCGATGCACGCAGAAGCAGGGAGAAGAAGTAACACCGCACACTGAAATCGCTCACTCAATGGTGACGGAAAATAGGGAATATGCACTGAACATATTATGAAACATAAAGTTAAAAATATTCACTTTGTCGGTATAGGCGGCAGCGGTATGAGTGGCATCGCGGAGGTGCTGGTCAATCTCGGCTATAAGGTGTCGGGATCCGATCTGGGCAGCAACGCAGCAACGCAGCGTCTTGCAGATCTTGGTGTGTGCGTGACGTTAGGGCACGATGCAGAGAACGTAATCGGAGCGGATGCCATTGTGACTTCCACCGCAGTAAAGCTGGACAACCCAGAAGTCATTGCTGCGCGCGCCAAACATATTCCCATCGTCCCGCGTGCAACCATGCTGGCCGAATTAATGCGTTTGAAGCGGGGCATCGCGATTGCCGGCACGCATGGAAAAACGACCACCACCAGTTTAGTGGCCAGTGTATTGGCCGAGGGCGGGTTTGATCCTACCTTCGTGATTGGCGGTCGTTTGAACAGTGTGGGTGCTAACGCAAAACTGGGAGCAGGCGATTTTATCGTGGCCGAAGCTGACGAGTCCGATGCCTCTTTTCTTAACCTGTTTCCCGTGATCGAAGTCATCACTAATATCGACGCAGACCATATGGAAACATACGGTCACGATTTCGCGCGTTTGAAACAAGCCTTCATCGAATTCACGCAGCGTTTGCCGTTTTATGGTCGTGCGGTATTGTGCCTGGACGATAAAAACGTGCGTGAAATCATGCCTTTTATCTCCAAGCCGATCACGACTTACGGCTTTCATGAAGATGCCGATGTACGCGCCATCGATGCCAAAGCCGTCGGCGGTCATATGCACTTCACCGTTATGCAAGAAGGCTATGCGCCGATGGCGGTGAGCTTGAATCAGCCCGGCATGCACAACGTCCAGAATGCCTGCGCAGCAATTGCGATTGCACGCGAAATTGGCGTGGCTGACAGCGCTACTCAAAAAGCACTCTCCGAATTTAATGGTGTGGGTCGCCGCTTTACGCGCTATGGCGAAATAAATCTTTTGCAGTTAGACGGTACCCCCCGTGGCACGTTCGCGCTGGTCGATGACTACGGGCATCATCCGGTTGAGATGGAGGCAACATTGTCTGCAGCACGGGGCGCTTATCCAGATCGTCGGCTGCTTCTCGTATTCCAGCCGCATCGTTATACCCGCACGCGCGATTTGTTCGAAGATTTCGTCAAAGTGTTATCGACTACCGATGCCTTGGTTTTGGCTGAGGTTTACGCGGCGGGAGAGCCTGCCATCGTTGCAGCCGATGGGCGTGCATTAGCGCGTGCAGTACGGGTCGCAGGACGCGTGGAGCCTGTCTTTGTCGAAGAAATAGGCGACATGCCGCGAGCCGTTCTGAGTGTGGTGAAAGATGGCGATGTCGTCATTACGATGGGTGCCGGATCGATCAGCGGCGTTCCGCTTAAGTTGGTACAAAGTGGATCATGAGTAGTGAGTAGTGAGAACAGGGTGACGGATATGGCCGCTGATATGCGTAAAAAATGGGGGAAAGTGGGCGTCTTGTTCGGCGGACGTTCGGCCGAGCGCGAGATTTCACTGATGTCTGGTGCGGGGGTATTAAAAGCCCTGCAAAGCAAAGGAATCGATGCGCACGCCTTCGATCCGGCGGAGCGTGATCTGGCGCAATTGGCAGGAGAGAAATTTGATCGTGTTTTCATCGCTTTGCATGGACGCTACGGCGAAGACGGCACTATGCAGGGTGCATTAGAACAACTCGGCATTCCTTATACCGGCAGCGGCGTGATGGCTGCGGCTATTGCGATGGATAAGGTGTACACCAAGTTGATCTGGTTGATGCACGACCTGCCGACGCCAAAATATGCACTGATCGGCGCGAGCACCGTATTGGTCGATGTGTCCCAAAAGTTGGGCTTGCCTCTCATTGTCAAGCCGCCGCACGAAGGATCATCTATCGGCATCACCAAAGTGAGTGCATCGGCTGAGCTGAGAAATGCCGTGGACATCGCCGCACAGTTTGATGATGCGGTGCTTGCGGAGGAGTTCATCCAGGGCCGCGAATTTACGGTGGCAGTGTTGGGTCAAGGCGAGTCGGCACGTGCCCTGTCTATCGTCGAAATTATTGCGCCATCCGGCAATTACGATTACCAGCATAAATATTTTACCGACGACACACAATATCTTTGTCCCGCGCCGCTGGATGAAGACGTTGCTGCCGAGATGAAACGTATTGCGGTTGACGCTTATCGTTCATTGGGATGCGAAGGCTGGGGACGGGTGGATGTGTTGCTGCGTGCCAGCGACAACCGGCAATTTCTGTTGGAAATTAATATTTCCCCTGGCATGACCAGCCATTCGCTCGTGCCGATGGCGGCGCGTGCAGCAGGGATCAGCTATGAAGATTTGTGCGTTGAAATATTGCAATCGGCACGTTTAAAGATGGCCAAAGGCAAGGGGCAATAAGCGCGATGTGGCAGGACATCAAAATGTTGAATGGGATGGCGAATATCTTGTTGGCTTTGTTCGTTGCTTGTTTGTTGGTTGCGTTTGGATGGTGGTTGTCCCAACGTCCGATGTTTACGCTCAAGCTGATTCGCGTTGAGGGTGTGGAAAAAATGGAACTGCGTCATGTCAATGTCTTGACGGTAAGGGGTAGCGCGATTCCGCGGATTCGCGGAAATTTCCTGACCACTAATCTGGATGCAGTACGGCTTGCATTTGAATCCGTACCCTGGGTGCGGAAAGCAAGTGTACGGCGAGAATGGCCGAACAAGTTGATTGTGACCATTGAAGAGCATCAAGCGGTGGGTACCTGGGGCGATGATGGTCGTTTGCTTTCGGCGAAGGGTGATGTATTTACGGCGAACATGGCAGAGGCGGAAGAAGATGGCGCGCTGCCAGAATTTTTCGGACCGGATGGGAGTGAAAAAGAGGTGATTGAGCGATTCCTACAAATGCGTCAATGGTTGAGCGCAATCAATCTTGCTCCTGAGTCGGTTCAGTTATCGCGTCGTTACGCATGGACGGTCAAGCTCAATAACGGCATGAGCGTGGAGTTGGGCCGCGAGCAAGACAGCGGGACCTTAAAAAGCAGGGTCGATCGCTTGATTGAAATCTACCCGCAATTGGTAGCGCGTTTACAGGATCGAATCGAGAGTGTGGATATGCGGTATCCGAATGGAATGGCATTGAGGGTAAATGGGTTGGCTTTTGGCTCGATAGTCAAAGAACAATCAGCAAAGAATAATCAACAAAACATAGTCAATAAAAGTAATCAAAAACCAGCGGGATAATATGACAAAAGATGCAAAAAACCTGATCGTTGGACTCGACATAGGCACCTCTAAAGTGGTCGCGGTAGTCGCCGAGGTCATGCACGATGGACGACACGAAGTGATTGGTCTTGGGCAGCATGAATCGAAGGGACTAAAAAAAGGCGTCGTCGTCAATATCGAGGCGACAGTGGAATCGATCCAGCGCGCTTTGGAAGAAGCCGAGCTGATGGCTGATTGCAAAATTAAGAATGTGTATGCCGGTATTGCGGGCAGTCACATTCGTAGCTTCAATTCCAGCGGCATGGTGGCGATCAAAGATAAGGAAGTCACCGCAGCCGATGTCGCGCGCGTGATCGAGACCGCCAAGGCCGTCAATATTCCTACCGATCAGCAGCTCTTGCATACTGTGCCGCAGGAATTCATTGTTGACAACCAGGAAGATGTGCGTGAGCCGATTGGCATGAGCGGCATCCGGCTTGAAGTCAAAGTACATATCGTCACGGGGGCGGTTTCTGCCGTACAAAATATTGTGAAGTGCGTGCGGCGCTGCGGCCTCGAAGTTTCCGATCTGATTTTGCAACCGATGGCTTCTGCCGATGCGGTGTTGACGCAGGATGAAAAAGAATTGGGTGTGGTGTTGATCGATATTGGCGGCGGCACCACCGATGTGGCGGTGTTTACGGAAGGTGCGATTCGCCATACTGCGGTGATCCCCATTGCTGGGGACCAAATCACCAACGACATTGCGATGGCGTTGCGCACGCCGACTTCCGAGGCGGAAGAAATTAAATTGCGCTACGGCGTTGCCAAACAGGTTTTGGCCGACCCGGGCGAAACGCTTGAAGTCCCTGGTTTGGGTGATCGAGGCCCGCGCATTCTATCGCGCCAGGCGTTAGCTGCGGTGATTGAGCCGCGAGTGGAAGAGTTGTTTGCGCTGGTGCACCAAGTCGTGCGCGAATCGGGATATGAAGAGGTGTTATCGAGCGGTATCGTACTCACGGGTGGTTCGGCGATGATGCCCGGCATGATTGAACTGGCGGAGGACATTTTCCTCAAGCCGGCGCGTTTGGGAACGCCAGATTATCGCGGGCAACTGGCCGATGTGGTGCGCAGTCCGCGCTATTCGACTGTTCTTGGTTTGTTGCTGGAAGCGAAAAAACAATATTTGCGTGGCCACATGATCACGCGTCAGGAAGGATCGTTGCAAGCAGTGTGGCAACGCATGAAGGAATTATTTTTAGGTACTTTTTAGCAGATGGTTGATAAAGATAATGCACGCAGAATTGATCAATTTACTCGTAGGGGAAATGGATGCGCATTGGCATTTGTCAAGCTGTTCCGGTTTCGGTGCGCGAGGTGCGCCGTAAGGTATTTCGTTCATCGGGTTAACGTGGCTTATGGTGTGAATTATGTTGTGGATTGTGTGGTGATGTAGTGCGGTAGTGATAGTTTTTTATAAGTAAATCGTTTTTTATTTTTTTTGAATTAACCGCAGTTTTCAACCGCTAGGCATCTCATCGCGCGAGGCTTAGCGTCTGAAAACCGCATTTGATATCTGATAGGAGTTCATCATGGAGTTTGATATGGTCGATAACGCAACCCAAGGTACCGTGATCAAAGTCGTTGGCGTCGGTGGCGCAGGTGGAAATGCAGTGCAGCATATGATTAACCGAGGTGTTTCCGGTGTTGAATTTATTGCCGCTAATACCGATGCACAGGCGCTGGCTAATTCTGACGCGCATAACATAATTCAGATCGGTGAAAGCGGTCTGGGTGCAGGTATGAAACCGGCAGTCGGACGCCAATTGGCGGAAGACTCCAGGGCCCGTATCGAAGACGCATTGCGCGGTGCGCACATGGTCTTTATCGCGGCAGGCATGGGCGGCGGCACCGGTACTGGTGCTGCACCCGTGGTGGCAGAGATCGCCAAGTCGCTGGGCGCATTGACGGTGGCTGTCGTGTCTAAGCCGTTTTCGTATGAAGGACAAAAATGCATGGATATTGCCGACGAAGGTCTGGAGGCATTATCCCAGCACGTCGATTCCTTGATCATCATCCTGAATGAAAAACTGGAAGAGATTTACGAAGACGACAGCATGATCGAGTGGCTGCAGCATGCGGACGACGTCCTCAACAATGCAGTGGCAGGGATTGCCGAGATCATCAATGTTCCGGGCCATATCAATGTGGATTTTAACGACGTTAAAACCATTATGAGCGAGCAGGGAAAAGCCATGATGGGCACCGCTACTGCCTCTGGCGTAGATCGTGCGCGCATTGCAGCAGAACAAGCGGTCGCATCACCCTTACTCGATGGCATTGACCTGTCAGGTGCACGGGGCGTGTTGGTCAACGTCACAGCAAGCCGTGGTTTGAAAGGCAAGGAGATCAAGGAGGTCATGGCGGCAGTACGGGCTTTTGCTGCGCCGGATGCTTCGATCGCGCAAGGGATTGCGTACGATGACAAGATGGGAGACGACATCCGTGTCACGGTGGTCGCCACCGGACTGGGTCGTTCCAAGAAGGCCATGCAATTGGTGCAGACACCGATGTTGCGTACCGGTACGAGTAATGAGCCGATGATGGCGGCATCCGGCTCAGGTACATCCTTTGGTCAAGGCTTGGGAAAAAGTGCTTCGGCGGCCACTTTCGACGCCCTTAAAACACCGTCGGTATGGCGTAGTCAATCCGCCTCCGATACGGTTCGGGCGATGGAGAAAAATGGAATGGAGACCTACGATATTCCTGCATTTTTGCGCAAGCAGGCTGATTAGGTCGGGTTTTCCGGGAGGTTCCCGGATGTGGCTGAATTATTTTTTTGATCGTCGGCAAGAAAAAAAAGATTCAGGCATACTGCGGTTTGCGCGCCGTGTTGGAAGCGAAATAGTGGGCTTTCAGCGCGGCGTTTTCACTACCGAAAACTCTATAAGGACACCATCATGACCATAAAAATCGGCGACAAATTGCCAGAAGGAACGCTTTCAGAATTCATCGAGTCTGCAACCGAAGGCTGTGCGCTTGGCCCGAATACGTTTAATGTCAGCGATTTGACCAAGGGTAAAAAAATCGCAGTTTTTGGTTTGCCCGGCGCGTATACCCCGACCTGTTCGGCACAGCACGTTCCCGGTTATGTGGCGCACGCTGCTAGGTTCAAGGCGAAGGGTGTCGATGAAATCTGGTGTATCTCGGTCAACGACGCATTCGTGATGGGGGCATGGGGCCGCGACCAGAAGGCGACGGGCGTGGTACGTATGATGGCTGATGGCAACGCCGCCTTTAGCAAGGCACTTGGTCTGGATGCAGATTTCTCCAAACATGGCATGGGCACGCGTTCGCAACGTTATGCGATGCTGGTTGAAGATGGTGTGGTGAAACAGTTGAACGTCGAAGTGGGTGGCGCTTTTGAAGCCTCTAAAGCGGAAACCTTGCTAGCGCAGTTGGGATAACTGTTCTTTCGGCATAAAAAAACAGCGCTGCGGCGCTGTTTTTTTATATGTCAATGGCAGTGTTATCCAATCCATTTTTGGGAAGCTATGCCCCAATGTTGGTTTTCGGTTTAGGCATCTACTATCAGAGTACGGTTAGTTCGTCGATGTTTGCCAGATCAGCGCCGTTGGATTTGAGTTCAATCGTATTAGTTGTGCCGCTGGTGAGCGTCGCTGGCACGTCTAAGGTATCCCATGTTGTGAATGCGCCCGTCGCGTTGAAGGTAATGTTGCTTGTCGTGCCATTGACCACAAGTTGGCCGGTGCGTGCAGCAGTACCGCCCAGAGCGAAACGGAAGCGCAGTGTGTGACTACCGCCAGTACCGCCGCTCACATTATTGAATGCAAGAGTGCCGCCAGTGGTCGGAAAGTTGACATACCCTGAACCGTTGTAACCTGTGTTAACGCTCTCGACTACCGTCCCTGTGCCTGAAAGCGTACCTGATTCTGCTGCATATGCAGTGCTACCGCCAGAAAATGTGGCAGTGATCGTTTTGGCTGCGGCCCCCATTGTGAAGGTGGTGTTGTGCTTGGTACCCGTGATCCCGCCACTCCAGTTGACGAAGGAGTAGCCTGCATTGGGCCAAACATAAGCGGTAACGGTGATGCCAGCGGGGAAATATTCCGTGCGCGTGACCAAACCTGCGGCGGAATTGTTTGTGTTGAACGTGACTTTGTACGTGGGCGCTAGAAACGGAATCAGTTTGCTCACGTTGGCGTCACCACTCAAACTGCGAATGCCTGCAACGAATAATTTCGATAGTTCGATGGCCCCCATTTCCTGGAAATGCACATCGTCCGAGTTTCCATTCGGGTAATTCGGCCACTGGCCCGCTACGTAGTGGTTATACATAAAATTCGTGGAATATGTCTGTCCTACGGATTGCATGAGGGCGATGGCGCGTTGATCCAGATCGATAAGCGGCACGCCGAGTGTTCCCGCGAGTTGGCGGCTCGCGACAGGATAATCGTGGTATGCGGCGTAGACCGTGGGTGGCGTCGTGGCGTTCCACGCGTTACGCGGTTGGGTTGCAACGATGATGGGAAAAGCGCCTTTGGCTTTGGTCTCATTGACGAATAAGGTGAGGTAATCCTTGAACGTTGTAAACGGTACAGTGTGCCGTGCAGCATCGGCGGCGGCGTCATTGATGCCGAAACCGATGGTCACATAGTCGCCCGGCTTCAGCAGACTTTTTACCGCAGCCCATTGGTTGTCGTAATAGCTTTTTGAACTCGTTCCGCCCACGCCTTTATCCACGATCGTCACCTTGCTGGAATCAAAGAAGAATGGCAGTACCTGCCCCCAGCCGGTGCGTGGATAGTAGCCCGCCGTGTAAGCTTGAACTGTCGAATCGCCGACAGTGTAAATAGTGGGAATGGCTGCTGCGCTCGTCGCCAGCAATGAGGCCTTCGTCGCGTCACTACTGTTGCCGCCGCAACCAAATAGCAATGTAAATAATGTGAGGCCAGCGAATGAAGCTATCATTTGACGTTTGTTCAATTTTTTCTCCGAAATATGTTTTCTTATGCGTCAAGGCTGCACTGAGCCATGCCATACGCATGGTACATAACAGCCATTCGCAATTAGAATAATATGTGTACTCGGAGGAAAATAATCATTTTTATGAGCGATTCAGAGGGTTTAATGGAGGCTGTTCACTGAAGAGAAAATTGAGGATTTACGCAAAATCGTCTCAGCGCGTTACGCAATAGTCCAACGATGTGCTGATACTACTGCCGACCAAGCTTATTCAAACTGCAAGCGCTACGCGCTGCGAATATCAGTTAGGTATGTTGTTGATGATCTTGCCAGCTTATAATCTCTCCATGCTTAAACAACGCACTATTCAGCAACTAGTCAAAACTATCGGTGTTGGCTTGCATTCGGGCACCAAGGTCGCATTAACTTTACGTCCTGCGGCGTCAGATACCGGGATTGTATTTCGGCGTGTGGATTTGCATCCAGTGGTCGATTTTCCGGTTTCTGCGACCATTGTCGGCGATACCCGGATGGCATCGACCTTGATTAAGGACGGTGCCAAAGTCTCCACTGTGGAGCACGTGCTGTCTGCTTGTGCGGGCTTGGGGATCGATAATTTGATCATCGAAGTGAGTGCGGAAGAAATTCCGATCATGGACGGTTCCGCTTCCTCTTTCGTGTATTTGCTCCAACAAGCGGGTTTGGAAGAACAGCAGGCGCCAAAGAAATTTATCCGTATCAAGAAAGCGGTGGAAATACGTGAAGGCCACGGCGCTACTGAGAAGTGGGCGCGTCTGGAGCCGTTTGACGGTTTCAAACTCAATTTTTTTATTGAGTTCAATCATCCCGCCGTCGATGGAACTGGCCAGCGTGCCATTGTCGATTTCGGCGAGGTATCTTATGTCAAGGATGTTTCGAGGGCGCGTACCTTCGGCTTTATGCAAGATGTGGAAACACTTCGTGAGCTCGGCCTAGCGCGTGGCGGCTCAACCGATAACGTGATTGTGATGGATGAATACCGTATTCTAAATACGGATGGATTACGTTATGAAGATGAGTTTGTGCGGCATAAAATTCTCGATGCCATTGGCGATTTGTATTTGATCGGGCACCCGTTGTTAGCTAGTTATATGGCACATAAATCGGGTCACGGCTTGAATAATCAATTGCTGCGAGTCTTGTTGGCCCAGCCCGACGCTTATGAAGTCGTCACTTTTGATACCCTCGAATCCGCCCCACGTTCTTTTGTGCAACAGGCACATCGAGAGTGGGCGCTAACTTAATTGGAAGGCGTGCTGCGTGTGCCGTTAAGAATGCCGTTGCACCATCGCGCGTAAAGCTGTTCTTAGCGCCGCATTGCGCGGCGATTCGTCCAGCGCCTCGCCTAACTTTGCGAATGCGCTCACGGCGGTGGTAGAGAGCGCCAATTGTTTGGGGGGGGGTAATTTTTCGATACCGTCAGCAACTTGCACTTTGAGGCGGATTGCGTTAACCTGCCAGCCCGAGTTCAGCAGTTTTTCTTGCAGTCTAGGCAATTGTTGTTTTAGTTTTGCTGTCAGTGCCGTGTTGGGTGTGGAGAGTATTAATTGTCCCGATTCAAACTGCAGCACGCTGCAAGCGGCAAACATGGCAGGGAGTGCCTTCGCACATTCTTTTTGCAACGCAATCATGCGTGTCAAAGCAGGTAACAGCGCGGCCATGGTGTCATGCGCGCGTAAAAAATCCACAGCGCCAATCGTCGTAGCGCTGTTACGCGATGTCGATGCGGCTTTTTGAGGGGGAGGTGAGGAGGATCGCATTGCGTGAAACCTTATCACACATCAGTACCCGTGAAGAAATAATTGAGGATAGTGGACAGGCTTGGTCGGCGCACTGCGGCGTAACGGACGCCTTGCATCGTGTCCGGCTAGAACCACCCCACATGGCCCCGTTATTTTTCTTCAATTACTTCTTAATGGGCACTTAGCGCATGGTGGAATGAGCAAGAGGAGAAAACATGCAAATTATTCTGCTGCATCCCCGCCTTACGCAAGCCAGGTCAGTCACTTTGACGCGTATTCATGTCATGGTTGCGGCGCTGTTTTTTATCCTGATCGTATTAGCAAGCGCGGTCTTGCTGCATTACCTGATATTTCGATATGCGGGCAATATAAAGTTGCCCTATATGGCAGACATAGCGACTGCGGCAACCCAGGATGAATCGGGAAGAAAAGACAAATTCTTAAAAGAAAATCTGGCCGTGATGGCCGTCAAGCTCGGAGAAATGCAGGCACAGTTAGTTCGCTTGGATGCTTTGGGGGAGCGCGTGCAAGGCCTGTCGGGAGTCAAGCCTGAAGAGTTTAATTTCAAAGAAAAGCCTGGGCGTGGCGGTGTTGATACCTCAGCGACTAGCCAGAATGGCGTCATGTCGATTTCGGAATTTCAGAAGTTGCTCGACGCGATGGCCCGGGATGTCGAACATCGGTTCGACTATATGAACGTGGTGGAAACGACTTTGATGACAGATAAAATCAAGTCCAAGTTGCTGCCGACAATTCAACCGGTTAATGTCAGTTATAACGCCTCAGGATTCGGACGCCGGATTGATCCCTTTAGTGGCCGCACTGCATTTCATGAGGGGATCGATTTCCCTTCTCCGGTGGGAACGCCGATAGTAGCAGCGGCAGGTGGTGTGGTGATTGCGGCGGAATATCATCCCGAGTTTGGCAATATGCTCGATATCGATCATGGCAACGACATTGTGACGCGTTACGCGCATGCCTCCCGATTATTGGTCAAAGTAGGTGACATCGTCCGGCGCGGCCAGCATGTCGCCGATATCGGGTCAACGGGACGTTCGACCGGCGCTCACCTCCATTTTGAGGTCCATGTGAAGGGTGTGGCACAAGATCCGCACAAGTTTCTTTTGGCTGGTGCTGCGCAAGCAGCGTTAGTGTCGTCCCGGTGAATTTTGGGAGATCTTACAAGATGTCCCTGGGCTTTTCGTTTGCAGAGCACTTGTTTCCCGCTTAATCATCCCAATCTGCCAGCGATTACGTGATTACCTATTATTAGGCGCCATCAAAAATATGCTACGGATTGCCTAACCTCTGAGTGGATGAGTCACCATAAAGTGATGTGGTTCACGACCCGGCCAGACATTGAATCGTTCGCAACGATTTTTAGAGGAGCGCATGATAAAATCCCCCTTTTTGCCATAGTCGGACTCTTGCAGTGGCGCTAAGCCCCTCATAGAGCCTTTTTTTACGGCCGTTTTTTAAGAACTCAAGCATGTCATTCCTGACCCAGATTTTCGGTAGCCGCAATCAGCGACTAATCAAACAATATCAAAAAACCGTGCGTGTGATCAATGCCTTGGAGCCGGAGGTAGAAAAATTATCCGACGCCCAATTGCAAGCCAAGACACCGGCATTTAAAGACCGTATCGCCAAGGGCGAAAGCCTTGATGATCTGCTCCCGGAAGCTTTTGCGGTTTGCCGCGAGGCTGGCAGACGTGTGTTAAAGATGCGCCATTTTGATGTCCAGCTGATCGGCGGCATGGTACTGCATTACGGAAAAATTGCGGAAATGGGCACCGGCGAAGGCAAGACTTTAATGGCAACGCTGTCCGCCTACTTGAATGCGCTGTCGGGAAAAGGGGTACACGTCGTTACGGTCAACGATTACCTTGCACAGCGCGATGCCGAGTGGATGGGCAAGCTGTACGGCTGGTTGGGCCTGACGACCGGCGTGAATTTGTCGCACATGGAACATGACATTAAGCAGGAAGCGTATGCCGCAGATATCACCTACGGCACGAATAATGAATTCGGCTTCGATTACCTGCGCGACAATATGGTCTATGACCCAAAGGACCGGGTTCAACGCAGTTTGAATTTTGCGGTGGTCGATGAAGTCGATTCGATCCTGATCGATGAAGCCAGAACCCCCTTGATTATTTCAGGCCAGGCTGAAAATCATACCGACCTGTATCACAAAATTAACGAGTTGCCCCGTTTTTTAACCCTGCAAATTGGCGAAGAAACGCCCGATGGCAAAGGCAGCATCGAAGTTCGTGGCGACTACACCAAAGACGAAAAATCACATCAGGTATTGCTGACAGAAGACGGTCATGAAAAGGCCGAACGGATCCTCACCGAGATGGGATTGTTGCCCGAAGGCGCGTCCCTCTACGACGCGGCAAACATCACACTAGTGCATCACCTGTACGCCGCCTTGCGCGCGCATGCGCTGTATTACCGCGATCAGCATTACGTGGTGCAAAATAACGAAGTCATTATTGTCGATGAATTTACCGGACGCCTGATGACCGGCCGACGTTGGTCCGACGGCCTGCATCAAGCGGTCGAAGCCAAAGAAGGCGTCAAAATTCAGAACGAGAACCAGACCCTCGCATCGATCACCTTTCAAAATTATTTCCGCATGTACGGCAAGCTGTCCGGCATGACCGGTACGGCAGATACGGAAGCCTACGAATTTCAGGAAATCTACGGCCTGGAAACAGTGGTGATTCCCCCTAACCGTCCTTCTCAACGCCAGGATCGCCAGGATCAGGTCTACAAGACCTCACAAGAAAAATACATGGCTATGCTGGCCGACATTGAAGAATGTTTCGAGCGTGGCCAACCGGTTTTGGTGGGTACGACCTCTATTGAAAATTCCGAATTGTTATCCGGTATTCTGACCAAAGCCAAGTTACAGCACAACGTCCTCAACGCGAAACAGCATGCACGCGAAGCCGAGATTATCGCCCAGGCCGGTCGTCCCAAAATGATCACGATTGCGACCAATATGGCCGGTCGCGGTACTGACATCGTCTTGGGTGGAAACGTCGAAAAACAAATCCAGATCATCGAGGCCGACGCCACATTATCCGACGCCCAAAAACAGACCCAATCGCAAAAATTACGCGATGAATGGCAATCCCTGCACGATCACGTAGTCGTTGCTGGCGGCCTGCATATCATCGGTACCGAACGGCATGAATCACGTCGCGTCGACAATCAATTGCGCGGCCGTTCTGCGCGGCAGGGCGATCCGGGTTCGTCGCGTTTTTATTTGTCGCTCGATGATGCCTTGCTGCGTATTTTTGCGGGCGATCGAGTGCGGGCAATCATGGACCGTCTCAAGATGCCGGAAGGCGAGCCGATTGAAGCAGGTATCGTGTCGCGTTCGATCGAATCGGCACAGCGCAAAGTGGAGGCCCGCAATTTCGACATCCGCAAGCAATTGCTCGAATATGACGACGTATCCAACGATCAGCGCAAAGTCATTTACCAGCAGCGCAACGAATTGCTCGAAGCGAAAGAAGTGTCTGAATTGACAGCCTCTTTGCGCATCGGCGTATTCTCAGACTTGTTCCGTTCGTATGTACCCCTCGAGTCAGTTGAAGAACAATGGGACATCGACGCTTTACAGACTACTCTGGCGAGTGAATGGCAACTGGAAGTCTCGTTAAAGACGATGCTGGAGTCCGAGCCAAACCTGACCGATGATGCGTTGCTCGAACGCGTGCTGAAAGCTGCCGAAAGTGTCTACGAGAAAAAAGTTGATGTGGTCGGCAAGGAATCATTCGCTGGTTTTGAACGCAGTGTCACCTTGCAAAGCGTCGACAGCCATTGGCGCGAACATCTGGCGGCATTAGATCATTTGCGCCAAGGCATTCATTTACGCGGCTATGCACAGAAAAATCCCAAACAGGAATACAAGCGCGAGGCTTTTGAATTGTTTGGTCAGATGCTGGAGATGATCAAAAATGAAGTCACCAAAATCATCATGACGGTACGTATTCAATCGCGTGAAGAGATCGAGGCAGCTGAAGCGCAATTGATCCAGTCGCAAGTGGAAAACCTTAATTTCCAACATGCTGACTTCAATCCAAATGCCGGACCGGAAGAATTACTGGCGCCTCCTACAGGTCCTGTGCTGATTCCATCGCCGATGGTAAACGGATTTCCCAAAGTGGGACGTAATGATCCTTGTCCCTGTGGCAGCAATAAAAAATATAAGCAGTGTCATGGCAAGTTAGTTTAGGATTTTTTTAAATCGCATTGGCAAGGAAACATGCAGTCGGTCAATTTTAGGACTTACGAAAAATTGCCCCAGCAGTCGGCAGTGGTATCTAAGTGAGCGGTATCCCACCCAGACATTGTAGGGGCATGGCATACCGTGCCCACCATAATCTCGTCTGGTGAGGATGGCGAAAAATTGTCCAGAAAATTTCAGCCTTGCTCACGTTCATGAAACGTCGCCAGCAATCCCGCTTCTTTTTTGCGTGCAGCCAAAAGATAGCGTTCTTTGATATGCCCATACCCGCGTATGTCTTCCGGGATGCTGGCAATCGCAACCGCTTGCGCCAGATTTTCGGCATCGAGCTGCGGTAGCAGCGCCAACATTGTGTTCCGATAGTGTGTGATCAGGCCGCGTTCCGCTTTGCGCTCGGTGGTGTAACCAAAAATATCGAGTATGGTGCCGCGCAAAAATTTTCCTTTCGCCAGCACGCGGAAGGCTTGCATCATCCACGGCCCGAATTCCTGCTTGATTAAATGACCGTTGCTATCGCGTCTGGAAAACAACGGTGGCGCGAGGTGGAATTTGAGCGTGATGTCACCTTCGAACATCGCAGATATTTTCTCCTTGAAAGCGCCGTCGGTGTAGAGCCGCGCAACTTCATATTCATCTTTGGTGGCCATGAGTTTGTAGAGGTGGCGTGCTACGGCTTCGGTCAGGCGTTGCGATGTGGGATCGAGCTGAATTTCGGCGCTGCGTACCTGTTCGACGAAGGCGCGGTACTGCTGCGCGTAAGTTTTATTTTGATAGACGATGAGAGTGGCGGCGCGTTGTTCGATCAGTTCTTGCAAGGTCGTCGTGCGTTTGAAAGTGATGACGTGGGTTGCGGTGGTAGCTTGCTCCAGTAGCTTTTCGACTCCTGCCAGATCATGCGCGGTGCGGCGGCCCAAGGCAAAGGCGTGCTGGTTGAAATCGACTGCGACGTTATTGACTTCGATGGCTTTCAGCAAAGCCTGTTCGCTCAAGGGCAGCCAGCCTTTTTGCCACACGTATCCCAGCAGGAACATATTCACTGCGATAGTGTCACCCATCAAAGCGGCGGTGATTTTTCCCGCATCTATGAAATCAATTCGTTCCTTTCCACAGGCATTCAATACGTCCTGTTCGGCTGTTGCACTGGGGAACTGCCAATCTGGATTGCGCACGAAGGCAGCGGTGGGCGTCTGGCTGGAATTGATCACAGCATGCGTGCGGCCTTCACCCATGCGTGAGAGGGCATCGCGGCTGGCTGCGACGATCATGTCGCAGCCGATCACGAGATCTGCCATGCCAGTGCCAACACGCGTGGAAAAAATATCGGCTTGGTGATCGGCAAGTCGCACGTGCGACATGACGGCACCGCCTTTTTGTGCCAGGCCATTCATATCCAGCACGGTGCATCCCTTGCCTTCTATGTGGGCTGCCATTGCCAGAATTTGGCCGATGGTCACGATCCCGGTGCCGCCTATGCCTGCCACGAGAATACCAAATGGCTGGGTGGTGTCGGGGATGAGGGGGAGCGGCAAGATTACGCCCTCTAATTCAAGCCCCGATTTTTTTAACGGTGCATTCGCCGCTTTTCTTAAGCGTCCCCCTTCGACCGTGACAAAGCTGGGACAAAACCCCGTGACGCAGGAAAAATCCTTATTGCAAGAGGATTGATTGATCTGGCGTTTGCGGCCAAATTCGGTTTCCATTGGTTCCACCGATAAACAATTCGATTGCACGCTGCAATCGCCGCAACCTTCGCATACTGCTTCGTTGATGACGGCGCGTTTGGCGGGATCGGGATATTCGTTGCGTTTGCGGCGACGGCGTTTTTCTGCGGCGCAGGTCTGGTCGTAGATCATTGCCGACACGCCTTTCGTCTCGCGCAATGTGCGTTGCACCGCGTCGAGTTCGCTGCGGTGACGGATCGTGACGCCGGGTGCCCAGTCGGTATTGGCGGGATATTTATCCGGTTCATCGGTGACCACGATAATCGGTGTTACGCCTTCCGCCGCGATTTGTCGTGAAATCATCGCCGGATCGAGTGGGCCGTCAACCTGCTGACCGCCGGTCATGGCGACGGCGTCGTTGTAGAGGATTTTGTAGGTAATGTTGACCTCGGCCGCGACCGTTGCGCGGATAGCCAAAATGCCGGAATGAAAATAGGTACCATCGCCCAAGTTGGCAAAAACGTGTTGTTCGCTAGTGAATGGCGCATGGCCGATCCAGGTCACACCTTCTGCGCCCATTTGGGTAAAGGTGGAGGTTTCTCTATCCATCCATAACACCATGTAGTGGCAACCAATACCAGCTAATGCACGGCTGCCATCCGGTAATCGGGTGGAGGTATTGTGTGGACAGCCAGAGCAAAAATGGGGAACGCGATCTTTTTCTACATCGGGTGGGCTGCCACTGTTGCGGCTGACATTGGTCAGCGCACTCTCTTTCGCTGTCAGATAAGTGATCCGTTCCTTGATGCGTTGTTCGACCGGATGGCCGGAAAAATATTTAGAAATCCGTGTCGCAATTGCCCGTGCAATCTGCGCCGGATTAAGTTCGTAGGTGGCAGGCAACAGCCATTCGCCGTGGCCGCTACGATGCTCGTTGCTCCATTCGCCGGTGTCGTCGAACTTGCCGACTACACGTGGACGTTCGCCGTCTTTCAGGTTGTAGAGTTCTTCTTTCAATTGGTATTCGAGGATCTGGCGTTTTTCTTCCACTACTAGAATTTCGTCCAGGCCTTTGGCGAAAGCGCGCACGCCGTCGGCTTCCAGCGGCCAGGTCATGCCGATTTTATAAAGTCGGATGCCGATGTCGGCGGCGACCTGTTCATCAATGCCCAGGTCGGCCAGTGCCTGGCGCGTGTCCAGATACGATTTTCCGGCGGTGATGATGCCGATGCGGGCGTGCGAGTTGTCCCAGATAATCTGGTTGAGTTTGTTGGCGCGTGCATAGGCCAGTGCCGCGTACCATTTGAAACTGTTCATCCGCACTTCTTGATCGAGCACGGTGTCGGGCCAGCGGATATTAAGCCCATCGGCGGGCGGCTCGAAATCTTCCGGCAGCACAATCTTGACGCGCTCGGGATCAATCTCGACCACGGCGCCCGATTCGACAATATCGGTGACGCATTTCATTGCTACCCACAAGCCGGTATAACGGCTCATGGCCCAGGCGTGCAGGCCCATGTCCAGATATTCCTGCACCGACGACGGATACAGCACGGGAATGCCGCAGGCTTTGAGAATGTGTTCGCTCTGATGCGCAGTGGTCGAGGATTTGGCGGCGTGATCGTCGCCCGCCAGCACCAGCACGCCGCCGTGCGCATCGGTACCGGCCATATTGGCGTGTTTGAACACGTCGCCGCAGCGATCCGCGCCGGGACCTTTGCCATACCACATGCCGAACACGCCATCGAATTTCGCGCCGGGAAATAAATTGATTTGCTGGGTGCCCCAGACCGAGGTCGCAGCCAGGTCTTCGTTGACGCCGGGATGAAATTTGATGTGATGCGCAGTCAGGTATTTTTTTGCATGGTCGGCTGCCATGTCGAGATTACCCAGCGGTGAGCCGCGATAGCCGGTGATGTAACCGGTGGTGCGCAAGCCAGCGAGTCGATCGCGTTGTTGTTGCAGCATGCTCAAGCGGATCAGCGCCTGGGTGCCGGTGATGAAGACGCGGCCTTTTTTAAGCGTGTATTTATCATCCAGCGTGATGTCGTCTAGCGGCTGATGCTGGGGCAGCTCTGGATGCGATGGAATGGGCGCGTTCATAGAGTCTCCGAGATCCTCATCATTGCGGCAAAGCGGATGATGGATGCACACTGGTTTTTGTAGCACGGGCACACGAACAGCGGTACCAGATCCGATGCGCGGGGCGCACCCTACGGTTCCACTCTGGGGCGGTTGCTACACTTAGCATGTTTCTCCTGGCAATAAGCTGTCGGCAGGCAAGGGTGGCAAGTTTTTCAACGCCGCATACAGCGGCGTGAAATCGGGAGCAGTGTCATCAAACAATTGCTGATAATCACGAATCACAAAATAGCTTTCCTGATACGCGTCTATTTTGTATAAAGTGCGCATCACGCGTTCCAGATGGAAAGGAATGCGGTGAGGTTGATCGCTTTCCAGGCAATACACAATCTCGCCACCGGAGGATAAAATTCCAGCGCCGTAAGCCCGTAAACCTTCACACGTGTGGATCAAGCCGAACTCGATGGTGTACCAATACAATCGTGCAAGCATAACCAATCCATCGAGTTTGAGTGCCTTCAACCCACCTTTGCCATAAGCCTGCATGTGGTCGGCAAAAATCGGATTGAACAGGAGGGGAACATGCCCAAAAAAATCATGGAAAATATCCGGCTCGACGATGTAATCAAACTCCTCCGGTGTACGTAGCCAGACTGTGACCGGAAAGCGGCGATGGGCTAGATGGGCGAAAAAAGCTTCTTCTGGAATCAGGCCTGGAACAGCAATAAGTTGCCATCCTGTTTGGTTAAAAAGAATGGTGCTAATACGTTCCAGTTGAGGGATACCGTTGGCGACATTGAGTTGGCTGAGGCTATCGATAAATTCGCGGCAAGCGCGACCCGGCAATAATGCAGCCTGCCGCGCATAAAGTTTGCGCCAAAGGGCGTGCTGCTCAGGAGTGTACCTAGCCCAATTTTGTTCCACCACATACTGCGCGTTGGCGTGGGAATAGTCACCGCGCAGGTTTGCGCTGTTGTATTTTTCAGCTACGTCGGCAAGTAGGGGATCGATATTAGTGGTGCTGTTCATGGTTTGCTTTCAATGGGCTTAGGCCGCAATTACATGACGAAAATTCACATCGAGAACAACGGAAAACATACACAAAAAATTCCACAAAACAAATCGAAAAACGCAGAAGCGAGTGTGATGGGATTTTACCCAGTATAGGCTGGAGCGAGGTGACTTGCTAGTTCTGTTGCCAGACCATATCAGGTGCACAAGTTGAGTGGAAAAGAGGACAGAGAAAAATCGGCATCCCGCGAACACTAAAGTTTTTGAAATGAGTGTTCGCGGTTTTTGTCGCAGCTTATTACTTGCCTCCATTCATTAACGGGATTATTGCCAAGGACTGAACCACGTTAATAACGCACACAGCAATACCCAGATCAACATTGCTGCGAGTTCGACGATTTTTTTAGCCACACTCTCTTTATTGCGGGTTCTAAAATCCCCTCGTTTGGCGGCCCCTGGGTTGTGGGTGGCGAGCAGCGCCAGGCTTATTCCACAGCCTGTTGCGCAAAGGGATACCAGCAGCCCAAACATCGGATAGCGCCGCCACAATACCAAGAGTGGCAAGAGTACAAAAGGTAACAGAGGCAGCAGTGCCGCTTCGGTTTTGGCACGGATAAGTGTGGCTTTGTGAATGGGTGCAGTGTTGAGTAGATCGGGAGCATCCTCGGCAGCAACTGTCAACCAGGCTAGGCTACTGGCGATTCTGCCAGCTACGAAAATAATCATTAACCAGACCCAGGGCCGGCCTTCGCCGTGTTTTCGCCATAGCATGATGCCGACCGGAACGATGATGATGCATTCTGTCATTAACAGCGTCAATAGCGCGGGGTCGCGGCTTATTAAACGCAGTTCTTTTTTTATTAAAATGGCGCGCAGGCTATGGTGAAACTGCAGCGCTTTCCGAGGCATTTTTGCTGGCTTGCTTAAGCCAACGTTGGCCGAGGCGGATGCGGCTTGAATAAAACGCTCACCGAGCAGACGGATGGTCAGCGCAAACACTGTCATGCACCCCAGCGTCAGCAGGAATGTGGGAAAAAATCCATTGTTGATCCAGTGCGCCGGTACAAACACCAGGCTATCAACGGAAGAAGTCAAGGTCGTGAACGTGTTCATCGCCGCGCTTTTTCGGTCGGATGATTGATTGAGCAGATTGGGTAGCTGGCCCAGCAACATGAAACTCATGCCGATAATCGCCGCGAATACCTGCGCAATTACGCGTGTGCGGCGCGCTCCGAACACACGAAATAAACCCAGGGCGATCATCAGGCTGGTACTGGTTGCGAGCAGGCCGATGGCTGGAACAAGGAGATACGCCTTGAACCAGTCAGTCAGGCCAAACAGGACAAAAACATTGGCGAAGGGCCAAAGCAAAAAAGCGAATTCCAGGCTAAGCGTAGTGGCAATGGTGGTTGCGCGCACGCCGATGATGGAACGCGGCGCTAGCGGTGAAGACAGCAGCAGATCCATATCGCCTCGGGTATAAAGTACTTGCACTACGTTGATCACGCCGCGCGACACCATCAGCAAAAACATAAATCCCAGGCCCATTGTGATGCCAATCAACAGGGCGTTCTGGGACAGCGAGTGCAGGTGTTTTGTTCCAAGGGCCAGAGCAATGGCACCGAGGTGTAACAGCAACAAAGCCATAACGAGAAAGACGGCGCTTAGGCTCGTATTTTTACGCGAACGCCAATATAGTCGCAGTTCGTGGCGCATGAGCCATCCAATTGAACCGGTCTTAGCGTTCATGCCGGGATCGCAGGAGCGTGCGTCATCAGGTTTAAGAAAATCTCTTCGAGGCTAGCTTCTCCCCGCCCGGCTTGCTGACGCAATTCTTCCAATGTTCCCTCTGTGATTAACTGGCCGGCCTGGATGATGCCAATCCGATCCACTAAACGTTCGGCCACATCCAAAATGTGTGTAGTCAAAATGATGGTGCAACCGCTCTGTACACGCTCCTGCAATAAATCTTTTACTTGGCGGGCGATGGCAGCATCGAGTCCCGTCAGCGGCTCATCGAGAATTAATAATTTCGGCTCATGAATGAGTGCGCCAGCCAGCGCAGCTTTTTGTTTCATTCCCCGTGAAAAACCTTCGCAACGTTCATGGCGATACGACCATAAGTCGAGTCTTTCCAACAAATTCTGCGCGTTTCTTTCGGCTTGGCCGGGATGCATTCCCCACAAACCGGCGATAAATTCCAGATACTCCGCCACTGTTAGCTTGTCATAGAGCATTGGTTCGTCAGGCACCCACGCGATCAATTGTTTGGCAGCGAGCGGATTGCTGGCGACGTTGACCCCGCATACTTCGATGCTCCCCCGATCAGGATTGAGCAAGCCAGAAATCATACGCAAGGTGGTGGTCTTGCCCGCCCCATTGGAACCCAATAAGCCATAAAACTCGCCGGCCTGAATGGTCAAGTTAATGTTTGTCACGGCGGGGCGGGTGAAGGTTTTATAAAGACCACGTACAGTTAAAGCGGGCGTTACTGAAATGATGTTATTCATTGCTATCCTTGAGCACGGTTTTCAGGGTTTATCGTGAATGAATTCATAGAACCAGTCGACCAGCAGGAAAGGCGACGGGCGCGGCCATTGCTTTTTTCCAGCGATACCGGGTCAATGCCGCTGAGCAGGTCAGGCATGCGGCAAATAAGATACCGGTGTGTATCCTTATACTCGGTTGCAGGAATGTCCAGGCTACCAGTACACAGCCCATCAAAAATGAGCCTGTTATATGCCAAAAATATGATGGCTGCGGTGTTCTGGCGTAATCACGCACTAAAAAAACGGCGATAAAAAGATTGAGCGAAATCACGACAGGGACTGATGTATCCATCAAGGAGTGCATCGATAGCATTGGCAATGCCACGGCAATGCCAGTCGATATTGTCCACGTAATGCCAAAATAAATGAGACTGGTGCGAGCGATTGTGCGGTTGATTGCACGATCTTGCAAGGCATTCGGCGCCAGGCGTAAAAGCGATTGTTCATTTCGGGTTTTATATACCGATAAGACGTGTTTTCCTGCGAACAGTAATGGGGAAATGAGTATCGTATACATAGTCCCTGCAGCCACTATTTTAGCCAGATTACTACCTGCACCGAACCAAAGCGTAATCGACAAAATGCCAGCGATGTTGACAAGGATGCCGATGCCTATTGATTGGGCGAGCACATTGCTTGACCAGTGAAAATCGGGGCCAAGCGCGTAGCATGTTAATTTTCCTGGATCTAGCGTATAGCGGGCGGAGGGGTTAAAAGTCCTTTGATAACCCGATGCGGTGAGCCGAGAAAAAAATGATGTTGCCCGATTGAATTCACTCGGGGCTAAACGGGGACTGCCATCGATGCTGGATGGCTGGAATCTCCTGATTCGCATGTGCCTGCGCCAATGGGCATCGCCGCCCTTGCGAAAAATCCAGTTAAAAATACCTGCGCCAACTAATAGTATGAGCGCCGTTACAGCGATTTTCATCATGGCACTCATTTCTGAGATCCACAGCGTATCCGAGAAGGCTCTCCGCAGCTGGAAAAAATATAATAATGGGACACCAACCCAGAATGACCGCATGATTATGGATGGCATCAAAAAAAACAATGAAACCAGTACCCAGCATTGAATAAAATGGCCGGTTCCAATTGCACCTATGGCCGCAAGCGCGATGGATACGCCTATCCATGCCGTAAAAGAGGCAATGATCAGGCGTTTGCGCAGGGCTGGTACCAAGTGTGCATTAATGGGACTGTTTTGGAGCATCGCATTTTTTAGGTAGAATATCCACCACAGGATAATTAAGATAAGGCTGGGCACACCTAAGCCCATGGCGATGGCAAGAGGCCATCTACCCGATCGGAATACGATGAAAATCAGGGGTGTGCTGAGAAGCGCAAAAAACAACCATAGACTGCCTAAATTTTTTCGATAAAAGACGGCCTGTCTAAACAACATCAGATAGTTTTTCATTGGGTCACCTCAATAAAAAAATCTTCCAGGCTGAGCGCTTCGACCCGCATATCCGGCTGCTGGGTTAACCAGCCATCAACCTGCGCCTGGCTGGCATGCGCCAGTACGCTGACATTCCCGTTGCGTTCAATGACTCTGCGAATTTCGTTCGGTATTACCAGATGGGTGAACATCTCCACCGTTCCAGTAAAACGTCGCGTGCTTTCTATTAAATCATCGAGTGACGACTGCAATACGATTTTTCCGTCTTTCAAAAACGCCACCTCCATTGCGATTCTCTCCAGATCCGACAGGATATGCGTTGAAAAAATTACTGTCGTATTGCGTTCGATTACATCGTCGATCAGCTCGCGCAAAAATTCTCGACGACCGACCGGATCGAGGCTGGCTACCGGCTCGTCGAGGATCAGCAATTCTGGATCATGGGCCAGCGCACGGATGATGGATAAGCGCTGTTTTTCGCCACCCGATAATTTGCCGATCGTTTTATTTTTATCCATGTCATTGAAGCCCCAGCGTTGCATCAAGTCACTGACCTTAGGTGCATTCCAGTGGGGATATAAGGCCTTGAAATAGTCGAGGAGTTGTGCCGGGGTAAGCCATTCGAACAAGTCTGATGTTTGCGGCACATAGCCGATGCGGGCGCGGGTAGCATCACTTAAATTGTCCACGGAATCGCCGAACAATTGCACGCTGCCGCTGGTGACTTCCCGCAGGCCCAGCAGGCATTCGAGCAGTGTCGATTTACCGGCTCCGTTGCGCCCGAGAAGACCGATGACGCTGCCTGATGTGATCTGCCAGTCGAGCGATTGCAGTACGGATTGTGCGCCGAAGGATTTACTGATGGCGTTGATTTGGATGATGGGTGTGTTCATTTTTGATCTTTCAGAATTTTCTTGAATAGGGCGAGGCAGGTGTCGGAGTCGAGTTCGAGCTGTTTTGCTTCCAGCGCGGCCCGCTCCAGCGTCGGGCGTAGCAGGCCGCTACGGTTGCCGACATTGCGTGCAGATTTTGGACGTTCTGCTACTAGCATTCCTTGACCACGGCGGCGTTGCAGCAAGCCTTCCATTTCCAGCAGGTTGTAGACTTTGGAGACGGTCATCGGGTTGAGCGTGAGTTCTTGCGCCACGTCGCGCACCGAGGGGAGGGCGTCGCCAGGAGCCAATTGGCCGCTGGCTACCAAGCGCCGCGCCTGGTCGATGAGCTGTCGATAGATCGGCTCCGAAGAGCCGGTCACAATCGAAAATAGGCGGGGAGAGTGTTGCGACATGTCATCCTTACTGTATTAGTTGAGTAATACAATATATTAAAAATAGGCGGGGTGTCAATAGTTTTTTTGAGGGGTATTATCGATTGATGTGAACAGCATCATGGGAGGAACAAGTACCGCTCCTTCCGGTTGCCACTGCCCCTTTCAGTAAGGGCATCCCGGGGCGACAAATCAGGGAGGGAGGTCGCGGGTTAGAGGTTAAATAGCCAGCGCTACTGCCGATACTCGCGCGGCATGGATTGCCTCGGGGATATGTGAAGGCTTGTCGTTGTGGCGCTGTGCGATTTCGCTAGCGTTGATGCTTTGGGCCGCCTTTAATGCATTTTGCAAATGGGCCGATTGCGGAAAAGGCTTATTGGCAAAATCGTTGATTGAATTCTCCGCGCTGTTATCTATCTTGCTGTGAATTCCTCGCCCGCGAAAATCGCATTCCGCCGCAGTAAGCATATCGATAAAACGTTGCGGCCTGCGGAAAGCATCACAGCGTTCGAACAGGCTGACGATGGTGTTGGCGCGTAGCTCCAGAGCGCGGCCGACGTTGCCATGTTCGCGTGCGGTTATCAAGGCCAGATCGCGACAGTCGTTGGGTATTTTCAAACGTTGACAGGCGGCCTCGATCAGCGGCAGGCCGCGTGTTTCGTGACCGTGATGGCGTGGCCATTCTGTTGGTGGTGTCGCGCCTTTTCCGAGATCGTGCATCAGTGCAGCAAAACGGATCGGTAACGCCATATGCTTTTTTGCGGCATGATCTACCACCAGCATGACATGCACACCGGTGTCAATTTCCGGGTGGTGCAAGGGCGGTTGCGGGACGCCCCATAGCGCGTCAAGTTCTGGCAGGATGCGCGCTAATGCGCCGCAGTTGCGCAGCACTGCGAACATGCGCGATGGCATCGATTCCATCAGGCCGCGCGATAGCTCTTGCCATACACGTTCGGGCACTAACGCATCGACTTCGCCTGTTGCCACCATCTGCCGCATCAACAACAGGGTTTCCGGCGCGACAGTAAAATTGGCGAAACGTGCAGCGAAGCGTGCCACGCGCAGAATGCGTACCGGGTCTTCCGCAAATGCGGGTGAGACGTGTCGAAAAATGCGTGATTGCAAATCCCGCTGGCCGTGGAAAGGATCGACCAAACTGCCATCTTCTGCTTGAGCGATAGCGTTAATGGTAAGGTCGCGCCGGATCAGGTCTTGTTCCAGGGTGACATCCTGAGCGGTATGAAATACAAAGCCTCGGTAGCCGGGTGCGGTCTTGCGCTCGGTACGTGCCAGCGCATATTCCTCATGGGAGGCAGGATGCAGAAACACGGGAAAATCCTTGCCGACAGGCGTAAATCCCTCGGCCACCATCGTTTCTGGCGTTGCGCCAACCACCACGTAATCGTGGTCCTGCACGGGTAAGCCGAGCAAGGCATCACGTATGGCCCCACCCACCTTATAAATTTTCATCGCTGCTTATTCCGGAGGGGTGTCATAGCGAGGTGCGCCTTCTTTTTCTGCATGGGCATCTTGTATCCATTGAGCGATGGCAGGGTGGGCGGCGACGCGATCGGCATAGGCTTGCAAAGCCGGGGCCAGCGACACGGTGTAAGTGCGAAAGCGCATGACGATCGGGGCGAAATAGGCGTCGGCAATCGAAAAATTACCGAACAAAAATTGCTGAGTGCCGAAGCGCGAAAAACATTCTTCCCAGATTTCGCTGATGCGTCCAATATCGGCTTGCGCCCCCATCGTACGGCCTTTTCCGGGGAAACTCTTACGGATATTCATCGGCATGGCAGAACGCAGAGCGGTAAATCCAGAATGCATTTCAGCGCAGATTGAGCGGGCCATCGCGCGTGCTGCCACTTCTTCCGGCCACAGGTTTTTTTCTGGGAATTGTTCGGCTAAATATTCGCAGATCGCCAGCGAATCCCAAATCGCCATTTCTCCTGACAACAATATCGGTACGCGACCAGCGGAAGTGAATTCTGCAATCCGGCTTGCGGTATCGGGCCGGTCGAGCAAGATGCGAATTTCTGCGAAGGGAATGCCGAAAGCAGTCATGGCAACCCAGGGTCGCATGGACCAGGAAGAATAATTTTTATTGCCGATGACGAGTTTCATACTGGATTTGTCAGCATCTGCCAATGTTTGCGAGAGGGTGGGGTCGAGTTCTGTTTGCATTAGGGGATCTCTAGGGTGTTATGCGGTTACAGCGGATCTTTATTCATTTAAATACGAAGTTCTTGCCTTCGATCTTGCGTGTACTGGTCATTTGTTTACTGGTTATTTTTTTGTGCAGTGGGGTAGGACAAAAAATGCTGTTTTAGTTTTAGGTTTCCTTGAGATCAGAAATTTTATAAGTGTAACGAATGTCGTTGAATCCTGGCGTTCGATGGAATTTAGCAGCGTTTATCATTTTGGGATAGATATGGCAACACGATCAATGTAAGCAGTCTTCTGTAACCAACAGAATAAATCTTAAGGTAAATCCGATGTGCCATCAGAGCTACCTTTTGGCGATACCGTTCCCAAACGGGCCTTCAGCGATTGTGGTTTGTTCTCGAATAACGCGGCATAGTAGGTTGCATTTGAAAGTACGTTTTTGACATAGCCACGGGTTTCTGTAAATGGAATCGATTCGGCAAAAATCGCCCCTTCCACTGGTCGCGGCAGGGTCAAGCGCCAGGCACGGGGGCGGCCCGGCCCCGCGTTATACGCTGCCGTTGCCAGCGCTTGTGATCCGTCGAGATCATTCAATACCATGCTCAGATAATTGGTCCCCAGCAGGATGTTGGTATCGGTGTCATTGACCTGATTTTGATGGATGTTTCCCATGCCTATTTTCTTCGCCACGTACTTTGCCGTTGCCGGCATCAACTGCATCAGACCGGACGCGCCGACCTGTGAGCGTGCATTCAGGAGGAAGCGCGATTCCTGTCGGATCAGTCCATAAGCCCATGCCATGTCGATGCCTATTTTTTGGGTAGCCGCTATCATGCGGTCCCGAAATGGGGACGGAAAACGCTGGGTGAAATCGAATTCGGTTTTGGTTTTATCGGAGGTATAGACCATGCGATCAAGGATGTTGTTCTGACGCGCAAATTCGGCTGCTGCGAGATGCTCGCGTTCGGTCATTTTTCGTAATTCCCAGTTCCATTCTCGGGTGCCTTCAAAGCGTAGGTTAAGGGTAAAAAATTTCAATGCCCGCATGAAGCCGGGTTTGCTTGCCATGGGACCGATCTCTGCTGTCGTTAGCGGAAGCCCGGCTTTGGGAATGGTAATTTTCTGGCCCATTTCTTCCAAAGCGAGCTGTCCATAAAAATTGGTTTTGTCGGCGATCGATGCCCACAATTTTTTTGCATCCTCCTGCTTGCCCTCGGCTAGCAGGGCGCGTCCCAGCCAATATATCCAGGCAGGTTCGTTGGCGAGCGGCGCAGGCATGGCTTCAATCGCGGATTTGACCAGTGGCCAGTCGCCATTACGCAAAGCGGTGCGTACCTTCCATTGGTGTCCTTCATAAGAAAGAGGCGCGCCGTGTGTTTTGTACCAGTAGCCAAGTGCCTCGGGAGCGAGCTGAAATGAAGCTGCTAATGCTATCTGGGCCCAGCCCAGTGCTTGTTCTTGCACGGTCAATTTATTGGACGCATTATTTAATAGCTTGGCTGCTTTTTCATGGCTTGCTTTGGCACTACGTCCAAGCGCTATCAGAAACATTTCATGTTCAGCGCGTCCTGATTTGAGACCGCGCAGTAAGGTAACGGCTGGCATGTCGATGGCATGTGCGATTTGGTTTCCCGGTATATCGAGCAGAGCAGCGATGCGTTGCGCTGGTTCGATTGAATGTGTCTCTGCCGCAAGCCGGATTTGGGTCCACAGGTCATCGGTGTCAAACTGGCCATAGCTTAATAAAGTGGATATCAGCACCGCGCAGCCATTCCCGTAATCACGCGGCGCCAACAACAAGGTACGCGCCTCGGCTGCTACATTTTGCCCCTTGACAGCACGTGATACCAGGGCAAAGCACTTGACTTGGATGTCGTCGTTGAGAACAAACAGAGGGTACTGTTCATCAAAAGTAGTCCAGTCTTGTTGGGTACCAAGATCATGTAACCAATCGTTGCGCAAGCGGTCAGCAATTGCGCTGCCGTTGTAACGGTCGAGAAAGTTCCGAATTTCCGAGGATGAGGCACTGACCATATGCGCTCTGAGACGATAATAGTCGACATAGGAAGGAATGGCATAATTGCTCAAACGTGCAGCGAATTCGGTAGCCTTGGCAGCATCGTTGCGCCGCGCCGCGTCACGCAGGGCGAGAAATGTATCGTCTTCGTTGGGGAAGAAGCTTGAGGTTTTTTTGTCGGCATGCGCTGCGGGCAACACGGTGAGAAGTGTTGCGAGGATGGCGATACGGCCAAACCATGTGGATACGGATGTCACTGTGCGGCTTTCATTCTGGATGACGGGTGTTGGTGATTGTTTGGGACTACAGGGCTACTAGTACCTGGTTTTAGATTGAGAGGATTTTTCAGTAGGCATTTTAAGCGTGTGATTCACGGCTGCGGCTTGTTTTGAAGCATAGCATGGGGCACGGATAAATTTATGGATGAAATGACGGGATATATGAAACAAATTGTTGGGAACAGCGAGTGCAATCACCCCACCAAAGCGCACTTGCGCAATGCATTATTGGCGGCACGCCATGCCATCGACCCGGCACTACGCACGCAATGGGATGCGGCGATTTGCCGACACGTGGCTAACTGGTGTTTGCAGCATCCTGCGCCGGTGTTGGGGGTGTACTGGCCGATGCGGGGGGAGCCGGATCTGCGGGGGGTGTTTGATGTGCTCATGTTGCGGGGTGTACGGTTGGCTTTGCCTGTGGTGGCGGCAGATACACCATTGCGATTTGTCGAATGGGTGCCGGGAGGTAAATTAATTAGGGATAATTTTGGGGTGATGGTGCCGACGGATTTGTCGCGTGCTGTGGAGCCGGATGCTTTGTTGATTCCTTGCGTGGGGTTTAGTGCGGAGCGATTTCGGCTTGGGTATGGGGGCGGGTTTTATGACCGGACTTTGGGGGTGGTGCCGAGACCGGTTGCTGTTGGCGTGGCTTATTCTTGTTTGAAAGCGGAGTTTGAGATTGGGTCACATGATGTGGCGATGGATGGGGTGATCACGGAGGGCGGGGAATGTTGATGTACATCCATCATGAGACCTTCGCACACCCTATTACTATTACGCGACGAAATATTGAGCTTGTGATGCAGTCGACCGGTTGCTTCTCGGCCCACTATTTCGCTGCTCGCTACGGTTTTGCAGAGGTCTCAAAGAAGGTAACAAAGAAAGGCAACCATACAAAGCGACTTTCTGGTTCCCATGAATAAACTCGTCTTAAACTAACCGCTGCCAAATCCCCATAGTAGCCGCCGCCTGATTCATACTATAAAAATGCAATCCGGGCGCCCCGCCTGCCAGCAAACGTTCGCACAATTGCGTCACTACATCCATTCCAAATGCCTTGATCGATGCGCTGTCGTCGCCGTAGCTGGCTAACTTGAGTCTGATCCAGCGCGGGATTTCTGCGCCGCACATGTCGGAGAAGCGCATTAATTGCGTGTAGTTGGTAATGGGCATGATGCCGGCGACGATGGGAACGGTGATGCCCGCTTTGTGTGATTCTTCGACGAAGCGGAAGTAGGCGTCGGCATTATAAAAATACTGGGTAATGGCAGCGTTCGCGCCCGCCTTAACTTTGCGGGCAAAATTTTGCAGGTCGTCTTGCGGGGATTTTGCCTGGGGGTGCATTTCTGGATAGACCGCCACTTCCAGGTGGAAGCAGTCGCCGGTTTCGGCGCGGATAAATTCGATCAGTTCGCTAGCGTAGCGAAATTCGCCGTGAGAAGCATCGCCGCTCGGTTGGTCGCCGCGCAGGGCGACGATGCGTTTGATGCCGTGTGATTTGTATTGGCGGAGGATGCCACGAATCGAGTCACGCGAGCTGCCGATGCACGACAGGTGCGGGGCGGCGTCGTGGCCGTCGCGGATCAGTCCTAATACGGTGTCGAGCGTGCCTTTCTGGGTGGAGCCGCCTGCGCCGAAAGTGACGGAAAAATATTTCGGGTTGAGCGTGGCTAATTGGGCCCAGGTGGCGCGCAGCTTTTCTGCGCCTTCCGCCGTCTTGGGCGGGAAAAATTCGATGCTGAAATTATGTGCGATCATGATTGTTCAATATCAGAGTGGAGAGAGCCCACGAAATAACGCTATAGAGCAGTGCACCGCCGACGGCCGACCAGAAACCTTCCACCCGAAAACCGTTCACTAGCGTGGCGACCATCCAGAACATCAAGCCGTTGATGACGAGGATGAATAATCCCAGCGAGATCAGTGTCACAGGTAGCGTGAGCAATATCAGCAGCGGCCGGATCAGTGTGTTAACCAGGCCCAGCACCAGTGCTGCAACTAGTGCAGTCCAGATGTTATCGACGCGGATTGACGGCATCAGATAAGGCAAGGCGACCAAGGCCAATGCGTTGATGAACCAGCTAATGAGTATGCGCATGGAGGACCCCCAAAAACAGTGCTAAATAAAAGAAGAAATCAAAAAAAGAGAAATCAAAACAGAAAAACTAATTCAAAACGAAAATACAAGTAGCGTTAATTTCGTAGGGGCACGGCATGCCGTGCCCCTACGACGCCCCTTGTATCGGCATCAATACCGGTAATGATCCGCCTTGTACGGACCTTCTTTCGAGACGCCGATATATGCTGCTTGCGCATCGGTTAGCACGCTCAGTTGCGAGTTCAGTTTCTTCAACTGCAGACGTGCGACTTTTTCGTCCAGATGTTTAGGCAGCGTATACACGCCGACCGGATACGCCGTAATGTGGGTAAACATTTCGATCTGGGCGATGGTCTGATTCGCAAAAGATGAGCTCATTACATACGAAGGATGACCGGTACCGCAGCCGAGATTGACCAGACGACCTTCGGCCAGCAGGATGATGCGGCGCCCGCTCGGGAAGATCACGTGATCGACTTGCGGTTTGATGTTGTCCCAGGGGTATTGCTTGAGCGAAGCGACATCGATTTCGTTGTCGAAATGGCCGATGTTACAAACGATCGCCTGGTCCTTCATCTTGAGCATGTGCTCGTGCGAGATCACATGATAGTTGCCGGTGCAGGTGACAAAAATGTCGCCATGTTCGGCAGCGTAATCCATGGTCACGACGCGATAACCTTCCATTGCCGCTTGCAGGGCGCAGATCGGATCGATCTCGGTCACCCACACCTGCGCCGAAAGCGCACGCATGGCTTGGGCCGAACCCTTGCCCACATCGCCATAACCGGCAATCACTGCAACCTTGCCTGCGATCATGACATCGGTGGCGCGCTTGACGGCATCGACTAACGATTCACGGCAGCCGTACAGGTTGTCGAACTTGGATTTGGTGACGGAGTCGTTGACGTTAATCGCAGGGAAAGCCAGCTTGCCTTCTTTGTGCATCTGGTACAAACGGTGTACGCCGGTAGTGGTTTCTTCGGTCACACCCATGATCTGCGCCAGACGGGTGGAATACCAGTTGCCATCGCTGGCGAGTTTTTTCTTGATCGAATTGAAGAGGCAAATTTCTTCTTCCGAACCTGGATGATTGAGCAGCGAAGCATCTTTTTCAGCGCGGGTACCCAGATGTAGTAACAAGGTCGCATCGCCGCCATCGTCGAGGATCATGTTGGAATATTGCGGGCCTTGTGGCGTATTTGGCCATTCAAAAATGCGGTGTGTGAAATCCCAGTATTCATCCAGGTTTTCGCCCTTGAACGCAAACACCGGCGTGCCACCTGCGGCAATCGCCGCCGCCGCGTGATCCTGGGTGGAGTAAATATTGCAGGAAGCCCAGCGCACTTGCGCACCCAGCGCTTCGAGCGTCTGGATCAGCACGGCGGTCTGGATGGTCATGTGCAGCGAACCGGTGATGCGCGCGCCGCGCAACGGTTGCAGCGCAGCGTATTCCTCGCGGATCGCCATCAGGCCGGGCATTTCAGTTTCGGCGATGCGAATTTCTTTATTGCCCCAGGTAGCCAAGCTGATGTCGGCGATGAGGTAATCGTTGTGTTGCTGAGTAGTGGTGGTGGTGGTGAGTATGGCGTTCATCACGCCCTCCTTTCAGTTAGAAAAAAGTAACGTGAGCGCAGTTGCGGGGATACATCTCCGAGCCTGGCGAAAAGAAATTTCGTCGCAACGCTCCTCGGAATGGCGGATTTTATCACTTTCCCCCATTAAATTGCCAGAAAAATGCGCTTCTGGTAGCGATCAAGAGCGGCAGAATCCCTTATTTAGGGGGAATGAAAAGACTTAACATTCAACCCAGATTTTCCATTAGGACGAGTTCAAGTGTGCCTCTGGCGTACTGTCTGGCAGGGTGCGGCAGGGGTTTCGAATGACAGGTCATTCGCCTGCGTAACGGTGTTCGCGTATCAGCGCACAGGCGCCCTGCAAGGGAGCCGGCGCGGCGGCCTTTCTGCCGCAAGGAGAAGGGTGTTCCACTGGAACGCCGAAGCTGCCAGGCGGTGCACCAGAGGGGCAATGAATGGGACTCGTAGCGCTCTCACTCAATCCGCGATCTTCATTTTTACGCCAGCGCCAGCAAACAGGCGGCTTTGGCAGAAAAAAAAACGGTCTAATGGGAAATCTGGGTTGAACAATTTGAGCATTTTCGGCAGTGTCGACAAGCACCAACAAAACGCCCATCCCGGCAGCTGTCAAACAGCGCGCAACATTTTCCAGTAGGCAGCGCCGATATTTAACAGGAATATTTCTTTAAAACAAACAACGCGACAGAACCGGTTTGGCTAATGGGTCAGTACCATCGAAAAAAATACCCTGCCAGGTCCATTCGACAATTTGAACAACATCTTGTTGCGACCCTTATTGAAGTGCACCTTGCGGCTGCCTTCGTTCAAATTGTACTGGGCCTTGTATTGATTTTGGGTCCTGTAGATATGGTCGAAAAACGATTGTTTGCTCACATTGCCGCCTTTCCACACCAGTTTGTCGTTTAGCCACACCTGCGAGTCGTCGTCGGCGCCGATCGCCATCGTCAAGTCCATCGCTTCATCCATCATTAACTCGGTATAGCCGTAGTAGACGGCGTCGTCGCTTTGATCCGGCGGAATCAGGGGATAGCTGGTCGCACTAAAGTACTTCCACTTCAACAGTCGCTTGCCCTTGCCAAAATAGACGGCATCGAGCAGCACGGCTTGTTCGGGAGGATAGCTGTCGTTGGCAAACATGCCGTGCCCGTGCTTGCCTTCGAAAGGGCCGATCAAATACCAAGTGTTGACGAATACCCGCGTGGCGTACTGACCACCCTCACCAAATATCCGCCCCATACCCTTGGTCGAACTGGTGCCGCCGAGCGCTAGCATGCTGCTGGGCGTGCGGTCGAACAGATCCCCATTTGAGAAGGCGTAGTTGCTCGATTTGTTCTTGGGTTGCGCGATGTCGCGATTGATAAAGGTGGCGATCTCGGCGCGTACGCCGGCGCCACCATCGCCTTTGGCGCCGCTCTGCGCGCCCTGACCAGTGCCGACCCCGTTCGCTTGCGCGTTGGCGCCGTCAGCCTTGCCGCCAGCACTTGCCTCCTTGCCCGCCTTGTCGTTGAGGGTCGACGCCGCTTCAGCGCTACTGCTCACGCCCACGCCTTGTTCCTGGCGTTCGAGTTCTTCTTGCCTCTGCATCAACGTCTCGCGCGCCTTGGTTTCGAGCTTCTTGATTTCATCGGCGACTTGCGCCGCGTCGGTGGGGAGCGGGGCGAGCGGCATCTCGGGCACGGGAGGCGGAGCCTCAAGTTGTTCGAGTGCCTTTTCTTTCGGGATTTTTAACACCTTGGCCAATTCCTCGGCCTTGATCTCTTTGGCTACGTCGTCAATCGACTTCGACAGCGTCTTCGCTTCCTTCAGCAACTCCTGCGGCTGCTTCGGCAGCGAGGTGGCGCTGAACGTGACCTCGTCATCGATCGGTTTGCTGACGGCCGCTCTGCTTGGGCTGCTTTTCTCGAGCAAGGTCTTGATCTTCTCCATATCCTGCACCCGCTTTTCGGTGCGGGCGTGGCTGGCTGCCTGTACGCTGGCGCGCACTTGTTCGTCTTGCTTCTTAGCCTCGATCACGTAGCTGCCGAAATAATAGAGTAGTGTCAGCACCACGGCATGCACGCTGATCGACACCGTCGCGTATGGGTGGCGCGGCACAAAGCCGACAATCAATTTCGCCAGTCTCCGCGTGGGGTCGTCGTCAAGCGCGTATGTCATTTACGGGTGTGCAGCGAGATATTGGTCAAGCCCTCGAACTGGCACAGGTCGAGCACATGCACGATGTCCTGGTACTTGGTCAATTCGTCGCCATCGATGCGAATCGGCCGCTTCGGGCTGCTGAGCGCTTCCTGCTTGAGCGTGTGATGCAGGGCTTGGGTCGACACTTGGTCTTTACCAAGATAGACCTTGCCGTCCTTGTCGATGCCGATAATCAGTGGCGCCGGACCGGCCTTGAGTTTCTGTAGACTAGCCTCGGCGTTCGGCAAGGTGACCAGCAGTTCCTCGGTCGGCTTCGGGTCGTCCGGCTTCTTGAACGAGGTCGCCACCATGAAAAACATCAGCAAGAAGAAGATGCAGTCAATCAGTGCGATTAAGCCAATTTCGGGCTGTTCGTCTTCGCCCAGATTAATGCGCATACGACACCACCTGCAGACTCGGGCCGGGCGCGGGCATGAACCATTCTGCCAGCAAATGGTTGATGTGTTTCTCCAGCTTCAGACTGAAAAACGCCATACGGTTGCGGAAGAAATGGTGCATGCCGAGTGCCGGCAGCGCCACCGCCAAACCGGACGCGGTGTTGATCAGCGCCTTCGAAATCCCGCCAGCCAGCAGCGCCGGGTTGCCCATGCCGTCGGCGTAGGCGATCACGTGAAAGGCGTCGATCATGCCCAGCACCGTGCCAAGCAGACCAACAATCGGCGCGACGGTGGCGACGATCGCCAGTGCATAAGCTTTTTGCTGCTGCTGCCGCAACTCGATTGAGGCGATGTCGCCAGCGCCAGCGCTGACAATCGCGTAGCCCTGCGCGCGGTGCTTGACCATGAAGCCGATCACGCGTGCGAGGGTGCTATTTTCTTGATTGAGCAGCGCTTGCAGTTGACCATATTCATGCGTGTCCCACAGCGGCTTGACGCGCTCAATCAGGCCTTCCGGCACGATCGCCTTAGCGCGAAAGTGCACCAGGCGTTCGAGCGTCACGCCGAGAAACAGGATCGAGAGCGCGAAGATGACTAACACGCCGATGCCACCATCAGACGCCTGCGCAACATAGTTTATTTCCTCGGCACGCGCAGCCTGCATGAGGGTGAAGGAGGACAGTACGGCGACAGCGGATTTACGCAGCATATGACATGACATTGAGTTAATTAAAACATAATTATATAGTGATTTCGCCCCTCGCCGATGCGCTCTTTTTACATTTACACCGGGCCGGGCACCGGATCGGCCGTCAGATGTTGTTTAAATTCCCAAAAAACGAATCTCAACTTTCGTGAAAATAATCTCATCTTCTGCGGCAAAAATCTCATGTGCTACGTCACTTTACGAGAAAGTATTTGTGCCATAGCCAGGTTTATTTAAATTGCGTGAAATCCGGTAGTCGTTTTTCAAAAAAAGCCTTAAGGGCTTCGCGTGCTTCGGGCGCAAGTAGCATTTCACTAAACTGCTGATTTTCTGCTGCCATTGCTGTCAAGATGGGATCGGCCTGGCTACTTTTCATCAAGCGTTTGGTGACCCGGATTGATGCGGCGGGCAAGGCCACCAGTTTGGCAGCCTGCGTGGTTGCAAACTGAAGAAGCTCTTCTGTCCGACATACCTTGTTGATCATGCCCATTTCGTAGGCTTCTTGCGCAGAAAAAGCTTCTCCCAGTAATAATTTTTCAGCGGCACGTTGGTATCCGATCAGCCGTGGCAATAACAGGCTAGAGGCAAATTCGGGGCACAAACCAAGTGGCGTGAAGGGCATAGAGAATGTGGCGTTGTCGGCAGCGTACACCAAGTCGCAATGCATCAGCAATGTCGTGCCGATACCTATCGCCGCGCCCGATACTGCGGCCACGACTGGTTTGCTCGCTTGTGAAAGATGGCGCATGAATTGAAAAGCAGATTTATTTTCGAACGCTTGATCCGGCGCGGGTTTGGCGCTTTTCATAAAGTCTTCCAGATCATTTCCGGCGGTAAAAATAGCTGGTTTTCCGATGATCATAATTGCGCGTGTTGTCGCATCGTTCTCGGCATCTTTTAATGCGTCGGCCATGATTTGATACATGACTGCGGTGATGGCATTTTTACGCTCGGGGCGGTTAAATTCGATGGTAAGAATACCGTTGGATTTGCTCGTCAAAATATCCATGTGGGCTCCAAAAAAGAAGGGCGTACAGGAAAATTCCTAACGCCCCTGGTGATGCGGATGGTTGAGGTTGTGAAAAATTTTTACATCCGCTCAAAAATTCCCGCCACGCCCATGCCGGTGCCGACGCACATCGTTACCATGCCGTATTTCAGATTATTGCGCCGCATGGCGTGAATTACCGTGGATGAGCGGATAGCGCCGGTGGCACCGAGCGGATGGCCGAGTGCGATAGCGCCACCCATTGGGTTGACCTTGGCCGGGTCGAGTCCGAGATCCTGGATCACGGCTAGCGATTGTGCTGCAAAAGCTTCGTTCAGCTCGAACCAGTCGATCTGGTCCAGCGTCAGGCCAGCGGCCAATAACGCCGCAGGGATCGCCACTTTGGGGCCGATGCCCATGATCTCGGGCGGTACGCCTTTGACAGCGAAGGACATGAAGCGCGCCAGTGGTGTGAGGTTAAATTGCTTCAGCATTTTTTCGCTGACGAGAATGAGTGCTCCAGCCCCATCCGACATTTGCGAACTGTTGGCGGCGGTTACGCTGCCTTTGGCGGCAAACACGGGTTTGAGTTTGCTCAGCGACTCCATCGTTGAATCGGCGCGTGCGCCTTCGTCTTGGTTCACAGTGCGGGTTTTAATGTCGATCTGTCCGCTGGCCAAGTTGGGAAAGCGTTCGACGATATCGACCGAGGTCATTTCATCGTTGAAGTAACCGGCTTGTTGCGCAGCAATCGCTCTGCGGTGCGATTCTACTGAGAATTGGTCTTGCGCTTCACGCGAGATTTTCCATTGCTGCGCGACTTTTTCTGCGGTCAGGCCCATACCGTATGCCATACCGATATTTTCATTTTTGAATACCTTCATGTTGATCGATGGGTGGTGTCCCATCATCGGCACCATCGACATTGACTCGGCACCGGCGGCGATCATCACATCGGCCTGACCGACGCGGATGCGGTCGGCCGCCATCGCCACAGCGGTGATGCCGGAGGCACAAAAACGGTTGACGGTAACGCCACCCACGGTATTAGGCAAGCCTGCCAATAGCACGGCCATACGCGCCATGTTACTGCCCTGTTCGGCTTCCGGGAACGAGCAGCCGACGATGGCGTCTTCGATCAATGCCGGGTCGAGGCCGGGCACTTGCGACATCGCCGATTGGATGGCGCGTACCAGCAGGTCATCCGGGCGCGTGTTCTTGAACATGCCGCGCGGGGCTTTGCCGATGGGAGTGCGGGTAGCGGCGACGATGTAGGCATCTTGAAGCTGTTTTGACATGGCGTTATTCCTTGGCGATTTGCTTGCGTTCGATGGCGTGATGTTGGGCGAAAGTATTTGCGCTTAGTTGCTCAATGAATTGCTCAATTTGAGTTGTTCAATTTTTTGTCCGAATTTCATAATTGATGTTGACCTTAATTGCGCACCGGCTTGCCGTTTTGCATCATGCCCATAATGCGCTCCTGGGTTTTTGGATGGTTCAGCAATTCCATGAACGCCTTGCGTTCCAGGTCAAGCAACCACTGCTCATTGACCAGGCTGCCTTGCTCCACTTCACCGCCGGAAACAATCTCGGCAATCATCGCACCCAGTTTGAAATCATGCGCAGAAATGAAACCGCCATCGCGCATATTGACCAGTTGCGCCATGATGGTACCCATCCCGTAACGGCCTGCAACTGGAATCAACGGCTTGAAGGGCGAGCGATAACCCGCGTCGAACATGGCGCGTGCTTCGACCTTGGCCACATGCAGCAATTCATAAGGATTGAAGACAATCACGTCGCTGTCGGTCAGATAACCCATTTGCCGCGCTTCGTGCGCCGATTTCGACACATGGGCTGTTGCCGCGTTGGTGAAAGGCGTTTTCAAAAATTGCAGAAGGTCATTGCCTTTGGCGGCAGCAGCAGCGCGCGCGGCGATTTCTTTCAGGCCTCCACCCGAGGGAATCAGGCCGACGCCGACCTCGACCAGGCCGATATAGGATTCAACTGACGCTACTCGTTTGGCGGCATGCATGAGCATTTCGCAGCCACCACCAAGGGCTAAGCCAGCCACAGCGACTACTACCGGCACATTGGCGTATTTCATGGACTGATGGGCTTGCTGCAAACGGATAATTTCAGGTTCAATTTTTTTGATACCGCCCGACATGAACAGAGGTAACATCGATTGCAGATCGGCACCGGCCGAGAACGCCCCGCCATCGGCGGCATCGGTTTGCCAGATCACCAGTCCCTTATAATTTTTTTCCGCTTCGGCAATGGCGCGATTGAGGCCATCGACCACGCCTGGCCCGATCACATGCATCTTGGTCTTGCTCGATAAAATCAATACCTCGTCGCCTTGATGCCAGAGCCGTATGGATTCGTCTTCAAATACGGTCGTGCCCGCAGTTTTACCGTCAGCGCTACCTGCACCGATGATACCGGCGCGGAATGCTTGGCGGTCGTAGACCGGCAGCGTGGAGCGGGCGCTAAATCCCTGTGAAATGGCTGAATAGGAACCTTGCGGCGAATGTACCCCGCCACTAGCCGGACCTTCAAATACCCAAGTCGGCAGCGCGGCGTTGCACAGCGCTTTTCCGGCATCGATATCTTCTTTGACCCAGTTGGCGACTTCTTGCCAGCCTGCCGCTTGCCACGTTTCAAATGGACCGACGCTCCAGCCGAAACCCCAGCGCATCGCAAAGTCGATATCGCGGGCATTGTCGGCGATCGATTCCAGATGAATCGCCACATAATGGAACACATCGCGGAAAATTGCCCACAGAAACTGCGCGTGTGGATTGGTCGATTCACGCAATGCCTTCATGCGTTTGACCGGATCTTTTTCTTTCAGAATCCGTGCCACGATATCGGCTGCTGCGCCACCACCCGGAACGTATTCGCCCGTCGCAAAATCGAGTCGCAAGATATCCTTGCCGACTTTTTTATAAAATCCGGCCCCAGTTTTTTGTCCGAGGGCTCCGGCAGCAATTAGCCTGTTCAGTATGGCCGGTGTTTTGTAGATGGAGAAAAATGGATCGACGCTCAGGTTGTCCTGCATAGTTTTAATCACATGGCCCATCGTGTCCAGGCCGACCACGTCAGCAGTGCGGAAAGTAGCCGATTTGGCGCGTCCAAGTTTGGCGCCGGTGAGATCATCGACCACGTCGCAGCTTAGGCCGAATTTTTCTGCTTCATGCATGGTGGCAAGCATGCCGAAAATACCGACGCGGTTGGCGATGAAATTGGGCGTGTCTTTTGCGCGCACTACACCTTTACCGAGCGTCGTGGTTAGAAAGCCTTCAAGTTGGTCGAGAATTTCCGGCCGGGTGGCAGTGGTGGGAATCAATTCCACCAAATGCATGTAACGCGGAGGATTAAAAAAATGCACGCCGCAAAAACGTGTCTTCAGCTCAGCGTCAAAACCCTCCGATAAGGCTGTGATCGATAAACCCGACGTATTGGAGGCAAAAATTGCGTTCGGTGCGATATGCGGCGCGACCTTTTTGTAGAGGTCGTGTTTCCAGTCCATGCGTTCGGCAATGGCCTCGATGATCAAGTCGCAGCCGCTCAATAAGTCGAGGTTGTCTTCGTAGTTGGCCACTTCCATATACGCGGCGTCGTCCTTGTTGCCCAAGGGCGCAGGACTGAGTTTTTTAAGGTTGTCGATAGCACGTAAAGCGATGCCGTTTTTTGCCCCTTCTTTGGCTGGCAGATCGAACAGGATGACGGGTACTTTGGCGTTGATGCAATGCGCAGCAATTTGCGCACCCATGACGCCTGCGCCGAGGACGGCTACTTTTTTGACGATGAAATTAGTCATGCTGCTTCCTTGAAAAATGAATTGCTTTAACGGTAGGCGTATCGGGGGCAATAAATGGTAGGGTGCGCCCGGCGCACCCTACCTGAGTCTGATAATTCATGGTAAATCGAGATTTCATCATGCCGGATAGATATCGCATGTCCTGTGTGGTTAAAACAAATCCGCATCGAGTTCCATCAGATTAGCCGAACCCGAACGCGCCTGCCGGATCAGCATGGCTGTTTCTGGCAGTAAACGGGCAAAGTAAAAACGTGCGGTGGCCAATTTTGCTTTGTAAAACGGATCGCCGCTATCCTCCTTCTCCAACGCAATTTTCGCCATTCGCGCAAAGAAATAGCTGTATACCAAATGGCCGACTACACGCAAATACGGTACCGCTGCTGCGCCGACTTCGTCTGGATTTTGGAAGGCTTTCATGCCAATTTCCATCGTTAATTTGGTGACTTTACCGCCGATGTCGGCGAGTGGCGTGATGAATTCGCTCATTGCTTCATCAGTCCCATTGTCCTCCACAAAGGCCTGGATCTGGGCTCCGAATTGTCGCAGCTTGGCCCCGTTGTCCATCAATATCTTACGCCCCAGCAAATCGAGTGATTGAATGGTGTTGGTGCCTTCATAAATCATGTTGATGCGTGCATCGCGTACGTACTGTTCCATGCCCCATTCGGCAATGAAACCATGACCGCCAAAAACTTGCATCGCTTCGGATGTGGCGATCCAGCCATTATCGGTAATGAAGGCTTTGACGATCGGTGTCAGCAAAGCGACCTGGTTGGCAGCGTCTTTACGTACTTCTTCGTCGGGATGATTGAGTTCTTTGTCGATTTGCAAGGCGACGTAAGAAGTGAAAGCGCGCGCGCCTTCGGCATAGGTTTTCGCCGTTAATAACATGCGTCGTACGTCAGGATGGACGATGATCGGGTCGGCGGGTTTATCCGTTACTTTGGGCCCGGTGAGGCTGCGACCTTGAATCCGGTCCTTGGCATAGGCCAGGGCGTTTTGATACGCTACTTCGGTCAGGCCGAGCGATTGCATGCCGACGCCGAGACGCGCTGCATTCATAAACACAAACATCGCATTCAAACCCTTGTTGGGTTCACCGATGATGGAACCAATGGCCCCATCCAGATTCATCTGGCAGGTTGCATTGCCGTGAATGCCCATTTTTTCTTCAATGGCCCCGCAAGTAATCGGGTTGCGTGCGCCTAGTGTGCCATCGGCATTAGGTAAAAATTTCGGCACCAGGAAGAGGGAAATTCCTTTCGACCCTTCCGGTGCATCGGGCAAGCGGGCTAACACCAGATGCAGGATGTTTGCAGCTATATCATGCTCGCCAGCCGAGATAAAAATTTTGCTGCCGGTGATCTTGTAGGAACCATCGCTTTGTGGTTCGGCCTTGGAGCGCAGCAAGCCGAGGTCGGTGCCGCAATGCGCTTCGGTCAGGCACATGGTGCCGGTCCATTCTCCCGCCACCAGTTTAGGAAGGTATAGGTTTTTTTGCTCCGGCGATCCGTGTTCCAGCAGGCATTCATAAGCGCCATGCGACAAGCCGGGATACATGGACCAGGCTTGGTTAGACGAATTGAGCATTTCGTAAAACGAATTGTTCAGCAGCACCGGCAAACCTTGTCCGCCATATTCTGGATCACAGGAAAGAGAAGGCCAGCCTGCATCGATGTATTGCTTGTAGGCTTCCTTAAATCCCTTGGGCGCGTTTACAGCGTGGGTAGTCTGGTCATAGTGACAGCCTTCGCGATCACCCGAATGGTTTAATGGAAAGAGCACAGCGGAAGTAAATTTCCCTCCTTCTTCCAGAACCTGATTGATGATGTCTGCATCAATCTCTTGGTATTTTGGAAGTAGTTTCAGTTCCTCTTCAACATGCAAGAGTTCGTGTAGTACAAATTGCATATCCCGTAATGGCGCGACGTACTGACCCATATGTTTCTCCTGGCGGCTAAAGTGGTTGTGCTGCTTTTTTTGTGGCGGGTGGTAATTTTTTTGTTGCGAGCGATTCCGTAGTTTGATAATTCTGAATCAAACGTTCAAAACTGAGTTGCGCGCGTTCTATGCTCCCGGGAATTTGTAAAAAACGGGTGTCGTGATGCAGTCCGAGAACCAATGCATTCAACTCGTACACGACTTGCAAAGGATCCGTGTTTTCCTTTAAATCTCCGACTTCAATGCTAAGGCGTACACACTTCAACAGCGCTTCCCGCCACTCTTTGACAATGGCAATGAGGGCATCCCGAACCGGGCCCGGCTTGTCATCGTATTCCACCGCTCCGCTAATATAGATGCAACCGGAAGCAAGTTCAACGCTGACGCGTTTGATCCATCCCTCAAACATGGCACGCAAGCGCGGTAAGCCACGTGCTTTTTGCAAACTGGGGTAAAACACTGCTTGCTCAAAACGATCATGGTATTGCTTCACTACTGCAATTTGTAAATCCTCGCGCGAACCGAAATGGGAAAAAACACCGGACTTGCTCATGCCCATTTTCTCCGCCAGCAAACCGATGGTCAAACCCTCAATACCTTCGCGACTAGCCAAATCCAGCGCTACAGCGAGAATAGCAGTACGTGTGAGTTCACCCTTGCGCATAAATTTTAGTGTCCCATTAATAATGTTTTAAAGCTAGAGGGCGTGCAACACTTCGGCATTGCCAAGCTTGCCCCCTGTCAAGGAGAGTTCATTACATTTATAAATTCGAACGATCGTACTATTTTATCCCGAGTAAGTCAATTTTGCGTTTGGTGCGCGCTTTGTAGTTGAAACCGCCGGATGTTTTGCTCAAGGTGATACGCTTTATGTGAATTTGAAGTAACTGAGGTTACGCAGAGCACGGCATGCCCCACTGGCGTGCCATACATCCACCGATGTGGATACCATTGCGCCAACCCGGCGTACTTAGTAGAACTGTAAACGCGGTGTACTTAAGTGAGTGACTTAAATATTTTTGTTGGTGTTTGGCATTTTGCCACTGCCTTACCAGCTTGTGGACAATAGGGGTACGTCGATATACTAATGATCGTTGTTTCCATCAAAAATGAATCAAAATATAGCGTTGTGCGAAAAACAGGTTCGCTATCAGAGCGGGTGGATTGTAGTACAAGAAAATTAAGGTGGTTAGATTCTCTATCCGCCATTCAATATAGATAGAAAATGTAAAAATGAAGACACATCTGAACTGGTTTATGGCGATTGCTGTGGCGGGCGTGCTTGGCCTGGGCTTGTCGGTAGAAGCACAAGAAACAGCAATGGCACCTGCCAAAGCGGCCACGCAAGTTCCTGTTGAGCAGGAGGTGACGACTGTGACGGTGTTTGGTCGTATGCCGACAAGGCCGACCAACACTGTCCGACGCTTAAACAGATCATCTGGCTCGTCATGCGCATTTACACCTGGTTCACAGGACGGCATTGTTGATAATTATCTTGACGATGTCTATGGCGTCCGACGTGAAGGGGACGATACAAATTCTTTGCAGACCGATGGTAATGGTGTCGTTTCTCAAGAACCGGAAGGATTCAGGGATTCTAGTCCCTACGGCGATGCTTCCCGCGAGACCAAACCACGTATCGGCGTCGATGCTGCAGGTGAGCGTAGTGGCTGCAGTCAGTCGGATTATAATTTTGCAGCCGGTCGTAATTATATTTTGCGTAAAGACACGACATTGAGGGACGCTTTTGCTGCCTATAATGCGGGCAATTTCTCGAAGGCGGTTGAGTTATTCAAACAAGCGTATTCAAAAATTGGCTACGATGAAGCTGCCCTCATGCTGGGGGATTTGTATCTGTACGGGCAAGGCACAAAACGCGATACGAAGGAAGCGATTGCCTGGTACACCAAATTGGCGGAAGCCCGTTTAGATCAAAGCCATTATGTGCGATTCAATCCAAAGAGCCCGAACCGGGGTTCATCCAGGGTGCAAGCGCAGATGAAGTTGGCGCGCATTTATATGACCGGATTTGATGTGCCTAAAGATCCTAAAGAAGCACGCCACTGGTACAAAGCGGCGGATGACCTGGACTTTATCCCTGCACGCTATGTGTTGGGGCGTATGTATCAATCGGGTTATGGCGGGGAGAAAAATATTAAGCAAGCCGTTAAGCTCTATAGCGATGCAGCCGAATATGGTTATGTGCCCGCACAATATGCGCTAGCCAATCTGTACTTTTCTGGCGATGAAATTGCGCAGGATTTCACTGCTGCATTTGAGTGGTATCAGCAAGTGGCATTCAATCCCTACGTAACTAATAAAAAACCGTATGCGCAGTTTTTCTTGGCTAAAATGTATGATCAGGGGCAGGGCGTAAAAGGTGATCCTGTACGTGCTTTTGCTTTTTATAAACTCGCTGCTGTGGCCGGTCATCCTGATGCACAAAATGCCTTGGCAACTTATTTCTATACCGGCCAACTAGTGGATAAGAACCTGACTATTACCCGCAAGTTGTTTAGCGCGGCTGCTACACAAGGTCAGCCTTCTGCTATGGTTAATCTTGCTGCCATGTTGTTGAAGGGGGAGGGGGGCGAAAAAGACGTCGTTAAGGCTTATGTCTGGCTGAAACTGGCCGGCAAATTAGGCCACACGGATGCCCCTGCTGCTGCGGCTAAATTAGAGGCAAAATTAACGCCAGAGCAAAAGGTACAGGCTGAAGTTATTTTGAGTCCAAGACCGGCAGCAAAGCCTGCTGTAGTGCAGGCTAAATAATTCGGATGGGGGTACCCCGCATTTGGAGCCTTGGTCAAAACAGCGTCCGAAGTATTACGACAGCACGAGCACCAACTGCACGCTACCCGTTTACGATAATGGATGCCAACATTGAAAAAATCCCGTTTGTTTGGCGCGGCACGTAGCCAGGTATTTATTCTGAGCTGTTTTGTTGCCTTGATGTGGGCAACAGAATGCGTCAATTTTTTTCTCGGCGGTCGCTTGAATCAATTCGGGATTTTGCCGCGTGAGGTGATCGGTTTGCGTGGCATCGTGTTCGCACCATTCCTCCACGCCGACTTCGCCCATTTGATTGCCAATACCATTCCCTTCATTTGTCTGGGATGGGTTGTGCTGCTGCGGGGTACCAATAATTTTTTTACAGTTACTTTGATCGTGATGCTGATCGGTGGGCTGGGTACGTGGTTGATTTCTTCTGCGGGAACCGTACATATTGGTGCTAGTGGTGTGGTGTTTGGCTATCTCGGATTTTTGATGTCGCGCGGGTATTTTGAGCGTAGTTTGGTGTCCATTGTGCTGTCGATTGTGGTTGGATTTTTCTACGGAGGTTATCTATGGGGTGTGTTGCCGGGACGAATGGGCATCTCCTGGCAAGGCCATCTGTTCGGATTTATGGGGGGTGTATTGGCGGCACGGTATGTGGCCAGAAAAACGCGACAGGGCGCACGATAGCTGGACGTACAGTTGCGCCTCGATCCCCTATCTCGCCGCTCGCTGCAGTTGTGCAGAAGGTTTCAGATCAGGTTAGGCGTAGAAGAGGTACTCATCATTTAGCGTAATCGGCCAATATAGGTTTGATCAATGATGGCATTCTGATCGGATCTGGGGATCAAAGCGGTTTCAGGCTGTGACGTGCGTTTCGCCTCTATTTTTATCGCTGTGGCGACTGGAATAGGCCCCACCTCCGGCGTGGAAAACCTTGTCAATAGCGGCGTGGGGGGCGAGGTGTGTATAAAAAGACCGTCTTCTCCAAAATAGATTTCTTCAAGTTTTGCGCAGATTTTTTGTAAATCTTCATGAGGAAGCCGCAGGGAAAAGTCCAGTATGTAGCGGCAATATTTGGAATCGATACGCATGTACTCGATGTCAGTGACTCTTTCATTCAACCGTCGGAGAATGACATGCATTCGACTCATGAGTGCAAACGCTGCATTCTCTAATTGAACCCGTTGGATATCACTTTTGGCATTCATAATATATGTTCCCCATGTAACTCCAGATCAAGGCCTTCTCTTTCTTGTTCCTCGCTCACGCGCAGTCCGACCAGCATGCTCACGATCCACAAAATGACAGCGGTCATTGCTCCCGAATAGATAATGGTGACAACCACGCCAAACGCCTGCTTGGCAAGGCTCCCTTCTACGCCACCAATGCTTTTAAGCGCAAATATTCCCGTAAGTAATGCGCCTACTATCCCACCCACCGCATGTACGCCAAACACATCGAGTGAATCGTCGTATCCTGCCATCGACTTCAGGGAAGTGGCCCCCCAATAACACGCAATTCCAGCAACGCCGCCGATAACGAGCGCCCCAGTGGCATCCACAAAGCCAGATGCGGGAGTAATCGCCACTAATCCAGCCACAGCGCCCGACACCATACCCAATACCGATGGCTTACCGCGGCGTATCCATTCGACCAGCATCCATGCCATCGCAGAAACTGCGGTCGCTATTTGTGTGACCAACATCGCCATGCCGGCGCGGCCATCGGCCGCACCTGCTGACCCCGCATTGAATCCAAACCAGCCTACCCAGAGCAGAGATGCGCCCATGACAGTTAACAAGAGATTGTGCGGAGGCATGGGTTCTTTTCCAAAGCCGATGCGTGGACCCACGATCAAAGCGGCTACCAGGCCTGACACGCCGGCATTGATGTGCACGACGGTACCGCCTGCAAAATCAAGTACGCCAAAGGCAGCGAGCCAGCCCGCCGGTTCCCACACCCAGTGGGCGACAGGCACGTAGACGATGAGTGACCATAGTGCGATGAATAGCAGCAATGCAGAGAATTTCATACGCTCAGCAAACGCACCCGTGATGAGGGCGGGCGTGATAATGGCAAACGTCATCTGGAACATCATGAATACGCTTTCTGGAATGGTCGGCGCAATGTGACTGACGGTAAGTTGTCCCGTATCTTTTAAATACATCATGCCCTCCAACATAAGCCGATCAAGGCTGCCGAGATACGCTGATCCAGGCGTAAACGCCAAACTGTAGCCAACGACAACCCATAAAATCGTCACGATGCAGGTGGTGGCAAAGCTATGTGCCACGGTACCCAGGGCATTTTTCTTTCTGACCATGCCCGTATAAAACAGCGCCAGACCGGGTATGGTCATTAGCAATACCAATGCAGTTGAACAAAGCATCCACGCGGTATCTCCAGCGCTGATTTTGGCTGCATCAATCAATGTCGGTTTGGTCAGCGCAGGCGAAACGACTGCGGCTGCAGTTGCAGCAGCGGTTACTGGCTTTGCATCTGATTTCGTATCTAATTTTGCCTCTAATGGCGGATCATTTTCATTGGTTACTTTCGCAGACGTATTGGCTGGCAAAGTGGACGGCGTACTCCCCTCTGTTGAGGTAGGGGAGCCAGTGACGCTGGTAGTACTGGCTGCTGCGGCAGACGCGGACTCTCCCCCTTGAATGTTTTGTGCGATTGACTGAACCGCAGGTAATCCAGACATCATGCAACCCAAGAACAACAAGGTGGATAAAAAACGCATTTTCATTAAAGCTCCTGTCTCAAAAGTCAGATTGGTATTCCATTTGCATCGAAAAAAAGGGCCGCATTTACCTACTTTATGCGTCTGCAATCCGCACAACCTGCGGCGCGTCAGCGTACTATCGACCGGTTGCGCTTCTCGATCCCCTATTTCCCCGCTCGCTATGGTTGTGCAGAGGTCTCTCACATATTTATAGCCAGGCGTCGCTGCAATGCAGCATGATTCGTGCCATGTGAAAAGTGATGGTATTTTCCTTAATAGGTGGCCTTAGATGGCAACGTAGAGGCTAATAAATAGAAAGCTGCACCAAATCACCGCAATATATTTGTGCAATGTTGTGGTGCATCATGTATGTGGTGCGAGAGCATGATCTAACGACGTGTATCTGGGGATCGTCATCGGGATGTGCGTTTCTTGCCGCCGATAGGGGAGGGAACAACATGAGCGTCAATCATTTCTGATGAACGCTGCCTCATCTCAATTTAATCTTAATGACGTGGCTTCAGTCATGTTACTGCGTCGATGGCGTATCTATGGTGTATCTATTCGATGCGCTCATTTTCTTTGGGTTAAACCCAGAGGAAGAAAAAATGAAACCGCGATTGAGGTGAGAGGGCTACCAGTTCAATTACCCATCTGGCTGTGTTGTTTCTCCTTGCCGATAGGGGCCGTCGCGTCGGCGCACCTTGCCAACAACGCGCCAGATGCACACGGGGACTTGTCTTAATGGAAAATGCGGGTTAATCCAGAAAATCCGAATATTCTTTTTGAGCATAGCCTTTCAAGTTCTTCCAGGGCACATCAGATGTCAAGCTTGCTAGAGGTTTTACATCAACGCGTTGATAGAAGGTGCCTGCTTTGTCGCCGCTTTCCATAATGCGGGGAATCTGTTTTTGTTCATCCCACAAAACGCGTTGAAATACGCCATTTTTTTCGCGTTCATGCCATTGAGCACCAGCAATGGGGGACGCCCTGATTGAAAGCGGCATGGATTTAACCAGTTTTGGATCCAGCAGGTAGTAAGCATTAGCCCATGACCCGTCAAAATTGACATTCTCGAATTCCGATGCGGCGATAGCAATTACGGTCTTGTCATGGGCATCGATATACTCCACCCGTGGCTTGTTATTCTCCAGCACGACATGGCGGGGAATGATGACATGATTAAAGTGTTTGTGTTCTGGTTCTATGATCTTGAGAGTGACGGTTTTTTTTCTTGCTTCACTGAGATCATCGTTATGCTGGTCGGCAGTGCGTGTGGGGTGGATGCGCTCTACCCAAACATGGTCAAGGCGACGTAACATTTTTTCTTCGTAACGCGCTTCGCGGACAACGCCCTCCGTAGTGGATACCTTGTGGTAGTACTGAATGCTTAAATCCAGATCGGGAGCGTTTGGCGCAGCTGCGTGTACGGAAGGGTTCAGCATGCCAGCGAAGGCAAATGCTAATACGATTTTCATAGTTTGATCTCACAGGACTGGATAGAAGAAAGCGGGACCATTTCTCCCGCTTTCTTATTTTTTAATTCAATAATCAGAAACCAAACGCAGTTTTCAATAAGCCAAATACCTTGGTGTTATCCAGAGTGCCTTTAAAAATTTTGGCCCCCGCCCCCGTTGCAAGTAATTTCACATCGCCGCCGCCGTGAGTTTCACTTGTGAGGCGTACTCCTGATTCTTGCAGATAATCATCCGCTAGTACGGTGATGGAATCGAGATTGGCGCGTAGGTTAGGACGATTCGGACCATTGCCAAATACCAGTGTCGTGTAGGTGTTGCCGTCGGCATCTTTGCTCGGTTGTCCGGTTTTGTATTCGCGATTGATGTCGAGAATCGGATTGCCGCGTTTTCCATAACCATTAAACGCCAGCGTGTGGTCATGGTCGGCGGTGACGACGATCAGCGTGTTTGCCAGACTTGGATCGGTCAGTTTGGCTTTATCCAGGGCCGTTTTGATTGCATCATCAAAGGCAATCGTATCGACTAGCGCACGCTTAGCATTGGTGCCATGCAGGGCATGATCGATACGGCCGCCTTCGACCATCAGGAAATAGCCGTTCGGATTTTGCGACAGAATGTCCATTGCCTTGGTAGTCATCTCGGCCAGACTAGGTTGATTCGCGCCTTCGCCGAAGGGGGGCGTGGCGGTGCGATCCAGTTCATATTCCAGATGACTCTTGCTGCTGTAAAGACCAATCAATTTCTTGTTGGTTGGCGCTGCGGTCATTTCTGTTTTGGTGGTTGCCACGGTATAGCCTTTGGTGGTTAACTCGGTGAGCAAGTTGCGTGCATCGATGCGCCCCGCTTTATTGGTAGTGGCATCGAATGGGGTGAAGTGGTTGCGTCCGCCACCCATCAGGACATCGACACCGTCACCTAATGCCGGGTTGTATCCCGCACCCCCAGGCACGATTTGTGCGGCAATCGCGTACTGAGCATTGCGGTTACAGATGTGCGAAAACGTCGCGGCTGGTGTGGCATGCGTCAGTTCGGTGGTGGTGATGGAACCGGTGGCTTTACCTTTGGCCTTGGCCAGTTCCAATAGGGTAGGTACCACCACACCGTTGCCGGTGGCTGCGCAATTGTTGACACCAAGATTGCCATTGGCATCTTTGGATGGCGGGGTTGCAATTGTTTCCGGTGACATTGAGATGACTTCGTTGTTCATCTTCACGCCGGTCATATAGGCTGACATTGAGGGTGCGCTGTCGGTGGTTTGGGCATCATTGGAAAAAGTTTTGATGCGTGCGGTACGCTCTAACTTGTCCATATTCAAGCTGCCATCTTCGCCGTATTTATAGATGCGGGAAGCGGTCACAGTGGATGGCCCCATGCCGTCACCGAGAAAAAAAATAATATTTTTGGCTTCGCCAGCGGCGTGTGCTGCGTCAGCCACAGAGAGTGCCAGAGCGGCGGCTAATAGTGTGCGTTTCATAGTGATTTCCGTTCTCAACTGTGTTGAAGAGTGATTGAACTATAGGGTGAATGATCGTTGAATATTCGGCGTTGAAAAAGCGCTGAACAATCACAGACCAGCTGCTGCTCTCACCATGCTAAAAACCTTGGTATTGTCTATGGTGCCCAGAAAAGTGTCCGCACCTTTTCCCGTGGCACCGAGGAACACGTCGGTGCCCCCATGCGTCTCGCTACCGGTAGCGAGACGGATGACGGCTTCTTGATGATAGGTGTCGGCACTGGTGACGGTTTCATCCAGACTGACCATCACTGCACGGCTAGCCTGGGCGCGGTTCTCACCATTGCCAAAACCGATGATGGAATAGGGTGCGCCATCCAGATCTTTTTCAATTGCGCCTGTCACATAATTTTTGACCACGCCGAGTACACCTGGGTTACCTGCGGCTGTTTTTCCGGTGCGTTTTGCGTAGCCGTTCAGTACTAGCGTGTGGTCATGGTCTGCCGTTACCACGACCAATGTATTTTTCAAATCAGGGTCGTTGATTTTCGCTTTGGCAATCGCCGCTTTGATCGCATTGTCAAAAGCCAAGGTATCTTGCAGGGCTTTTTTGGCAGTTGTTTCATGTAGGGCGTGATCGATGCGGCCACCCTCTACCATTAGAAAATATCCTTTGGTATTCTTAGCCAAGACATCCATGGCTTTGGTCGTCATTTCTGCCAAACTGGGTTCTTTGGCTGAATCACGATCAAGGTCATAGCTCATGTGGCTGGAAGTAAACAGGCCAAACAGGCGCTCGATTTTGCTGCCATCAATCGCATTAAATTCGGTACTGTTGCTGACATAGGTGTAATTTTTTGCCTTCATTTCGGCAATCAGATCGCGCCCATCGGATCGTTTTCCACCCTCTTTTAGCGGAATAAAAAATTGTTTTCCGCCACCCATTAGCACATCCAGGCCCGCAGTGCCGAGGGCGCTGTTGTAGCCAACGCCGCCCGGTACTGCTGCTGCGGCAATATCGTTTTCCAGATCGCGGTGACAGATGTGCGAATAGGTGGCAGCAGGAGTTGCATGGGTTATGCGAGTGGTAGTCACGACGCCAGCCGATAAGCCTGCTGCCTTGGCGATTTCGAGCAGCGTGAGGACGGGGGTGCCATTTTTTTGTCCGCAATTGTTAGCTAGTTTGTTGCCGTTGATATCGGCGATGGGGTCAATTGCAAGCGTATCGGAAGACATGGAGATAACTTCATTATTCATTTTCACACCGGTCATGTAGGCTGACATCGATGGGGCGCTGTCAGTTACCTGCGCATCGTTAGAAAAAGTTTTCACAAATGCCGTCTCAGGCAAGGTATCCATCGTCAGTTCGCCGTCTTCGCCGACGGCATAAATACGGGCAGCGGTCATGGTGGTCAACCCCATGCCGTCACCCAGGAAAAAAATCACGTTTTTAGGTGCTTCTGCCACGGGTTCAGTACTACACCCGGAAATCAGCATTGCCATAGCGACGTTCAGTCCAGCAATGAAAATGGATTTGCATTTCATATCGTTCATCCTGCTCAGTTTGAAAGCTGTCAATGTAACGATGCTTTGTGACGTGCCCATGACGGGGATCTCTGCACAATTTACTGTGCGACGCAATCTTGAATCTGCGATGCTCACCACCCTTCGAGGGCGCGCACCTCCGCAGTTCACTTTTTCTTCAGCCCTGTCTTTGGTCGCGTACTGCGACACTCAAGAGGAGGTGGATCTTTTGTGGAACAAGTTGTCTGAGGGTGACCAAAAGAGACAGTGGGGATGGTTGACGGATAAGTAGGGCGTCTCGTGGCAGGTTGTGCCGTATGCCTTGCTCAAGATGTTGAATTCATCGGACAAGGTGGCACCGCAGAGGGTATTTTCAGTCATGATGAAAATGACCAAGCTCGGTATCGAGGGTTTGCAGCGAGCCTATCAAGAGGATTGACAGGCCGATTTATCAGGGAGAAAGAGATATCCTTCCCGCACTTATCTCAGCGCACAAACTTTAATGCAATCGAATCGAGCCATGCATGTTAACGCACTAACACAAGATAAATCAGCAGCAAATTAAGTACGATAGACGTCGCTGCTACCGCCCTCCATAATGAAGCCGGGTCACGCTTGACGAGAGGCGTTGCCGAGCGAGCGGCAAGCGGTCTGGTAGCGCCTCGTTCTAGTGCTAATAGAAATTCTTCGGCAGTTTCAAATCGTTCGATTGGATCGCGCGCTACTGATTTAAGTAAAACATTTTCCAGCCACATCGGTAGGTCGGGACGGTAACGGGTTGGCGGAATGGTTTCGCCAAAACGAGGGCGCTGGAAGGCCTCAATTTCACCGTAAGGGTAATGGCGGGTCAGCATGAGATACAGCGTTACGCCTGCTGCATACACGTCGGTCTGGCGCGACGGCGTTGGGTTGTCGAACAGCTCAGGCGCCAAGAAGGAGGGCGTGCCTGCCATCGAGATATTATGGGCTTCGATCTCATCGTTTGCTTCTAACCCGGACTGCGCCACGCCAAGATCAAGAATGCGTAATTCGCCATCGTCGCCCAGATGGACATTGTCGGGTTTGATGTCGCGGTGAATGATGCTGCGCCGGTGTAGTGCGCCGATGGCGCGCGCCAGTTTGATGCCATGGGAAATGACGTCGGGCACGGTGAAATGCTCGCCGCTACTCAATGCCTGGGCGATAGTGTGGCCGGCGTGCCAGGTGCTTAGATAATAGAGGTAGTTTTTTTGTTCGGATGGAATGACTTGCGGAAAGAAGCGCGCCACGGTGCGTTTCGCCAACCATTCTTCATGCGCAAAGGCTGACCTTTCCTGTATGTCGTTGACGCATTCCGGCTGTAGTGTTTTTAGCACCAGCTTGCGCTGTGCTGCTGGTGGTAAGCGGGTATCGACGACGCGATAAAGTACTGTGATGCGCGAGGAGTGCATCTGTTCTTCGACCAAATAACCATCGAGGGTCTGGCCGACTTTCAGCTTGGGCGGCAACGGTAGTTGGTGCGATACCGAGAGGGCGTCGCGCAGGTTTTCTTCCGGCAGCGTAGCTACTTTCAGAATCTGCACTGTGAGGTTGTCGCTGGAACCTGCGGCCAGTGCGGCTTGCAGCATGCGCACGGCGATTTCATTGATATCGACTGAAGTGCTTGTCACTTCCGACAATAAACTGGTGATGTCGTATTCGGTCATCGATCCCCAGACGCCATCGGTGGCAAGCAGGAACACGTCGCCTTCGCGCATTTCTCCCATGCCGTGATCGATTGCCAGGCGCGAATCGAGGCCGATGGCACGTGTCAGCACGTGCTGCATTTCTGGTCGGTCCCACACATGATCCGAGGTTAGCCGCGACAATACTCCGGCGCGCAGCAGATACAAACGGGTATCGCCGACATGGGCGAAATGATAGAAGCGACCGCGCAATACCAGAGCGGTCAGGGTGCTGGCCATGCCGACCAGCTCAGTGCGCACCGAGCCTTGTTGCTGGACCCAGCTATTGATGGCTTTGATCACGCGATCGAGTGACTGCGTGATGGGCCAGGTATCCGGCGTAGCGTAATAATCGGTGAGCAGACCGCGCACCGCATATTCGGATGCTTCGCGTCCACCTTCATTGCCCGAAACACCGTCGGCGATTGCCGCGATCAGCCCCTTGGACGATAATTCCGGCTCGTTCGGCGTAACCATGCCGACAAAATCCTCATTGCGCTCGCGCAGACCTGCGAGCGTGGCGTGGCCAGCATTTACGATTAAGGGCATGGAGGTGCGATCAGATTTTGGCAGTCGTCATCGTAGCGCTGCCCCAGGTGGTGCGCCAGCGTTTTTTGACCGAGGTCAATCCAATGAGGGCGATCACCGCCAACGAGGCAAAGATGGTCAAGCCTATTTGATAACTGCCTGTCATTTGCTTTGAAATCCCCAAGCTGGAAGCAAGATAAAAACCGCCAATGCCACCCGCCATGCCAACCAGCCCCGTCATAACGCCGATTTCTTTGCGAAAGCGTTGCGGCACTAGTTGGAACACGGCGCCATTACCCGTGCCCAAGGCCAGCATGGCGATCACGAATACGATCATGGCTGACGTTTTCGATTGCATGCCAGTACTGGCAACGAACAGTGCTGCGGCAGCGCAAATATACATAATGGAGAGTGTTTTGATACCGCCAATCCGGTCAGCCAAGCGGCCACCGAGTGGGCGTACCAGTGATCCGGCAAATACACAGCCGGCGGTCATGTAGCCCGCAATGACCGGCGGTACCTGATACTGGCCATTAAAATAAATCGTGAGTGAGGATGCCAAGCCGGAGAAGCCGCCGAAAGTGACGCTATAGAAGAACATGAACCACCATGCATCTTTATCTTTGAGTACGTGCAGATATTCTGGCAGTGATTTCGGCGGTGGTGCGGAAGGCGCATCCTTGGCCATCGTTATGTACACCAGGAAGGCGATACCGAGTGGGATCAGGCATAAGCCGAACACGTTTTTCCAGCCGAACATCAGTGCTAGCGTAGGGGCGAATAAAGCTGCGAATACCGTGCCGGAATTACCAGCGCCAGCGATACCGAGCGCAGTGCCTTGATGTTCTGGCGGATACCAGCGCGATGCCAGTGGCAGCGCGACGGCGAAAGCAGCGCCAGCCATGCCCAGCAGAGAGCCGAGTACCAGCATGTCTTGGTAGTTATTAAGACTACCTTGCCAAGCCCAAAGCAAGCCAAGCATGACGATGATTTGCCCCACTATGCCGGCTTTTTTAGGCTTGAGATGATCGACCAGTACACCCATGACGATACGCAGCAAGGCGCCGGCAAGTAGGGGCGTGGCTACCATCAACCCTTTTTGAGCTGCCGACAAGCCGAGGTCTTTTGAGATCTGTACAGCGAGGGGGCCAAGAAGAACCCACACCATAAAGCTCAGGTCGAAGTAGAAGAAAGCAGCGAACAGGGTGGGTGTGTGCCCGGCTTTCCAGAAGGAGGTTTTTTCCATGATGATCCGATAAATGTGATTGGTACTGCGCACCCTAATGCAAGCGTCGTGCCATCGGCTGTATTGGACATGGGCAATAGCATGTGCAATAAGAGAAGAAATGCACCATAAATGTTTTTTCCAGGTAGCACCAAAGCAGTGTGGTGTGCCCACAAAAAGCGCAAAGGATTAAATTTTTACTATATAAATTAGGGGGATCAATTTTGTGCGGATCAACCGTGGGCTCACCAAAAATGTTTTTGTGCGCAGCACCAAATTAGTGCGATGCGCCCGGAAAAAGCGCAAAGCTCCTGCCTTAGCCCCCAAAATCGCTGGCACCCCTTTTGCTTAGATAGAATCTAGAACACACGACGGAGGCAGTAATGAAGAAAATGAAGTTGGTAATGGTAGGAAACGGGATGGCGGGCGTACGTACGCTGGAAGAGCTGCGCAAGATTTCCCCCGATCTGTATGACATTACCGTATTTGGTGCTGAACCTTACGCTAATTACAACCGCATTTTGCTCTCGCCAGTATTGGCGGGTGAGCAGACAGTCAAAGAGATCATGTTAAACGATGTTGACTGGTATGAAGAAAATGGTATCACCCTGCATCTCGGTAAAAAAATTATCAAAATTGACCGCGTTAAGCGACTCGTGATTGCCGAAGACGGTACTACGGCAGAATATGACCGGCTATTGCTGGCGACGGGTTCCAATCCGTTCATGTTACCAGTGCCAGGCAAGGATTTGGACGGTGTGATTTCATACCGGGACATCCATGACACCAATGCGATGATCGAGGCGGCGCAGCACTACAAGCACGCGATTGTCATCGGCGGCGGCTTATTGGGTTTGGAAGCGGCGAATGGCTTGAAGCTGCGTGGCATGGAAGTGTCGGTCGTGCACTTGCCGGGCTGGTTGATGGAGCGTCAGCTTGATCCCGTCGCTGGAAAAATGCTGCAAAAATCGCTGGAAGATCGCGGCCTCAAATTCCTGCTGGAAAAAAATACCAAGGCGTTGATCGGCGATGAAAATGGCCGCGTCAAAGCGATCCAGTTTGCCGATGGCACAGAGGTTCCGGCACAGCTAGTGGTGATGGCCGTGGGGATTCGGCCCAATACTGCGCTGGCAGAATCGTGCGGGCTGCATTGCAATCGCGGCATTGTCGTCAACGACACCATGCAAACCTACGATCCTCGCATTTACTCGGTGGGCGAGTGCGTGAGCCACCGTGGTATTGCCTATGGCCTGGTTGCGCCGTTGTTTGAAATGGCGAAAGTATGTGCCAATCATTTGGCTAACTACGGCATTGGTTTATACAAAGGATCGGTCACATCGACCAAGCTCAAAGTAACCGGTATTGATTTGTTTTCTGCGGGTGAATTCATGGGTGGAGAAGGTACCGAAGAAATCGTGTTGTCAGATCCCAAAGGGGGCGTCTACAAACGTTTGGTGCTTAAAGGCGACAAGCTGGTCGGTGCTTGCCTGTACGGTGATACGGTCGATGGTAGCTGGTATTTCAAGCTTTTGCGTGAAGGCACGCCGATCAACGAAATTCGGGATACGTTGGTTTTTGGCGAAGCCAATACCGGACGTCCCGGCGATGTGGGTCACGAAGGGTTCACGATGGCTGCTTCCATGCCCGACACTGCCGAAGTGTGCGGTTGCAACGGCGTGTGTAAAGGCACGATTGTTAAGTCGATCAAGGAAAAAGGTTTGTTTACGCTGGAAGATGTGCGCAAACATACCAAGGCATCGGCATCGTGCGGTTCGTGTACCGGCCTGGTTGAGCAGATTCTGGCATTTACTGCGGGCGGTGACTATTCCGTGTCCACTAAGGCCAAGCCGATGTGCGGCTGTACCGATCACACGCATCAGGAAGTACGCGATGCGATTCGTGCCGAAAAGCTGCTGAGTATTCCGAAGGTGATGGAGTTCCTGTCATGGCGCACGCCGAATGGTTGCGCTTCCTGCCGTCCGGCACTTAACTACTACCTCATTTCCACATGGCCGCACGAAGCCAAGGACGATCCGCAATCGCGCTACATCAATGAGCGCTCGCACGCCAACATCCAGAAAGATGGTACGTATTCCGTGATTCCCCGCATGTGGGGTGGAGAAACTTCTTCTAGTGAGCTGCGCCGTATTGCTGATGTAGTCGATAAATACAAGATACCAACGGTGAAAGTGACGGGCGGTCAGCGCGTCGATTTGCTCGGTGTGAAAAAAGAAGATCTTCCCGGTGTATGGCATGACCTTGGCATGCCGAGCGGTCTGGCTTATGCCAAAGGTTTGCGTACCGTGAAAACCTGCGTCGGTAGCGAGTGGTGCCGTTTCGGTACGCAAGACTCAACTCTGATGGGACAACAGCTTGAACACGAACTTAAGCTGATGTACTCACCGCACAAGGTTAAGCTGGCGGTCTCCGGTTGTCCGCGTAATTGCGCGGAAGCCGGCATCAAAGACGTAGGTGTGATCGGTGTTGATTCTGGTTGGGAAATTTATGTTGGCGGTAACGGCGGCATCAAAACTGAAGTCGCCCAATTTTTCGTCAAGCTCAAAACGCATGAAGAAGTCTTGGAATATTGCGGCGCTTTTCTGCAACTATATCGCGAAGAAGGTTGGTATCTGGAGCGTACTGTTCATTATCTGGGCCGAGTGGGATTGGATCACGCCAAGAAAGCGGTAGTGGAAGACCATGAAAATCGTCGCGCCCTATATGCGCGTTTGCTGAATGCGCTTGAAGGCGAGCCGGATCCTTGGCATCAAGCCGAACAGGCGATGGTCGATACAAGACAGTTCACGCCATTGACGGTATAACGAGAAAGAAAAATATATGACACAAGAGTGGAAATTAATTTGTGAGGTTGGTGACATTCCCGTGTTGGGATCGCGCATAGTGCAGCGTGGCGGGGATGCTCAGGGCAAGGTTGATGTGGCGGTATTTCGTAATGGCGAAGACAAAATCTTTGCTTTATTAGACCGCTGTCCGCATAAGGGTGGTCCACTGTCCCAAGGCATTGTTTTCGGCGAAAAAGTGGCATGTCCGCTGCATAACTGGAACATTGAGTTGCAAAGCGGTTGTGCGATTGCACCGGACGTTGGTTGCACTAAGCCGTTCAGTGTCAAATGTGATGCAGGCAAGGTTTATCTTGATATGAATGAGCTGAATGCGCCAGATAGTCCCCTTGAGATGGCGTAGTTTTATAAGATGGATTTGTCGTTTCAGTTGGCTTGTCATCCCAGCGCACGCTGGGATCCAGTGGCTTTTTGGATAATCAGAGAACGGTACAAACATTGCTTGAACGAGTTCTAGATAATAGGTCATTGCGACGACCAGCCAGGTAGGTCGCACGTAAGCATCCTTTTTTGCTTCGGCCCCTAAAATTACAGAATGCAAGCGAATTTGTTTCTACGTTGGTGTTTGTTCTTCACTACATAGCGCTGATTTTCAGCAGGAAAAATATGCTATTCGGACGAAAAAATCGTAAACCTATCACCATTCCGGTCAAAGCAGTCAAGGAGTGGAAATACGCCACCTGCAATTATTGCTCAACCGGCTGTGCCATTGAGCTTGGTCTGAACGAAGCGGGAAAAATTGTCACCAGTCGCGGCCATGCCGGTGCCGACGTTAATCGTGGCAAGCTCTGTATCAAAGGCTTGCTGGAACATGAGTTGTTCGACTCCCCAGGACGCGGCACGCAACCATTGATGCGTGAAAAAGCGCACCTGCCATTTCAGCCCGCCAACTGGGATGCAGCGCTCGATAAAACCGCCGCCAAGATCAAAGAAATTCAAGAAAAATACGGCCGCGATTCGTTTGCCGTGGTCTCGACTGGCCAATTGCTGACGGAAGAATTTTATACGCTAGGTAAGTTGGTGCGTGGTCAGATTGGTACCAATAATTACGACGGCAACACGACACTCTGCATGGCGTCGGCGGTTTCCGGTTATAAGCGCTCGTTCGGGTCGGACGGTCCACCCGGTTGTTATGAGGATTTCGAACATACCCACTGCCTGATGGCCTTCGGCTCTAATCTGCCGGAACAGCACCCGGTCATTTACTGGCGTTTGAAAGAGGCGATGGAGAAACGCAAGTTTCCCCTGATCGTGGTTGATCCGCGCGTGACCATGCTGGCGCAGTTTGCCGACATCCATTTGCCGATTACGCCGGGCACCGACACCGTGTTGATCAACGCGATGATGTTCGTGATTTTCAAAGAAGGTTTGGAGGATAAAGAATACATTGCCAAGTACACCAATGGCATCGATGAACTGCGCGCACTGGTAGCTGATTACGATCCGAAGACGGCGCAGCATATCTGTGGCATCGATGAAGATCGCATCCGCACCGTGGCGCGTATCTACGCCAAAGCGCCGCGCGCGATGAGTATCTGGACTATGGGCATTAATCAGTCCACGCACGGTTCTGATGGCGTGGTCAACATCAACAACCTCAATTTGGTGACTGGCAATATCGGCGTCCCCGGTGGCACCAGCCTGTCGATTACCGGCCAGTGCAACGCCATGGGTACACGCGAATGGTCATCCTGCTCCGGCTTGCCTGGTTATCGCGCTCTAGAGAAAGAAAAAGATCGCAAACACATTGCCGATTTTTGGGGTATCGACGAGAGTTTCTTCCCACCTGCGCGTGGTTTGGCGCAGACGGATATTTTTCCTGCCATTGAAACGGGGGAGATCAAAGGCTTGTGGCTGGTTGCCACCAATCCGATGACCTCCATGCCCAATCAGCCTCGCATTCGCAAGGCGATGGAAAACCTGGAATTTCTGGTGGTTCAAGACGTATATGAAGATGTGGAAACCAATCAATATGCGCATGTATTTTTGCCCGCGGCGGTATGGGCCGAAAAAGAAGGTTGCCATACCAATACCGAGCGCCGCGTCAGCCTGACACGCAATGCCTTGCCAGCCTATGCCGATTCCAAGCCGGATTTCTGGATTTTCAATGAAATGTCCAAGCGTTTCCAGGACCGCAACCAGATTCATTTTCCGGCTACGCCGGAGGGGGCTTTTGAGGAAATGAAAGTCCTCTCGAAAGGCGTTGGGCGCACGCTCGATATTTCCGGCATGAGCTATGACCGGATCGAAGCGGCACGGGGTATTCAATGGCCGTATAGCGAAGAGCAGGCCAGGCTTGATGAAGCAGAAGTGGGGCAGGTTAAGCCATTCGACATGAGCAAGCGCCAGGATTTTTTGGGCAATCCACGTCTGTATACCGAAGGCGTATTTCAGACTTACGATGGACGCGCCAGCTTGATTCCTGTGCGCTTTGTGAACAACAACGAATGCCCGGATACGGAGTATCCGTTCTGGCTCAATTCCGGTCGGGTAGTCGAGCATTTCCACACCCGCACCCGTACCGGCAAGATTGGCAACTGCAATAAGTTCAGCCCCACGCCATATATGGAAATGAATCCTGATGCTGCTGAGGAATTGGGTGTCGAACATCAGAGCTATGTTCGTTTGGTGAGTCGTCGGGGCGATGCAGTCGTGATGGTGCAATTAACGCATCGAGTGGGGCGCGACATGGTGTTTATTCCTTTCCATTTTCATGATTGCGTCAATCGCCTGACCTTGGGTTTACTTGACCCGTATTCGCGCCAGCCAGCCTTTAAACAAAACGCCGTGCGCGTCGAGAAGGTGGATCAGCTAGAAGCCGCTCGTTTGAACGCTGAACGCCGTGCGTTTTAACGAATTTTAAAGAACGGGCTTTCAAAAAATGATTGGGACGAAAAAATGTTAGTAGAAAACCGGTCTGAAGAGGCAGCACAATCTGCGCCAGACGAAGTCAAAAAAATCCCTAGCGCAGACAGCACAATTTGGGAAATGCGTACTGAAGAACGCGCTTATGCCTTCCTCGATGACAAAGTCGTGCAAGACAAAAATCGTTACGGACAAAAAATCGATTTAATCGAGTTGTGCGAGAACAAAGAGCCGGTCGGACGCTCGATGCACATTAATGAAAATCCAGCGGTAGGCAGCAACCCTAACCGCAACAAGCAGCATGGATTTTTCTTTACCGCCGACAACTGCATCGGCTGTCACGCGTGCGAGGCGGCATGCAGCGAGAAAAACGAAAACCCGCCGCACCTGGCTTTCCGCTCGGTCGGCTACGTCGAAGGCGGCAGCTTTCCCGACTATAAACGCATGAACATTTCGATGGCATGCAATCATTGCGACGATCCGGTATGCCTGAAAGGTTGTCCGACCCGAGCCTACACCAAGCACGTGGAATACGGCGCAGTCTTGCAAGATCCCGAAACTTGTTTCGGCTGTGGATATTGCACCTGGGTCTGCCCATACAATGCACCGCAACTCGACCCGGTCAAAGGCCAGGTCTCGAAATGCAATATGTGTGTGGACCGTCTCGAAATTGGCCTCAAGCCTGCTTGCGTTTCGGCCTGCGTCGGCAATGCCTTGGATTTCGGCGTGATCGAAAATATCCCTAAGAATCGTGAACAGGCGCGGGTAGAAATTCCGGGATTTCCTTCCCCCGAAATTACGCAACCGAATATTCGCTTCCAGCAAATCAAATGGATGCCGAACGAAATGAAGCGAACTGATTCGATGCCGGTGAAATATCACAAAGACGAAGCAGGTCGCTTCCGTCCGGCGATCGATCAGAAAAATGGACAGGCCAAGCATTGGAATGTGGCGCGTTTAAGCTCGCGCGAAAATCCGCTGGTACTCTTTACGTTGACCGCGCAAGCTGCGGCTGGCGCTTTTGCCTTGGCGTTTCTGGCCGCACAATTCGGTATCGGCGAGTTCGTTTTCTTTGCGCAATCCATGGTGTATGCACCGCTCTCGTTATTGTGTTTCATGATGGTCGCTTTTGGTTTGTTCATGTCCACCATGCACTTGGGGAAACCGAAGCGCTTCTATCGCGGCTTCAACAATCTGCGCCATTCACCGGTATCGCGGGAGGGTTTGGGCATTGCTATATTCATGGCTGGAATGGGCTTGCATATTCTGTTCAGCTTGCCCGGTAATAGTCTATTTCAGCCGATGTTCAGTCGCTTGTTCGGACACGATATCTCCAGCTTGATTGGTCCTGAAACAGCGGTGCGTTACGCTGCCGTCATGGGCTATATAGCGGTGCTGGCAAGCGTGGTGGGTTTGTATTATATGAACCGATGCTACCGCATCAAAGCGCGCCCGTTCTGGGATCATTGGCAGGTCGGTACGGCGTTTTCCGGCAGCATGTTTTCTCTTGGCGCACTAGTCGTCGGTGCTGTGATCATTCCAACATTGGCTTGGTTTGGTATCAGTTTTCAGATGACGTTATTGGTTTGTGGTGGCTTGCTTTGTCTGGGTATGGCAATCGAAGGCATCGGCCACATAGCCCATGCCCGCAGTATGGGCCATGCCGAACATGAGGGCGGTGCGTCGTATTACGTTCAATCGACTACCTTCGGTAAAACCTACATCTTGCGTAATGTTTTGTTGGGATTAAACATATTGCTCGCCGGTGGTTTGCTGGCAACAACGGCTTTACAGGAAACGGTTAGCCTTTACACTCTCGCCGGTTGGTCACTGGTAGGTGCAACCCTGATCGTCACCAGTATCGTCGGCCGCGCATTGTTTTACGTACTGGTGATACCGACTACGATGCCAGGCGCATTTTTTTGGAAAAACAAAGGCTTCGAGCAACACGCACGCGATATTGGTTTGGCCGACATGCCGCAGGTAGGCGTGGCACCGCTGCGTCATTAATAGCGAATCGGACAAAAACCTATTCGTTGCTGCGTAGGGGCACGGCATGCCGTGCCCACCTACAAACTGGTTCAGCTCCATCCACTTTGTTGTATCCGTAGACGCTTCCGCGCACCAGCTCGGGTAAAGTTCTACCCACCCTGGTGTGCGGACGCACTCTGCCTAGTGTGCCCGACATGGGCATGTACTAATTACCTGAAAGGAGGTAATCGCAAGCAGTGACGACAAGCGTAGCGAAACCCAAGGTCAAAGCCGCGAGGTCAGACTGAAAGAAGGGCGTAGCAAAGAGGCGACCGCACGA
>JANXTY010000008.1 GCA_025352145.1 Oxalobacteraceae bacterium
GCAGCCGCAAATCTCGTCAACTGTATTGCCTTCGTTCCAATGCCAGGGCTGAAGTCCGGAACGTAATTTCAAACCGCGACCGACTGCATGCAAATCCGTGTGTCAGCATCCGACGTACACTGCTGTTGATGGACCGCTTACGTTGCACAGGGTGGGGCGGAGCTATTGCTGGTGACGGGTTATTCCGGTATTGGAAAATCAAGTTTGGTGAATGAAATTCAAAAAACCGTTGATGGGAAAAACGGTTATTTTGTCTCAGGAAAATTCGATCAATTCAAGCGAACCATTCCTTATTCGGCGATCAATCATGCCTTGCGTGACCTCATGCGCCAGATTTTGACTGAAAGCGAAAGTCGCATTGCTACCTGGAAAAATTCATTGTTAAAAGCCCTCGGGCCTAACGCGAAAATTGTAGTGGATGCGATTCCGGAGTTGGCCCATATTATTGGTACGCAACCTGAAGTCGTGCAAACGGGATCTACCCAAAACCAATACAACTACGTGATGCAAAATTTTGTTGGGGTATTCACAAAGACTGAGCATCCGTTAGTTATTTTTTTGGATGATTTACAGTGGGCTGATGCCGCCTCGCTGACATTAATCAAGCTGCTGATGAAGGATCTCGAAACACCTTGCTTACTTCTTATCGGGGCATATCGGGACAATGAAATTGCCGTAGTAGATCCGTTAATGATGACGATTGATGAGATAAAAAAAAGTGCGATAGTTAACACGCTCAACGTCAAGGCATTGTCCAAAGCATGTATCGCTGAATTAATTGCAGACACGGTCAAGGCACCCTTGGAAGAGGCCGCGCCGCTTGCGAGTCATATTTATCGTAAAACGTTGGGCAATCCTTTCTTTGTGCTTCAGTTCATTAAAAGTATTCATAACGAACAGCTGTTGACATTCAAGAACGGCGGCTGGTATTGGGACATTGGCCATATCGAGGCGTTGGGGATTGCCGATAATGTCGTAGATTTGCTCACCAAAGAATTAGGTCGCTTGTCACGACCTGCGCATTCCTTATTGACGCTTGCTGCTTGCATAGGAAATCAATTTGATGCTAAGACATTGTCGACTGTGTGTGGGAGGCCTGAAGAAGCTGTAAAAAATATACTTCAAGAAGTGGTCCATCTCGGTTTGGTAAGGATGTCAACTGTGCGTGATGCCATTACGGTAGGCCCATCGAGTAGTTATTTCTTTTTGCATGATGGCGTTCAAAAAGCTGCCTATGAGGGAATGACTGAGACCGAGAGGAAGTTGGTTCATTTGCGGATTGGAAGGTTATTTTTAAACGATTTGTCGAAGGAGCAAAGAGAGGAACGCATTTTTGATATTGTGCAACAGTTGAATGAAGGGAGATGCTTACTGACAGAGGTGGACCAAAAATTTGAGTTGGCGGAACTGAATCTGGTGGCGGCAAAAAAAGCGCGGAAATCTGCCGCTTTTGGAATCCACCGGGAGTTTTCGGATATAGCAAAAGAGCTTGGTTGGACCGATTCTTGGGATCTCAAAAAAGATTTCATGTATGACTTGTATATGGAGTTGATCAATGCTTCTTTTTCGCGTGCTGACTATCGAGAAATGGAAGGATTGTGTCAGCGCATTTGCGAAAAAAGTGGGGCAGTTGGGGAGGTGATTTCGGCAAAAGAAATGCTGATCAAAAGTTATGGGGCACAGTACAAGCCGAGTGATATTTTGAGGACAGGGATCGAACTCATTACGCTGGTGGGGATACAAGTTCCACGCCGTGTTGGCCCTTCAGATATTTTGATTGCCAGAATTCGTTTAAAAATAGCGCTGGGGCAAAGGGATCCACTCGAACTAGCCCATTTACCACCTGCGACCGATCCTCAATATCTGTTGCAGTTGCGAGCCACAGCTATTTTTCTGGCATATGGGTTTACTTATTTGCCGAGATCGTCAGTTGTTCTCTGGGTTGCTCTGGAAATGGTACGTAAATCAATTCAGTATGGTATTTCCCCTGCGTGTACTTATGCCTATCTGGTGTGGGGCCGCACCTTGGCAGGGCAACTGGGTAAGCAGGTGGATGGTTACAAATTTGGACAGGTCTCCGCAACGATCGCACAGTTAGGACAGTCTTACTTGGGATCAGTGGGTATTTTTAACGGTCTTATGCGACATCATCAGGAACATTTGGGGGCATCGTTGCAACCTCTGCTGGATACTTATACCAAGGCTCTGGAAACAGGTGACAGGGCTGGTGCTGTGGTGGCCTTGCAGTTTTCAGATGCGATTCGTTTTCAGTCCGGCGGCAAGGTGAGTGAGGCTCTCCTTCATATTCGTAAAAATTTGAGTGTGTATCGAAAAATGGACTACGCCGCAGTGGTCGGGGTAATGATCCCTTGGGCGATACTATTTAGCAAGCTTGTAGGGGAGCCGGTCGATGACGTTAGTCAAGGACTAGACGCCGACCGTTTTGCAGCAGAGCGGAAGAAAGTAGATGATGCGTGGGGCGTTTTTTATATTCGATCTACGCAATGTATTGGTGAATATTATTTTGGCGAGTATGCCAAAGCATTCGCGCATGCCCAAGAAGCGATCAGTTTACCGGGATTTTATTTTGGGACGCCGGCATCAGGTTTTTTAATGTTCATTTATTCCCTATCAACGCTTGGCTTAGCCGTTGAAGGTGGCTTTTTGGCAAAAATGGCGATAGCCAAAACTGCGAAAATGCAGCGCCGTTTTTCTGCTTGGGCGCAACGCGCACCGATGAATTATCTTCACAAATGGCAATTGGTAGAAGCTGAACGCTGGCGGGTGTTAGGGCAGCCCGTGAAAGCCGCTGAATATTATGATTTAGCGATCTCGGGTGCCAAAAAATTCGGCTTTATAAATGATGAGGCGTTGGGAAACGAACTGGCAGCAAGATTTTATCTGATGCGAGGTAAGGCTATGTTTTCCCGTGTTTACGCTGAGCAGGCATGCGCTAAATATAAAGAATGGGGGGCATTTTCCAAAGTGACGCAGCTTGAGGAAATGTATGCAGAGTTGTTTGCGAGGGAGAAATCCCGCTTAACCTCCTTAGAGTCAGAAGCACATGAGCATTCTCTAGATCTGGATACGATCATCCAAGCTTCCCTGACACTGTCAGGAGAAATTCAGCTCGATAAGTTGCTCAAGAAATTGATGTTGCTATTGGTAGAAAATGCAGGCGCACAAAAAGGTATTCTTCTTTTGTTAAAAGACGGCGCTTTGATGGTGCAGGCACGCGTTGAGTCCGATGTAATTGAAGTAAGGCAGGGGTTGTCAGCCGTAGAGAGCGCTGACCTGAGTCTTGGTATCGTCAATTATGTAAAGCGCACAAGAGAAAATGTGATCTTAGGTGATGCCACAATGTCGGCGCAGTTTAAAAGCGATCCGTACATTGAATTTTCAAAGCCAAAATCGGTGATGTGCATTGCCTTGCAAAAGCAAAGCGAATTAGTTGGTATTTTATATTTGGAAAATAATCTAGCGTCAGATGCATTTACTTATGAACATACCGAGTTACTCCATATTTTATCGACTCAAATTGCCATTTCTTTGGAAAATGCAAGCCTCTACGAATCGCTGATCAATTTAAGTAGAAACCTCGAAAGCCAGGTTTTAGAGCGCACGCGTGATTTGTCGATAGCCAAAGACGCGGCGGAAGAAGCAAACCAAGCGAAATCCGAATTTCTTGCGATCATGAGTCATGAAATTCGTACGCCGATGAATGGCGTGCTTGGCATGATGCAGTTAGCTTTAGCAAGAGCGACGGATAGCAAACAACAAGAATATCTGGAAACTGCGCAATATTCGGCCGAGGCCCTCTTAACCATATTGAATGACATCCTTGATTTCTCTAAGATCGAGACGGGGAAGATCGAATTTGAGGCGATCAATTTTGACTTGATTAAAACCGTCGAAAGTGTGGTTAGTCTTATGTCTTCACGTGCTGCAGAAAAGCATGTGTGGTTAAAGTTTGACTGTTTTCCTGATTTACCTCGGTTTGTTGTGGGCGATGTCGGACGCTTGCGTCAGGTTCTGCTTAATCTCGTGAGCAATGCACTGAAGTTTACCGAAATGGGCGGAATTAATATTCAGATTGAGCTGATTTCGATGCGGGAAGCGACCCCAGTTTTCCGCTTTAGCGTTGTCGATACGGGAATCGGTATTGCCGCCGACGTCAAGAGTTCTTTGTTTCAGTCATTTACTCAGGCAGATAGTTCCATTTCAAGACGTTTTGGTGGCACTGGCTTGGGTTTATCTATTTGCAAAAAACTGATCGAAATGCAGGGAGGGCGGATCGGTGTTGAAAGTACCTTGGGAGTAGGTAGCCGATTCTGGTTTGAGCTCGCTTTGCCATCCACGTCTGCTGAATTTTTGGATAGTCATACTAACGACATTTATCCCGGAGGCAGTGAGTTACCTTCCCTGAATATTTTGTTGGCCGAAGATAATGTGGTGAATCAAACGGTAGCGATTGCGCTACTAAAAATGGATGGACATACCGTTGAGGTTGCAAAAAACGGCTTGGAAGTATTGACTGTGATGCAGACCAATACATTTGATGTTGTGTTGATGGACATGCACATGCCGGATATGGATGGCTTGGAAGCTGCAAGGGCCATTCGAAATATGCCAGATCGTGCATCAAAAATACCGATTGTTGCACTTACAGCGGCAGGCACGCATTTGGATATTCAGATTTGTCTTGAGGCAGGCATGGATTTTTTTCTTACAAAGCCGATTCGGATGGAGCGTGTGCGTAGTGTTTTTCAAGAGATAATGAGTAAAAATAAGTGAGATCAATGCTACTGGAGGATTGGAAATCCGACTCCATTTGATTCTGCTCGACATATGCCAGTGACACAGAGATTTCAGCTATTCATATTTTTTAAACTTCAGTTTTTGTATTAGCTATGAGAATTAGTAGCTATTGTTTGATATATAGAACGGTATTTTTTAAGTTTATCCGTTATAATTCGAAAATCGTTGAGATTCGGGGTAGTAGTGCAGTATTTGTCTGTCATTCCTTTCTTGCTTCAAACGATCTAACGGGCAACGGCCCAACTTAACTGAAATAGGAAATTGTAATGGCAACTGGCATCGTAAAATGGTTCAATGATTCAAAGGGTTTTGGCTTTATTACTCCTGATGAAGGCGGTGAAGATCTGTTCGCTCACTTCTCAGCAATTCAGTCAAACGGATTTAAATCCCTTGCAGAGAACCAACGCGTTTCTTTCGAAGTAACTACTGGCCCTAAAGGCAAGCAAGCTTCGAACATTCAAGCTATCTAATTTTATAGCTGAATCGCACCAAATAAAAAATCCTCGGCTTGCCGAGGATTTTTTTTGTCGAGATTTCGATCGACTTATCAATTTTTTTAAAATGCCAGACTTATTTGGCATTTTTTATTTTGATACCACTGAGATCATCATTGCCCAGTGGAACCCCACCTCCCGGAAATTACGCCGCTAGCAACTGACGTAACACAAATGGAAGAATTCCACCGTGTTTGTAATAATCGACCTCTATTGGGGTATCAATACGTAAAAGCACTTTGACATTCTGGCTCTGTCCATTAGCACGATGAATTACCAAGGTAACTTCTTGTTGCGGCTTGATTTCGTCATCCATACCAACCAGATCGAAGGTTTCATTGCCGGTGATTCCGAGTGTTTGTACGCTATCGTCGCCGATGAATTGCAGCGGTAATACACCCATGCCGACCAAGTTGGAGCGGTGAATGCGTTCGAAGGAGCGGGTTATGACGGCTTTGACTCCCAGCAATTGCGTACCCTTTGCCGCCCAGTCGCGCGACGAGCCTGTGCCGTATTCCTCGCCGCCAAACACCATAGTGGGAACGCCATCGTTCACGTAGCGCATCGCAGCGTCATAAATGGACATCTCTTCGCCTGATGGTTGATGCACGGTGATGCCACCTTCGACCCCGGATCCATCAGCCGTGGGTGGAATCATCTTGTTCTTGATTCGCACGTTGGCAAAAGTGCCTCGCATCATGATTTCGTGATTTCCACGGCGTGAACCGTAGGAATTAAAATCTGTCTTTTGAACACCGTGCGCCAGCAGCCATTTACCTGCTGGGCTCGATTCCTTGATCGATCCAGCCGGAGAAATGTGATCCGTGGTAATCGAGTCGCCAAATACGCCCAATGCACGTGCGCCTTGAATACGGGTGGCGGCCATTGCAGGTTGCATAGTGAAGTTATCAAAAAACGGCGGTTCAGCGATGTAGGTCGACTTCGGCCAATTGTAGACTTGTCCTGATACGCTGGTTACCTTTTCCCACAGTTTGCCTGGGGCACCCTTGACGTCGGCATAATTTTCCTTGAATGTTTTGGCATTCATGGCAAATTTCATTAATTTCGCAATTTCTTTGCTTGTCGGCCAAATGTCGCCGAGAAAGATATCTTTGCCCTTAACTCGGCCAACTGGCTCCGTCATCAAATTTGTGGTCATGTTGCCCGCAATTGCGTAGGCGACTACGAGGGGAGGCGAGGCCAAGAAATTGGCGCGTATATTCGGATGAATACGGGCTTCGAAATTTCGATTGCCTGATAATACGGCGGAAGCAACAATGTCGTTTTGGGCAATTGCTGCGTTCATGGCGGGGGTCAAATCGCCCGCATTGCCGATACACGTGGTGCAGCCATAGGCAGTTACGCCGAAACCGAGTTTTTCCAGATACGGCAGCAGGCCAGCAGCGGAAAGGTATTCGGTGACGACACGCGATCCGGGAGCGAGCGAGGTTTTAATATGCGGTGATACTTTTAACCCAGCTTCAACGGCTTTTTTCGCCAGCAAACCTGCGGCCAGCATCACGCTTGGGTTGGATGTGTTGGTACAAGAGGTAATCGCCGCAATCAATACGTCACCATTTCTGACTTTGATGCCATCGGATGTTTCATACACTGCCTCCAGGTCTTCAATTTTTTTATTGAAGCCGCTTTCTGATGTCGGTTTGGAAAACAACTCAGCAAAATTGGCTTTAACATTCCCAATTTCAATGCGGTCCTGCGGTCTTTTTGGACCAGCGAGTGAGGGTGCCACTGTACCTAGGTCAAGCGCGACCACATTCGTATAGTCGATCTCTCCTGATTTTGGTATGCCGAACAATTTTTGCGCTTTGAAATAGGATTCGAATGCAGTGATCTCAGCCTTGTTGCGTCCAGTGCCTTTGAAGTAGTCAATGGTTGCATCATCGACCGGGAAAAAGCCCATCGTCGCACCATACTCGGGCGCCATGTTGGCGATGGTGGCGCGGTCGGTCAGTGACAAAGAAGCTGTCCCTTCACCAAAAAATTCAACAAATTTTCCAACGACTTTTTCTTTGCGTAATAGTTCGGTAATGGTCAACACCAAGTCGGTTGCAGTACAGCCCTCACGCAATTGGCCAACCAAGTTTACACCCACGACATCGGGTGTGAGGAAATAGACTGGCTGCCCCAGCATGCCGGCTTCCGCTTCAATGCCACCAACACCCCAGCCGACCACGCCGATACCGTTAATCATGGTGGTATGGGAGTCTGTACCAACGAGTGTATCTGGGTAATAGACATCACCTGATTTCGCATCCTTTAATTTGTGTACGCCACGTGCTAGATATTCGAGATTGACTTGATGCACGATTCCGAATCCTGGAGGCACTACCCCAAAAGTATCAAATGCCTGCATTCCCCATTTCATAAACTGGTAGCGCTCGTTGTTGCGTGAAAACTCTAATTGCATATTCAGGTCAAGTGCATTTTTCTCGCGGAAATGATCTATTTGAATAGAATGGTCAACGACAAGATCGACTGGTACCAAGGGCTCGATATGCTTTGGATTTTTCCCCATTTTGGTTGCGACGTTACGCATGGCGGCCAAATCGGCCAGGAGCGGGACGCCGGTGAAATCTTGTAGCACCACACGGGCTACAACGAATGGGATTTCATCGACGCGATCAGCCGTCGGATTCCAGTTAGCAAGTTGTTTAACATGTTCCTCAGTGACTTTTTTGCCGTCGCAGTTACGGAGAACGGATTCGAGCACCACCCGAATGGAGATTGGCAGGCGAGAAATATTAATGCGCAGCGATTTTTCTAGTGCAGGAAGAGAATAAAACTTGCCTTTATTTGAACCAGGAAGCTTGAATTCTTTCAGTGTATTGAGGGTATTGCGGGCCATGACCTCTCCTTGAGTGGCGGAATGATTAAATTTACGCAACGCTGCTGTTGCGGTTGTATATAGCCTAGTCCTACTACTAGTCGCTCTGTTTTTGTCAGCATGCCTTGGTGGCACGGCTTTGCGTCAATCTCAATGCTGGTAAAAATATTTCGAAGGACCACAAAAAAACAAATAAATAAAATCGAATGGTTAAGCGAAAAAAGTTATTTTGTGGTGGGTCTTTCATCGACAATCCATTAAAACCTATTTGTGAACGTGAACTTTTTTACACTCATTGGCTAGTTGCAATCCTTTTTTCCCATCTAGCAGCATTCCTTTGGTGGGGATGCCGATCCAAATGAGGCCTTCCGCACGATTCTCAAAACGGTCTGCTCCCGTAGTGGTATCTATTCGTGTTAGGCGGTGGATGCGTTTTTTCCATCTTAGCGCAACGTGCCGATCATCTGTTTCGTTGTAATAAATGACCAATCTGTTACCCAATTCGCAAAGGTACTCCGCATTCAAGAGTTCGGTCACTTCTTGCTCTTTCATGTCTTCATTGGAAGCGGTGTCGATTGTCTCTGCGGGCGCTTTTTTTGACGATTTTTTATCTGCGGCGTAAACAGAGACTGTAGCGAGTACGGTGATAGACAACAGAAAAATTAAATGGAATTTCTTTTTCATGAGATTCTCTCTGTGTTGAAAACAACCTGGGTTAATAAACGGGGCATGCGGATTGCCCCTCATTTTTATAATACCGAAGCCGCCGATTCGGGTAATGCAAGTCCACTTAGTTTGGCACGTTGTAGTACGGTCCAATAATACCGGTAGCTGGCGCGATCGTGCAGTCGGCCCTGTTGTTCGATTGGTCCCCAATGCGCATTTTGGGCTTCCAACAAAATAGCGGCTGCTTCTGTTATCTCTGAATTACGTGGGGAAAATGCTTTGATGATAGGGTTGATCTGACTGGGATGGATACTCCACATACGGGTGTAACCGAACTCACCCGAAGCACGTGCGGCGTCACTGGCTACTACGGACGAGTCTTTTATTTCAGTAGTGACATTGTGGGATGGTACTTTTCCATACGCATGACATGCAGCTGCAATATTGGTCTTGGCGCGCGTTACCAGTGGGTGGGAAAATTGATTGGGCGAGCGCATCGCATTCACCGGAATTGCGCCGTAATGGGCAGAGACAAAATCCATAATACCGAAGGAGAGACACTCAACTTGAGGTAATGCGGCAATCGCAGATACATCGTTCAATGCGCCATGTGATTCGATTAAAACATGGATTGGTAAATTTTTTCGACCTGCACGTTTTGCATGGTGGTTAATCACCTCAATCGCACTGGTGACTTCGGTAAGGCTCTCGGCTTTCGGCACGGTGATATATGCAATTTGAGTACCTGCATTTTCGCAAATGATCGCGACATCTTTTTCAAAAAAACCACTCGCCAAATGATGTACCCGAACGCCGATTCGTCCAAAACGATTGTCTTCACTTTTGATGAGAGCCGCAACTTGTCGTACATGTGGCTCTTCGTTTCCTGCGACAGCGCCATCTTCGCAATCAAAGGTAATGTCAAACATCGGTCCAAATTTCTGCTGCAGAACAAGTGACTTACGCATCAGTTTTTCTGAGCCCGCATAATGATCACAGACGGGCAGCGATGTCGGCGGTAGTTTTCCTTGAAATAAAATTTCGGATGGACGCATGTATTGGTTAGTTAATTAAATTACTTAGTTAATTAATTCAGGCTGTTAATGCAGATGGGTCTGGGGTAGGAAACCATAAACAGGGTGATACGCCCCCAAACCATGCGGCGGTGTATCACCGATGAATTTAACCCACCAAGTGTTTTACGCCTTCTCGTTCTTCGAGCAACTCGTTGAGAGTGACGTTGATTCGTTCTTGGGAAAATTCGTCAATAGCAAGACCTTGAACGATTTTGTACTCGCCGTTTTCAGTGGTGACAGGGAAGCCGAACATCGTACCTTCTGGAATGCCGTAGGAGCCATCCGATGCGATTCCCATCGTCGTCCATTTCCCATTGGTGCCAAGGAGCCAGTCGTGCACATGGTCAATCGCTGCGTTGGCGGCTGAGGCTGCAGAGGACAGGCCACGCGCTTCGATAATGGCTGCGCCGCGCTTGCCCACAGTCGGCAAAAATACATCTTTGTTCCACGTATGGTCGTTGATCATGTCTTTTACAGATGCGCCATTGATGGTGGCATAACGATAGTCGGCGTACATCGTGGGAGAATGATTGCCCCAAACAAACAGCTTTTCGATAGCTGTGACGGGTTTTCCAGTTTTAGCGGCGATTTGCGACAAAGCGCGATTGTGATCTAGGCGCAGCATGGCAGTGAAGTTTTTGGCAGGCAGGCTGGGTGCAGATTTCATCGCGATATAAGCATTGGTATTGGCCGGATTGCCGACAACAAGAATTTTTACATTGCGGGATGCAACAGCGTTTAATGCTTTGCCCTGAACGGTAAAAATTTGTGCGTTAGCCTCCAGCAAATCTTTACGCTCCATGCCAGGACCCCGAGGACGCGCCCCCACTAACAATGCGACGTCAGTGTCTTGGAACGCGGTCATCGGATCGCTATGTGCCGTCATACCCGCCAATAACGGAAAGGCGCAATCGTCGATCTCCATCATGACGCCTTTTAGTGCTTTTTGCGCTTTCTCATCTGGGATTTCGAGTAATTGCAGGAGGATAGGTTGATCCTTGCCAAGCATATCGCCATTGGCAATGCGAAATAAAAGTGAATAACCGATTTGACCAGCGGCACCGGTAACAGCAACGCGCAGAGGGGCTTTAGCCATGAGGAATCTCCAGAGTGGGAATGAAAATGATATGAAGTTGAACAACTATGTTCTAAAAATTTCGCAAGTCTCCCATGATACCGTTGAAAGTGCGTCAAGTCAGCTGGATTCACCTTTTTATACGGGGCAAGGTGTGCGAAAAAACAAATTTTTTAATACGCAAGCTTATGAATTCAAATAATATTTATTGCTGAGTGTAGGGTTGTAGGGTGGCGTTGTCAATTAATATCTTATGTCTTATATAAGACATAATTCAAAAAATATTTTTGCTGGACGGCAATGGTGGAATTGTGGTGAAATTGCGCGCTATGAATACAGTTTTGCCCAATTTGATTGTCAATAATGTGCAGAGTCCAGGAGGCTCTGCTGCTGGATCTTCGCCTACCTTTAGCCCCTTATATCAACAAATTAAGGCGCTCATCACACAAAGTCTACAGTCCGGTGAGTGGAAACCAGGAGAATTGATACCGAGCGAAGTGGAGCTTGCGCTACGTTTCAAGGTCAGTCAGGGAACGGTGCGTAAAGCGATCGACGAATTGGCTGCAGATAATCTTGTCGTGCGTCGTCAAGGCAAAGGTACTTTTGTGGCAACGCATCATGAGGAGAGGGCGCAGTTTCGTTTTTTACGTCTTATACCTGATGAGGGCGTAGCGGGTTATCCTGAAAATAAAATTGTTGAGGTGAAGCGCTTACGTGCTCCCGCTGAAGTAGCGCGTCTGTTGGACATTAAATCAGCCGATTCTGTGATTTTTATTCAGCGAATACAATATTTTTCGGGACTCGCCACGATTCTTGAGGAAATCTGGTTGCCTGGCGTGCTATTTAAAGGATTGACAGCAGAGCGTCTTATTGAATACAAGGGACCAATGTACGGCCTGTTTGAATCTGAGTTCGGCACGAGGATGATCCGGGCTGCGGAAAAGATACGCGCAGTCAGTGCAGATACGGTGGTCAGTGCGTTGTTGCAAATTTCACTGAATACTGCCTTGTTGAGCGTAGAGCGCGTTTCTTACACCTATGGAGATAAGCCCGTAGAGTTGCGCCGTGGATTGTATGTGACCGAGCGCCATCACTATAAAAATGAATTGAATTGAGTTCGTGTAATCATCCGATTTCGTGTGTTGGAATGCGGGGAATCTGGCTGTCGGCAATCGAAAATATTAAATTACAATTGTTGTCCTGCACAAAATCGGCGAAAATTGCCAAATTACAAGTTTTAGTTGAGAGGGGAAATTTTATGTCTGAAGTTGCAAAAGAAGTTGCCAGAGCGGAGCGTCCTCAGTTTCGTAATATCCATATTTTGCAGCTCGCGAATTATCGCTTGCCATTAGCGGGCCTGGTTTCTATTTTGCATCGCATTAGTGGTTTTCTACTGTTTTTACTTATTCCTGTGGTGCTGTATTTATTGAAGCAGAGCTTGCTTTCGGAAACCACGTTTGATTACTTTAAAGGGCTTGTTTCTGGCGTATGCGTGAAACTGATTCTCCTAGCGTTGGTGTGGGCATACCTGCAGCATTTTTGTGCAGGCATCCGTCACTTGGTGATGGATATGCACATTGGCTTGGATAAAAATTCTGCACGTGTCACAGCAGCATCGGTGCTTGCTGTGAGTTTGGTGCTGACAGCGTTGGTTGCGTTGAAACTGTTCGGAGTATTTTGATGGCAAATAATAATATCGGGCCAAAGCGCCTGGTCGTTGGCGCACACTATGGATTGAGAGATTGGTTGGCGCAGCGAATTACTGCTGTGGTTATGGCGCTGTACACACTGATTCTTTTACTTACTTTTTTGACGGCGAATAATTTCACCTACGAGGGTTGGGCTGGGTTGTTTGCCCAGCAGTGGTTCAAACTTTTCACCTTCGTCACCTTTGTGGGACTGTTTTATCATGCGTGGGTGGGGATGCGCGATATTTGGATGGACTATGTGAAGCCAGTGTCGATTCGGCTTACATTGCAAGTTGCCACGATTCTGTGGTTGTTAGGTTGTGCTGTATGGACAGCTGAGATTCTTTGGAGAGTGTAATCGTGGTGGCGAATATGTTTAATATTAAATCAGCAATTCCCACGCGACGTTTCGATGCGGTGATCATTGGCGCAGGTGGTTCTGGCATGCGCGCATCGTTGCAATTGGCAGAAGCAGGCTTGAATGTGGCTGTATTGTCCAAAGTTTTCCCTACCCGTTCGCACACCGTTGCTGCCCAGGGAGGAATTGGCGCTTCACTGGGAAATATGGCGGAAGACAGTTGGTACTGGCATATGTTCGACACCGTCAAAGGGGGTGATTATCTGGGTGATCAAGACGCGATTGAATTCATGTGTCGCGAAGCGCCGAAGGTGGTCTATGAGCTGGAACACTTTGGTATGCCGTTTGACCGCAATGTCGATGGCACTATCTACCAGCGTCCTTTTGGGGGGCACACCGCCAATTTCGGAGAAAAAGCGGTACAACGCGCCTGTGCCGCAGCTGACCGTACCGGTCACGCTTTGCTGCATACCCTGTATCAACGTAATGTACGCGCCAAAACCCATTTCTTTGTTGAGTGGATGGCGATCGATATTATTCGCGATGCTGAAGGCGATGTCCTTGGTGTGGTTGCGCTGGAGATGGAAACCGGCCAGGTCATGATTTTGGAAGCGAAGACCACCATTTTTGCAACCGGTGGAGCTGGGCGTATCTGGGCTGCATCGACTAATGCATTTATTAATACGGGTGACGGTATGGGCATGGCGGCACGCGCAGGTCTGCCTCTGGAAGATATGGAATTCTGGCAATTCCATCCCACCGGTGTTGCTGGCGCTGGCGTGCTGATTACCGAAGGCGTGCGTGGCGAAGGCGGCATTTTGATCAATAGCAATGGGGAGCGCTTTATGGAGCGTTATGCGCCCACGCTAAAAGATTTGGCCCCGCGTGATTTCGTTTCGCGCTCGATGGATCAGGAAATTAAAGAAGGTCGTGGCTGCGGTCCAAATAAAGACCACGTATTGCTCGATTTGCGTCATATCGGTGCGGAGACAATCCAAAAGCGTTTGCCTTCCATTCTTGAAATTGGTCATAAATTTGCCAACGTGGATGCGACTAAAGAGCCGATCCCTGTGGTCCCCACGATTCACTATCAGATGGGCGGCATTCCGACCAATATTTATGGTCAGGTCGTTGCACCTAAAGACGGCAATCCAAATGCAGTAGTCAACGGGATGTATGCCATTGGTGAGTGTGCTTGCGTATCTGTCCATGGCGCAAATCGCCTCGGTACTAATTCCTTGCTAGATTTGTTGGTATTCGGTCGCGCTGCGGGTAACCATGTCGTGCAGAGCGATCTGAAGTCCAAGAGCAATAAGCCGTTGCCGGCTGATGCTGCTGATTTTGCGTTATCACGTTTGAATAAACTTGAGACCAGCACCGGTACGGAACGGGTACAAAATGTAGCGAATGACATCCGCGCTGCGATGCAAAATTATTGTGGTGTGTTTCGCACAGACGAATTGCTGCAAAACGGTTACAAAGCCATCATGGAGTTGGACGAGCGCCGTAAGCATGTCTCTTTCAAGGATAAATCCCAGGTATTTAACACCGCACGTGTTGAAGCGCTGGAACTGGATAACCTGATTGAAACTGCAAAAGCAACCATCACCTCCGCAGTGGCGCGTAAGGAATCGCGCGGCGCACATGCGCATCGAGATTACGAAAAACGCGATGATGAGAATTGGATGAAACATACCTTGTGGTATTCCGAAGGCAATCGCCTCGAATACAAGCCAGTGATCACCAAGCCACTATCCGTGGAAACCTTTAAACCGAAAGCACGTACCTTTTAATTTTTTGGGACAAGGTACGCGCTGCTTAAGCAATTTGAACACTGTCCTCTAATGCTGAAAACGAGATTAATATGGCACGAACTCTACAATTCCAAATTTATCGCTACGATCCAGACAGGGATGCCAAGCCCTATATGCAAAGCTTGACGGTTGAACTGCAAGATACCGACAAAATGCTGTTAGATGCATTGCAACGTATTAAATCCGATGTCGACGATTCGTTGGCGTTACGTCGGTCTTGTCGTGAAGGCGTGTGTGGCTCTGATGCGATGAATATCAATGGCAAAAATGGATTGGCTTGCACCACGAATCTGAACGAGTTGGTGGAGCCGATTGTACTGCGCCCATTACCAGGTTTGCCCGTCATTCGTGATTTGATCGTCGACATGACACAGTTTTTTAAACAGTACAATTCGATCAAACCGTTTTTGATCAATGAGACGATTCCACCTGAAAAAGAACGTCTGCAGTCACCGACTGAACGTGAAGAGTTGGATGGCCTCTATGAGTGCATTCTTTGCGCTTGCTGTTCGACCTCATGCCCCTCTTTTTGGTGGAATCCTGATAAATTTGTTGGGCCTGCTGGGTTGTTGCAAGCGTATCGTTTTATCGCCGATAGTCGCGATGAAGCAACGGGAGATCGCCTGGATAATCTGGAAGATCCTTACCGCCTGTTCCGCTGCCATTCTATTATGAATTGCGTCGATGTTTGTCCTAAGGGATTAAATCCTAACAAAGCGATTGGCAAAATTAAGGAGTTGATGGTGCGCCGCGCCGTTTAGTTTTTGCACTCAGGAAAATAATGCACGTAATGTCAGAGAACCACCAGTCCGACCCAGCAAATCGCGCACGTTTACGTTGGCGATCCCGCCGTGGGTTACTGGAAAATGATTTGATCCTGACTCGTTTTTTGGATGCCCATGAAGCGAACATGACGGATGAAGAAGTCGATGCGTTGACGCGGTTGTTGGATTTGACGGACAACGACCTGATGGATTTGATACTGGCGCGTAAAGAGCTGGATGGTGCACTGGACCTGACGCATGTCGAAGCACTTTTGCTTCGATTGCGCAACGCATGATGATTGTGGCAGAGATGTCACTTTAAGATTTTTCTTTTTTAACTTTCGAATTACCTCTCTCCAGAAGGAAGAGCCATGAACAACTCTGAAAATAAAGCCACCCTGTCATTTTCTGATGGCAGTCCATCGATAGAATTTCCCATTTACAAGGGCACGGTAGGTCCTGATGTTATCGACATTCGGAAACTCTATGGAACTACCGGAAAGTTCACTTACGATCCCGGTTTTATGTCTACGGCGGCGTGTAATTCATCGATTACTTACATCGATGGGGACAAGGGAGAATTGCTTTATCGGGGCTATCCGATTGAGCAGCTTGCGGTTAACTGCGATTTTCTGGAAACCTGTTCCCTATTGCTAAATGGGGAGTTGCCAAACGCAGAACAGAAGAAAAACTTCACGGACATGGTGACGCGCCATACCATGGTGCATGAGCAAATGCAATTCTTTTTCCGTGGCTTTCGTCGTGATGCGCACCCGATGTCGGTGCTGGTAGGCACGGTGGGTGCGTTGGCTTCTTTTTATCACGATTCGCTTGATATCAACGATCCGCATCATCGTGAAGTTTCGGCAATTCGTTTGATCGCAAAAATGCCGACGTTGGTAGCAATGGCTTATAAATATTCGATGGGTCAACCCTTCGTTTATCCTCGTAACGATCTGTCGTACAGTGCGAATTTCATGCGCATGATGTTTGCGACCCCTTGCGAGGAATATAAAGTTAATGATGTATTGGTGCGTGCGCTAGATCGGATCCTCATTTTGCACGCTGATCATGAGCAAAATGCTTCTACCTCAACCGTGCGTTTATCAGGCTCCAGCGGCGCCAATCCATTCGCATGTATCGCCGCTGGCATAGCGTGTTTGTGGGGCCCTGCGCATGGCGGTGCAAATGAAGCAGCGCTTACGATGCTTAAGGAAATTGGCACTGTGGATCATATCCCTGAGTTCGTCAAGCAGGTGAAAGACAAAAACTCCGGGGTCAAGCTGATGGGTTTCGGGCATCGGGTTTATAAGAATTACGATCCTCGTGCCAAGCTCATGCGAGAAACCTGCTACGAAGTATTGAATGAGCTTGGACTTGAAAACGATCCCTTATTTAAACTGGCGCTGGCACTTGAAAAAATCGCGCTCGAAGATGAATATTTCGTATCGCGTAAACTCTATCCCAATGTCGATTTTTACTCCGGCATTGTGCAATCGGCGTTAGGTATTCCGGTCTCCCTATTTACGGGAATTTTTGCGATGGCGCGAACTGTGGGGTGGATTGCCCAGTGGAATGAAATGATTTCCGATCCAGAGCAAAAAATCGGCCGTCCCCGGCAACTATTTGTGGGATCGGTTGCACGCGATGTGCCGCCAATGGTCAGTCGCTGATAAGGTAAAAAGACGAGCCAACGTAAGTACCTGTTTAGAAATAAATCGCATTTGTTCCACGATTGAGGGGGTACCTTGTGGCGTTGTTTGTCTTTTTGTGTTGTCCCCCCATACTGCTTCTCATCAGGCGCGTCCAAATGCACATTGACTTCTAATAAGGTACTTGGTTTCCCCTTTTTATATTGGCGTATCGTTTTTTTTGATCATTCACGTTTTGTGAAATTTTCTTAAAACAATCGCCATTGCTATCCCTTTGAGATGACTTACCTTTCTTCGCACGCTGTTAGAATGTACTTTTAGTCTTTTCTCCTTTAAATCATGTCTGGCAATACATTTGGCACGCTCTTTACCGTTACCACCTTCGGGGAATCTCATGGCCCGGCAATTGGGTGTGTGATTGATGGCTGCCCCCCCGGGCTGCTCTTGTCTGAAACGGACATTCAGCCGGATCTTGATCGGCGCAAACCCGGCACTTCGCGGCATGTGACGCAGCGTCAGGAATCAGACACGGTTAAGATTTTATCCGGTGTCTATGAAGGCAAGACGACGGGAACACCCATTGCCTTGTTCATTCCCAATGAAGATCAGCGCAGCAAGGATTATGGCAACATAGCTGACAGCTTTCGCCCCGGGCATGCTGATTACACCTATTTGCACAAATATGGGATTCGTGATCCGCGCGGCGGTGGCCGCTCTTCAGCACGCCTGACTGCACCTGTGGTGGGTGCGGCAGCGATTGCAAAGAAGTGGATGTTGGAGAAATACGGCACGGTTTTCAAGGGTTGTATGAGCCAGTTGGGCGACATCACCATTCCTTTTGAATCATGGGAGCATGTGTCTAATAATCCATTTTTTGCAGCCAGCAGCGATGTGGCGACCCTCGTCCTTTTGGAAGAATATATGGATGCGTTGCGTAAAGACGGCGATTCCATCGGTGCACGTATTGATGTCATCGCTGAAAATGTTCCTGTTGGTTTGGGTGAGCCAATTTACGATAAATTAGATGCTGAAATTGCTTACGCAATGATGGGAATCAATGCGGTGAAAGGGGTTGAAATTGGTGCGGGTTTCAAATCCATTGCGCAAAAAGGTTCCCAGCACGGGGATGAATTAACGCCGGAAGGTTTCGTTGGCAATAATGCGGGCGGTGTTTTGGGCGGTATTTCGACAGGGCAAAATATCACGGTTTCGATTGCGATTAAACCGACTTCGTCGATCCGTACCGCCCGCCGCTCCATCGATAAAAACGGCAAACCTACGATGATTGAGACCTTGGGCCGTCACGACCCCTGTGTCGGCATTCGTGCGACACCGATTGCTGAAGCGATGCTCGCACTGGTGTTGATGGATCACGCGCTACGACATCGCGCGCAATGCGGTGATGTGACGGTAATGACGCCAAAAATTGCAGCGTTCAAACCGACATAGCGGTTTAAAATGAGATGTGTGACCTGCAAAATAAGTGCGTACCTATTTCATTTTTCAGGCAATCACTGGTACCCAATTAGCATGTCAAATAGCATGTATGTTTCCCCATCCCTCTTCGACAGACTCAGGATGACTGGTCATTATTTTGTAGCGTTTAATCTAGCCTGTCGTTCCTAAAAAATATCCTGTGCAGCACCCTTCCTGGCCTAAACAGTCCTTCAATTTCGCGCTATTTTTCTTTGCCTATTACGGCTATGTAGGGGTTTTTTCGCCTTACGCGACGCTATATTTTGCCGACAGAGGAATGACGGTCGCCGAAATAGGCGTGCTGATGTCGCTTATACAGGTGATGCGAATTTTTGGGCCAAATTTGTGGGGGGCAGTTGCTGATCATTCACAACGCAGGATTGCGGTGCTACGGTGGACTGCTTTGGCTGCATTAGTGGCATTCTCAGGCATGTTTTTGGGGCAGTCTTTCCTTCATTTTTTTATAGTGATGACGGCGATTAATATGTTTACCAGTGCCCAGGGACCGATTTCGGAGGCGTTGATGCTGTCGGAAATGCACGGCGACCTTACCCATTATGGACGGCTGCGTTTATGGGGCTCAATCGGATTTATTGTTTTCGTGACGTTTGGGGGCTACCTACTGGAGAGATATGGTGTCAAGATAATGCCGTGGATTGCCTTCTCGCTATTGTCGTTAGTATTGCTTGCCAGCCTGCGTATGAGCGAGGGGCCTAGTATTCATCCAGCGCACGATGTGCCATCAGTACTAGATATCTTGAAAAGACGGGAAGTAATTGCTTTTTTCGTGTCCACGTTTCTGATGGTAGCTGCGCATTCGTCGTTATATGTTTTCTATTCTTTGTATTTGGCGCAAATGGGATATAGCAAAACCTGGATAGGGCTGATGTGGTCACTTGGTGTTATCGCTGAAATTATGTTTTTCTATTTCCAAGCGCCATTTTTTCGGCGATTTGGTGTACGGCGATTGATGATGTTTAGTTTGGCTGTTGCGGTGCTTCGATTCGGCATGATAGGTTTCGCAGCGCATTCTTTAACACTACTCTTGATTGCACAGATACTTCATGCCGCGACTTTTGGCGTCCATCATTCGGCTTCTGTGATGACCTTGCAACGGTGGTTCTCTGGAACGTTGCAAGCACGCGGTCAAGCACTTTATACCAGTATCTCTTATGGATTAGGTGGGACGCTAGGCGGGTTACTCTTGAGCATTTTCTGGGACCGCTTCGGGCCACAGACAGTCTATTTTCTTGCAGCATTGTTGGCATCAGGGAGTATGCTCGCGGCATTTTTCTCCTATCAATGGCAAACATGCCGTAAGGATATCCGATGAGATTTTCGGTTGGCCACACATTTATTTTGAATTTACTTTGCCAACGGTAAAGGGCGCGCGACCTATTTCTGCATGGTCGAGATGGTCGTTGTACCCATATCCTATATTCCAGGGTTTTCACCGCACAAATATGGGATAATTGCCGACTATTCGCTCAATTTAATGCGCAATATTCGTTTTATTCATCCTTGGTTTTTGCTGCTTTTTATTTTTTAAGACATGATCAAAACACTTTACGACAAACTTTGGGAATCGCATATCGTACATGCCGAAGAGGATGGTACAACGGTTCTTTATATTGATCGTCATTTGTTGCATGAGGTGACTAGCCCTCAGGCCTTCGATGGACTCAAGCTAGCTGGTCGCACGCCTTGGCGTGTGGCAGCCAATCTTGTGGTGGCTGATCATAATGTGCCTACTACAAATCGGATTAATGGAATCGATGATCCTGTGTCCCGTTTGCAGGTGGAGACGTTGGATGCCAATGCGAAAAAATATGGCCTCACGTATTTCAATATGAGCGACAAGCGGCAAGGTATTGTGCATGTGATTGGGCCAGAACAAGGCGCAACGCTTCCGGGTATGACGGTCGTTTGTGGTGATTCGCATACATCTACGCACGGGGCATTCGGCTGTCTGGCACATGGAATCGGAACCTCTGAAGTTGAGCATGTGCTGGCAACCCAGACCTTGCTTGCCAAGAAATCGAAAGCGATGTTGGTGCAGATTGATGGCGCCTTGATGCCGGGTGTGACCGCAAAAGACGTGGTATTGGCAGTGATTGGTAAGATTGGTACGGCGGGTGGTACTGGCTATGCAATCGAGTTCGCTGGCGCGACCATACGTAGTTTGTCTATGGAGGGCCGTATGACGATTTGCAATATGGCCATTGAGGCGGGAGCCCGCGCCGGTATGATCGCGGTAGACGACACGACGATAAATTATGTCAAAGGGCGTCCCCTTTCGCCGGTCGGGCCGCATTGGGATCGTGCTGTTGAATATTGGCGCACGCTGCATTCTGACACGGGCGCCAAGTTCGATTTGGTTGTTACGCTTAATGCGAATGAAATCAAGCCCCAGGTTACCTGGGGTACGTCGCCAGAGATGGTAGTCGCTATTGATGGACGGGTGCCTGATCCAGACGATGAAAAAGATGCGGTAAAGCGTGATGCAATGGAAAAAGCGTTAGTGTATATGGCGCTTAAACCTAACACAGCAATGTGCGATATTCGCATTGATAAGGTATTTATTGGTTCTTGCACTAATTCTCGTATCGAGGATTTGCGTGCTGCTGCAGCCGTGGTACGCGGTAAATTTCGTGCTTCCAACGTTATATTGGCGATGGTGGTGGCGGGTTCAGGTCTGGTAAAAATGCAAGCTGAACGCGAGGGGCTGGATAAAGTTTTTAAGGATGCAGGTTTTGAGTGGAGAGAGCCTGGTTGCTCGATGTGTCTGGCGATGAATGCGGATCGCCTCGAGCCGGGCGAACGTTGTGCATCCACTTCCAATCGCAATTTTGAAGGGCGGCAAGGCCAAGGTGGCCGGACACATCTGGTGTCGCCTGCGATGGCGGCTGCAGCAGGCATTGCTGGACATTTTGTAGATGTCCGTTCTTTGTAAAATTTTTGTAGGGAAGATCATGAAAAAAATGCGCATATTGTCGTTACTGATTGCCTTGGGTTTTATGCTTTCAGCTTGCAATACGATAAACGGGTTGGGTAAGGATGTTGAAAAGGTCGGTGAAAAGGTCCAAAGCGCCTCTTCTAAGAAATAGTGTTTACCTCAGCACTTTCGCCCCATTCAAGAAACTAGTTCGGATGTAAGCACTGGAGTGAAGAGGGTGTTTTATATTCGGACGTAAGGCAAGACAATCATGAATAAATTTACTGTACACGAGGGCTTGGTTGCGCCCTTGGATCGTGCCAACGTCGATACTGATGCGATTATCCCAAAGCAATTTTTAAAATCGATTAAACGTACCGGATTTGGTCCTAATTTGTTTGACGAATGGCGATATTTGGACCACGGTGAACCAGGTAAGGATAATTCGAAACGGCCGCAGAATCCTGATTTTGTATTGAATCACTCTCGGTATCAGGGCGCATCTATTTTGCTGACCCGCAAAAATTTCGGTTGTGGTTCCTCGCGTGAACATGCGCCCTGGGCATTGGATCAGTACGGATTTCGAGCGATTATTGCCCCCAGTTTTGCCGATATTTTTTTTAATAACTGTTATAAGAATGGTTTGTTACCGATTGTTCTTTCCGAAGCACAAGTCGACCATTTGTTTAATGAGGTCAAGGCTTTCCCAGGATTTCGTTTGATGCTGGATCTTGATCAGCAGATCGTTACCACTATTAGCGGCAGCGCTTGTTACCCATTTGAAATCGACGCGTTTCGAAAATATTGTTTGATGAATGGGCTCGATGACATTGGTTTGACCTTGCGCCACGCCGATTTAATTCGCGATTTTGAAGAGCGTCATTTAGCGGCTAAACCATGGCTGGCAAATACGATTTAATTGTATAACTGAGTCTATCTAAATTAATAAAATGAAAATTGCAATTTTGCCGGGCGATGGCATCGGCCCAGAAATAATTGAACAAGCTGTCAAGGTGCTCAACACACTAGGTGAGAAATTTGAGATGGAAACAGCGCCGGTTGGCGGTGCTGGATATGAGGCGTACGGCCATCCCTTGCCTGAAGGAACGCTGAAGTTAGCGAAAGAGGCGGATGCGGTTTTATTTGGTGCGGTGGGTGACTGGAAATACGATCAGCTAGTTCGAGATTTGCGTCCCGAGCAGGCGATTCTTGGCCTGCGTAAAAATTTGAGTTTGTTCGCCAATTTACGTCCTGCTATTTTGTATGCGGAATTAGCGGGCGCATCGACCCTGAAACCGGAAGTGGTTTCCGGGTTGGATATTTTGATTGTGCGCGAATTGACTGGCGACATTTATTTTGGTCAGCCGCGTGGTGTGCGAATTTGTCCCGATGGTCCGTTCAAGGGCGAGCGCGAAGGTTTCGACACCATGCGATATGCGGAGACCGAAATTCGACGCATTGCACATGTGGCTTTTCAGGCAGCCCGTAAACGCAGCAAGCGTCTTACCAGCGTGGATAAAGCCAATGTTCTGGAAACTTTTCAATTCTGGAAAGATATTGTGACTGATGTGCACAAAGAATATCCAGAGGTTACTCTGGATCATATGTATGTCGATAATGCGGCGATGCAGTTGGTGCGTGCCCCCAAGAAATTTGATGTAATGGTGACTGGCAATATGTTTGGAGATATATTGTCCGATGCCGCTGCCATGTTGACCGGTTCCATCGGAATGTTGCCATCGGCCTCTCTGGATGCCCACAACAAAGGCCTTTACGAGCCTTCTCATGGATCGGCCCCTGACATTGCTGGAAAAGGCATCGCCAATCCGCTTGCCACAATTCTGTCCACCGCTATGATGTTGAGATACTCATTGAATAAAGCAGAGCAGGCCGATCGTATTGAAATTGCGGTGAAGAAGGTGTTGACCCAAGGTCTGCGTACACCGGATATCTACGAAGCAGGCGCTACCAAAGTGGGAACAAGTCAGATGGGTGATGCTGTGGTGAAAGCACTGATGTGAAAATGAAATGGGGGAAATAATCTTCCTGCGGATTGTGCTTGAAAGCACCCATCGATTGATTAGCATGTAGATGTTTCGGAATTTTTATCCTGCATTAGTAATGAATAATTTTGATTGGGATGGCAGGTTTTTCCTGTCCACTGTTTGAAGGAATCGTGATGAAATTGGTTGGCTTAGTCGGTTGGCGTGGCATGGTAGGTTCGGTCTTGATGCAGCGTATGCAGGAAGAGGATGATTTCGCTTATATTGAGCCGGTGTTTTTTTCTACCTCCAATGCAGGTGGTAAAGCACCCGCTATGGCAAAAAACGAATCTAAGTTGATGGATGCCAATGACATCGACGCGCTGAAAAAATGTGACATCATTATCACTTGCCAAGGGGGGGATTACACCACCGAGGTGTTCCCACAGTTGCGTGCGACAGGATGGAATGGTTACTGGATTGACGCAGCATCAACCTTGCGGATGAAAGAGGATGCTGTCATTGTTCTCGATCCAGTTAACGCGAACGTTATCAGGACGGCTCTCGACAAGGGCACCAAGAATTATATTGGTGGTAATTGCACCGTATCGTGCATGTTGATGGGATTGGGCGGCTTGTTCCAGCACGACCTTGTTGAGTGGATGAGTTCGATGACTTACCAGGCAGCGTCTGGGGGGGGCGCTCAGCACATGCGAGAACTGCTGACACAGTTTGGCACTATCAATGCCCAGGTGAAGGCGTTATTGGATAATCCAGCATCGGCAATATTAGAAATTGATCGGCAGGTATTGTCCAAACAGCAGACGATGAATGCCGATGAAATCAAACAATTTGGTGTTCCCCTCGCAGGCAATCTGATTCCCTGGATCGATAAAGATTTGGGTAATGGTATGTCACGCGAAGAGTGGAAGGCTGGCGCTGAAACTAACAAAATCTTGGGCCGAGGCCCGGCATTTGGTTCGCATGAAGTCGCTGTGGATGGCTTATGCATCCGTATCGGCGCAATGCGTTGCCATTCCCAGGCATTGACCATCAAATTAAAAAAAGACGTGCCGCTTGACGAAATCAATGACATCATTGCGAAAAATAATCAATGGGTAAAAGTTGTTCCAAATAGTCGGGACGAGTCGATGAAGTACTTGACGCCAGCCGCAGTCACGGGCAGTCTCACAATTCCAGTGGGTCGTTTGCGTAAAATGCAGATGGGTGAAGACTATTTGTCGGCATTTACCGTCGGTGATCAACTGCTATGGGGTGCAGCCGAACCCTTGCGGCGAATGCTACGCATTGTATTGGAGCGTTGATTAATTTCAATAACACGCTGGATTGTTGTTAATAGGCAACGTTTTTCCCGCTGGCGAGTCGCCAAAGAGGGATAAGGCGGTAGGCTTGAGATATCTTGTGAAACTAGTTAAGCTTGCAAGCGTAAGTCCATGATGATATGGTGAAACTTCCAGAAGAAAAGTTAACCAGAAGCGTTGTTTTTGCTTAAATTCAGTATTTGCTAACCGTCTGCCCATCCATGCCAATCAAAATGCAACTAAATACACGCCCCATATTAATGTCGTCTATCTTTAAGACACTCAGCGCCGCTGTTGCCTCTGTAGTGTTGGTGTTATCGAACGCGCATGCGGCGGGCTTAGGAAAATTGACAGTCCTCTCTTCGCTGGGCCAGCCCTTACGCGCTGAAATTGAACTCAATTCGATAGCAAAAGAGGAGGCCGGCTCCTTGGTAGCAAAGGTGGCGTCTACCGATGCATTTCGTACGGCAAATATCGAATTCAACCCAACATTATTATCGCTGCGGTTTGTCATTGATCAACGCGGTGCGCGGCAATTTATTCGTATTACTTCGAATCAACCGGTGAATGAGCCGTTCGTCGATATGTTGTTGGAGCTGAGGTCGGGCAGCAACCGCTTGGTGCGTGAATATACGTTTTTGCTTGATCCGTCGGAGTTGCGCACTGCGCAGCCGGCACAAATAAGCGCGCCGGTTGAGGTTTCGGCACTAAGATCTTCCCAGGCCGTGACTTCACCCATAGTATCAACTCAGCCTTCTCCGACGCAGGGTGAGGTGATGCATGAAAATACAGGGTCTTCAACCACGGTACCCGCTGCGCAAAAGAAGGGACGTAAAACGAAGTCTATGTCTGAAACAGCCGATGACATCCGAAAATATCCCACCCAAGCCGCTACAAAATCCGTTGATAGTGTAAAAAATGGGGTAGACGCTGACGAAAAAGTGTCGGAATACGCTATTAAAAAAGGCGATACCCTTGGGAAAATTGCGAGCCGTTTGAAGCCAACGGGCGTTTCTCTTGACCAAATGCTGGTTGTTCTTTATCGCTCTAATCCGAACGCTTTTATTGGGAACAACATGAATCGCTTGCGTACGGGGCAGATTCTCTCTGTACCCGGCCCAGATACAGCATCCAGCGTTAGTGAAGTTGAGGCGAAAGGGGTTGTAGTGGCCCAAGCCAGCGATTTTAATGCCTATCGTCGTAAATTGGCCAGTCAGGTCGCCCTTGCCACCCCGACCAAGGCTATCGAATCGAAACAAAGCGCAGCCGGAAAAATTACTGCAAAAATTGAGGAGAAGCCCACTGCGGCAAATGAATCTCAGGACAAATTAAAATTGTCTAAGGCAAGTTCATCTGCAGCAATCGCTGCCGGACAAAAGGCCACAGCTGCAGCGGAAGACAAAATTGCAAAAGACAAGGCGATTGCGGATGCTGCTTCAAGATTTAAAGAACTTGAAGAGAACGTGAGTAAGCTCAATAAATTATTGGAAATAAAAAATAAGGGACTAGCAGAAAAGCAAAAACAGATCAACGATAAAGCAACCGAGGCCGCCGCCGCTGCACATGCTGCCTCAGTGGCAGAAGCTGCGCGCGTCGCATCGCAAGTCCAAGCAGCAGCGCAGGCTCAAGCAGCAGCGCAGGCTCAGGCAGCAGCGCAGGCTCAGGCAGCACAGGCCCAAGCAGCAGCACAGGCTCAGGCAGCAGCTACTAAAACCGCCGAGGCTCCGAAGGCAGAAAAAATCATTGCTGAGCCAACGAGTCCAGCGCAGGCCCCCAAGTCAGCATCTGCACCTGTAATTCCTCCACTGCCCAAAAAAGTGGTCGTCGCTTCGCCTCCGGCTGAAAGCAGTTTTTTCGATTCGATTAGCTCTTACCTTCTTTATGGTGGCTTATTGGCTGTGGTTGGTATAGGATTTTTCGCCGCGTATAACTCGCGCCGCCGCAACGACAAACCTTTGAAATCGGATAGCAGTATTCTTTCTGATTCCAGTTTGCAGGTCAATTCCTTGTTTGGATCTACTGGCGGTCAGAGCGTTGATACTAACAACAGTGTATTTAATTCGAATTTTTCTCCTTCAGCAAGCCAACTTGATACGAATGAAGTCGATCCCGTCGCTGAGGCCGATGTTTACATTGCGTATGGGCGCGATGCCCAAGCTGAAGAGATACTAAAAGAAGCTCTGCGCACGCAGCCGGATCGACATGCGGTGCGTGTTAAGTTACTTGAAATATATGCCCATCGAAAAGATAACCGCTCTTTTGAGACTCTTGCGGGAGAGTTATATAGCCTTACCAAAGGGCAAGGGGATGACTGGGCACAAGCTGTTGCCCTCGGTATTGCGCTTGAGCCAGGGAATCCATTGTATGCGGGGGGCGCAGCACTACATGAGGATATTGTCGGGCATGGGCCGATTTTGAATGATACTGCAGCACCATTTGCAGAATTGGATCCTGAGGACTTGCTATTAGATGTTCACGAGGAAGTTTTAGATTCCTTAGATTTTAACGATTCGAAAAATGTATCGACAGCATTGCCAACAACAAGTCATGCGTCAGACTTGGATTTAGGTCTCAGTAGTTCTCCTGACTCGGGGAGAGCGGATGAGTTAGATTTTGACCTTGGCGAGTTGTCAGCTTCATCCGCTACGTCGCCGATAGCGGCGGTAGCAGTAGCAGGCCCTAGCGATAATGGTTTCGATCTGGGCGATTTATCATTAACGTCTACGGCTCAGCAAGTACCGGTTGTTGCGACAGCAGAGCCAAGGCACGAGGAAGTGCCTGATCTGAATTTTGAACTTAGTCTGCCAGACTTGGTTGAAGAGGTGACTGTAGTACCTACCCCTCGTGCGGATAGTAGTTTGGACTTTGATTTGGGCGGACTTAATTTTGATGAAATTGTTCCTCAAAAGGCCGCGGCACTTGGCTCCAAGCATGAAATAGGGGGGCTTGATCTAGATCTCTCTGAGATTAACAGCCCTGTAGGTACGCAGGCTTCTGCTGCGACGCCATTACCATTGCCTCTTCAGACCTCGCTCCCGGCCCCTGCAGGTGAACGCGAGCCGGTTGCTCTTGAGTTTGGCTTGGGAGGCATTAACCTCGATCTCCATTCAGATGCAGCGCATGAATTCGAACAGGAGAGCGACCTCAGTTTGGACATGACTGCCGATGCATCGTCAAATCGTATGGAAATGGATACTAAGCTTGATTTAGCGATTGCGTATCAGGAAATTGGGGATAAAGAAGGCGCACGTGAATTAATAGACGAGGTGATCAAAGGTGGGTCGGCGGAGCAAGTTGAAAAAGCGAAAGAGATTCGCCGTAAGCTTGCTTAATGGTATCTAACATTCTGGACGGGCGCTACTTTTGCTAGCGCCCGTTTTAGTTTTGGAGACCTATATCTTGTATTTTTGACGGCGATATTTTGAGTGGATATGAATTGAAGCGAATTGTTCTTGGTATTGAATATGACGGCACCTCTTGGCAGGGTTGGCAGACGCAAGTGCATAAGAATACCGTACAGGATCGTTTGGAAGCTGCGCTTAGGGAATTTTCACAAAGTGATATTGCCATTACCTGTGCGGGACGGACGGATGCGGGTGTGCATGCTTTGGAGCAGGTAATCCATTTCGATACAGCCGTAAAGCGTGAGGCGCATTCTTGGGTGCGTGGTGTTAACGCATTCTTGCCGGGGTCGATAGTTGTACATTGGGCTTGTGAAGTGGACTCCATACCCACAGACTATTTTCATGCTCGGTTTAGTGCAATCGCCCGTACTTATCACTACGTTTTATATAATAATCCAATTCGTTCTCCGCTTCTTGCGGGAAAAGCTGGCTGGGTTTTTCGTCCACTTGACGTCGATAAAATGCGTGTTGCAGCGCAGGCTTTAATAGGGGAGCATGATTTTTCGGCTTTTCGGGATTCACAATGCCAGGCGAAATCCCCCTTAAAGATAATGCATGCACTTTCGATCGCACAACACGGAGCATTGATTGTCTTTACAGTCCATGCAAATGCATTTTTGCATCACATGGTCCGAAATATTGTTGGTTCCTTGATCTATGTCGGTAATGGCAATCGTTCCTCAAGCTGGTTGCGACAAGTATTAGATAGTCGTGATCGAACCCAGGCAGCGCCGACTTTCATGCCTGATGGTTTATATCTGGCTAAAATAGAGTACGCTAAAAAATGGTGTTTACCTCAAAAGCGGACAAGTCCATTTCCTGATTTTTGGGTATAGCAGTAAGTCTCAAGAAAAACCCTCGATATAAAATGAAGTTCCCAAATCATCGAGCATCAAAATAATGACACATCGCACCCGTATTAAAATTTGTGGTTTGACCCGAATGGGTGACGTGGAAGCTGCCGTTGACAGTGGTGCCGATGCAATTGGTTTCGTGTTCTACCCAAAAAGTCCGCGTTATATCAGCGCTACTGCTGCCGCTAGGCTATTGGAGATTGTTCCTCCGTTTGTTACGACAGTAGGGCTTTTTGTAAATGCATCTACTGATGAAGTGGCTGAGGTGGTTGCCCAAGCCCCAGTCGCGGTATTGCAATTTCATGGGGATGAAACAGCCGAACAATGCTACACGACGGCTACAGTCATCAATCGTCCTTTTATTCGTGCGCTGAGAATCAAGCCGCAAATGCGGAGCGAAGATTTGATAAAATATAGCCGGTCTTTTCATGCTGACCGATTATTTAATGGCTTGCTGTTGGATGCTTTTGTAGATGGTTATGGCGGTGCTGGAAGGATTTTCGATTGGTCTCTCATTCCAAAAGAGCTCGCGTCTCAGGTCGTTTTAAGTGGTGGCTTGAACGTACAAAATGTGATTGATGCGGTGGTTCGTGTACGTCCTTACGCAGTTGACGTCAGTAGCGGCGTCGAGCTGGAAAAGGGCATTAAAGATCCCGACAAAATAAGTGCCTTTATAGAGGCAATTCGTCTGGCAGATACCATCACTTGACTAAGAAAAACCCCATGAAAAATTTTAACGCCTCGAGTGTGTCTCCTGCTGGTCTTTACCAGGCTAAAGAATATCAATTACCAGATACCAAAGGGCATTTCGGACCTTATGGGGGAATTTTTGTATCTGAAACACTGACGCATGCACTCATCGAATTAAAGGATGCATATGCGCGTTACAGCAAGGATCCGAAATTTCTGGAAGAGTTTCGGTATGAATTGAAACACTTCGTTGGTCGCCCTTCACCGATCTATCATGCAAAACGTTGGTCAGAAATCATGGGGGGAGCTCAGATATATTTCAAGCGAGAAGATTTGAACCATACCGGTGCCCATAAAATTAACAATGTCATTGGTCAAGCACTGTTAGCCAAGCGCATGGGTAAGCCGCGCGTGATTGCAGAAACGGGAGCCGGCCAGCATGGTGTGGCGACAGCTACGATTTGTGCGCGCTTCGGGCTTGAATGTGTCATCTACATGGGAAGCGAGGACGTCCAGCGTCAGGCACAAAATGTCTATCGCATGAAGCTGTTGGGCGCTACCGTGGTGCCCGTCGAATCGGGTTCCAAGACACTCAAGGACGCATTGAATGAAGCGATGCGTGATTGGGTTACCAATGTGGAAAATACTTTTTATATTATCGGTACGGTTGCGGGACCTCATCCGTATCCCATGATGGTGCGGGATTTTCAATCCGTGATTGGCGAGGAGTGTCTTTGGCAGATGCCGGAGTTAGCTGGTCGCCAGCCTGATTATGTGATTGCTTGCGTTGGCGGTGGCTCGAATGCGATGGGGATTTTTTACCCTTACATCGATGAAAAAAATGTCCAGTTAATCGGTGTCGAAGCAGCAGGGGAGGGATTGGATTCCGGCAAACATGCGGCATCCCTGACTGCCGGATCCCCTGGAGTTTTGCATGGAAATCGTACTTATTTACTGCAGGATGAGAATGGCCAGATTATCGAGACCCATTCTATATCCGCCGGTCTTGATTATCCAGGAGTAGGCCCCGAACATGCCTGGTTGAAAGACTCAGGTCGCGCTCGATACGTCACGATTACGGATGATGAAGCCCTCAAAGCATTCCATGATTGTTGCCGTATTGAAGGCATCATTCCCGCGCTAGAATCGAGCCATGCATTGGCCTACGCAGCTAAGCTGGCAGCCACCTTGCGCAAAGATGGAATTGTACTGGCTAACCTGTCTGGGCGTGGTGATAAAGATATGCATACAGTGGCCGAACGTCTTGGGAATTTTTATTCGTAAGGGGCCCAAGATTTTTATGGAAGCATACGGTGTGCTTAACACGGCGCAGTACGAGGGATCGGAAGTGGTCACCAAAGGAAGATTGAAATAGCGGTAGAGGAATAAAAATTTCAATCATTGTTCGACGATCCCCCAGAATCGACCTCATCTCATCAAGCGTTTTATTCTATGTAATTTTTTTGTATTCAACAGACAAATTGCAGGAGTTACTTTCTAGAAATTGAAAACTATTATGTCCAGAATCGCGTCCACCTTTTCTAATTTGACTGCGCAGAACAAAAAAGGCCTCATCCCTTTTATTACAGCAGGCGACCCCGCTCCTGAACTGACGGTTCAGCTCATGCATGCACTGGTAGCAGGTGGCGCAGACATCATCGAGCTAGGTGTGCCATTCTCAGATCCGATGGCAGATGGCCCCGTAATTCAGCGTTCTTCCGAGCGCGCACTGAAAAATGGTGTTGGTTTGCGCGACGTATTGGAATATGTGCGCGAATTTCGCACTAAAAATCAAATGACGCCTGTCGTGCTAATGGGGTATGCCAATCCTATTGAACATATGGGGATCGACCATTTTATTCGCGCCGCTAAAGAAGTGGGGGTCGATGGGGTGCTGGTGGTTGATTATCCGCCCGAAGAATGTGAGGAATTTGCCGCTTCAATGAAGCAAAATGGTCTTGATACTATTTTTCTATTGGCACCAACTTCAACCGATGAACGTATTGAGGAGGTGGGAAAAATCGCCAGTGGTTATGTCTATTACGTATCGTTGAAAGGAGTGACTGGTTCTGCGCAACTGGATTTAGCAGCAGTGACAGCGATGATTCCTAAAATTAAAAAACACGTAACTGTGCCGGTGGGTGTTGGTTTCGGCATTCGTGATGGGCAAACTGCGAGCGCGATTGCGTCGGTGTCCGATGCTGTTGTGATTGGTAGTCGCATTATTCAAGAACTCGAAAATACGCCTCGTGATCAGGCAATACAAGCTGTGCAGAATTTCATACAGGGGATTCGGCAAGCGTTGGATCGGTCTTCAATCACCTAGGTTTTTTGCGATGGGATTCGTTCCCCCTGCACGATTCTTTCATCAATAATGGGCCAGGCTTGGCAGAGGGAAAAAAGCCTGTTTCCTTGCATTTCTATTGTCGAGGTGCGAGCAGCATTTCTGCGCAATAGTGTGCCATTCCTCTGGGGAAAGAAGGTGACGGGCAATGTAAAATAATTCGTTTTCTTCACGGGCCAATCGGGTATGCAGATCGCTGCAATAAACATCTAAGGCGGAAAATAATGCTTTCACACTCACCATTCCGTCTTTGACTGCTGATTCCATTTGATCGTAGACGTATCGCAGCATGTGTAATGAGTGGGAGCTAATGGAATCTAATTCACCTAACAGCACGTCTACTTCAGTGCTTGCTTTGCGCAAGGCAGGGATCACATAAGCTTCTAGTTTGCGCGTGTGGCAGTAATGATCCAGCAGAACAAATTTTCGGAACATTTTTTTAAACGCGCCAAGATCCACTCCCTCGGGATTGTCCCACGATCTGTTTCGTAAGCAATTTTGTAGTCCCGACAAAATACTGTGAATCTGTTGTTGCTCTTTGGAGATAACGCGGAGGGAATAAGGTCCAGAATTCATGTCAGGTCTTTATAGGAAATGGAATTAGTAGGATAGATATTCGAATGCACATATTGCACGTCGCGAGGTTGATCTTTGCATAAATTTCGAGAGCAATAATTTTTCACAGTGAATTTTTTCCGTCGGTCAGTGCTGCAGCGCCCATGTCCCTTGAGAAAATCTTCGTGCAAATCGTGCAAATTAAAATTCTGCACAATCATTTTCAGAAATAATGCGAAGCCCAAGCTCAGGGGGGAAGCCTTGCTGACAATGCGGGTGCTTTAACCTGCATTGATGGTGACTTTACGTGGTGAGGTAAGTTCATTCCGTACGTTGCCGTACATTTATCGCGTCATTTATTGTAGGCTTGGTCATTCGTGGTGCAGGACGATGTGACCAAAAAATAAGAATAAAACGAGAAATATAAATATTTTCTGTCGGTGGTGGTATCCGATATTGAGCACCTCATGATATTGATAATATTGATAAAAAAGACTCACGTAATTGGTGTCGAATAACAATTCTATGGGTGTACTGTTCGTTGGCGTACAGATTGGATGAGGATAAACGTTGAAAGTTCAATTTATTCTTCTTTTTATGGAGTAAATCATGCCCAAATTTTCAAATCGTTTTTTAATTATCGGACCAGTTTCTATTGTCCTGCTTGCCCTTTTATCGGCCTGTAATAACAATGCGCATGACGCGGCGAATGTGGCTCCTGCGACCACGGTGGGTACAGAAGTCGATGATTCTGTGATTACCGGTAAAGTGAGAAGTGCGTTGCTTTCCGATGAAAATATCCGCAGTCTTGATATTAAAGTGAAGACTCGTAAAGGCGTGGTAATGTTGAGTGGATTTGCGGACAATCAGACGCAGATTGATCGCAGCATCGTTGTTGCAAAAAATATCGAGGGTGTTAGCACTGTTGATAACCAACTAAGCGTGAAAGAAGGCAAGCAAACTGTCGGCAATAAGATCGACGATAGTATGATCACGGCGCGTGTTAAGTCTGCCTTAATGGCGGATCCTTCAATGAAAAGTTTAGATGTACTCGTCACCACTAGAAAAGGTGAAGTCCAGTTGAGTGGATTCGTCAACAATCCAATCCAATTGGAGAGCGCAATGAAAATTGCCAATGGTATTGAAGGAGTAACCGGAGTATCGAACCACATGAGCATTAAAAATTAATTTTTTTAACCCAGATTTTTCATTAAGACGAGTTCAAGTGTGCCTCTGGCGTATTGCCTGGCAAGGGTGTAGCAGGGGTTTCGAATGACAGGTCATTCGCCTGCGTAACGGTGTTCGCGTATCAGCGCACAGGCACCCTGCAAGGGAGCCGACGCGGCGGCCTTGCAGGGCGCATGGAGAAGGGTGTTCCACTGGAACGCCGAAGCTGCCCGGCGGTGCCCCAGATGGGCAATGGGATTCGTAGCGCTCTCACTCAATCCGCGATCTTCATTTTTACGCCAGCGCCAGCAAACAGGCGGCT
>JANXTY010000020.1 GCA_025352145.1 Oxalobacteraceae bacterium
GCTGATGCCGGCGAGGATGTAGATATTGGCGGCGTTTTTAGGATCGATGGCCAATGATTCTGCGCCTAAAAAACCGACCTGGTCTTCGGCCACCCAATCGAGCAGCGCGACCCAGCGGGCATTGGCTTTATCCCAGCGGTAGGCACCGCCGACATCGGTGCGCGCGTACACCATGCCTTGCTCGGATTTGCTGGGAATGATGGCTGAAACAAATCCGCCGCCGCCGATGGCAACGTTGCCCCAGGTGTAGCCGGCGCTGTTTTGCGTTGCGGTTACGGTATCAACCAGCTTGCTTACTAGTGCTGTGACGGTCGATTGGAATGCCTCGATGTCGGTAGTGGCCGTCACCATTGACAGCATGGCACGCGCTTGCGCGGCTGCCGCATTGCCGCTAAAACCATTGACCGGCGCGGCATTGACTGTCGCTGTGAAGTTGCCCGCAACGCTGATTTTGTTGGTAACGATGGCGCCATCGAGTTTGCCTTGCGCCGTGTTGTTGGCCAGCGCGCCCGCCATGATTGAGAGCGAGGCATTGGCGCGGGTGAGCACGCCATTGCTAATTGCCCCAGCCCAATACGACAAGCCATCCGGGTCAGGTGCACGATTCAGCACATTGTTATAAATAGCCGTCACAAAAGCCGTGTCATCGCCAGAATACAACGCGGCTGATTCAAGACTCGCGCCAAAGCTATCCACCAGTGCTTTCAGGGCAGGGTTGCTGTGATATGCCTTGTCGAGAAGCTGGATGTCGGTAGGCGCCGCCATAGCCGCAAGCTGCGCCTGAAAATTCGCCAACCCCCCCGTATCGGCCGGTCTGCCAAAGTAAGCAATATACAATTCCTGCACCGTCGCCTGATAATCTGCTGCAACCGTAGTGGACGCAAGCAAGCGCGACGTGGTACCTGCGGTCCTGCCATTGCCACTATCGCCATTACATGCTGCTAACAATCCGGTAAACAGTACGATCAACCAGAGGATGATGACGCTTTTTTTCATGTTCCCTCTTTTATGGATAGGTAGCACCCCAACGTGACTGACCACAAAGCTGGCCACATTTTACATTTCCGCTGCTGAGACGAACTATCACGTAAGGCTCCCTTATTGCCGCATGGAAGCATGGGGTGAGCGGGATTTTGAATCAACTCCCAGCTTGTGCAGATCCCCAAGCCTTGAAGGGAAAGGGGGAAATCGTCTTCGTCCCTGAGATGACATCGCTGCAAATTATTTTTCACTTTTTTATTTTTTTACTTCTAGAGAAAGAAAGCCGCAATCCTGCGTCGAGTATGCGGAAATCTGATATCTGCTGCAATTATGAAATTTGCCAAAACGAATCATGATTATTGGCATCCATCTCAAAAAATGAGCTGAAAAATTCCTCAGGAAAATGTGTTTATTCCGTCAAACTCTTCAATAGTTGATGCTGTGAACGTAGTTGGGGCAGTAGTTAATACAGAAAGCTGATCAAGGGGGAGATGCGTAGCTGCCGCATTCTTTGCTGCTCAGAAGTGAGGGAGTTTCCTATTCCCATTAGCCAAGTAATTCCGCTTTATATTGATCGGCCCAACGACTTACTGCAGTGCAGTCCTCCATTCATCTCTTTAACGAAGCTCATTACAGCCACTCCTTGAGTGACCACCATTTTAGCTACTTCAAGTTTGAAGGCGTCATTATAATAGTTGCGGTTTGCTGTCATATTCTCGTCTTTCACGTGAATAGTGCCCTAGTGGAGTGGCCGGTTGTACATTAGCCCATTACAATCGCTACGATTGGCCAACCAATCCTCTCCAGGACGATTTTTCTGCCTATGCTCAAGTGTGATGAGCCGGTATATGAATCTTTCGTTGCCCACGTATGACAACCTGTTTATCGCTAATATCGTTTCCACTTCCATTTTTATCTACAAAGAAGCTGAGCTGGTTACGTCCAGGGACCTTTGACACATACATGCTTGGCCGGCATTCTTTGCTAGCTCTACAGATGTGGCCCCGTCGGAAGGGTACAAGGCAATTCCAATGCTGGCCGAGATTTGGATCGATTCATCAAAAATAAGAAAAAATTCCGCCAATTTCTTATTGATTTCTATGGCAACGATTTTTGTAGCCCTAGTGTCTGCAAGGGCTTTTAAGATAACCGTAAATTCATCCCCACCGAGTCGTGCAACTGTATCGGTTTTTAGGACACATGAGCGGATCCGGTCTGCCGCAAGTTTTAACAATAGATCGTCCCCTCGTGGCCAAACTTATCATTCACTGCTTTGAAATGATCGAGGTCGATCAACATCAATGCGATTGGAGCCACTGTGCGCCCTGCATGCATAATTTCTGGGGCAAGACGATCGGGGAAAAGGCGACGCTTTGGCAATCCGGTTAACACATCGTAATTTGCGTTGTGCCAGTTTTTATCTTCTGCCGCTTTGCGTTCGGTAATATTGTGCGCAGTACCTGCCACGGCGACTACTTCATTATTTTCGTCTAATACGGGCGCGAAAATGTATTCATAAAACTGGGAATTTCCAGACGGCGACATATGCCATAGACGTGTGACGCTTGCACGTAGTGTTCTATATTCGGCCATCGCCGCATCCAAACTAAATCCCAAGTCTAAGCGCTCGGCACCATGCGTACCGGCAGCGGTAGTAGGGGCCTCAGTCGCAAGTTTGCCTTTTGCCTTTTCGTCTTGCTCATCCGCTGTCTCGGGACTAGCAAGATCTGCAGCGATTGTTTCTAGCATTTGCTTGGCATGATCCCGTAGCAATCGTTTATCGTTTTTATGCTTAGCTGGAACCAGGGTAGCGGCGAATACCTCCACTCTTGAAGAATGGTTTCCAGATTATCGAGGATGAAGCCAGATAGACGATTTATAGTGGGCATATTGAGCTTTCTGGGAAACCGTAATAGCCCTAGTGCGTGCATCTGGGTGAATGGCCGTCTGATATTTAGATATTAGAATTAATTTAACAACGGGCGACAATACGCTTACTGTAAAATATTTGTAGGCGATGGAACCCGATGTATGGTCACCATCAAAGTTCCGCATACGCCTTACTTTGTTCTCACGTAATTTCAATGCCAATACTAAGGTGGCAGGAGCCTAAAAACAGCCTCAATATTCGACCGCAAGGCCCAGTGAATGCTTTATTCACCATGGGCAGAGAGCCCAATACAGGAACAAAAGACTGTCGAAGAGCAACTAGACAATCCCACCTAGACACCGCAGATTACAACCAATCATGGCTCAAAAAATTAAGATCGCACCCCCGGAACCAAAACATAATCGCATCCTCGCGGCGCTTCCCGCAGGGGACTATGAACGACTACTGCCCGATCTCGAATTGATTGAATTGCCGCTAGGCTTGACCATGTCGGAGTCGGGGGATCATGTTAAATATCTGCATTTCCCTGTTTCGGGGATTGTTTCGCTGATTTATCTTCTTGAAGACGGCTCATCAAGTGAAATCGCACTCGTGGGAAACGAGGGCATGGTGGGCATTTCGATTTTCATGGGTGGTGAAAGTATGCCGAGCAGTACCGAAGTTCAAAGTGCGGGCAAGGCCTATCGACTTAGCCGGAAAGTCATGAAGCGGGAATTCGCACTCGGTGGTCAGCTACAACATCTGGCATTGCTATATACACAGGCATTGATCTGTCAGACATCACAAACTGCTGTCTGTAATCAACACCATGCTGTGGATCTGCAACTTTGCCGCTGGCTCTTGATGAGCGCAGACAGGCTTCACGCTGATGAATTGGTTATTACCCAGGAAATGATTGCTAACTTGCTCGGGGTACGTCGCGAAAGTGTGACCCAAGCTGTCGGTGAGTTACAAAACGAAGGATTAATAACACGTACCCGTGGCCGGATCACTCTCGTAGACCGTCCCAAACTCGAAAAGCGGGTATGTGAGTGCTACAGAGTTGTGAAAGATGAGTACGACCGCCTGCTTCCTCACCCAAGAAGTGCTCAATAAACGTTAGCACTATCCATCACGATTATGGAAATCTTTGGCCAATTTAAAAAACACACGAGCTTAGCCCTCGTGTTTTTAAGGACCGGGTTTGGTGCAGGGGCGGGTATCTACAAGTACTTGTCGGGTTTTTTTAACGTAGACGTTGTTTTACACAATTCCTACATCTCCAGACCAGCAATAGAGAGGACGTATGTCCCTTTGGAAAGATATTCGTTTGTTGCAAATGATCTGAAATCAACAAAGACTGAAATCGAAAAACTCAAAAATCAGAATACACAATTACAAGCAACACAGTCTGTGATGTCTAATTCCGTTACCCCCCCCGACAGGGGTAGCTAGGTGGATAGCCACTCATATTTACGATCCATTGACAGCATATTTATTCCTTATAAAATGAGAAAGGATATTTGATGAAATTAGCCACGTGGAACGTCAATTCACTCAAAGTCCGTCTGCCGCAAGTTCTACAGTGGCTAAAGGACAATCCGGTTGATGTTTTGTGTTTGCAAGAAACCAAACTCACGGATGATAAATTCCCCGTAACTGAAATTAATGCGGCTGGTTATAACGTTGTTTTTAGTGGGCAAAAAACCTACAACGGCGTCGCTATTCTTTCCAGGCATGAAATCAGCGCGGTAATCAAAAAAAATCCGTATTTCGAAGATGAGCAACAACGCCTGATCGCCGCTACCATTGCAGGTATACGCATCGTGTGTGCCTATGTGGTGAACGGCCAGGAAGTCGGTTCCGAAAAATATCAGTACAAATTAAAATGGCTGAAAGGATTGCACGAATGGCTGGCGGAAGAATGCACATCTCATTCGCAACTAGCGGTGCTGGGTGATTACAACATTGCGCCGGGGGATCGTGATGTCCATGATCCAGCTGCATGGAAGGGTCAGATCTTAGTGTCAGAACCAGAACGTGCCGCGTTGCAGGACTTGCTGAACCTTGGTTTGGAAGATGCGTTTCGTTTATTTGACCAGCCTGAAAAATCATTCAGTTGGTGGGATTACCGTCAATTAGGATTCAGATTAAACAAAGGCCTGCGCATCGACCATATTCTGCTCTCCCATTCCTTGGTGAAGCGCTGTACTGGATGCGTCATAGATCGAATTCCCCGCAAGTGGGAGCAGCCATCTGACCATGCCCCGGTAATCGCGACGATTGATTAAGCCGATGCGGAAAGTGCGTGAGCAATACTTTCCCTTTGGGACAGGCATGTTCTGAAAGATGCACAAGCCCACTTACATACCTAGATTTTGCGCCCACTCGAGCGCTGCAATATGCGCCATATTGACCGCTTGGGGACGCAGATCCAGAGAATCGGCTAGCGCCCCTATACTTGCCGAGTTCAATTCACACGCTTCCGCTAGAGCCAAATACGGCCCATACATGCCGCTGCGTGTTAAAAGGGCTTCTTCAATCGCCTTGGGAAGTGGAATGGTAGACAGAACCTCTGCGATCGATACCCCCAGCAATCGATCAAGGAGCGAGAACATGCCTGCGATGAATAAGTTATCCGCATCCGTTTTTGGCAGGACCGTCCCACCGAGCAATTCGGCAAACCGACCGCGAATAATGGCTGTTTCCATTAACACCGGCGAATAACCACTCGTACTGGCAGTGGCCAGCAACATCGAGAGCCAACGATAAAGAGGCGCGTAACCAAGCAGGGCCAATGCCTGGCGTAGCGATTGAATTTCTCTGCTCAAGCCAAAAGCGGCTGAATTGATAAAGCGAAGCAGCTTGTAGGAAATAGCGGGGTCACGTTTGAGGACACCTTCAATTTTTTGAATATTGTCATTTTTTTGAATCATTTCCATGAGCTTCAAAATAATTGCCTGGGATGGATTCAGTCCCATGGCCTGAGCACCTGGTCTTGGAGACAAATACAGCTCCCCAATATACACATCCATTCCTAAGGCCGTACACACATCAAATTCTTGCCACGTCGCCACAGGCCGCCCGATCATACGGGCTGATGAGGGCTTCTGCAAAAAATATTCTTTTGCTTGAGTAACTACATCCCCAGCAGTAAATTGCACTTCAACGAAGTTTACGTCCGATACTGCTTTGATTTTCTGCGCACTCGAGTGATCAACACGAACACTAATGCCAAATCCTTGGGCTCTTAGCGCTTTGACATTGGCAGCAGTCGTTGCGTCGTCCAGCTCTTCGATAGCAAGCCGTAACACAATATTTTTGGGTGGGAGGTTTTGCAGGATATCACTGGTGAGCAAAGCAGGCACGGCATCAAGAAACAACAACTTGTCGCCCATCAACCAACCTTCATCCTCATCATTGAGTTGTTCTGCGATGAAAGCGGCTAAATATTCGGATTCACTGCCGTCTTCGCTCAATCCGTGCCAAGCGAGCCGGTATCCCAGGACTTTCTGCTTCTGATCAAGAATAAGCTCTCTCACCAAATGGATGTTTTGCATGGTAGCGTAAGCCTCTTAATTACGTCGTTGATGTAAAAAATTTCTATTTTCCGCCTGGGTAAGCTGACCAAGCGTGCTGATGTATCTCAGAATAACGAGTATATGACTTTTCGTAAAGAGTGCATTGCCGCTGGGTGACGCTGATGAAGCATCACAACTGCCGTTTTTAGGTTTAAGCGCATATGCTGGCAACCAATCTCATACATACCCTTTTCACATGCCCTTTATTTTGGCCAATCCCATCGGATGTGCGAAACACCACACAAGCGAGGGCTTGCGTTTTATGTTAAGGCCCTGCCAAGGTCAGGCTAAAGCCTTAAGCCTTAAGCAATGCGTTTCTGCAGAAATTAAAACTCTATTTTAAAGCTGGATGAATACAGACTCGGCAACAACACTGGCAAGGTAATCACCAACGCATCAGGCTCCTGCTTCCATTTCAATGGTGCGCCATTTCCCAGCAAGGTTACTGTTTTAATTTTTCTATCGGAAAATTTCGCATTCCCTCCCAACGCATTAATACGTACCTCATCGTGCGGCAATCCTAAGGTGATGGCGTATACAGCACCCCCCTTGGTGGTAAAACGAATATCCTGCGGCGTATATACATCCTGTTCTTTGAAGTGCCCGGCAACAGCCTTGGTAGGCCCTTCGCCAAAAATTTTCCAGGGGCGAGTGCCATAAATCGCTTCACCATTTACCTCCATCCAGGCCGCCATTTCATCTAAAAACTTACGTGGTTCCGGCGGCAAACTTCCATCGGCATAGAGAACAACATTCAATAGCAGATTGCCATTTTTACTGACGATATCTGCTAGCATGTGGACAATTTCAGGAGTGGTTTTATATTTATAGCCATCGCTATAAAACCAATCGCCAATCGAGGTATCTGTTTGCCAGGGCAATGAATTAATTCCCGCCATTACCCCACGTTCTACATCTTGGACACCGGCTTCGCGAATAAATTCGCCCGAACCGATATCTTTGTGATTGTAAACCGCTTCTAATTTCCCCCCATGCGCCGCTATATTGGTGTTGTAAAAATTGGCGAGCAAGCTTTTGCCCACGACACCGAAAGGAATGCCGCCATCGCTATACAAAAAATCCGGCTGATATTGGGTGACTAAATCATTGATCCGATTAAACCAGTCTTGTTGGGACTCTGGATTAGTGGTGTACCAGGTTTTACCATCGCGAAACGGTGCATCTTGCCCTGTGTGATAAAGATCTTTAAATTTTGGATTTGCACCGTCATAAGCAACGCCCTGCTTTGGCCAAAATTGATCGTAGCCGTGGCTCGGCGCGTACCAGCCATAACTCGCGCCCAAATGTTCGGAGACGCCAAAACGTAATCCTTTTTTTTGCGCTGCGCGTTTCCACTCACCGACTATATCGCGGTGCGGCCCCATGTTAACAGCGTTCCAGGATTGGTATTTCGAATTCCAAAGATCGAAATTATCGTGATGCACGCCCATGCTCACAAAATATTTTGCACCGGCTTTTGTATACAAATCCATTAAAGCATCAGGATCAAATTTTTCCGCTTTCCATAAAGGAATAATATCTTTGTACCCGGCGACAGAAGGGTGTCCATAATTTTTCAAATGATGATCGTATTGGCGGGTACCCGGAACATACATATTGCGCGCATACCAATCGCCGGCACGGGGAACCGCCTGTGGCCCCCAATGCGCCCAAATGCCGAATTTTGCATCGCGAAACCAATCCGGCGTTTGATAGGTTTTTAAGGATTCCGTAGTGGGTTTGAATTTTCCGTCCACCAACGGCAAGTTATACTCAGGCGCTTTCGCTGTCGCAACACAACTTTTTTGCGCTGCCGCAGCCGCTTCCTCAGCAAAAGCTAACGTCGTGAATGGCATCGCAAAGACGATACAACTCAACATCTCCCACTTCAATAGTGATCGCTTACGCTGCATTTTTATCCCCCTATTATTGATTTCACCGGTTCATCCATGCTTGAATGCCGAACTATTTTTATGCTACACGACAGTTGGCAGCCTCAACTAAAAAATTTAGTCCAAATTCAAAAAAGGCACAGAATTTCTGTGCCTTCAATACTTCAATTGGTCCACCTTTAAGTTGCAGATTCTTTCAGGCGCCGTTGTTTAACCGCCTCTGCCAACCCCTCCAATACATTCACGCTTTCTTCCCAGTTGATGCATCCATCCGTCACGGACTGACCATACGTGAGTTCCTTGCCTGCAATGAGATCCTGACGACCGGCAACCAAATGCGATTCCACCATGACCCCGACAATCCGTGTGTCGCCACCGGCGACCTGCTTGGCGATATCGGCACACACGGGAATCTGGTTTTCCGGCTTCTTTGAACTGTTGGCGTGCGAAGCATCAATCATCAAACGGGATGCTAATCCCAGCGTGGTGATCTCCTTGCAGGCGGCTTCGACACTGGCTGCGTCATAATTCGGTGTTTTCCCGCCACGTAAAATGATGTGGCAATCTTCGTTGCCATTGGTAGACACAATCGCAGAGTGGCCGCCCTTGGTCACCGACAGAAAATGGTGCGGTTGAGAAGCTGCTTTGATCGCCTCGACGGCGATTTTGATATTTCCATCGGTGCCATTTTTGAAGCCCACCGGACATGACAAGCCGGAGGCAAGTTCACGATGCACTTGTGATTCGGTAGTGCGAGCACCGATCGCGCCCCAACTAATCAGGTCAGCAACATATTGCGGGCTGATGACATCTAGAAATTCGGTTCCTGCCGGCAAACCCAACTCATTAATATTGAGCAGCAGTTCACGTGCCATGCGCAGCCCATCATTAATGCGAAAACTATTGTCCATGTACGGATCATTAATCATTCCTTTCCAGCCGACAGTCGTGCGTGGCTTTTCGAAATAGACACGCATGACGATTTCCAGCTCACCGGCGAAGCGTGCACGCTCCTTGACGAGGCGACTGGCATATTCCATCGCTGCTTTGGTATCGTGTATCGAGCAAGGCCCGATTACAACCATCAAACGATCATCCTGTCCATGCAAAATACGATGCAAGGCAATGCGCCCATTGGCGGCAGTGATCGCTGCTTTGTCAGAACAAGAAAATTCGCGAATCAGATGCGATGGCGGTGTTAATTCTTTCATTTCTCGGATCCGTAAGTCATCTGTGCGCGGCATGGTTTTTCTCCTAAACAAAATATAAAAAATGGAATAAAAAAACCGCCATTGCTGGCGGTTTTTAGAAATCTGGTTTGGTCTCGTTTTATCCTGCTCTTACGTAAACTTACCGCTTTTCCACCGCCGTTGGGCTGGAATTACTAAAGTAAAAATAAAAGTGGAAGTAATGGAAAGACATTTTTTCGTTCACCAAATTAAGTTGAAATGACTATAACAAGGATTTACGGGGCTTGGCAAGTGGTTTGTATGCTCTAGGCTTGCACCATCACTAATCCGGGCTGAAATCTATAGAACTTGATATATCCCCAGCCTCATTGGCAACATCCAAAATATCACCTATATCCATGTCAAAATCATCTTGCGGATATTGTCTGGCACGCCTTGTTCCGTTCTCATTGCACAATGCAAGAACAAGCGTTGCCATGATTACCGGTACGAGCCAAACCAACAAAATCTGAATTTTTTTCTGTGATGGTTCGGCAATATCAGAACACACTATTCTCCATGTGGCGAAGGCATTTAATACCACCAATACCACTATCAGGATTACCAGAAGAAAATACGCAGCCATTCGTATTATTAAGCCGTACCGCCCACAGTAACCCCATCAATTCGCAAAGTAGGTTGTCCCACACCAACCGGCACACTTTGTCCTTCTTTACCACACACCCCGACGCCGGAATCGAGCCGCATATCGTTACCAATCATGGATACCCGATTCAACACATCGGGCCCGTTACCGATCAGTGTCGCCCCCTTAACCGGATAGGTCACTTTGCCCTCTTCGATCATGTAAGCTTCGCTCGCTGAGAAGACGAATTTGCCATTGGTAATATCTACCTGACCACCGCCGAAGTTGACGGCGTACAAACCATTTTTGACTGACGCCACAATTTCTGCCGGATCTTTGTCTCCCGCCAGCATATAGGTATTGGTCATACGGGGCATCGGCAGGTGGGCGAATGATTCGCGCCGCGCATTGCCGGTCACCGGCATCTTCATCAAACGCGCATTCATGGTGTCCTGAATATACCCCTTCAAGATTCCATCTTCAATCAAGGTGGTGCACTGGGTGGGATTACCTTCATCGTCCATATTAAGCGAACCGCGACGGTTGCTAAGGGTGCCGTCATCCACCACCGTTACGCCCTTGGCCGCGACGCGCTGCCCGATACGGCCCGAGAATGCGCTGGACCCTTTGCGATTAAAGTCGCCTTCTAGTCCATGTCCAATAGCTTCATGCAGCAATACGCCCGGCCAGCCCGGTCCCAACACGATCGTCATCGGACCGGCAGGGGCGGGACGGGCATCGAGGTTGACCAATGCTGCATTGACCGCATCGGCCGCATATTTCTCCAACAATTCATCGCTGAAATAAGCGTAGTTATAACGCCCGCCGCCGCCGCTTGAACCCATTTCACGACGGCCATTTTGCTCAGCGATCACCGTCACCGAAACCCGCACCAACGGACGAATATCCGCTGCCAGGACCCCATCGCTACGCACCACCAGCACCACATCATATTCTGCTGCCAAACCCGCCATGACCTGCACCACACGTGGATCTTTAGCACGTGCCATTTTTTCCACCCGCTCCAGAAGTTTTACTTTTTCTGTGGCATCCAGCGATGCCAACGGGTCGTTGGGTAAATAGAGCGAGCGTCCACCAACTGGCTCAATAGCAGAGGCAATTTTTACTTTGCCCGATCCCTTGCTAGCGATGGTGCGGGTGGCCGCAGTAGCCTCATTCAGTGCGCGTTCAGAAATCTCATCGGAATAAGAAAATGCCGTTTTATCACCCGAGACCGCACGCACACCAACGCCTTGATCAATCGAAAAACTGCCTGTCTTAACGATACCTTCCTCAAGACTCCAACCTTCGCTTTTAGTGAACTGGAAATACATATCGGCATACTCAACCTTATGCGTAAACATCCCGCCCAGCGCTTTGATTAATACGGATTCATCCAAGCCAAACGGCGTTAAAAGTACGTCGCGGGCGATAGCCAGGGTGCTGAAATTGGGTTCAAATGGTGTCATGGTTTTTACAATTAGGTGAAATCAAAGGAGATTGTAGAGCATTGGCGGTGCGGGCATGGTGTGGCGGGCAAAATCAAAGGAGATTCAAACGCAAACACGCAGGTCGGAAGGCGCTGCGTTTTCCTATCCTGCAACGCTTCATTTTATATTCTATTTTATCGTTTCAAAATATCGGCGATAGCACCGAACAATTCATCAATTTGCCGCTTCTCAATAATCAATGGCGGCGACAAGGCGATGATATCGCCTGTGGTGCGGATCAAGATATTTTTTTCTTCAAAACATCGGATAAACACCTCGAATGCACGGGTGGTCGGCTTGCCCGGAATCCCTTCCAGTTCGATCCCACACACCATTCCAAGATTGCGCACATCTTTAACATGGGGCAAGCCTTTCAAACTATGCGCCGCTGTTTCAAAATAAGGCGCCATCGCAGCAGCGCGCTCGAACAGCTGCTCGCTTCGATACACATCCAAGGTCGCCAGCATTGCCGCCGATGCCAACGGATGAGCGCTGTAGGTATACCCATGGAAAAATTCGATGGTATTTTCCGGTGCTGCGGCCATAAACGCATCGTGAATTTCCTGCTTGACCACTACGGCACCCATTGGCACTGACGCATTCGTCAGTGCTTTTGCACATACGATCATGTCTGGTACCACACCGAAATAATCTGCGCCGAACGCTGCGCCTAACCGACCAAAGCCGGTGATGACCTCATCGAAAATAAGTAAGATGCCATATTTGTCGCAGGTAGTCCGCAGCTTTTGCAAATAGCCCTTAGGCGGCAGAATTACCCCCGTCGATCCCTGAACCGGCTCGACAATCACCGCTGCCACAGTCGCTGGATCATGCAGTGCGATCAAGCGTTGCTCCAGCTCATCGGCCAATTCACCCCCATGCTCGGGTAACCCACGTGAGAACGCATTTTTACCCATATCCAGCGGATGGCGCAGATGATCGACCGCCGGTAACGCAGGGCCGAAATGTTTCCGGTTACCTGCAATCCCACCCACAGATATACCGCCGAAACCGACACCATGATAACCACGCTCACGGCCAATCAAACGATGCCGCAAACTGTCGCCGCGCACACGATGGTAGGCTAAGGCAATTTTCAAGGCAGAATCAACGCCTTCCGAACCGTCGTTGCAGAAAAAAACCCGATTCAATCCCGCTGGCGCAATCGAGACCAGTGCTGAGGCAGCTTCAAACGAAGTTGGATGCCCCATCTGAAAACAAGGCGCATAGTCCAGGGTGGCGGCTTGCTGCGAAATTGCCGCGATGATTTTGGGATGTCCATGTCCCGCATTGACGCACCACAAACCCGCTGTCCCATCCAGAATTTGACGACCGTCCTCTGTGGTGTAATACATACCCGACGCAGAAACCAGCATGCGCGGCGCGGCTTTAAATTGCCGGTTCGACGTAAAAGGCATCCAGAAATGGTCAGTATTGAGGGAGGTCGACATCGCTTGCCTTATGCAAATCATCAAAAGAAAATGACGAAATTGAGACCGATGATATTACGTTTTCTGTTCCTGCAGGAGCGCGCATTACATTCCCACGAAAGAAAAATCAACGTCGGGTTGACGGCCCGAAATGATATCAGCGATGGCACGTCCAGAACCGCATCCCATAGTCCAGCCAAGCGTACCATGCCCGGTATTTAAAAATAGATTTTTGAATCGGGTTTTTCCAATATAGGGCACGTTAGAGGGTGTCAAGGGCCGCAAACCAGCCCAATATACCGGATGTGCATAATCGCAAGCCTGCGGAAAAAGTTCCCGCGTGCGACGGGTAATAATTTCACAGCGTGCCATGTGCAGATCCGTGGCATAGCCATCCAATTCACAGGTTCCCGCCACACGCAGCCGGTTTCCAATGCGTGAAAAAACGAGCTTGTGACCATCATCAATCAAGGCCACCGAAGGCGCTGCATCGGTATCGGTAATCTCATACGTCGCGGAATAACCTTTGCCGGGATACATGATCAAAGGAATGCCGAGAGGTTTAAGCAACGCCTGGGAAAAGCTGCCCATTGCCACGACAAATGCATCAGCACGCAAGACTTCACGCCGGCCATCTGCACGGAGGAGTTCAACTCCTGAAACACGGGCATGCGCTCCTGTCTCCTCTATTAATAAACGAATAATCTGACTATTAAAAAGAAAATTGACACCGGCCGTTGCAGCATGATTGGCCAAACCCGTAGTGAATTTATAGATGTCCCCTGATTCATCGGTGGCAGTGAAATCTCCACCTACCATTTTAGGAAAAATAGTTGCCAGGGAAGGCTCAATTTTCAGGATTTGGTCCGGGGTGACCGAGTTTCGCGGACAGCCCAGGTCGCGCATTAACGCAGCAGCCGATTGAGATGCCTCCCACTCTTTTTGATCGGTGTAAAAATGCAAAATGCCACGCGTTAAGCAATCGTAGTCAATCTCAGTTTCCGCACGCACCGATTGCAATGTCTGACGACTATATTCGGAAAGAGCAACGATTTGACGAATATTGGCAGTGCGCCGGGCAGGAGTACACTCCCGCAAAAAATGTAGGGCCCACAGCCATTGCAGCCAATCGGGATGAAAACGATAAAGCAATGGCGCGTCTTCTTGACCGAGCCACTGCAATATTTTTAGCGGTGCAGAAGGGTTGGCCCAAGGTTCAGCATGTGATACGGAAATTTGGCAACCATTCGCAAAACTGGTTTCCAACGCGGCCCCTGGCTGGCGGTCGATGACCGTTACGTCGTGACCGGATTTATTGAGAAACCAAGCACTAGCGGTGCCAATAATTCCAGCACCAAGGACAATCACTTTCATGCAGTTTTTCGAATTTTCATGGGGAGATAGTAAACATTGCCAAACGGTATTTCTAATGTCGTGAAAGGTGAGGAGTGCTATATCGGATCAGAGGCATGGTGAGAAAAACAATGTCCTTTTCAGATGCGATAGCTATAGCTATTTTTTAGACCCCTGCAGACGCGCTAATTCTTGCGCTATGGCACGCGCGATTACTTCTGCCAACGTCTGGTGTAAGCCACGTTTGATTTCCGATGTGAGTGCTTCGATTGACGTTTGCAATGCATCGGCAAGGCTATCTCTAACGCGATGCTCCAAAACAAAATCGATTCGTCCCTGCACTTGACGTAAAACACGTTCATTTAAGACATCTTCGAGCTCACTTCGCTCATACTTGGTCAATGTATAAACCGATGTTTCCGCGCTTGCTTTTTCAACGTTGGGCGTCGCGGCTGCGGCTTTTGCAGTCAGGTCAGACTCCGCCGTTACCACTCCTGCTGCTGGGGGCGGAATGATTTCGGTGAGGGTGGGGATGTTTGCATCCAGCGTTGGATTATTCATGCCTGTTCTGCGACAAAATGGGTCAGAGGATAACCTTGTTGTTTATAGAAAGCGTACCGTTGACGACCGGCAGCCGTAGCTTTTTCTTCATTTGATATGATTTCAAATAGTCGTTCGAATCGTGAAAAATGGCTGGGCGTAACATCCGATAAATTAATAAGAATGTGGTGATGTTCCAATGTTGTAGCGTCACTGTCGGTCAGAATCACCGGTGTGTGCGAGGCCAACGGATCACCCGCCCTGACATGCGGCAGAAAGTCCACGTCAGACAATACCCAAAGTGCGTGATCCATTGCTGCCAGTTGGCCGGGGTCAGCGGTTAACACCACAATGTGCAAATGTGTGGCATGAGTGCGTGCTTTACGTACCAAGCGGCAGGCATAGGCTATTTTATCAGGCACATTGCTATGAAAATCGATTTTTGTCATGGTCAGAAATTGCTTGAAGTGCTTGTCCGTGAATGCCTCGTTCTCATGCGAATGGGTTGCACTTATCAAAAGATAAGCGGCACCGATGCAATGTACAGGCGCGCAATCATTCCATCTGAATACGAGCTGAAATTAAAATTGGAAACCTTCTGGCGCGTTCTTAGGGGGAGTTGCCGGTGTATTTTTTCGTTCTATTGCCAGGGCTTCCGCCGCCGGCTTTTCAACCGGTTTTGGCGCGGGTGCCGCCGCTTCCGCTTGAGCATAACGATAGGTCGGCGGTAATTTATTGACCTCGGGATAACCAGCACCTGTTAACGCACTACCCCAAGAACCCGCTTCAAATCCCACATGGCTATTGCGTCCAATCATCAAGGTGGGCAGACTGTTAGCATTACTGGCTTGGCGCAGTTTTTTCATGTCTTCATTGCTGCTGACCGTTTTTTCCATAAACGGAATACCCCGCGTTTTCAAGAATGCACGTGCATCATCGCATGGCAGACATTTATCGGTCGTGTAGAAAATGACCGGATTATTTTTTGTCGCTTCGGCCAGATCGAATGGGAACGAATCTGTGCTTCCGCCACCGGTATCGATCAATTTTTTTTCTACCATCCTTGCCGTTGCCGGTGGGGGCGTATCGGAATAGTTTATTTTTCCGTCCGCGCCTGTCCATTTGTACAGTTGAGCGTATGCATTGGCTGTGCATAATAAGGCGAGGATAAATAATGTACGTTTCATGATGTTTCCTTTTTAGGATGCCATACCGCTATGCCGCAATAAAGCATCAATCGTTGGCTCTCTTCCGCGAAAAGCCTTGAAAGATTCCAGTGCTGGACGAGAACCACCCATTGCTAATATTTCCGTTTGAAATTTTTGCCCCGTGCTGCCAGATAATACGCTGCCTTTGGTTGCCGCCTCTTCAAATGCAGCATACGCATCGGCAGACAACACTTCTGCCCATTTATAACTGTAATAGCCAGCCGCGTAACCTCCGGCAAAAATATGGCTGAAAGAATGCAACGTACGGCTAAATGGCGGTGGTACTAGCACTGCGATTCGCCCACGTATGTCGTCCACAACGTTTTGAATAGATTGTTCGCTGGCAGGATCAATATCCGTATGTAAGTGCATATCGATTAAAGAAAATTCGACTTGCCGTAAAATCTGCAATCCCGACTGGAAATTTTTAGCTGCCAGCATTTTTTCAAACAGCGCACGCGGCAATGAGGCGCCGGTATCTACGTGCGCCGTCATCTTTTGCAGGACATCCCATTCCCAGCAAAAATTTTCCATGAACTGGGAAGGCAGCTCCACCGCATCCCATTCCACGCCAGAAATACCGGAGACGCCGATTTCGTCAACCTGGGTGAGCATGTGATGTAGCCCATGCCCGAATTCATGAAAAAGAGTGATGACTTCATCGTGTGTAAAAAGAGCGGGCTGTGTGACACCATGAATGACGGTGGGTTCAGTGAAGTTGCATACCAAGTAAGCAACCGGGGTTTGCATGCTTTGTTCCAGTCGACGGCGGCCGCGCGCGTCATCCATCCATGCCCCGCCACGTTTGCCGCTGCGAGCATATAAGTCGAGATAAAACTGGCCGAGTAGCTGACCGTTTTTTTCGATACGGTAAAACTTGACATCTTTATGCCAGGTGGCTGCCGTATCGGGTTTGATGTCAACCAAGAACAACGTCTGCACGACCTGGAACAGGCCATCAATCACATTGGACTCGGGAAAATATTGTTTCACTTCCTGCTCTGAAAAAGCATAGCGCTGCTCACGCAATTTTTCAGACACATAAGTCGTATCCCAAGATTCGAGGTGGTCGATTCCACAGATTTCTTTTGCAAATTCACGCAGTTGAGCCAGATCGGCTTCCGCATACGGACGGGCGCGTTTGGCAAGGTCTTCCAGGAAAGTGATGACTTCTTGCGCGCTATTTGCCATCTTTGCCTCTAGCGAGACTTCGGCAAAATTACGGTAACCGAGCAGCTTGGCTTCTTCATCGCGCAGTTGCAGTAATTCGACAATATTTTGGGTGTTGTCCCAATCGGCGCACCGACTAAATACCTCGCCCAATGCCGATGCCTTGGTTACAGTGGCGCGATAAATAGCCTCCCGCAAGGATCGCTTATCCGCATATTGCAAAACAGGAAAATAGGAAGGGAAATGCAACGTAAATTTATAGCCCGCTTTGCCATCTTTCTCTGCGGCAGCTTTTGCTGCTTGTTTTACGTCGCTTGGCAAGCCCACTAAATCTGCTTCGTCTTCGATGAGCAAAGCATAATCGTTGGTTGCATCCAGTACATTTTCTGAAAATTTAGTTGAGACGGCTGCCTGCTTTTCTTGAATTGCTGCAAAACGCGGTTTTTTATCCTCCGATAATTCTGCCCCTCCCAAACGAAAATCGCGTATAGCATTCTCGATGATTTTTTTTCGGGCCGGAGAAAGCGTTTCATATTCAGCGCCCGTTTTCAGCGACTTATATTTCTGGAATAGCGCTATATTTTGGGACAGAGAAGTCCAAAATTCAGTCACTTTCGGCAAATTTTCATTGTAAGCTGCTCGTAATTCGGGCGTATCAACAACGTTGTTGAGATGACCCACGGCACCCCATGCGCGGCCTAGTTGTTCAGTAGAATTTTCCAGCGGTGCTACAAAATTTTCCCAGGTGACCGTTTGCATCGGTACTTCAAGCGCCGCCACCACCGCACGGTTCTGGGCCAACAACATATCAATAGCAGGCGCTACATGTTCCGGTTTGATAACACCAAACTGCGGCAGGTCAGCAAAGTCTAATAATGGATTCATCATGCCTTACTCGATTAAAGATTTCGTCCCCCTAATAGAGGACAAATTTTCTGGCCATACGCTTGACAATGCGGTGTTTCGCCTGTCTTACGCTCTTTTTTCACGCTCTTTCCTTACGCTCTTTCAGCAGCCTCAATGGTGTTCATGAGTAGCATCGTGATTGTCATCGGGCCTACTCCACCCGGTACCGGTGTGATGTAGCTCGCGACGTTCTTGACACCCAAAAAATCTACATCGCCGCACAACTTGCCTGCATCGTCACGATTCATCCCCACATCAATGACGATTGCACCCGGCTTGATCATCTCAGCCGTGAGCGTATTACGTCGTCCGACAGCGGCAACAACAATATCGGCCTGGCGTGTGTGATAGGCGAGATCCGGCGTAGCACTATGACATATGGTGACGCTGGCATTTGCTTGCAAGAGCAGGAGCGCCATGGGTTTTCCTACCGTGTTACTGCGCCCAATCACGACAGCATGTTTTCCACGCAAATCGTAGCCGGTACTTTCGATCAATTTCATGCAGCCATAGGGAGTACATGGCCTGAAACCAGGTAAGCCTGTCAGTAATTCACCGGCACTTAAAACAGAATAGCCATCAACATCTTTGCTGGTGGAAATCGCTTCGATGACTTTGTTGGGATTGATATGTTTGGGCAAGGGCATTTGCACCAGAATGCCGTGAATCTTGGGGTCGTTATTGAGCGCAGCGATGCGTCTGAGCAAATCAGCTTCGGAGAGTGTTTCTTCGTATTTTTCCAGTACAGAGTACAGACCGGCATCGCCGCAGGCTTTGACTTTGTTGCGTACGTAGACCTGGCTGGCTGGATCGTCGCCTACCAGGATAACTGCCAAACCGGGTTGTTTGTCTTGCGCAGTCAGTCTCGCTGCGCGCGTGGCAATTTCCGCGCGTAGTTGTTGAGAGAGCAGATTTCCGTCAATGAGTTGAGCTGGCATGATGGATGTTGAAAATAAAAACGAATAATAGATTTGGCGCAATGAAGTGAAACTCTCATCGGCCCCGTGGTTGCTTAAGGTTCGCAAACTAATGACTGAATTTTTTAGATGTCGTAACGGGATGCAAGCAATGCCCGCGATACGCAGCAATGCGTTGGTGACAGCCAGATAAAAAATTCACGTAATGAGTTGATGAGTCCTTAGATCATTAGGACGAGATTATAAGTCGATAAAATGCGGGCTGACAAAAATAGACAGATATGTCGCAACGCATCATTTTTCCGCATTATGAAATCACGTGTCACTATTTGAAAAATTAAAAATGTGCTGTTAGAATGTCCGTGCTTATAAAAATAACAGTCAAAGCAGTCGTAAAAAATCGTTGCGCACACAATTAAATAATTGGTCACAGATGCCATCTTGCAGCGATGTTGAATCGGGCTAGGCATAACTATAGGAGACGTAAAAATGGCAGCTCAACTTGACCAGGTCTTGGTCCAAGCCGCAAATGATCCCGATGTCATGGAAACGAAAGAGTGGCTCGATGCACTCGAGTCCGTAATCGACAATGAGGGACCGGAACGCGCGCATTATCTGATGGAGCGCATGGTTGATCTGGCACGTCAGCGCGGCGCGCAAATTCCTTTTTCCAGCAACACCGCTTACGTCAATACGATCCCGGTTCATCTCGAACAACACTGCCCCGGCAATCTGGAAATTGAAGAGCGTCTGCGTTCATGGATGCGCTGGAATGCGATGGCGATGGTGGTAAAAGCTAATCGCGTCGATGGAGATTTGGGCGGCCATATTTCCAGCTTTGCCTCCCTGGCCAATATGTTGGGCATCGGCTTCAATCATTTCTGGCATGCACCGACGGCCGATCATGGCGGCGATCTCTTGTACATCCAAGGACATTCATCACCTGGCGTGTATGCGCGGGCCTTCCTCGAAGGACGTTTAAGCGAAGAGCAAATGCTGAATTTCCGTCGCGAAGTTGACGGCAAAGGTTTGTCTTCTTATCCCCATCCAAAGTTGATGCCGCAGTTCTGGCAATTCCCGACTGTGTCGATGGGCCTGGGCCCGTTGATGGCGATTTACCAAGCGCGTTTCCTCAAATATCTGCATGCGCGTCAAATTGCCGATACCGCCAATCGCAAGGTATGGGTTTTCTGCGGCGATGGTGAAATGGATGAGCCGGAATCGATGGGCGCTATCGGCATGGCAGCGCGTGAGTGCCTCGACAATCTGGTGATGGTGGTCAACTGCAACCTGCAGCGCTTGGACGGCCCGGTACGCGGCAACGGCAAGATCATTCAGGAACTCGAAGCCGATTTTCGTGGCGCTGGCTGGAACGTGGTTAAAGTTATCTGGGGTCCGGGTTGGGATGCGTTACTCGCTCAGGACAAGGACGGCATTTTGCAGCGCGTCATGATGGAAACCGTCGATGGCGAATACCAGAATTACAAAGCCAAGGACGGCGCATACGTGCGTAAGCATTTCTTCGGAAAACATCCCAAATTGCTCGAAATGGTCGCCAATATGACGGACGGCGATATCTGGCGTCTCACGCGTGGCGGTCACGATCCGCACAAGATTTACGCCGCTTTCAAGATTGCGCAAGAACACAAAAATCAACCGACCGTATTGCTGGTCAAGACCGTCAAAGGTTTTGGCATGGGCAAATCGGGCGAGGCGCGTAATACTGCGCATCAGACCAAAAAACTGGACGACGAAGCCGTGCGCGAAATGCGCGACCGTTTTGCGATCCCGATTTCTGACGAAGATTTGCCGGGCATTCCCTTCTTCAAACCAGCCGACGATGCGCCGGAAATGGTGTACCTGCACGAACGCCGTAAAGCGCTAGGCGGCTATTTACCACAACGTCGCATGCAAGCCGACGAAAAAATGCCGGTACCGCCTTTGTCCGCGTTCCAAAATGTGTTGGATGCAACCGCACCGGGACGTGAAATTTCAACCACGCAAGCATATGTACGCATGATCACCACCCTGCTGCGCGATGCCAACCTCGGCCCGCGTCTGGTACCGATTCTGGTCGATGAATCGCGTACTTTCGGTATGGAAGGCCTGTTCCGTCAGATCGGTATTTTCAATCAGCAAGGCCAGTTGTATGAGCCGGTCGATAAAGATCAGGTCAGTTACTACCGCGAAGATAAAGCCGGTCAGATTTTGCAGGAAGGCATTAACGAAGCCGGCGCGATGAGTTCGTGGATTGCGGCAGCGACTTCGTACTCTAGCAACAACCGCATCATGGTACCGTTTTACACCTTCTATTCGATGTTCGGCCTCCAGCGTGTCGGCGATCTGGCCTGGGCCGCCGGCGATATGCGCGCACGCGGTTTCCTAATGGCGGGGACTGCGGGTCGCACCACATTGAATGGGGAAGGTTTGCAGCACGAAGATGGTCATAGCCATATCATGGCTGCAACAATTCCTAACTGCATGCCTTACGATCCGACTTTCTCGCATGAAGTGGCTGTCATCATTCACGATGGTCTGAAGCGCATGATCGAGAATCAGGAAGACGTGTTCTACTACATCACCATCATGAATGAAAACTATCCGCATCCGGGTCTGAAGCCGGGCCAGGAAGAGGGCATTCTAAAGGGGATGTATCTGCTGCAGGAAGGCGACAAAAAAGCCAAACATCGCGTGCAACTGATCGGTTCCGGCACGATCCTGCGCGAGTCGATTGCAGCAGCAGAATTGCTGATGAACGACTGGGGCATCGCCGCCGATATCTGGTCGGCGCCATCGCTGACCTTGGTAGCGCGTGAAGGTCAGGATGCAGACCGTTGGAATATGGTGCATCCTGCCGATGCACCGCGTTTGCCTTACGTCACCCAATGCCTGCAAAACACCCAAGGCCCGATCATCGCTTCGACCGATTACATGCGTGCTTTTGCTGAACAGATCCGCGCCTTCATGCCGAAAAACCGCAGCTATAAGGTACTCGGCACAGATGGTTTCGGACGTTCCGATACGCGTGTCAAGTTGCGTGAATTTTTTGAGGTTAATCGTCATTATGTAACGGTTGCCGCGTTGAAAGCATTAGCTGATGAAGGCGCGATTTCGACCTCGGTCGTGTCCCAGGCGATTGCGAAGTATGGGATTAATCCTGACAAGCCTAATCCGGTCACTCAGTAATAGCGCAGTAATTTCTTTAGCCTTCCTTGAACGGGGAGGATGCAGTTTCCGCCTGGCGCGATTCCTGCATACTCCCTGTTGGATGTGAATCGTCTTACTTATAAATATTCTTTCCGCGATCTTTATGGGATCGTGGATAAAAATGCAAATGGAGCAAACACGATGAGTATTGTTGAAGTCAAAGTCCCGGATATCGGCGATTTCAAGGAAGTGGAAGTGATTGAATTAATGGTCAAGGCAGGGGATACGGTGAAGCTCGACCAATCGCTTGTGACGGTCGAGTCGGACAAAGCCAGCATGGAAATCCCCTCGAGTCAGGCCGGCGTAGTCAAAGAGCTGAAGATCAAATTAGGCGACAAAATCGCCGAGGGTTCGTTGCTGTTAATTTTGGAAACGGAAGGTGCCGCTGCGACACCTTCCCCTACACCTGTTGCGCCCCCCCCATCTTCCGTACCGGTAACTGCGGCGCTGGAAATAAAGCCGACAGCTGCCCCCGTACTCACCTTGGCGCCGACACCAGTTCCTGCCGTACAAGAGCCGAATGGGACAAAGGCCCACGCCTCGCCTTCCATCCGCAAATTTGCGCGTGAACTCGGCGTAGATCTGCCGCAGGTTAAAGGCTCTGGTCCAAAAGGACGGATTACCCAAGAAGACGTGCAAAATTTCGTCAAGGGCGTGATGTCGGGTGCGATCGGTTTAACTTCAGTGACGCCCATCAGCAAGGGTAGCGGCGTCGGTCTGGATTTGTTGCCGTGGCCATCGCTTGACTTCAGCAAATTCGGGACAACAGAATTATTGCCACTTTCGCGCATCAAAAAAATCAGCGGACCGAATCTGCACCGTAACTGGGTGATGATCCCACACGTAACGCAATTTGACGAAGCCGATGTCACCGATCTGGAAGAATTGCGCAAGAATTCTAATGCGGCTATGACAAAGTCGGGCGTTAAACTGACCATGTTAGCCTTCGTCATTAAAGCCAGCGTTGCTGCACTAAAAAAATTCCCCGCCTTTAACGCATCAATCGATGGCAAGGGTGAGAATTTGATTCTGAAACAGTATTACAACATCGGTTTTGCAGCAGATACGCCCAATGGTTTGGTGGTACCTGTCATTAAGGATGCCGACAAAAAGGGAATCGCGCAGATTGCACAAGAGATGGGCGAACTATCGGCGCAAGCGCGCGACGGCAAACTTAAACCGGCCGATATGCAAGGTGCCAGCTTCACCATTTCTTCTTTGGGCGGTATTGGCGGCACGGCATTCACGCCGATCATTAACGCACCTGAAGTAGCAATTCTGGGCTTGTCCAAATCGGCGATAAAACCAGTGTGGGATGGCAAGCAATTTCAACCGCGTCTCATGATGCCGATGTCGCTGTCCTATGACCATCGCGTCATTGATGGTGCAATGGGTGCGCGGTTTAGCGTCTATCTGGGTGAAGTACTGGCAGATCTGCGCAAAACTTTGTTATGACGCAGGCCAGTATTGTGCTGAGGCAGTCTCCCTTGTCAGGCAAAATGTTGCCATCATTTTCCATGCACGGAGATCGATGATGACTACCTGCCTTGTCGTTAAAAAAAATAACGAAATTGCGATTGCGTCCGACTCGTTGGTTACTTTCGGCGATACCCGCTTGTCGCATGCCTACGAAGAAAACAACAAAATATTTCAACTGGGGGAATCCTATCTAGCCTTCGCCGGTACTGCGGCCCATTTTCCCGTGATGAGAAAACTGCTGACCGGAATGGGCGAAGAGTGCAAGCTAAATAACCGCGATGAGGTGTTTGAAACATTTTCTCGGGTGCATGAAATATTGAAGGAGAAGTATTTTCTCAACACCAAAGAAGAGGAAGATGATCCGTATGAGTCATCCCAGCTAACGACCCTTGTTGCTAATCCCTACGGAATTTTCGGTGTGTATTCGTATCGAGAAGTATTTTGCTTTGACCGTTTTTGGAGCATCGGCAGTGGTCGTCATTTTGCGCTTGGCGCGATGTATGCCATTTATGACCGTGTAGCTACCGCCAAGGAAGTGGCGGAAATCGGTGTCCAGGCGGGTGCGGAATTTGATAAAAGTACTGCAGGACCATTTCGCATCGTCAGCTTTGCAATGAAGTGATGGGTGCAGTTTTACACGTTAGTGCTACGAATTTTCACTTTAGAGTTTTCACAAAATTGGTCAGTAAGGCGCGTGAGTTCTCAGTTCTGCGTATTAGTTTTACCCATTTTTATTTATTCCGCCCCTTCAAGCAAGGGCGGCTTTCTTTTATTTCCTCCTCTTTAGAACGAGGATCAGTACGGAGCGAACGCTATGAGTTTAATCGACGTTAAAGTACCCGATATCGGCGATTTTAAAGAAGTCGAAGTGATTGAGTTAATGGTGAAAGTTGGCGATACGATCAAGGTTGATCAATCACTGGTTACTGTGGAATCCGATAAAGCCAGCATGGAAATTCCAGCCAGCCACGCAGGGGTGATCCGGGAATTGAAAGTCAAGCTTGGCGACAAGATCGCCGAAGGTTCGATGCTGTTGGTACTGGAAACGTCGGGCGCGGCTGCTTTACCTGCGGTAGCGACCATCACATCTGCGCCAATCGTGCCGGTTACCGCAGTTGCCTCGATTGCCTCAGTGGGGTCAGCTGCTCCTGCCCCCGCTGCTAGCCACTTTTCCGGCAAGGTCGATATCGAATGCGAGATGCTGGTTTTGGGAGCAGGGCCGGGTGGATACTCCGCCGCGTTCCGTTCTGCCGATTTGGGAATGGCAACGGTGATGGTTGAACGTTACGCAGCTCTCGGCGGGGTGTGCCTCAATGTGGGTTGTATTCCCTCGAAAGCGTTGTTGCATGTGACTGCGGTAATGGATGAGACACAAGCATTGGCAGCACACGGCATTAGTTTCGGAAAGCCCCAAATCGATATCGAACAATTACGCGGCTGGAAAGATAAAGTGATTAACAAAATGACCGCCGGTTTGGCTGGCATGGCCAAGGCACGTAAAGTCAATGTGGTGCAGGGTGTCGGTCAGTTCGTCAGTCCTTACCATATGGAAGTCACGGCAGCCGATGGCGGCAAGAAAATCGTTCAGTTCAAACAAGCCATCATTGCCGCCGGATCATCCGTGGTCAATTTGCCCTTCATACAAGGTGCAGCAAAAGAAGACCCACGCATCGTCGACTCCACCGGCGCACTGGAATTGCGTAATATCCCGCAACGTATGCTCGTGATCGGCGGTGGCATTATCGGCCTGGAAATGGCCACAGTGTATTCAACGCTCGGTGCCCGCATCGATGTGGTGGAAATGCTCGACGGTTTGATGCAAGGTGCCGACCGCGACATGGTCAAAATCTGGCAGAAGTTCAATGAAAAACGCTTCGACAAAATCATGACGAAGACCAAAACGGTGGCAGTAGAAGCATTAAAGGAAGGCATCAAGGTCACCTTTGAATCGGTTGATTCTTCTATCACTGCACCCCCACCGCAGCTTTACGATCTGGTGTTGGTCGCAGTGGGTCGCAGCCCCAATGGCAAGAAAATTGCTGCTGACAAGGCGGGGGTTATAGTGAGTGACCGGGGTTTCATTAACGTCGATTCGCAAATGCGTACCAACGTTCCGCACATTTTCGCCATCGGCGACTTGGTTGGTCAGCCTATGCTGGCGCACAAGGCCGTGCATGAAGCCCACGTCGCGGCAGAAGCTGCGGCAGGCCATAAAATCCATTTTGACGCTGCCGTAATTCCATCGGTGGCGTATACCGATCCAGAAGTGGCATGGGTGGGTGTGACCGAAGACGAAGCCAAAACCAAAGGCATCAAATTGGAAAAAGGACTTTTCCCGTGGGCTGCCAGTGGGCGAGCTGTCGCCAACGGTCGTGAAGAAGGTTTCACCAAACTTTTGTTTGATGCACAGACACACCGCATCGTCGGCGGTGGTATTGTTGGTACGCATGCGGGTGATATGATCGGTGAAATCGCCCTCGCTATCGAAATGGGGGCAGACGCCATTGATATCGGTAAGACCATCCACCCCCATCCCACTCTGGGAGAATCGATTGGAATGGCGGCCGAAGTATTTGAAGGAGTTTGTACTGACTTGCCACCGATGAGAAAGAAATAATTGTTGCGAATACAGAGATATCCGCGCAATATACAGCGCGGATAAACATAGTCGCTCATGCAATGGTGTGGGCTTGTTTGGATTGGTTGGGAATTTATGAAAAAAGTAATTTGGATTGCGGGTTCTTTGATTGCATTTGCTGGTACGGTTGGCCTGGTTGCCTGCGGGGGCACCAGTGAATATGATTTAGGCGGGTCTGTGGTGGGGTTAAATCAGCCAGGCTTAAAGCTGATCAATGTGGAAAACAGGGACATTGTCGAGATTCCTGCGAATGCGAAGTCGTATACGTTCCCGCATCGACTCCGGTATGGAGAAAGTTATCAAGTAGCCGTCCAGTTTGCTGCGCTTCAGTCGACGACTACGCAGCAATTAATTCAAATTGTAATTCAACCCGATCATCTGCTCTGTTCAGTAACCAATATATCCGGTACGGCAGGGACGAATGTAACGACGGCGGTAAATGTCACTTGTACAGCGGCCCTTCGCTCCGTAGGTGGAAGCATCAGTGGCTTGGGGGAGTCTGACGCGACACCTACCATGACGATGGCCAAGACTTTTGGGGGTATTTCAGCGCCATCTTCTACCGGGACTATCACAAAGGTGGTCGACAGCGCGGGGGTTTTTTCAAATTTTGCATTCTCCTTCGCTTCGGTGCCGGATGGCGCCACTTATTCTATTACGATCGCTAACCCAACTGGAAAGACCTGCACCTTTGATAAAAACAACGCGACGGGAACGCTCGACCTACTCGATTTGTCTGATATTAACGTCACCTGTAAAGTAACTTCTACCTAAGTCTTGATCGATTGATTAAAAATTCCTTATGAAAATAAAAAATGGCCTGACTCATCAGGCCATTTTTTATAACAATAAAGCTATTTATCCACTTCCTGTTGGCGCAAGATCCAGTCCAACACGGGGCCTTGTACGGAAATACCTGAGATGTTTTTAGAAACCGACAGATTAATGGACAACAGTAGGGGAATGTTTTTAATCGGTATATCCGAAAAATAAATAAAAAAAGTAGAGATAAAAAGTTCAGAGTTAAGTACCAACAATACTTTTTCGCTACTCATGTACTGCAAAATACTTGTAATACTGTGCCCCTTCCCTATCGTTCGGTAAATGAACACATTAAATTCGCGATCAATTTTCTTGAAATCTAATTTTTCCTCAACCATAATTTTCGACAAATAGTAAAGTCCTACGCATACTCGAAAAAAGGCAATCGATTGCGCTTTACTATTCCCAAACAATGTCACCGACAATATTTTTTCTTTGATCACATCATCGAGCAAAATATAGGAAGAATATGGCGTCTTTTTTTTCATCGCATTTCTCCCTCGTGACTTCTTCCATTGTAAGGAACCACCATACTTATTAATTCATCCTAACAATTACTTCTAACATCCCCGATAAGTGGAAAAAGACCAAGGCGATACTACTAGCGGAACATGATAATTCTGGGTCGAATCGGCAATGCCGAACGCGATGGTGATGTTGTCGATAAAGCGTGGCGTGGGCATGGCAACCCCTTGTTGTTGAAAATAATCTCCCGCGGAGAATACCAATTCGTATTGCCCAACCTGCATCGCCTCACCTTCCAGCAATGGCGCGTTGCAACGTCCTTCCTGATTAGTGATATCCGTTTTTAACAACACCCGGCCACCGGGATGAATCGTGTATAACGCGATTTTTAAGCCAGAACCCGGCCTGCCCTGGGTGGTATCGAGCACATGCGTACTTAGTTTTCCCATTCTGTCTTTCATCCAAGGGTTCGATTACCTAATTTGTCGATGGCGCAGGATAGGCATCTGTACCATGTTGACATGCACACGCGCCACACAAAAAATCGCCATAGCTCAGTTTTATTAAGCCAATCCATATACTATGCGAACTAGCACATATATGAAGATATGCTTTTTTCTGCTCAGTTGACCAACAGGGAATTTATTTCATCCGGTGGATGCATGACAATAGAGAAAAACTACCCACGCGACATGATCGGTTATGGCCGTGTCCCGCTTCATCCCCAATGGCCGAACGGTGCCAGAATTGCGTTGCAATTCGTGCTCAATTATGAAGAAGGCGCAGAGAATTGCCTATTGCATGGCGATCGTACTTCCGAAGTTTTTTTATCCGAAATAATCGGCGCCGCCCCTTTCGCCATGCGTCATATGAGTATGGAATCACTGTACGAATACGGCTCACGTGCCGGATTGTGGCGCGTGCTCAGGCTATTCGCAGAAAGGCAGTTACCCCTGACCATATTTGCCGTCGTCATGGCTTTGCAGCGCAACCCGGAGGCAGTCGCCGCATTCTTGCAACTCGGCCATGAAATCGCCTGCCACGGCTTGCGCTGGATCTCTTATCAAGCAATGGATGAAGCAAATGAACGTGCGCACATGGCAGAAGCAACCGCCATCTTCCGAGACTTGACTGGGTTCAATCCACAAGGCTGGTACACGGGACGCGATTCCCCCAACACCCGGAAACTGGTGGTCGAACATGGCGGCTTCTTGTACGACGCCGATCACTACGGAGACGACTTACCCTTCTGGCAGCAGGTGGCCTTTACCGGGCCAGAAGGCGAATCAATCGTGAAACCGCATTTGATCGTACCTTACGCATTAGACACCAATGACATGCGCTTCGCGACCATGCAGGGATTCAATTCAGGAACACAGTTTTTCGACTATTTGAAAGATGCTTTTGACTTTTTATATAAAGAAGGCGATCCAGACGGATTAAACCAACCCAAGATGCTGTCAATAGGCCTGCATTGCCGCTTGATCGGGCGACCAGGACGTGCGGCAGCATTGGCCCGTTTTCTCGATTATGTCCAAACGCATGACAAAGTGTGGATCACGCGCCGGATTGACATTGCCCAACATTGGCATACGACACATCCCTATTGCGAACACCAACAATAAACTCAATTCAAGATTGCCATGTCAGATCCAATACGCTTCTATCATCGGGGTGCCATCCACAGCGTCAACGATGCGCCACCCACCAGAACCATCCTTGAGCATATCCGCGAAAGCTTGCACTGCAGCGGCACCAAGGAAGGCTGCGCTGAGGGGGATTGCGGCGCTTGCATGGTGGTGGTGGGTGAATTGCAAGGCGATCATATTGAACTGAAAGCGATTAATTCCTGCATTCAGTTACTGCCTGCGCTTAATGGCAAAGCGCTCTACACCGTCGAAAATTTGAAGCAGTCCGACGGTACCCTGCATCCTGTACAGCAAGCAATGGTAGCGTGCCACGGCTCGCAATGCGGTTTTTGCACGCCGGGATTTGTCATGTCTTTATGGAGTTTTTATCTTCAGCATGCAGGCAAATCAACACCGCCCGAGCGTCGCGAGATCAACGATGCCCTCTCGGGAAATTTATGCCGCTGTACTGGTTATCGGCCCATCATCGAAGCGGCACAATACATGATGACATTGCCTCCTGTTGCCTTTGATCATGCGCACTTGAAATGGCAATTGTCAGGATTGCAGTCCGATGCCATGTGGACGTACAGCTGGCAGGGAAAACAAGGCTCGCAGCCACAACATTTTTATGCACCACGCACTATCGCGGAACTTCTTGCACTGCGCACGGCCCACCCTGCGGCGAGCATTCTTGCCGGATCAACCGATGTCGGTCTGTGGGTAACCAAACAATTTCGCGATCTAGGCGACATCATCTATCTGGGTCACGTGAATGAACTCAAGGAAATAAAGGAACAAAACGGCATCTTAGAAATCGGTGCTGTCGTTTCCCTCAATCATGCTTTCACTGCCTTGTGCCGTCATTATCCTGAGGCGCTAGCCGAGCTATGGCAGCGCTTCGCCTCCCACCCGATTCGCAACGTCGGCACCCTTGGCGGCAACCTCGCCAATGGTTCCCCAATCGGTGATTCGATGCCGTTCCTCATTGTGCTAGGCGCAGAAATTGTGTTACGCGGGAATAGTGGTCAACGGGTTCTGCCGCTGGAAAATTTTTATCTCAGCTATCAGAAAAAAGATTTGCGTGAGGACGAATTCGTAGAAGCAGTGCGCGTTCCTTTTCCCAACCCCCACCTATGCTTCAGAACTTATAAACTTGCCAAACGTTTTGATCAGGATATCTCTGCCGTATGCGCAGCTTTTTCTCTCATTCTCGATGGCGATATTGTGAGCGATGCCCGCATTGCTTTTGGCGGTCTGGCTGCAATACCGAAACGTGCCGCCCATGCCGAAGCAGCGCTAGTGGGAAAAATATGGAATGAAGGTACGCTCAATACTGCAAGGGCGATGTTGGCGCAAGACTATGCGCCACTCTCTGACATGCGTGCGTCGAGTCAATATAGAATGCGCGCAGCACAAAATCTGTTACGTCGATTTTGGCTGGAAACACGCCTGGATGCGCCATTAGCAACCGATGCAGTGAATGTCTTTTCTGGTTCCTGACAACGGAAAATTTCTACATAGCGGTAGCTAGTCAATTTGAAAAGACAAACAAAAACGAGGGATATCTGTAAGGGCGACGGTAATCGGGATGTCGAGCCATCAGCCCATCGTTCTCCGATTTTATCTACCCGTCGCGCCACTCGATCATCGCCAGCTTCACGCTGGGAAGGATAGGCAAGCCAATGACAATGCCGCCCGTATAAATGAAAATTCCCGCAAGCGGGAATCTGGGTTAAATACTTGGCGGAAGGTGTGAGATTCGAACTCACGGAGGCTTTAACACCTCGCCGGTTTTCAAGACCGGTGCCTTCAACCGCTCGGCCAACCTTCCTAGTCGCCGACATTATACCTAACTCGCCTCAGACTGCGACGTTTTTAAACGGAAAGAAATTTCTTGCGAAATAAAAAACAAGCGGGTGCGCCTGTAATGTAGGGAAAAGTCAGCCGGATAAAAACATTTGCTGTAAATCATTCAGAAATCGCTTTCCCAATGCGGTTGGTTTAATGATTTTATGATCTCGATAAAGTAAATTTTTTGCCTCAGCCCGATCGAGTGTTTTTGTGATGCTATTTAGTGCGAGTCCTGTACGTTCCGCAAACAAATTGACGTCAAAACCCTGATCAAGCCGAAGTGCATTAAGCATGAATTCAAAGCCCAGATCGTCACGCCCAATTTCATTTTCTTCCTGTATGACGTTGCCACTGCGCGCATATTCCAGGTAAGCCTTCGGCTGCTTATAACGCATTTGTCGTACGATGCGGTGCGGGAAGGAGATTTTTGAATGCGCTCCGGCCCCTATACCCAGATAATCGCCAAAATTCCAGTAATTGAGATTGTGCCGCGCCTGCCGCCCGGCCTGCGCATAAGCGGAGACTTCATATTGACCATAGCCGGCAGCATGCGTCCGTTCAGAAATCATGTCCTGCATTTCAGCACTGGCATCATCATCCGGGACTACGGGAGGATATTTGGCGAAATACGTATTCGGTTCCACCGTCAAGTGATACAAAGATAAATGCGGGGGAGAAAAAGCAAGGGCAATGTCGATATCCCGCCGTGCTTCCTCAAGCGTCTGCGACGGTAGTGCGTACATCAAATCGAGATTAACATTGTCGAAATTATTCTGTGCAATTTCAACGGCACGACGCGCTTCTTGATCGTCGTGAATCCGGCCCAATGCTTTCAAATGACGCGCATCAAAACTTTGGATGCCGATCGACAAACGATTGATGCCACTGGCACGGTAGGACTTGAATTTCTCAGCCTCGAAGGTGCCTGGATTTGCTTCCATCGTGACTTCGGCCGCACCATCCAGAGGTAACAAAGTGCGCACATCGGATAACAGTCGATCCAGTCCCGCTGCAGATAACAGGCTGGGTGTCCCCCCGCCGATAAAGATAGTGTAAATCTTGCGGCCCCAGATCAAAGGCAGCGCAGCTTCCAGATCACCGCGTAATGCATCGAGGTATTCTTGTTCGGGAAAGCCGCCAATGGCCTCGTGCGAATTGAAATCGCAATAAGGACATTTTTTTACGCACCACGGAAAATGAATGTACAAGGACAAGGGAGGTAAAGCCGTCAAGCGCAAAACGCCCGGCCGAAGATAGTGGTCATAGACGCTGGCTGTTTGAGATGCTGCAGCACGCGCATCAAACGACTTGGCGCCCGCCGGCTTGATCGGGATCATTGCAATTTTTCGAGCAGTACTCTCATGGCTTGACCACGATGAGACAAGTAATTTTTTTCTTCGGGAGACAATTCTGCCGCCGTTTTATTCAATGTCGGCAACCAAAAATGGGGATCGTAGCCAAAGCCTCCTTCTCCGCGTGGCATAGCAATCCATTCGCCGTCCCAGCGTCCTTCGGCAATCAGTGGCTGTGGGTCATTCGCATGGCGCACCAACACCAAGACACAATAGTAATAAACCGATTTGTTCAGCTGCCCCTCCAAATCTGCAGCGAGTTTTTGATTATTTTTTTCATCCGAACGCAACTCCCCCGCATAGCGTGCCGAGAGCACTCCGGGCGCACCACCCAGCGCATGGGCACATATGCCAGAATCATCTGCCAGCGCAGGCAGACCCGTGAGCAAAGCCGCGTGACGCGCTTTTGCCAACGCATTTTCGATAAAAGTGGCGTGTGGTTCTTCGGCCTCAAGTACCTTGTATTCATTTTGCGGATGTAACTCAAAGCCGAGAGGTTTGAGCAATTGGCTAAACTCTTTCAGTTTGCCGAGGTTATTAGAAGCGAGAATTATTTTTCGTGTCATAGGCAAAGAAAACAATTGAAAAAATCCGGTTGATCAAGTATCCCGTAAAAATTTACCTCTATTCTATTGGGATAATTATGTGGCCCAATTAGGGAGACAAACCAAGCGCATTTTTTTGCAAGACGATGAGATCGTCGATACCTTCATGCGCCAAGTCGAGCAACCTGTTCATCGTCACCCGATCAAAAGCAGCGCCCTCAGCGGTGCCCTGTACCTCGATAAAATGGCCGGCATCGGTCATCACCACATTCATATCCGTATCACAGCCAGAGTCTTCCAGATAATCGAGATCAAGTACCGGTACGCCGCGATACACGCCCACCGAGATCGCCGCAACAAAATGTTTAACCGGAACTTCCTTGATGAGTCCACGCTCAAGCAACTTCGAAAAAGCATCATAAGCGGCGACCATTGCACCCGTAATCGCTGCCGTGCGGGTACCGCCATCCGCCTGAATCACATCGCAATCCAGATGCAAAGTACGCTCGCCAAATGCGCCCAAATCAAACGCGGCGCGTAATGAACGGCCAATCAAACGTTGAATTTCCTGGGTGCGGCCCGATTGTTTTCCTTTGGCCGCCTCGCGATCCATGCGGGAATGCGTCGAACGCGGTAGCATGCCGTATTCGGCAGTCAGCCATCCCTGACCTTTTCCCTTCAAAAATCCCGGCACCTTTTCTTCAATGCTGGCGGTACAAATGACGTGCGTATCGCCACATTCGATCAATACGGAACCTTCTGCGTGCTTAGTAAAATGACGGGTTATGGTAACCAGACGCAGCGCATCCAATGCCCGCCCGCTGGGGCGATTCTCGACAGTCATATAAATTAATTCCTAGAGGTAATGCTGGAAGATTTTTGAATAGCGCCGCGAATTTCTTCGATCGCTTTTTCGATCTCATCGTCGTTGAAGATGTCGCCCGGCGTCACCGCATCACTTTCGGGCGGTGCCTGGATGGTCGTCGTAACCGACCCAACGGGTAACGTGTTGGTAGAAATAGTGGCAGCGTCTTCAAGGATATTATTGCCCTGCCACATCATGGCCAGCGCGGTCACGTTATCACTAGTTCTGCCACCGATCTCCACCGCATTTTTTAGCAATTCCGGCACTGCGCGCACGATCGTATGATCTTGCAAACGCTGCGCCAACACATGATCGGGCATCATCGACCACAGGCCGTCTGAACATAGCAGCATGACATCGCCTGCCTGTAAACTGGCACGTCGCGATATCTCGACAATCGGTAAATTAGGCGCGCCCAGGCAATTAAATAACTTGTTCCGGTCTGGATGAGTGTCACGTTCGGAGGGATCAACTTTTCCTTGTGCGATCAAAGTCTCCAGAGTGGAATGATCACGCGTGCGCGATAAAATTTGTCCTTGTCGCATCCAATATAAACGCGAATCGCCGCAATGCGCCCAGACGGCATTGTTGTGCTGTATGAGGCAGGCGATGATCGTGGTACGCGGCGTTTCGGGCAAATTATGAATCGCGCGATAGCGATGAATTTCACGATGCGCTGCAAAGAAACTTTCTTCCAAAAAAACTTCGGGTTTTTTTACATACGGATTGGCATTTTTTTGAAATAAGCTGCTAATCGTCTGCATCGCAATCGCTGCCGCCATTTCACCTCGGATATGACCGCCCATCCCGTCTGCCAGCAGCAGCAGCAAGGCATCGCGGGTAAAGCTGTAACCCATGCGATCCTGATTGACCTTGCGGCCACCAATGTGACTCTCTTGATAAACGGAAAATTGCATGCGATTTTAATCGAAAGGCCTGTGTGAGATTATTGGGTGTCTTCTTGTATCGTTGTCGTGGAATTCGTCCTGCCTCCGTAGCCAAAGCCCATGACGGCATGGCGAAATTTTCTCAGCAGTTTTTGCAACATGGAAACTTCTTCTTGGACGGCAATAGGTTCCATCAATGATTTTTGCAGGGCAAACAAACTCTGAGGCCGGTCCAACGGGTTAATCGCCAGACACCAACGCACGACTTGAATTAATTCAGGGGAGTACGTGCCATCGAGCTTGGCCAAATGCGATTCCATTTTATCGCTTGTCTTGCGCTGATCGGCAGGCTGCGGTGGAGCACCTACCATGCACGCAAATATCGATGAACCAATACTATAAATATCAGACCATGGGCCCAAGGTTGCATTTTTCACGTATAACTCGGGTGGCGCAAAACCTGGCGTGTACATAGGATACAGTTTTGGCAAATCAGCCTTGAGAGTTTGTCGCGCAGCACCGAAATCGAGCAAAATTGGCGTGCCATCTACACGCAGGTAAATATTCGCCGGTTTCAAATCAAGATGGAGCAGTTTATTGGTATGAACCTGGCGCAAGCCATTGATCACCTGGCTAAACATTTTGCGGATAAAACGCTCAGAGACCAACGGCTTTTCCCGTTTGTCGCGGCGGCGCAAAATATGATCCTGCAACGATCTTCCAGATTCATACGCCATCACCATATACACCGTTTCATTGGCGCGAAAAAAATTGATGACACTCACCACATTCGGATGGGAGATCCGGGCTAAAGCACGGCCCTCTTCGAAGAAACACTTCAAACCAATACGAAAAATCGGTAAATTCTGTGGAGAAATTTGCGGCACTAATTCGCCAGGTTGCCGCAAAGCCAAAGAACTGGGCAGATATTCTTTAATGGCAACGGCATTACCGTCTTCATCGTAGGCCAGATAGACAATACTAAACCCGCCAGACGCAATTTTCTTTACAATGCGATATCCAGAGATTTCGAGTCCATCAGGCAAAGGTGCGTTGTTTTGTGAAGCCATATTGTTCTACCATCCTGCATCGTTATCCGGTTCGATATCATCTCTTTCATCGCCCCCGATTCTCATCTTGACCATCCTGGAAAGGACGCGCATGAGGAAACAAGAGTAATTCGGATTGTGTTGATAAATCGACGTTTTGTAAAGAAAAAACAGAGGGCACCCATGAGCATTTGTAGTATGACAGGATACGCGGTCACCACCCACGAGACCAGCGGGGGCACGCTTACGATCGAAATAAAAAGTGTCAACTCCCGCTTTTTAGATCTGCAATTTCGCATCAACGATGACTTGCGTGCGCTCGAATCAGGTTTGCGTGAAGCCTTGATGAGCCGAGTAACCCGCGGCAAGGTCGAATGCCGTTTGAGCTTCGGGCGCAAGGTAGCGAACGGCGGCACGCAAGCCCTAAATACGGTATTGCTAGCTGATTTATCCCTCATGCAAAACGAAATTCTGCAGCGTTTTTCAAGCGCCCCTCCCATGACAGTGAGTGAACTATTGCGTTGGCCCGGTGTGATCGAGGAAGCCAGCATTGCTCAAGATACTCTACAAGCAGATGTCGCCGCAGTCATGTCAACCACGCTAAACGCTTTTGTAGAAAGCCGCACACGAGAGGGCTCTGCATTGGCATCAATGCTCCTGTCTCGCATTGATGCCATGGATGCCATTGTATTAAAAATAGCACCGCTGATTCCCGAGGTTGTCGCACAATTTCAACAAAAAGCAATTGAGCGATTGCAAGAAGCGCTGGGCCTGGCAGAGCAAAACAGCGGAGTATCTGCCCCCAAGTTATTGACGCGAGAAGAGTCACTGGAGCGCATCCGACAGGAAGTCACGCTGTATGGTATCCGCATTGACGTGTCCGAAGAGTTGTCACGGATGGCAGCCCATCTGAATGAGACGCGCCAGATTCTCAAAAAGGGGGGGCAAGTCGGAAAACGTCTCGATTTTATGATGCAAGAACTCAATCGCGAAGCCAATACCCTCGGCGCCAAAGCCGCCATTAAAGATTTGGCGGATGCCTCCATGGAATTGAAACTACTGATTGAACAGATGCGTGAGCAGGTACAGAATCTGGAGTAGGGTTTCAGGCAGTCTCACGATATCCGAAATAATTGCTAAGGCATTTATTTTTAATGGGAATTGTCTTCATTGGGTTGTGTGGAATCCCAACATAGGGTACGTTTTATTTGGGGTAAATCGCGGGGTAGATTCACTTACCCCAAAGATTCGGGCGGTTTCTCTAAATTCCCCCCACACTGGGGGAAACTCAAATCAATCGACATGCACAATGTCGAGAGGCTTGGCAAGGTCTGGATGGAACGTCACATTCTTCCCTTGAAATGTAGTTTCCACCGCCAGGCAAGATTATTTTTTTTAGTGCGGCCCGGAAGAAGGCGCGGCAATTTCAGTGCCTGTCGCTTCCAGTCTGATGTAGTCATATTCCGTTGTTCCCGCCGTTTGATTGATGACGATCGTATTGGCTCCTTTCTTGAGTAACTCCGCTGGGATTGCCATGCGTGTCTCGGAAAACGGTCCATGACTTCCTAGCCTGATCACTGCATGTGCGGGTGTAGGTGAGCGGTAGGTGCCAATTGGTGTGTCATTGAGTTTGACATTGAGCGTAGTCTCAGAAGAAGCCAGTCCAATATACAGAGACGCGGGGGAGTTGGCTGCAGGTGCTTGGGCAAGGTTGAAGTTGATGGTCCAGGGTACCGAATTAATGTGGGTGTAGTTCCAGTCTTTTGTCCAATCGCTCTGACCTATTGTGTAGGTGAGGCCCTCGGTAAATTCTCTGTTCGAATACGAGGTCGCCCACAAGGAATAATTGTGCGCGCCGTTATAAAATTCTTTGGAATCGCGATCGGGAATGCCGATCTCCCACACCGTAGGAGCGACCCGCGCAGGTTGCCAAACGATAGTTCCCAGATCACGCATCTTGGCGGCCGTTACTTCTACATTGGCTTGTTTAAACGTGCCTATATTGCGCGCTCCAAAAGCCCAGAGATTGTAAGTTCCGGGTAATACATGCGGAAGGGTGAAATGACCGTCCTGGTCAGTTTTTACCCAGAATTGATAGGTCCGTGCTTGCAGTTGAAAATCGGTTCCATTGTCGTTGGGTGCCAATCCAATCCAGGCACCTGCAGAAGAGGCGGCAGGATTGCCGTTGTCCCTCACGGTCAGGGTGCCGGTCACGGTCCCCCTGCCGGATTCTTGCACATAATCTGCATTCTTGAACCAGGTGTAGGGCCACGCAGATTGTTCGGCTGCTGCTTGTGCTTTGGCATCTTTCCATAAAGCGTTCGCTACTTTTTCTATCGGATCGGCGGCGGATCCGGCGTAACTATTGGCGTACACAAAAAATGGCCCATAGGTTTTTTTGAAAACGGTCCCTGCTGCCATGCTAAATGCGTTACCCATGCTGTAATGTCCGCCACTGAGCATATTGAGAAGGCTCTGCGTATTGTGCCCGGTTAGTTCGGTTTTCATCGGGCCGCCGTTGTAATATTCATGGCTGGGTACGGTCATCCAGATTCCCACATGTTTGCTCGAACTTGACCACCCCCACACGTCCAGGTCGCCCAGGTCAGCGCTGTACTCATACTTGCATTGGAATTGCCCTGCATAGATACCACTCTTTAACAGCGTCACCTCTTTGGGCGCACCAGGGACACGTTCTGCCCCTTCGCTATCGGCGGGAGATGCCATCATTTGATTGCGCTTGGCATCCACACTGAGCCAGTCGAAAATAGAGCCAATGTAAGTATTCGATCGCCATTCCCCGCCTGGATTGCGGGGGTAGGTGTCGGGATGGTGGATAGTCGCGGTCGCGTAATACCCGTGCGCGCCGCGCGTGAGGCTGTAATACACATCTACATCCATCGCTGCATCAGACGCGCGGCCAGACCAGGGGCTATGGATTTTCACCTCGGCATAGTCGCCGTTGTGGGTGCTGGGATCAACCGTCAGCGCGTAGCTGCCTCTTGGTCCTGAGAAGGCTGGCATGTTCCAGCTCCAGTAAAATTTTCCACCGCCATGCCCCCCGGCGAAAAGATTCATTCCCTGATAGGTGAAGCTCGGGATGGTGGCATTGGTTTTGTCGATGGTGATAGATACCAACCCATTGTCGAGAGTGACGCTCGGTCCATTGTCTTTTACGGTGACATTGGCACCGGTGCCATTACCTCCGCCGGGAACGTTGGCGAAAGACAAGTTGGCGGCGAGTGTGCAACCAAGGAAGAAAATACGCAGTGGCAGGAGGGGGTTGTGTTGGATTTTCATGGTGGTTAATAATAGGATAGGGGCCACATCAACGATGATTTGATTAGCTTGATGCCTCATGTAGGACCATGAGTATTGGGCAGCAAATAAGGTTGTTGGGGAAGAGTTACCAATAGTTACGAATAAATACGAATGAATACAAGTGGCTGCACGTTAAAGCCAATGCTATCCATCAAACGATGGCGCCCTTCATCAGAAATGGAGTACCGTCGCAGCCTTCGCCCGGGCGATTAGTCCATTGGTGGAGCTGTCATGATTTTCGGGACGGGATTCAGCTATCAATTCGCTTTGAATAGTACGTGCCAGCACTTTTCCTAATTCCACGCCCCACTGGTCGAAGCTGTTGACGTTCCATACGATGCCCTGCACAAAAGTTTTATGTTCATACAAAGCGATGAGTGCGCCCAGCGCAGCCGGTGTCAGCGAGTCCATTAATATGGTGTTGCTTGGACGATTCCCGGGGAATGTTTTATGCGGCACCATGTTTTCAATGGCATCATTGCTCACCCCTGTTTTTTGTAAATCGGCACGCACCTCATCGGCAGTTTTTCCACGCATGAAGGCTTCCGATTGGGCAAAGCAGTTAGCTAGCAAGGCCGCATGATGGCCTGGTAAATGATGACTGGGTTTGAGAGCGGCGATGAAATCGATGGGGATGATATCGGTGCCTTGATGCAGCAATTGAAAATACGCATGCTGGCCATTTGTACCGCAATCGCCCCAGATGACGGGACAAGTTTCAATATCGATGGCCGCACCTTCGCGCATGACTCGCTTGCCATTACTTTCCATTTCCAGTTGTTGCAGGTAGGCGGGGAATTTGGATAAATCCTGATGATAAGCAGCGATTGAGAGGGAGCTGCAGCCCAGAAAATTGCGATTCCACACACCGATCAAGCCGAGTAAAACAGGCATATTCGATTCCAGAGACGCATGACGGAAATGTTCGTCCATCGCATGTGCGCCCGCCAGAAAATCGGAAAAATGTTCAAAGCCAATGGATAGGGCTGCGGCCAACCCGACCGCTGACCACACCGAGTAACGACCTCCCACCCAATCCCAGAAAGGGAACATATTAGCGGGATCAATGCCGAACGTTTTAACTGCTTCGGTGTTGGTCGATACTGCCACAAAATGCTGTGCCAAATCATCCTCCGTACCCTGTTGCAAGAACCAGGCGCGTGCCGACTGCGCGTTGAGCAGGGTCTCTAAGGTGGTGAAGGTTTTCGAGACCACGATGAATAAGGTTGTGTCGGGTGGAGTCGTGGATAGAACGGCGTCCATATCGTGGCCATCGACGTTCGATACGAAGTGCATTGTCAAGCGCGGATGGGCATAAGAGCGCAGCGCATGGCATACCATTTTGGGTCCCAAATCAGAGCCGCCTATGCCGATGTTGACGATGTCGGTGATGGCTTTGCCGGTGTAGCCTTTCCACTCGCCGTCGCGTACCCGCTTGGTAAATGCGTTCATGTGATCGAGAACTGCATGCACATCGGCGCTGACATTTTGTTCCCCAATGTGAAGTGCCTGGTTGCGTGGTGCGCGTAAAGCGGTATGAAGAACCGCGCGCTGTTCGGTAGAATTGATTTTTTCTCCGCAAAACATGGCCTCGCGTTGGGTTTCGATTCCGCACTCACGCGCCAGGTCAGCGAGCAATTGCAAGGTGGTGTGATCGAGAATATTTTTAGAGTAATCCAAAAACAGCCCCGCCGCTTCCAGTGAGAAGGATGAAAAACGGGTGGGGTCTTGAGAAAATAGGCGGCGTAATTGCCTGTCTTTTGTTTGGGTAGAGTGGTGTTGCAATGCGCGAAAAGAGGCAGTGTCCGACAAAGCGAGTGAGGGCATAATTAAAAGTGACATACGAGAGTGAAAGGGAGGCTGATTGCACTATACAGGAAAGTATTGGTAATTTCACTACGTGGCTTAGGCTATATTCTGGGAATGTCCGGCATAGGCTCACTTTTTCTGTAGTAAAATTTCAAAAATGATTTAAAAAGGAATTGATGATGTCGCTCCATCCTGCCGTAACTGCCGTGACTACCCGGATCATTGAGCGTAGTCGCACCTCTCGCGCTGCTTATTTATCTCACTTGGCGATTGCTTGCCGGAAAGGGGTGCAGCGTAGCGGTTTGTCTTGTACCAATCTGGCACATGGATTCGCGGCTTTTCCTGCCAATGATAAATTGGTGTTAAAGGAACAGAAAAAACCTTCGGTCGCCATTATTTCATCTTACAACGACATGCTGTCGGCCCATCAACCGTTTGAACATTTTCCGCAACTGATCAAGGATGCGGTGCGGTCTGCTGGCGGTGTTGCCCAATATGCAGGGGGTGTTCCCGCCATGTGCGACGGGGTCACGCAAGGTCAGCCGGGCATGGAATTGTCGCTGTTTTCGCGCGATGCCATTGCTATGGCGACTGCGGTTGGCTTGTCGCACAATATGTTTGATGCTGCCGTCTATCTGGGTGTGTGTGACAAGATTGTGCCGGGTTTGTTGATCGGTGCCCTTCACTTTGGTCATCTGCCCGCCGTATTCATTCCTGCCGGTCCGATGACCACGGGTTTGGCGAATCAAGAAAAAGCCAAAGTTCGCCAGCTATATGCGCAAGGCAAACTCAGCCGTGAAGATTTGCTCGAATCGGAGGCGCAGTCGTATCACGGGGCTGGTACGTGTACTTTTTATGGCACAGCGAACAGCAACCAGTTGTTGATGGAAGTGATGGGGTTGCACTTACCCGGCGCCGCTTTCATTACGCCCAATACTCCGTTGCGCGCAGCTTTGACGGCGGCGGCGGCACGCCGGGCAGTGGAGATATCAGCGCTTGGTAAAGAATTTACGCCGGTAGGCCGTGTGGTCGATGAGAAAACGATGGTCAACGCGATTGTCGGTTTGCTTGCCACAGGCGGTTCTACCAACCATACGTTGCATCTGGTCGCCATTGCGAGGGCTGCAGGTATTGTGGTCAATTGGGACGACTTCAAAGCGCTGTCAGCAGCCGTGCCTTCACTCACCCGCATTTATCCTAATGGCGATGCCGACATTAATCATTTTCACGCGGCAGGTGGCACCGGCTTCGTCATACGCGAATTGCTGGATGCAGGATTATTACACGACGATGTGACAACGATTCTTGGAAAAGGGTTGCGCGCCCATTGCAGTGAGCCGTTCTTAAATGACGATCAAGCAGTTTTCTGGAGGCCTGCCCCAACCACTAGCGGCGACGAAAATGTGTTGCGCACAGCAGATCATCCCTTTGCAGTCGATGGCGGCATGGTTGTTGTCGATGGCAATCTGGGCCGGGCAGTCATGAAAGTTTCTGCCGTCAAGCTGCAACATCGTACTGTCGAAGCCCCGGCGATTTTATTTGATTCGCAAGAAGCGTTTATGCAGGCTTACAAAGCGGGTGAATTGGATCGCGATTTTATTGCGGTGCTGCGTTTTCAGGGGCCGCGCGCCAACGGCATGCCCGAACTGCATGCCCTGACCCCCGCGCTGGCTAATTTGCAGGATGCAGGCCGTAAAGTTGCATTGGTTACAGACGGGCGTATGTCGGGCGCTTCGGGCAAAGTTCCTGCCGCCATTCACGTCTCGCCGGAAATCGTGGCAGGCGGTCCACTCGGCCTGGTACGCGATGGAGACATGATTCGTTTGTGCGCTGAAACCGGGGTATTGCAAGCGCTGGTACCGACTGCAGAATGGGCTGCGCGGATGCAGGCTACTGCCGATTTGTCGGCCAATCAGGTGGGTATGGGGCGTGAGTTGTTTGCGATGTTCCGTGCCAATATTAGTGCAGCCGAGGAGGGTGCAACAACCTTTCCTTTGCCCGCGCCATTAGCTGCGCAAGCCATTCATTTAGCGCAGGTCATTGAGGCAGAGCCATTTAACGATGAAGATAATTCCACAGGAAAATAAGAATGCGATCAAATAATTTGAGCTTGCTCGACATCATGCAGACGTCGGCGGTGATTCCGGTGATTGCCATTGACGACCTCGCACATGCCGTGCCTTTGGCAAGGGCTTTGGTAGCGGGTGGTATCCGGGTCCTGGAAGTGACCTTGCGTACCGCGCATGGTTTGGCGGCGATACGCGCCATTGGGGAACAAGTTCCCGGAGCGATTGTCGGTGTCGGCACCTTGACCCGGCCGGAAGAATTTACTGCCGCGCGAGATGCAGGTGCAGTTTTCGGCGTCTCGCCCGGACTGACTTCGGCATTAATTGCGGCAGCCAAACATAGCGGCTTACCATTGTTACCGGGTGTGATGACGCCGTCGGAAGTGATGGCTGCGCGTGAACAGGGATTTCAGCAATTAAAGCTCTTTCCGGCAGTGCCCGCCGGCGGCATCGGCATGCTTAATTCTATTTACGGGCCTTTACCGGACATCCTGTTTTGCCCGACTGGCGGGATTGCGCAAGCGACAGCCGCACAATTTTTGGCATGCAAAAATGTTGCGTGCGTGGGGGGGTCGTGGCTTACGCCAAAGGACGCGATCGTGGCGGGCGACTGGGACAAAATCACGACCATTGCCGCCGCAGCGAGTGCCTTACGTTCGACTCTCTAAAAGGCGATGATACAGATGGTCGGAGACAGCTTTAAATCTAGAAACGGCAGTTGACCGCCTCGCAGTTTCGATAAGTGTGTGAATAAATTGAGTGAAATGTGTCTTGTTTGCCTCTCCCATTGGACTCGTCCTAATGGAAAATCTGATAGGTTAAATGACAGCTTGTGCCACAACACAATTGCGTCCCGATCTTTTTGCTTCGTACAAAGCGCGATCCGCAGCGCCGATCAGGGCCGATATTTCGCTGACGTGTTCTGGGGTTTGAGTGGCTACGCCGACACTGGCAGAGACATATTTGGAGGCAGTCGAGTAACTATGTTCGATGCTTAGCTTCTCTATATTGGCGCGTATATTTTCGCCGATTTTCATCGCTCCTTCTGCGCTTGTTTCCGGCAATATGATCGCGAATTCTTCGCCGCCATAGCGTGCTACAAGGTCACTCGGACGATGCAGGCTATTAATCAACGCACTAGCCACTGATTTCAAGCACTGATCGCCGCGTTGATGGCCATACAGATCATTGTAGGGTTTGAAATAGTCGATATCAATCATGATCAACGATAGTGGGGACAGGGCGCGTTTAGCGCGGCGAAATTCCTTCTCCATTGTTTCGTCAAAACAGCGCCGGTTAGCGATGCCGGTTAGGCCATCGGCAAAGGTCTGCGAACGAAGAACTAATGCCTGTTCACGCAGAAGTTTTTCACGTGTCACGGCAGGGCTGACGTCCATTACTTGCACCAGGCAATGACGTGGCATTCCGCTGATATCAACGGGGATTACCTCAATTGCCTGCTGTAAAAAAATTTCATCTGTAAGCTCTTTGGCGCTTGCGTAGAGAGCGAAAGTGGCATGATGAAGCGTTTGTGATAATACCGAGGGAAAATTATTGTGTAGCGCCTGCTCAATGGCAGAGTGAAGTCGCTTGCCGATTAATGTAGGGAAAAGCGTAGAAAAATCTTTGCCCCATACCTGGGAAGACAATAAATGAGAGTGCCGCTCCATCCATGTATTCCATAACACCACACGTTGTTCAGAATCAAACACAATGGCACCCATATTGAGAGCGTCGAAAACGCTGTTCAGGATGGAAGCCTGGTTTTTGTTTTTGGACACGATTAACCCATCATTCGGGCAATATATTGGTCAACTTGTTCCTGCAAGTCATGCAGGGCAGTAACATCTAACAGGAAGGCGACGTAACCGAGAATATGCTGTTTTTCAAGAGTGAAATCGATATGCAGCATTAGTACCAATGTATCGCGGTTACCTTCAGATACACCTAGTATATCCTCGCTGGAACCGACGTGATAGACCGGTAATGAGCCTTTCAATTCTCTGCCGAAAATGTTGGCCAGGGTGCCAACGCAGGAATTAAGAATGATGTTGCCGATTTCACTCATGGCCTCTTGTTCCATTTCGGTCAATTCTTTCAGCGGCATCGCTTCGCCGACCATCATGCGCACGATATCCAGACTTTTATCCTCTGGGAACATCAGAATGGCTTCAGTCGTGAAGGCGCCTTCATAACGTTGGCTCACGCCGCAAATTCGCTGGGCGTCGTCGATGCTCAACATTTCTGCAGCATCCGAACGGCTAAGGAAGGTGATTGACGGTACCGACATCGTCACTTCTTCATTGACGATGCTGCCCATTGCTGCAGCCGCCTGGCCTACGCCGATGTTGAATATTTCAACTAAGGCGTCATGTTGGAGTTCGCTTAAATTGAACATGATTTATTCCTGCTCCAATGCAGTGATCATGCGATGAATACGCGCTTCCGTGACAGGTTTTTCTACAAAACCGATTCCCATCGTATTTGCGCGGTTGCGCACCGCATTTTGTACGTTGGCAGTCAAGAGAGAAATGTGGGATGAGGGACAAGCCATGTGTATTTGGTTGGCTGCGGCCATTCCACCCATGCCGGGCATATTGACGTCCATTAAAATCAGAAAAGGCGTCACCGTTTTTATTTTTTCAAGCGCTTCCTCGCCTGAGCCAGCCTCTTCCACAATCCAGTCGGGATGTTTGCTGAGAATATATTGGCGCGACATCATGCGTGATACCCGGCTGTCGTCCACAATAAGTACCGTTTTTACGTTGCTCATGCTGATATTTCCAATATAGGTGATCCAGGAAAGGACACTTTTAAAATTATAATGTGCAATGTTCAGCTGGGCGGTGTGCGGGACCATGATTCATGCATCTGTCAGATTGGATTAGGCGGGCAACTCTGATCAATACAATAAAAAAACCTCTCAATTTTTTGCGAGGGGAAAACAATGATATTTAAGTAATTTTGACTTTCATACCGAATTATGTATCTACTCTAATGGAGAAAATGGCTGTTGCACAGGCCTATCCGCTAAAATAGATGGATTCTCTTTTTTGCCTTATCCCATGACCCAAAACGAACTAAAAAAAGCGGTCGCTCTCGCTGCGATCAGTTACGTAATTGATGGTGAAATTGTCGGTGTCGGCACTGGTTCCACTGCCAATTTCTTCATAGATGAACTGGGTAAAATAAAGCATCGGATCAAAGGCGCGGTTGCTTCGTCCGAAGCTACGGCGGAACGGCTCAGAAGTCATGGTATTAATGTCTTCGATCTCAATGACATCGCATCAATGCCTGTGTATATCGACGGCGCTGATGAAATTACGCACCAGGGCGCAATGATCAAGGGCGGTGGTGCAGCGCTGACGCGTGAAAAAATTGTCGCCTCCGTAGCCGAACAATTTGTGTGTATTGCTGATGGTTCCAAGCTGGTAGAAACATTAGGAGCTTTCCCGTTGCCCGTGGAAGTGATTCCGATGGCGCAAGCGGTCGTAGCACGCAAGCTGGCCGCGCTGGGCGGCCAAGCGCGTTTGCGCTTGAAAGACGGCCAGCCTTTATTGACGGATAACGGCAATATCATCCTCGATCTTGTCGGATGCCGGATCGTTGATCCGGTTGCTCTGGAAGAACAGATTAATAATATCGTAGGCGTTGTGACGGTAGGATTGTTTGCCGGACAGGGGGCGGATGTGTGTTTGTTGGGAACGGCTGAGGGCGTGAAAACTTTGATGTTTTGATGCTGGTTGTTTGATGTTCGCTGGTATAGCCTCATCGAGTTTGTCCGGCAGGTGGGCTCACTAATATCTGCGCACAACCCAGCGTTTTTTTATTCGATTTCCAGAACGGGATTGCTCATTGATGTGCAAACGAGTGGGTTTATTGTTAGCTCTGGTGTCACTGCTGGGCCTCCCGTATTTTTCAAGCGCGGAAGAAGTAAAGGCAGAGACGCCCGTGCAGACGATTGAAGTGGCTAGCCAGGGCGCTACCGAAAGCAATTTTCGAAGCTACCGTCACTTCAAGTTCGGCCTTGATGAATTCGACCGCTATCATCAACTCGCGCCTCAAGGCGAACTCAAGTTCAGACTAAATTCGCTGATCAAACCGGGCATGACGTTTAAAAGGGCCACCGTGCATCTTGAGCGAGGTGATTTGAAGATTGCGTTGCCCCTTGCAAAAGATGGCACCTTTACGATTCCTCAAAATGAGGAAGCAGCTAAAAAAAATGCCGAGGTGATCGTGAAAACTTACGACATCGGTGCCGTGATGTGGATGCTGGAAGTTCGCAGTCCCCACGTGCCGTCTTACGCCTACCGTCTTGGCGACCTGAGGCTCGAGTGCCATGTATATCAGGCGATTGCCGAGCCGGGCATTCCCCGCCGTCAGCGCCGGTCGTTCAGAATCCCAGAGCTTTGCGACGCGCAGGATAGGGTCTGGATAAACAACCGGCCGATGCCGCCGGTAAAGACCCTGGTCATCAGTTATGGTGATAGAAGCGAGTTATTTAATCTTGGTCGGTACCGGCTTGATGAGAGTTCCGTTGAAATCATGCTCAACCCGATGCCTGGCACCGACATCCCTTGGCCTGATGATGCAGTGTTGCAGTTTGTATTGGCGGATGAGCCTCGGTAATCTGTGTCATGGGAATGCCTAACACGCATGCCAGAAAAGCTGTTGCGCCTTCTGCTCTGTGTTTTGCCCTAAGCCGAAGGTGGCACATACCCAGCCGCTGCATCCGCCCCCTCGCCAAAAAAATGTTTTTCCATTTGTGCCGCCAGGTATTTGCGCGCTTTCAGATCGGCCAGATTTAACCGGTTTTCGTTGACCAGCATGGTTTGATGTTTAACCCATGCGGCCCACGCTTCTTTCGAGACATTTTCATATAGCTTCTTGCCCAATTCACCCGGATAGGGCGGGAGGTCGAGTCCTTCAGCTTCTTTGTTGAGTTTGATGCAGTGTACGATACGTGCCATGTGATGCTCCAGATGAGGGTGTCGATTTCGTTATAGGATGGGAATAAGAGAGTGCGGACTACAGGGTTTTGATCAATACCAGTGACTTGCGTTGCCAGTTGTACATATGCTGCCTGTCTTTCGGTAGCGCATCGACCGATGCCGCGACGAAGCCGCGTTTGAGAAACCAGTGGGAGGTGCGGGTAGTCAACACAAATAGTTTGGTCAAGCCAGCAGCGCGAGCGCGGTTTTCCATATGTTTAAGCAGGCGTTCGCCATCACCTTGCGTTTGCACTTCCGGGTTCACTGTCAGGCAGGCCATCTCCGCCATTTTCTCGGCAGGGAAGGGATACAAGGCTGCGCAGCCAAAGATCACCCCATCATGTTCGATGACGGAGAAATAGTCGATCTCGCGTTCAATCAGCTCACGGCCGCGCTTGACCAGCGTGCCATCCGCTTCTAGCGGCTCAATCAATTTAATCACACCGCCCACATCTTCAATGGTGGCTGTGCGCAGGCTTTCCAGATTTTCATGGCTGATCATGGTACCCACGCCGTCATGCGTAAATAATTCGAGCAAGGCAGAACCGTCCGTGGCGAAAGGAACAATGTGCGCACGCGGAATACCGTTGTTACATGCCTTAACCGCATGCTCCAGATAAAACGCAGAATCAGGCGGTAAAAAATTTGCCTGGAGCACGGCTTCGGCCTGATGCGAAGACAATTCCCGAATCTCACTTCCCCCCGCATCAAGCATCATCGGCGTCTCGCTGATGAAGATCAGTTTGTCAGCGTGCAAGGCAATCGCTGCTGACACAGCCACATCTTCCATCGTCAAATTAAATGCTTCACCTGTGGGCGAGAATCCCAGCGGCGATAGCAGGATCAATCCGCCCGCAGCCAAAATGGGGTGGATCGTTTCTGCTGCGATTTTGCGGGTGATGCCCGTGAGTTCCAAATCTACACCGTCGATTACGCCTAGCGGACGTGCTGTAACGAAATTGCCGGAGATGATACGAATCGCGGCATGCGCCATCGGCGTATTGGGCAAGCCCTGACTGAATGCAGCTTCGATGTCCAGGCGTAATTCGCCCGCCGCTTCTTTGGCGCATTCTAATGCGGCGATATCGGTGATGCGTATGCCATTGTGAAAACGGCCCTCGACATTCCGTAAGGCCAGTTGTTCCGCCACTTGTGGACGCGAACCATGCACGATGACGACCTTGATGCCCAGAGCGTGAAGCAAAGATAAATCTTGCGCCAGTACAGGCAAAGCACCCGCGGTAACCAGCTCGCCCGGGAAAGCGACCACAAAGGTCTTTCCCCTGAAAGCGTGGATGTAGGGCGCGACCGAGCGCAGCCATTGAACGAATTGAAGTGGGTTTTCCATCAGCCGCATTATAATTCGCTCCGCCATGTCCGCGCCAAAATCTACGCAAAAATCAATGCCCCCAACCCGTAATCAGCCAGCACGTCCTGCAAATCTCGCAAGCGAGAAGCCGTTTCGCACTCCTTTGCCGCCGATCACCTTCCCCGAAGAGCTGCCGGTCTCCGGTCGTCGTGTCGATATAGCGCGTGCCTTGACGGAAAACCAGGTCATCATTGTGTGCGGCGAAACTGGCTCCGGCAAGACCACGCAGCTGCCTAAAATCTGTCTGGAACTGGGACGCGGCCAATATGGGTTGATCGGCCACACCCAGCCGCGCAGGATCGCCGCTTCCTCGACCGCCAAACGCATTGCGCAGGAAATGGGAACGCCGCTGGGCGAGCATGTCGGCTTCAAGGTGCGTTTTGCCGATACCCTGACCCGTGGCGCCTGGATCAAGCTGATGACCGACGGTATCTTGCTGGCCGAAACCCAGACCGATCCGCTGCTCAAGCAATACGACACTATCATCATCGATGAGGCGCACGAGCGCAGTTTGAACATCGATTTCCTGCTGGGTTATCTCAAGCAATTGCTGCCCAAGCGACCGGATCTGAAAATCATCATCACCTCCGCTACCATTGATGCCGACCGTTTTGCCCGGCATTTCGGCACGCCGGAAAAACCGGCGCCGGTGATCGAAGTATCGGGTCGTTTATATGAGGTTGAAGTGCGTTATCGGCCGGTGGATGTACCCAATGTGCCGAAAATAGCCTCTGGGAAAAATCTCGCCACCAACGAAAATGCGCGTCCCAATGCAGCCGCCAGCGCTCGCGAAAAACGCGATCTGATGGATGCCGTCGTCGATGCCGTCGATGAGGTGTGCCGTATTGGTTCCGGCGACGTGCTAGTGTTTTTACCGGGAGAGCGGGAAATCCGCGATGCACAGGAAGCCCTGCGCAAACACCATCCGCAGCATGTAGAGATCCTGCCGCTGTTCGCCCGTCTGTCGGCACAGGAGCAGGAGCGCGTCTTCAAGAGTTCCAACGCACGCCGCATCGTGCTCGCCACCAACGTTGCCGAAACTTCGCTGACCGTGCCCGGCATCCGCTATGTGGTCGATGTCGGTCTGGCGCGCGTCAAGCGCTACAGCTACCGCAATAAAGTCGAGCAGTTGCAGATCGAACCGATTGCCCAATCGGCTGCCAATCAGCGCGCTGGTCGCTGCGGTCGCGTCGCTGCTGGTGTCTGTATTCGTCTGTACGAAGAGCAGGATTATTTGTTGCGGCCCAAGTTCACCGAGCCGGAAATCCTGCGTTCGTCCCTGGCCTCGGTCATCCTGCGCATGAAGTCGCTGCATCTGACCGATGTCGAAACTTTTCCCTTCATCGAACCGCCGCCAGGCCGCGCGATTGCCGACGGGTATCAACTGCTGCAGGAGCTGGGTGCGGTCGATGACAGCAATCAACTTACTCAGTTGGGAAACAAGCTCGCCAAATTGCCGCTCGATCCGCGCGTAGGGCGCATGATTCTGGCCGCTCTGGATAATGTCTGCCTGAGCGAAATGCTGATCATCGCATCGGCCTTATCGGTGCAAGATCCGCGTGACCGACCGATGGAAGCGCAAGGCGCAGCCGACGAAGCGCATAAAAAATTTGCCGATGAAAAATCGGAATTCCAGAGTTATTTAAAAATCTGGAAATGGTTTGAAGAGGCCATCGAACACAAAAAAACCAACCGCCAGTTGCAGGACCAGTGCCGCGCCAGTTTTCTGTCGCAACTGCGGCTGCGCGAATGGCGCGACGTGCATTCTCAATTGCTGACCATCGTGCGCGAGCAGGGCTGGCGACTCAACGAAGCGCCCGCCACGTATGAAAATTTGCACGCCGCGTTGCTGACCGGCTTGCTGGGCAATATCGGATTCAAGGCCGAGGACGAGCCGCATTATCTGGGTGCACGCAGTATCAAGTTCCACATCTGGCCCGGCTCGACCTTGAGTAAAAAAGCAGGGCGCTGGATCATGACTGCGGAGCTGGTCGATACCACCCGTTTGTATGCCCGTTGCGTGGCGCAGATTCAACCCGAGTGGCTGGAAAAAGTCGGCGGCCATTTACTCAAAAAATCCTGGGGCGAACCGCGTTGGGAAAAGCGCAGCGCGCAAGTGTCGGCTTCCGAACGCGCCACTTTGTATGGCCTGGTGGTGTACAGTCAGCGCCGCATCAACTACGGCCTGTTCAACCTGCCGGAAGCGCGCGAAATTTTTATCCGTGACGCGCTCGTCGGTGGCGATTTCGATACACGCGCGCCGTTCTTTGCCCACAACCACAAGCTGGTGCGCGAGATTGAAAATCTGGAACATAAATCACGCCGCCTCGATGTGCTGGTCGATGATGCACTGATCGCAGCGTTCTACGACAAGCTGTTGCCCAAAGATATTTGCAATGGCATTGGGTTTGAAAAATGGCACAAGGACGCCAGCGCTAAAAATCCGAAACTGTTGTACCTGAACCGCGACGAACTGATGCGGCACGAAGCCGCTGGCGTGACCACCGATCTGTTTCCCAAGCAGATGAGCGTGACCGGTCTGGAGATGTTGTTCACCTATCATTTCGAACCCGGTAGTGCGCGTGACGGTGTGACGTTGGCGGTGCCGTTGTACGCGCTCAACCAGCTATCGCGCGAACGTTGCGAATGGTTGGTGCCTGGCATGCTGAAAGAAAAAGTCCACCTGCTGCTCAAATCGCTGCCGCAAAAACTGCGCCGTCAATGCGTGCCTTTGCCCGATTATGCGGCCGGATTTTGCCAGCGTGTTCAGGAGAAATCGATTTTCGGCCGTGGCGAATTGCTCGACGCCGTGATTGCCGACATCCGCGAACAAGCCAGCCTCACCACCAAGACCACCGACTTCAAGGTAGAGACCTTGCCAGCGCATCACTTTATGAATTTCAAGGTGATCGACGAACATGGTCGCCAGCTGGAAATGGGGCGTAATCTGGCAACGCTGCAAGCCGAGTTCGGCGGGCAGGCGCGTGAAAGTTTTCAGAAATTGGCCGATCAGCAATCCGTATTGTCTACCGCGACGCTCTCTACAGAGAACAATCGTTCTAGTAAACAAGGGAACCTTGTAACGTCAACCCTGCCGGGCAAAATAGATCCCGCAAAAACTGGGCCGGATGCCAGTGCATCGCTAGCCAAATCAAGCACCCAGCACGAAAACCTGACCAGTTGGACCTTTGGAGAGCTGCCGGAATTGCTGGAAATTTCGCAAGGCAAACTCAGCCTGATTGGTTTTCCTGCGCTGGTCGATAAGCTCACGCATTGCAATCTTGACGTATTTGACGATCCGACAGTTGCCGAGCGCACTCATCGCAGCGGCCTGCGTCGACTGTTTGCGCTGCAACTGAAAGATCAGGTCAAATATCTCGAAAAAAGCATCCCCGGCCTTCAGCAGATGGGGATGCAATACATGTCGCTCGGTTCCCAGGAAGAACTACGCGACCAGATCATCCACACTGCCCTTGACATCGCTTGTCTGCAATTTCCTTTGCCCAATAATGCAGAGGCTTTTAATAAACGCAAGGAGGAAGGCAAATCCCGACTTGGCTTGTTGGTCAATGAAATCGCGCGCCTGTTGTCGCAGATACTGGTGGAATTTCATGGACTTCCTAAAAAACTGCAGGGCATTAAAAGTAATGCGCCCGCTTGTGCTGATATGCAAAGCCAGTTGCAAGGTTTGGTGACTAAACGGTTGTTGGCTGACAACGACTATGCTCAACTCGTTCATTTCCCGCGCTATTTAAAGGCAATGAATGTGCGGCTAGAAAAGCTGCGTGTTGATCCGTTACGGGATACTAAATTGATTGCGGAATGGAATCAGGTCGCTAGCTTGTATCAACGTGCCGCCAAGGATAGGCAAGGAGGGAGAAATGTCGATCCGAAGATGATTGAATTTCGCTGGATGCTGGAAGAACTGCGGGTGTCCCTGTTCGCGCAGGAATTGCGCACGCCGATGCCGATTTCGGTCAAGCGCTTGCAGAAGGTATGGGAGACGATGCAGCGTTGATTCTGGATAATTATCTCGCAATAATATTCCTCCCCCTTTGCTTCCTCCACATCAACATGGGCGTCCTGTTTGCGCATTTTCGTTGATGCTTTTCCACAACAAAATACGATTGCCCCCTATTCATTCTTGACGTATTTCATAAAAACCATAAGCATGTAATACCAATTTAATGAATTTCTCTAAATTGATATTACAGTAGCAGTCGCGTAGATAAGCGGTATATCGGTTAATGGTATTTATAGATCGTTTAACTGCTTTTCTTTAGTGCCCTCTCCTAAAAACTACAATGAAGACAACAATGAAAAATCATATAAACCTTGCTCGACTGGGATTGGCTTTTCTCGCCAGTATTGCCATTATTCTGCCCTCATTCGCCGCTGTCACGCTGACAGCAAATACCAGCTCCCGCACTGCGACGATCTCCAACGCGTTTCTCACCGCTACGTTCAACAGCGCTGGAAAGGTCACTGCGCTGACGTACGGTGGACGCAATATCATCAATGGTCGCGCCGGCTTCTACATGTCGAACACGGCCACAGCGTGGAGCCCCACCGGACTTAGCGTGGTCACGAACACCTCGACAATGGCGGACATCGCCTATACGAGCGCAATGGGCGAACATCATTACGTGGTACGTGACGGTGTCAGCGGCATTTATTCTTATTTTATCTCGGGAAATATGGGGGGTGCGGTAGGCGAATTTCGAACAATCTATCGGGTCGATCCGGCGGTGTTTCCTAATTCCTTTAACATGCGGCGCTCTGGAGCCATGCCGACACTGGCGCAGATTAACGCGGGGACCGAACTGCAGGATTCCACTTATCAGCTAATGAACGGCACGGTATATACGAAATACGACTGGGCCGACTACGTGATCGGCGATCACGTGCATGGCGTATACGGTAACAATTTCGGTCTGTGGGTGATTCCGGTTAGTTCTGAGGCTTACAACGGCGGGCCAATGAAACAAGAATTGATGGTTCACGTAGAGAGCAATACCGGTGACAGCACAGTTTTGAACATGCTGTCGGCCAGTCATTTTTCTGCGCCCGCAGTGACCGTACCGAGCGGCAAAATTTTTGGCCCTTGGTTGGTATATCTCAACAACGGTAGCAGTGCCGATGCGTTGGCGCGGGCCACTACCGAGGAAGCCGCGTGGCCTTACCAGTGGTTGTCGAACTCCACTTATCCCACTGCCCGTACCACTGTAGACGGCAAGCTTCAGATAGCCGACGGGCGTTCCACCAACGGTGTGCGTGTGGTGTTAGCCGAGGCTGGCAGTGATCTTTACGCGGTCGGTGCGTCTTATTGGTTCAGCGATCTTTGCGATTTCGCGGGTAATTTTAGTATTCCAAAAGTACGGCCCGGTACTTACACGCTGTATGCCTATGCCACGCAGGGCGATGTTACCGCGCAGTTCCAGAAAGCGAATATCGTCGTGAGTGGTTCTTCCACTAATCTCGGCACGCTCACCTGGACGCCGCCGAATTACTCCAACAAGCTTTGGACAATTGGCACGGCAGACCGCAAAGCTGCGGAATTCAAACTCGGCGACCAACTGCGTTCGTATGCACTTTTTAAGCAGGTACCCGCCAATCTCACCTATACAATCGGTACGAGTACGCCGCTAAGCAACTGGTATTTTGTCCAAACCGGCGTGGGTAAATGGACGATTAATTTCAATCTGAACCAAGCATATACGGGCAATGCTCACCTCACGATCGCCGTCGCCGGCGCTGCGAAAACGCCCACTGTCAACGTCCTCGTGAACGGCACACAAGTAGGCGCGTTGAGTTATCCGAACGATGGTAGCGTTTACCGTAGCGCGAACCAAGGCGGATACTATCGTCTCACGCAGTTCGATTTCTCCTCGTCGCTGTTGCACCCGGGGGCTAATTCGGTTGTGCTCGACATGACCGCTTGCGCGGGCGAACCGACGCCCGGTGGCATCGAATACGATATTATCAAGCTTGAGGCCGATGGTGCCGCCGGTGTGACAACCTACCAGGCTGAGTCGGCCGTACTCGGTGGAGGCAGCGTAGTAGAAAGTACGAACGCCGGATTCAATGGAACGGGTTATGTCAATCTTTCCACGACCGGTAGCACGTTGACTTTTAATAGCGTCAATGCCGGTGGCGGCGGAGCGAAGACGTTGACCATCCGCGCGGCAAACGGCACCACTGCGGATCGCACCGGTGCCATCCTGATCAACGGTGTCTCGCGGCCCATCACTTTCGCTCCCACGGGCGCGTGGACGACGTGGACGAATATGGTGCTCACAGTGAATTTGAACAGTGGGACAATGAATACGATTCAGTTGCAGTCGAACGGTCAGGATTTGGCCAATATCGATCAACTGCAGATAGAATAAACGGAGCAGAGCGCCATAAAAAAAGATGAATATTTTCGTTGTTGGCCGGGGCTCGATTAGTTTCTAGTCCCGGCGGTAATATTCAACTCAACGTTTTCTCCTTCATCAGTGACCGCATTACCTATTCGGTGAAATAGAAAGGCGGGCTGGTGATTGAGGGATGTCCTTTAAGTTCTCGCGACAAATAAGTCTCATCCTTTGTGCTTGGCATGATCATCACGGCCGTCATGTTTAACCCAGATTTCCCATTAGACCGCTTTCTTTTCTGCCAAAGCCGCCTGTTTGCTGGCGCTGGCGTAAAAATGAAGATCGCGGATTGAGTGAGGGCGCTACGAGTCCCATTGCTTTTCTGGCGCACCGCCTGGCAGCTTCGGCGTTCCAGTGGAGCCGACGTGCCCCTCATGCCTTGAAGTTGCTAATCAGACCCACATGATGAAAATTGAGGGGCCGCGCGCTCAAGAGACCGGATTTAACGCAAAATAGCAGCATCGTCATTTTGCAGGATCTGTTACGTGAAAACAAAATTGCTAAAGCCGCCGCGCTCCCGACTCAAAGGGCGTCAGCCTGAGGCAGCGGCGCTGGCTGAGGTAGAGAATTTGATGGGAAATTTCTCTCCCGACTCTCGTCTTCTCATTGAATTTTTGCATCGCATTCAAGATACTCACCATCAGATTAGCGCAGCGCATATTGTTGCGTTGGCGCATAAGTTGAAATTGTCGCAGGCCGAAATCTATGAGGTGGCGACTTTTTATCATCATTTCGATGTCGTCAAGGGCGAAGACGATATATCCCTTAGTGCGGCCCAACTCACGATTCGGGTTTGCAATGGACTCTCATGTGAGATGGCGGGCGCTGATAAATTACTAGCGGACTTACAAGTGCTTCACGTGCATCCAGTTCGGGTAATGAGTGCGCCTTGCATTGGCCGTTGCGACGCTGCTCCGGCGGTGTGCGTGGGGCAGAATGCGTTTGGCAATGCTTCTCTCAAAAGTGTTAATGCGGCAGTAGATACAGGCCAGATAACGTCAGCTACACTACTTGTTCCTGATCTCGGCGCTGCATTAGCGCAGGGTGCCTACCGGGTAATCCAACACTGTTTATCTGGGTCGATCACGGTTGAGGCGGCAATTTCACAAATGGAAGATGCTGGTCTGCGTGGTTTGGGCGGCGCTGGTTTTCCATCCGGTCGCAAATGGCGCATCGTGGCCGCCGCGTCGGGGCCGCGTTTGATGGCGGTAAATATCGACGAAGGCGAGCCGGGTACTTTTAAGGATCGCGCCCTATTGGAACGCGACCCGCATCCCTTTCTGGAAGGCATGTTGATCGCGGCATGGGTAGTCGATGTGGCGGAAATTTATATTTATCTGCGCGATGAATATCATGCCATCCGTAGCATGTTGGAAACCCAATTAGCCGCGTTAATCAGCATGCTCACACCCTGGTACACGCAGAGAGAAAAAAGCATGCCCAGGCTTCACCTGCGGCGTGGTGCAGGAGCTTACATTTGTGGTGAAGAGTCCGCCATGATCGAATCGATCGAGGGCAAACGCGGGTTGCCGCGCCTGCGTCCTCCTTATGTCGCGCAACGTGGTTTGTTCGGACGGCCAACTTTGGTGCACAACATGGAAACATTATCTTGGGTGCCGCAGATTCTGGATCGGGGTGCGGCTGCATTTACTACGCATGGCAGAAATGGTAGGAAAGGATTGCGTAATTTCTCCGTTAGCGGACGGGTTGTCAAACCCGGTGTACACCTTGCTCCAGCGGGCATCACCTTGAATGAATTGGTACATGAATTTTGCGGCGGCATGTTGCCGGGGCATAGGCTGTATGGCTATTTACCGGGCGGTGCTTCTGGTGGAATTCTGCCAGCGCATCTGGCGGATATTCCACTCGACTTCGATACCTTGCAGGCCTATGACTGTTTTATTGGATCGGCGGCGATTGTGGTGTTGTCGCAGCACGATCGGGCACGCGATGCGGCCCTGAATACGATAAAATTTTTCAAACATGAGAGTTGCGGTCAATGCACGCCATGCCGCGCTGGCACCGAAAAGGCCGTGTCGTTACTGGCTGAAAAATCGTGGAATAAATCGTTGCTCGGTGACCTGGGAAAGGTGATGCAAGATGCATCGATTTGCGGTTTGGGACAGGCAGCACCCAATCCGTTTCTAAGCGTGATGAAATATTTTCCGAAAGAAGTGGAATGATGAGCGCCAATATCACCGATCTTGCCATTGCCTTTTCTCTGAACGGCCAGCCGGTTGAAGCGGCGGTCGACGAAACCATTATCCAGGCAGCACAACGCTACGGCATAACGATTCCCCATCTTTGCTATAAAGAGGGAATGCGTCCTGACGGCAATTGCCGCGCATGCGTGGTTGAGATCACAGGAGAGCGGGTTTTAGCACCCTCATGTTGCCGCTATCCAACTGGGGGCATGGTGGTGCACACCAATACGCCCCGTGTCTTGCATTCGCAGAAGATGGTGTTGGAATTGTTGAAAGCCGACATGCCTGAGGGCAAACACGCCAACGGCTACAAAGTGGATAACGAGCTGGAACATTGGGCGCAAAAATTAGGGGTGACGCAAGCCCGATTTAGACGTATCGAGCGTCAGCACCCACAGCCGGATTTCTCCCATCCTGCCATGACGGTTAATCTCGACGCCTGTATCCAATGCACCCGCTGTGTACGCGCCTGTCGTGAAGAGCAGGTCAACGATGTGATCGGTTTGGCATTTCGCGGTAGCGCATCGAAGATTGTATTCGATCAGGAGGATGCGATGGGTTTATCCACTTGTGTGGCTTGCGGTGAGTGTGTGCAGGCCTGTCCAACTGGCGCACTGGCACCGGCGCATGGTGCGGCAATGCTGACTGCCGATCGCAGTGTCGATTCCTTATGTCCTTATTGCGGAGTCGGTTGTCAAACAACGATACAGATTCAAGCAGAAAAAATCATTCGCGTTGAAGGTCGTCACGGCCCGGCAAATGAAGAGCGATTGTGCGTGAAGGGACGTTTCGGTTTTGATTACGTCCATCATCCAGAACGTCTCACAAAGCCGCTCATCCGCAAAATAGAATATCCAAAAAATGCCCGCTTTGAGACTTTGCCAGCTAACAAGCAAGACATGTTCCGCGAAGCTTCGTGGGAAGAAGCGCTCGACCTGGCAGGCGGCGCGCTCAAACGCTTGCGTGATGAGATCGGCTCGCACAGCTTGGCCGGTTTCGGTTCCGCCAAAGGCTCGAATGAAGAGGCTTACCTGTTTCAAAAACTAGTGCGCACCGGTTTTGGCACCAACAACGTCGATCACTGTACGCGCCTGTGCCACGCATCGAGCGTGGCAGCTTTGCTGGAAGGATTAGGTTCCGGCGCGGTCAGTAATCCGGTCAAGGATGTGGAACATGCCGAATTAATTTTTGTGATTGGCGCCAATCCGGTGGGCAACCACCCGGTGGCGGCGACCTGGATGAAAAATGCGGTCAAACGTGGGGCTAAACTGGTTTTGGCCGATCCACGCCGTTCTGAATTTGCGCGCCATGCCTGGCATTATTTACAGTTCAAACCGGACACCGATGTCGCCTTGCTCAATGCCATGATGCAGGTCATTATCGAAGAGGGCTTGACCGACCCTACGTTTATCGCCGACCGGACCAATGGTTTCGACCTGATCCGGGACAACGTGAAAGATTTCACGCCGGAACAGATGGCACCGATCTGCGGCATCCCTGCACCCGTTATCCGTGAAGTGGCGCGTGCTTATGCGACGGCAAAAGGCGCAATGATTTTCTGGGGCATGGGGATCTCTCAACATACCCACGGCACCGACAATGCACGTTGCCTGATTGCGCTGGCGCTGATCACGGGCCAGATCGGCCGACCCGGTACCGGCTTGCATCCGCTACGTGGTCAGAACAACGTGCAAGGTGCCTCCGATGTAGGCTTGATTCCGATGATGTTTCCCGATTACCAGCGCGTCGATAACGTCATTGCGCATCAGCGTTTTGAAGCATTGTGGAATACTAAACTCGATAATCAGCCCGGCCTGACCGTGGTCGAAATCATGCACGCCGCCCAGCGCCGGGAAATTCGCGGCATGGCTATCATGGGTGAAAATCCGGCCATGTCCGACCCCGATGTGCAACATGCACGCGACGCGCTGGCTAGTTTGAATATGCTGGTGGTACAGGATATTTTTTTGACCGAAACCGCGTGGCTGGCCGATGTGGTATTGCCTGCATCGGCTTTCCCGGAAAAGACCGGCAGCTTCACCAATACCGACCGTTGGGTGCAATTGGGAAGGCAAGCGCTGCAACCGCCGGGCGATGCACGTCAGGATTTGTGGATCATTTGCGAACTGGCGAAACGGCTTGACCTCGACTGGAATTACCCGCACCCGCGTGATGTTTTTAACGAAATGCGTTTGGGTATGAACAGCATTGCAGGCATCACTTGGGAGCGCCTGGAGCGCGATGGCGCGGTGGTGTATCCCTGCTTGCAGGAAGGCGATGCCGGTCAGCCGATTGTGTTTCACGATAGTTTTCCGACTGCAAACGGTAAGGCACGGCTGGTACCGGCACAACTGATTCGTGCCAACGAATTGACCGATGCCGAGTATCCCTTCGTGCTCATTACCGGTCGCCAGTTGGAACACTGGCACACGGGCGCCATGACCCGCCGCGCCAGCGTGCTCGATGCGCTAGAGCCGGCCGCTACCGTGTCTATGCATCCCACGGATATGGCCACGCTCATGATCAAAGCAGGGGAGTCGATTACCGTGCAATCGCGGCGCGGTCAGATCAGCCTTGCAGTGCGGCGCGATGAAGGCACGCCCCAAGGATCGGTGTTTATTCCCTTTGCTTATGTGGAAGCGGCAGCCAATTTACTGACCAATGATGCGCTTGATCCTTTTGGAAAAATTCCTGAATTTAAGTATTGTGCGGTGCGGGTCGCGCGTGAAACTTAAATTGATGAAGTCGAGATAAATTACATGCAGTAACCATCTTTACTTCTGCACACGGTGAAATTCGAATAGGCGATATTTGAGATGTTGTGGTCGCCGACAAGTGCCACTGACTTCCCCCTGTTTTGTCTAAAAAAAACCACATGCAACCCATTGTTTAGCTTTTTATTTTGATGTTTAATTTGCATGCAATAAATTTGTCGTTCCCAGCTGGGATTGAGGCAATTGTGTCTTGTTGTCGTCTGAGAAGTGGGGGAGTAGTCGTGTTGAGACGAAGTTAATTGCGTGGCCTATTTGGAGTAACTTACCACCTATACGATTTCGGCATACTTGGAGAGATATAATTTATTTGAATAATATGGATCCGTTTAATATGATAATTCCCTGCAAAAAATCACCTGTGAAATCAAGTGCTTAGTTGAATACCAATCGAGCGACGTGATGAGATTTTCCTTCATGTTAATGAGGTATGCGATCTTGGCGGATCTATGTGGATAGATTGTGCAATACAATATAATAAGTATTTTGCAAGTTTTTAATTTAAAAAAATGGCCGAACAACGGCCGATATCAGGAGGAGTAGGACATGAAAAAGCGGCTCAATTCAACATTATCTGCAAAACATTTGCGTTACGGCACAGCCTTGGCGCTTGTTTCATTTTTTGCGGGTAATCAGGCCTTTGCGCAGGACACCAAGCCAGCTGCGGCGCAAGAGGCAAAACCCGGGAGCGATGCCGCACTGGTTGCGGAAGAGACGATTGTTGTCGTAGGTACGCGTGCGTCGCAGCAATCTGCCATCACCCGCAAGAAGAACGCCAAGACGGCAATGGATTCGATTGTTGCGGAAGACGTGGGCGCATTTCCTGACCGTAATATTGGTGAAGCTATCTCGCGTATTGCGGGAGTTGCACTTGATCGCGGCGATATGGGCGAGGGTGTTAACGTCACGGTTCGTGGTAACGGTCCTGATTTGACGCGAGTTGAAATTGATGGGCAGGGAGTGCAATCTGGCGGCGGAGCCTCTGCTGCCATGAATGGCGATATATCTCAGGGTGGAAGTGGTCGCGGTCAGGGTTTCCGGGATCTTCCGTCAGATTTGATTAAAAGCGTTGATGTGGTTAAGGGTTCAACTGCCGATATGACCGAAGGTGCATTGGGCGGCGGCATTATTATTAAAACTCGCACGGGACTCGATTTCAAAAAACCCTACATCTCTGTGCGTGTCGCCGCTGCGCAAGGTTCGATGAATAAGACTGTGCAGCCGGATCTAAATTTGGTAGCGACGACTAAATTTTTCGACAATCGTTTAGGCATACTGCTTAATGCATCAGGATCTAAGGTGACCAATGAAGGGCATAACGTTTCGTTTACTGACAATAGTCGTGGTTATACGCATGCCCTAGATTTTGACAACTCCCCGGAGAAAACTTTTACCTTTAACCCGAACACTGTTTCAACAGTAGATAAGGCCGCAACTGATCCAATCACTACACTGCCGCTAACTGCCGGAGGTAATTGGGTTTCTGAATCTCCTCTGAGTTTTGTCAAGAAAGCGGCTGCCGCCCAGACCAAGGCGGATTGTTATGCCGCTTTCCCGCCGCTGACCGCTACACAAATTGGTGCGCTCGTACCTGGAAAAACCACTGGCGGTATAGGTGCAAATGTCACGACTGCCTATGCCCAACGTAGTAATGAGTTGATGTCCTGCCTCAACCAATGGAACGATTTTACCCCATCAAATATTCGATATATCGTTAGACGGGATGTTGAGGCTCGCCGAGCACTTGACTTACGTTTCGACTTTAAGGTCAATAATGATCTATCGGTCTATGCCAAAGGTAGCAGCACTTCTCGCGTGATTGCCAATACTTTTGAGACTTATAGTTTGGGCGGCATGTTGAGCGTTAATCCGGGCACTATCTCTACCATTGCCTATGCTGGCCCTACCTCTACGGATGTAGCCGGTGTACGTAGTGCTGTTGCTGGTTCTGGATATTCTCTTTTTAATAATAATGTAAGTTTCTTAGCCAATTCTTATCCTGTCACGAATGTTGTTACTAACTTCGTACCAGGTTCAGTAGTTGTCGACGCCAAGCATCACGTTACAAGCTATTCATTCACGGGTGGTGGTAACAACACAGATCAATCTGACACCGATATGGTTACCAAGTCGAAATATTTTCAGGTTGGTGGCGCCTACAAAAAAGGTGGACTCATAGCTGATTTTTTTGTGGGTGACGCTAGGTCGGACTTTTCGCGTGACGATAGGCGTACGAATTGGGGTACCAGCTACGGTGCAGGATCTTTGCGTGTACTGCCAAATGGACTTTGGACGTATGACTTCCCAGCTAGTAGTACCTTCGATCAGACCAATCCAGCGCTGTATGCTCAAATAAATCCGAATCTTCAAGCTGCGACGGCAGCTGTACCAGCGTCGGGCATTCCTGCTTATACGTCTGTGCAAAAACCTAAATTAAGCATAAATCAGCCACAGCTTAATGCCCAAGCGTTAAGATTAAACGAGACCGATGAAAAAACCGCTAAGCTTGATGTGACATATAACCTTCAAGATAAGCTACCCTTTATCACGACTATTAAGGCAGGTTTGAACTTGCGTGATACCTCTGGTGAAGGCTGGGGTAACGGGGGGGCAACTATTAAGGCAGCAATCGGAACCTTTGGTCAGCCTGGCTATCAGGCAGCAATCATATTGCCAAACAATGCTCTCCGTGGAAATCTCATTGCATGTGAAGACACTGCCGGATCTCTCGGAGCCGGCGGTCAACCCTGCGTTTATGGTTATGTTGCTAAAACCGATCCGTTAACTAGTCGGGCTGGCACTGTCACGGTTACTCAGCCACAACTACAAAATATTATCGCTCAGTCGATGAAGCCTCCCAGTGCGCAGTTCTTTGCCGGTCTTCCAGATCGTGGTGATCTGTTTAATGGCTGGAATCAAATTGACGTTAAAAAATTTTACAGTCTTGTAGGTGCGCCGAACTTCAATTTTGATTGTTTGAAAAGTTGTACTGCGACTGATGGGAAGGTCTACGATCAGCCCCACGGGTCATTTAGTGAAAAGACAAAGGCAGGCTATTTGATGGCGGACTTTGAAAAAAATGGCCTACCGTTTGGTATGGAATTTACGGCTAATCTGGGCGCTCGCGTCGTTAATACAGAAGTCACCGGATCGGGCTTTATAACGTTTAACTCGATTGCCAAGGTTCAAGGGGTGTACGACCCCGTCAATCCCAATGCGGTGGGAGGTACAACGACCGTTACCATTGTGGAAGGTGTGAATATACATCGCACGACGACGGATTTGCTGCCTGCCTATAACTATGCTTTGTGGGTAATTCCAAGCAAGGTCGTTCTTCGTTATACCTTAGCAAAAACGGTAGCTCGCCCGGCTGTTGGAATATTGCTTCCAGCAGGTACCTGCGAATTTGATGAGCGTAAGCTAGACCTTCCAAAAGATTCTGATGGCAGTAATGCAGACATGGGCTGCAGTACATTTGGCAACCCTAGTTTGAAGGCACAAACTAACAGTAATCAAAATCTCAGTATTGAATGGTATCCAAATAAAGACTATATGTTTTCGTTAGCCGCTTTTAGGCAAAACGCAAAGATTGGCCCTGCTCGCCTGGTAACCGTATTCAATTCCCCTGTATTTGCGGGCTCCGATGTTGTTGATCCACAAACGGGTATCAAGCTTTCAGATATTCAATATACTTTGAGAACATACCAAAATGGACCAGGTACGGACCGACATGGTTTGGAATTTGCTTCTAAGTCAGCCTTTACTTTCTTACCATGGGCATTTAAATATACGGGTCTTGATTTGAACTACTCCAAACTTAAATCATCTGACTCAGTGACGGTACGTGACTTGAATTCGGGTGATTCTTTGCCGCCTACAGGTGAATCAGCTTACGCGATCAATGCTTCGCTTTGGTACGACGATGGTAGCTTGACAGCGCGCATTGCTTATCAGTCACGGGGAGCCTCGTTTATTAATCTGTCTGGCACCTCTGGATCTAGCGCCTTATTGTTTGACTATCCTGCTGATGGCGTGACGGCTCCAAGATTTCCATATAATCCGACAGCACCGAATTTTAAAGATTCGACGCATTATATCGATGCCAAAATTGCTTATAAATTTAAATCTGGGGTGGAAATTTTTGCCGAAGGGCGGAACCTTGGTCTATCCACTACGTCCAATAGTTCAGGGGGATACAACAATTTTGCGAGTGGTGCACCTAGTCTCAATGACTATTTTTACACCGGCCGTCGCATTATGGCCGGATTTAACTATAGGCATTAATATATCCTGATCAGATATCATCTGGAGTAGTTGGTACTCAATCTTACAGGCAGTGTCCGAGAGATCAAATACCGTTTAACTACAGATCATCCGATCAAGAGCGTCAGTCACTTTTTCAAAGGTGACTGGCGTTTTTTTGTGGATATTTGGAGATGGTTCCGAGTTTTTCTTTTAATTCAGCGTGACTTGAGGTCAGGGTGACTTGATGTGTTTTCGAATTTTTTTGCATAAAGACATTTGAATCTGTCCTGCTGAAGCCAGCAATGGAGCTGTAAAACCCATCAGGCTAATGCACCGTAGGTTCCGTCCCACAACATTTTTTGAATTTCTTTCCGCTCCCGCAAGAACAATCCTCATTACGTCCCAGCTTAGGCGTCTCGCGCTTAATAGTCGCCATCGCGGATTTGCGCAGCGGTAGCCAGAAGCGGTAAATTTCTAGAATATTGGCTTCAATTTCGATGGCGAGTTTGTGGCATTTGACTGGATCTTCGACCAGTGCCATTTCTTCTTCTTCGATTTCGTCTGCGCCCAGCAAATAAATCGGGCGCATCATCGGCGCAATGTTTGATAGGTAGATCGGCTCCCAGGCATCCATGCGCAAATGCATGCCTTCGTAAAATCCCCATGCCCATGCTTCGGCATCGATCAACGTTTTTCCTTCGATCTCCGTTTCGCAAAATAGGGGTTCAAATTCTTTGGGTGCGACTTCTAGCGTGATGGCAATTTCGTTCATGAAGCGCACGATCAAATTGACGATGTGTTTGCATTCTTGGTCGTTCTTGAACTTGGGCATTTCCTTGCCGTCACCCCACACTTTGGGTAGCCATTCCGCCATTAGGATGGTCTCGGGACCCACAGCGATAGCGGTCAGATAACCATGCAACGCATCCATCGTCATCGCGTCGTCGGGGCAGTGGTCAGACAATAAAAATTGATCTAACTCTTTAAATTCTTTGTCGGATAGGGGCTGGTCGAGTTGCATGAAATGGCCTAGATTAATAAGGAGATCTATAGTTTATCTTGTTGTGTTGACGTGGCGACCCCCATTCTCATTTTTTTGCCGTGCCGTACAATGGCGACCATGAATAAATCTGATCAAATTTCATTTGCAGCGCTGAGTCCCGATTGTGTTCTTGATGCACTAGATAGTATCGGCTTGCGCGGCGATGGACGATTGCTTGCACTTAACAGTTACGAAAATCGTGTTTATCAAATTGGGATGGAGGAGGGGCCAGCACTGGTAGCAAAATTCTACCGTCCCGGCCGTTGGAGTGATGCCGCGATTCTGGAGGAGCATGGCTTCGTGCAAGGATTGGTCGAGTGTGAGATCCCGGTAGTGCCGGCTTCGGCATTGGATGGGGGCAAGACGCTGCATCGTTTTGATGGGTATCGTTTTGCTGTATTTGCCAAGCACGGCGGGCGTGCCCCGGAACTGGAGGATCGTGCCACACTGGAATGGATGGGACGCTTCATCGGGCGTATTCATGCGGTGGGCGCGTTGGCCCATTATCAGGAGCGGCCGACATTGGATTGTGATAGTTTCGGGGTTGAACCCCGTGATTATTTGTTGTCGCATGATTTTATTCCTCCCGATCTGCTCGCAGCCTACAGCAGCGTAGTGCAGCAGGCGCTCGATGGGGTGCAGCGCTGCACTGATCGGGCGGGCGTTGTGCCGCTGATTCGCTTGCATGGGGACTGTCATGGCGGCAATGTGTTGTGGACGGATGCGGGGCCACATTTTGTCGATTTTGATGATAGCCGCATGGGGCCTGCGATTCAGGATTTGTGGATGTTGTTGTCGGGGGAGCGAGGCGATATGGTGCGGCAGTTATCGGATGTGCTGGCAGGTTACGAAGATTTTTTCGACTTTGATCCGCGCCAGTTGCATCTGGTAGAAGCTTTGCGCACGCTCCGCCTGATTCATTATTCGGCATGGCTGGCGCGGCGTTGGGACGATCCGGCTTTCCCGGCAGCTTTTCCCTGGTTCAATACGCAGCGCTATTGGCAGGATCGCATTTTAGAATTGCGCGAGCAGGTGGCGCTGATGGATGAATCGCCGCTGTGGCAATGTTGATGGAGTCCTGATTATTTTGCTTGGCTGATATTAGCTTGCCGCATCATTTATTCAACATAATTTCAACCGAATGACTCCCGAACAACGTAAATCTGCATCAGAAATATTACTGCACAAGCGTGGTATTCGTATTAATTTACAATTGCCTTTGACCGAAGACGACGATGAAGTCACGTTACGCTCGGAGGATGAATTGGTACGGCGCATGCTCGCGCTGTGGGCGGTGGTGCAGATTGCCGCACAGCCGGATGATAGCTGCTATGTTGATTATTTCAAGATACATAACCGGCTGGCATGGCTATCGCCCCAGGAGAAGGCATTTCTGCGTGGCGATGAACGCGAAGATGACGATTTCGTTCATTTTTCATGGAAGCGGGAAAGCTTGTTCTTCCTCGCGTGGTGTGCTGGCTTGACCGATCAGATTCAAATACCGCTGAACACTTCTGACATCGCATCAATTGCCCATTTTTTTCCAAAGACGCAGGATCAACCGACCGTGTTACGTCAGGCAATCCAGATTCGTTCCAAGAAAGAAATCATGGATTGGTGCGATGTGTTGTACCGCCTGCACTGGGCGGTGCGTCATGCGGCGCTTATTGGCAAACCGACGCCAGCTAATATAGAGGGCAGGGCAGTGAAGGAGTGGCATCGGGCCGTCAACTGGATGACCTGCTATGAAGAGGAAGATAACTGGGATCATGTGAGTACGGAGACTTAAATACAGAGTGGATAAATGGGAAAAGCGCAGGGTTTTCCTACGTCATCCGTCAATCGTTGGAAGGAATCTGCATTTTTCGACTTGCAAAATTGATGAAAAATGATTCTGGCGGCATGTTATTTATGTTTCATTCATGCAATGCAATGTGCAGAAAAAAATTTGACATGGCCCGATTCAACGCCTATATTCTGCCTTCTTGATCAGGAGAGAGCGGCCCTTTAATGTGTGCCGCCGCCGAAGGGGCAACACCCACAAACTCTCAGGTAAAAGGACTGGTCAAGAGGTTTAACGTGCATCGCATGTTGACCACACTCTGGAGAGCGGTAGCGGCTACGGCGGGCTATCCACCGAAGGTGCGTACGGAATTTCTTCCGTAATCTCTCAGGTACCAAGGACAGAGGGGTAAGCTTGATTTATTGAGCGTTCGGAAGGGGTATGGTTGCCTGTTTCCGTTCCCCTTTTTCATGTCGGTAATGAGGTTTCTATGACGCTCAAAACAACCCCCCTCAACGCTGTCCATCGCGTCCTTGGCGCACGCATGGTCGATTTTGGCGGTTGGGATATGCCCGTCAATTACGGTTCGCAAATCGAAGAACATCATGCAGTGCGCAACGATTGCGGCATGTTCGATGTATCGCACATGTGCGTGGTCGATTTGCAAGGCTCCAATGTGCGCGCTTTCCTGCGCGGCCTGGTCGCCAACAATGTCGATAAATTGCAAGTGCTGGGCAAGGCTTTGTATTCCTGCATGCTTACGCCAGATGGTTTTGTGATCGACGATCTGATCATTTATTTTTTCAGCGAAGACTGGTTCCGTCTGGTGGTCAACGCCGGTACGGCGGAAAAAGACATTGCCTGGATACGCGAACAAAATACCCACACCAATAGCAGTGTGACCATCACGCAACGGCGCGATGGTGCTGATGCCATGGCGCTGATCGCGGTGCAGGGCCCGAATGCCCGCGCCAAAGTGTGGCAGGTGCTGCCACAGACGCAGGCGGCTACAGAATCGCTCAAACCTTTCAACGCTGCGGTGGTAACCGAAACGGCCTTCGGTGAAGTGATGGTGGCGCGTACCGGTTATACCGGGGAAGATGGTTTCGAATTGGCCTTTCCTGCAACTCAGGCCGAAGCCATGTGGAATGCCTTGCTGGCCGTCGGCGTCAAGCCTGCCGGATTGGGTGCACGCGATACCCTGCGGCTGGAAGCAGGCATGAATCTGTACGGACAGGATATGGATCAGAACATCAATCCCCTCGATGCCGGTCTGGCGTGGACCATTGATCTGGTGAGTCCACGCGATTTCATCGGCAAGGCAGCCCTGCTCAGTAAGGGACAGGGGACACAATTTTTAGGTTTGCTGCTGCGTGAAAAAGGGGGCGTGCTGCGTGGACACCAGAAGGTGATTGCCGTATCCGGCACAGGCGAAATCACCAGCGGCACTTTCAGCCCGACCATGCAGCAAGCAATTGCACTGGCGCGCCTGCCGCTCGATGTCGCTGTGGGCGATACAGTGCAGGTTGAAATCCGCGACAAGAAACTGGCGGCCACTGTGGTTAAATTGCCGTTTGTGCGTAATGGCAAGATTCTTGTTTCCTGATTTTTTACTGATCCAATTTTTACGATTTTTTCTGACTTTTTTCCGGAGTAAATAATGAGCAATCCAGCGAACATCCCAGCAGACCTGAAATACACCGAATCCCACGAATGGATCCGGCGTGAGACGGACGGCAGCATCACCGTCGGCATCACCGAATATGCGCAAGATGCGCTGGGTGACATCGTGTATGTGGAATTGCCGACGGTCGGCAATTCCTTTGCTGCCCAAGAAGATTGCGCTGTCGTCGAATCGGTCAAAGCCGCGAGCGATATTTATGCGCCGGTGGCGGGAGAAATCATTGCGGCGAATGCCGCTGTTTCGAATGCGCCGGAATCGATCAATCAAGACGCTTATGCAGCCTGGCTGTTCAAGATCAAGCCGAGCAATATCGCTGATGTGGATGGTTTGCTCGATGCTGCCGCTTACGGAAAAAATACCGGCGCGTAATTTTTTCGCGCGGCGTGAACCCCACCTTGTGCGGGTGTTAGCTCCTTCCCCTTCAAGGCACAGTATCTGCACATCTCTGGAATATTGAGCACGTCGTAGGGGCACGGCATGCCGTGCCCAGCACTGGTTCAGCAATTGTCGAAGCCGAACTAAC
>JANXTY010000032.1 GCA_025352145.1 Oxalobacteraceae bacterium
AAAAAGCGCGTATTTTGCAATAGTTTATTTTGCAGGGGAAATCGTCTCGCCCAAATTAGCGTTGTACGCAGGTAGGTGTTGTGCGATGTGAAATGGGGTGGAATTGGCGGGATTGTTCGGAGTTAGTGTGGGAAATTACACCAACGTTGGTCGGTCGAGCTTGAGGGTGGATTCAATCTCCCATGATCAAGGTCCTGATCGACCAAAAACAAGGGACGCCGCTTTACTTCTTCGTACACATGTCCCAGATATTCTCCCAATACGCCAATCGAAAACAGCTGGATGCCTGAGAAGAACATCAGGCCGACTGTCAATGTCGTCCAGCCCGGAACAGGATTGCCGAAGATCAGTGTACGAACCGCTATTCCGATTGCGTAAAGAATGGAAATCAGGGAAATCACACCTCCTACGGCGCTCCAGACTTTGAGCGGCAAGGTGGTAAAGGCAGTGACGCCTGCCAGCGCCAGCTTTCCTAAACTGCGGAAGGTGAAGCTCGATTCCCCTGTGGCACGGTCGAGCGGTACGAAGGGCAGGGCGGCGCTTTTGAAACCGACCCAGGCATACAAACCTTTCATGAAGCGATTGCGTTCCGGCAGTTGACGCAACGCATCGACTACACGACGATCCATTAAACGAAAATCACCGGCGTTGCGGGGGATTTTGATGGAGGATCCGCTTTCCATAATGCCGTAAAAAAGGCTGGTGCCCCAACGCTTGAAGGGTGACTCGTGGCCACGGTCGGCGATGACCCCATACACCATGTCGTATCCGGATTGCCATAGTTTGACCATTTCCGGCAACAGCGCGAGCGGGTGCTGGTAATCGGCGTCGATCAAGATCACGGCATCGCCTTGTGCATATTCGATTCCGGCGGAGAGCGCTGCTTCTTTGCCGAAGTTGCGCGACAAGCCTAGATAGCGCACTCCACATTCTGCGGCGACCGAGGTGACTGCTGCATCGGTGTTGTCGCGGCTTCCATCGTTGATGACGATGATCTCGTAAGTGGCGGTGATTTGTTCCAGCGTTTTTTGCAAATCGCGCAGGAAGCTGGCGATATGGGCTGATTCGTTGTAGGCCGGTACCACACAGCTGATGCGCAGGGGCTCAGAGCTGTTTGAGGCGGGGGGGGGCGGTGTCATGTGAATCATGGGAACCTTTTCTCAGTCCGGGAAAGAAGTATTTTTGATCGCGCTTGGACAATGCTGAGCCAATTATAAAACGAACTAAAATTGGTATCGCATAAGGTTGTAGTGGTCAGGTATTTTCGGGAACCTCCATAGTTTTTTTTGTCGCACTAGAGTCTCTGGAAGTCGGTTTTTCCATTCGTTAACTTCAGGCGGCAATTTTTTCCAGTTGTTCCTGTTGCTCCAGCCATTCGCTTTCCAGTTGCGCTAGATCTTTGGTGTAATAAGCTTGGTCAGTGAGCAGGGTTTTCAGTTTGGCTTTGTTGGCACTTTCGTAGATTTCGGAGGCGGCCAGTTGGGTATCGATTTCTGCTTTTTGGGCATTGCGTTTGGCAATTTGCTCTTCCAATCGTTTGATGCGTGCCTCGATGGGTTTTCTTTGGGTGGCAAGGCGTTGGCGCTGTTCGGCATCGAGTTTTTTCTGCGCGTTCTTATCGACCTGTTTTTCCACTGATGGACCGGCTGATACTGGCGACACGAGAGGCAATTCAGCGGATTTGTCCGTGGCGACCGGCAGTACTTTGGTCCCTTTCCCCAGCTTGGTTTGAAACAACCAATCTTTGTAGTCGTCCAGATCGCCATCGAAGGGCTGCAATTTTCCGTCGGCGACGATGATGAATTGATCGGTAGTGGCACGAAGTAAGTGGCGATCATGCGAGACCACTACCAAGGTGCCTTCGAACTGGGCTAACGCGTCGGTCAATGCTTCGCGTGTTTCCAGGTCAAGATGGTTGGTCGGTTCATCGAGCAGGAGCAGGTTAGGGCGCTGCCAGACAATCAGGGCTAATGCCAAACGTGCTTTTTCACCGCCGGAAAAAGGGCGAATCGAACTGGTCACCATATTGCCGGGGAAGTTGAAACTGCCCAGAAAATTACGCAACTCTTGCTCGCGCACGGTGGGTGCGATTTTGGCCAAGTGCCAGAGCGGCGATTCATCATGGCGTAGCATTTCGACTTGATGCTGAGCGAAATACCCAATCGTTAGACCTTTGCCGACGGTTGCTTCGCCCGTCAATGGTTGCAATTCGCCTGCGATGGTTTTAATGAGGGTGGACTTACCGGCGCCGTTGACCCCTAGCAAGCCGATGCGCTGACCGATTTGCAATGAAAAATTAATGCCGGTCACGATGGTTTTGTTGCTGATGGGGTCGCCGTGTTCATTGGTGATGAGGTAACCGGCATCGACATCTTCCATCACCAGCAATGGATTGGGCGCGTTGAGCGGTTCGCGGAATTCAAAAGAAAATTCCGCCGCTGCACGTAAGGGTGCCAGCTCCTCCATTTTTTCCAATGCCTTCATGCGGCTTTGTGCCTGGCGTGCTTTACTGGCTTGCGCTTTGAAGCGATTGACGAAGGACTCTAGATGCGCTCGTTGCCGCATTTGCTTTTCCATAGCGCCAGCGGCCAGAATCATCTGGGCTGCGCGTTGACGTTCGAAGGCGGAATAATTGCCGGAGTAGCGTTTGAGTTTTCGTTCGTCGATGTGCACGATCACATTGACGACCTCGTCGAGAAAATCGCGGTCATGCGAAATGATGAGCAGCGTACCGGCATAGCGTTTGAGCCAGTCTTCGAGCCAGATAATGGCATCCAAATCGAGATGGTTGGTGGGTTCATCAAGCAGGAGCAAATCGGATGGGCACATCAGCGCTTGCGCCAGATTTAAGCGCATGCGCCAACCGCCGGAGAAGCTGGCAATGGGTTGCTGCATCTGTTCTATCGTGAACCCCAGGCCCAGAAGTAATTGTTCGCCGCGTGAATTGACGGTATAGGCATCGGCGTCGGCCAGTGCGCTGTACAGTTCGCCGATATGAATGCCGTTTTCGGTACTTTCCGGCTGTGCTTCTAGCTCGGCCAATTCTGCTTCGAGAGTGCGTAAGGTGACGTCGCCATCGATGGCGTAATCTAATGCCGCACGATCGAGCGCAGGAGTCTCTTGGGCGACGTAGGCGACGCGCCATTTGGCGGGATAGTCGATCTCGCCCTGGTCAGCGTGGAGCTCTCCGCGTAGCAAGCCGAACAGACTGGATTTGCCCGCGCCGTTGGCGCCGATGAGGCCGATTTTATCGCCGGGATTGAGTGTGACATCGACGGTTTCAAGCAATGGCTTGATGCCGCGCATGAGGCTAACTTGTTGGAAACGAATCATTAGTTACTTTTTTAGTTACTTTTAGAAAAATTGAAACCAGGTGTTGGAGGGCCGCCGTCTTGGTAGTGATTGTGATGACAAGCCATCCAATGGTGAAATAAGTTGAAACAGGGGAGGAGCCGGCAGTTCTATTTAATATTCCGCAATTGTTCCGCCGTAATCAGAAATACCATATCGTCGCCTGCACTCGTAGTTAGCCAAGTGAATTCCATGTGAGGGAAAGCGGCCTCCGCATGGGTACGTTCATTGCCGATTTCAACCATGAGAACGCCGTTTTTATTCAGGCGTGAGGCTGCGCCGGCAATGATCTTGCGCACCAGATCCATGCCGTCGGTTCCCCCAGCCAATGCGATCTGCGGTTCGCATACATATTCGGGGGGCAGCTTGCGCATAGAGTCGCTGTTGACATAGGGGGGATTGCTGATGATGAGGTCGTATTTTTTTGCGGGCAACGTGGCGTACAGATCGGATTCAATCAATGTGATGCGCTCTTGCAGTGCATAGTCATCGACGTTGCGGCGGGCCACGGCGAGAGCATCGCTGGAGATGTCTACAGCGTCAATGTAGGCATCGGGAAACGCATCCGCCAGCATGATCGGCAGGCAGCCGGAGCCGGTGCAAAGATCGAGAACGTTGCGTACTTTGGAAGCATCGCTGATCCAGGGTGAACACTGATCCGGGATCAACTCGGCGATAAATGAGCGCGGCACGATGACGCGTTCATCGACATAAAAACGATAACTGCCCAGCCACGCTTCGTGGGTGAGATAGGCTGCGGGTATACGCTCGGCGGCACGGCGTTCGATCACCTTGAGCAGGAGGTTGATTTCTTCCGGCAGCAGTCGCGCGTCGAGAAAGGGATCCAGCGTTTCTAGTGGCAGCTTAAGTGTATGCAGGATCAGGTAAGCCGCTTCATCAAGAGCATTGCTGTTACCGTGACCGAAGAAAAGTTCGGCTGTGTTGAAGCGTGTCACAGCGTAGCGCAGCAAGTCGCGGGGGGTGGAGAAGATCTGGTTAATGGCGGTAATGGCGGTCATTGGGGGCTTTTTATAAAACGGGTACGGATCGCATTTTCAACGGTTCGATAACAATAAATTTTCCAGCAAACGACGATAAATATTTTTCAGCGGGTCGATATAACGCACTTCGATATGTTCATCAATTTTGTGGATGCTGGCATTGGGTGGCCCAAATTCGATCACTTGCGGACATATCTGTGCGATGAAGCGTCCATCCGAGGTTCCGCCGGTGGTAGACAGATCTGCATCGATACCGGTTTCTGCTTTGATGGCTTTGCATAACGCTTCGCTCAATTGACCGCGCGGCGTCAAAAAGGGGAGGCCGCTGATGGTCCAGCGCAGGTCGTATTCCAGACGGTGTTTGTTCAATATTTCGTGTACGCGTTTCTGTAATCCATCGGATGTGCTGGCAGTCGAAAAACGGAAGTTGAAATCGATGACGATCTCGCCTGGAATGACGTTCGAGGCACCGGTGCCGCTATGGATGTTGGAAATTTGGAACGATGTCGGTGAGTAGTATTCGTTTCCCGCATCCCAGTACTCGGCCACCAATTCGGTCAAAACGGGGGCAGCGAGGTGAATTGGATTGTTGGCCAGTTGAGGATAGGCGATGTGGCCTTGAACCCCTTTGATATGGAGCTTGCCGGACATCGAACCACGGCGACCGTTTTTGATGGTGTCGCCCAAGGAGTCAGAGCAGGTCGGCTCGCCAACGATGCAGTAATCCATCTGCTCGCCCCGTTCTTTGAGTGTGTTGCAAACGATGACGGTGCCGTCGGTGGCCGGGCCTTCTTCATCACTGGTGATCAGAAAACCGATGGAGCCATTGTGATTCGGATGGGCGACAGTGAATTCTTCTACGGCGACGACAAAAGCAGCGATAGAGGTTTTCATATCGGCAGCGCCGCGACCGTATAACTTGCCATCGCGATGCGTGGGGATGAAAGGTTGCGATTGCCACTGGTCGACCGGGCCGGTGGGCACCACGTCAGTATGGCCCGCGAACACGACCAAAGGCTGTGACGATCCGCGACGCGCCCATAAATTGGTGACGTCGTTGGATTGGATGGTTTCACAGTGAAAACCCAGCGGCGACAAGAGATCGATCAAATGTTGCTGGCATCCTTTGTCGTCGGGAGTGATCGATGAAAGAGCGATCAGTTTTTCGGTGAGCGCTAGCGTTTTACTCATAAGGTGGGGGCCATGTATTTTCTGGAAATTATGCGTGAAATATCTGTTGAAAAAGTGCATCCGAAAATCCGGCGTAACAATTACTTCCACCGTTTTTATCGGTGACACACACTACGGGCCGCTTAATAATCGAAGGAGCGCTGACCATCAATTCGACTGCGCTCTGGACATCGCAGATGGCAGCTTTTTGCTCTGGTGTCAGGGCCCGCCATGTGGTGCCTTTGCGGTTCACCAGCACATCCCATGCCACGTCTTTAAGCCAGATTTTGATCCAGTCGGCGCGTATGCCTGATTTTTTGAAGTCATGAAATGTGTGGGAAATAGCATGCGTATCGAGCCAGATACGGGCTTTTTTTACCTGGTCGCAATTGGGGATGCCGAACAACGTGATCGTCTTGCCACTCATGATGTCATGCACTGTTTAGCCTAAAGTGAATTCGGTAAATGAGGCGGAGCTTTCTTCTTTTTTCTGGTCTTTCTCAGCTTCTTCCTGGAACATGGCGCTTGATTTGTCGTTATTGAGCAGCCATAGCATATTGGATGCGGAATCGGCATTGGCGACAGCCTCGTCTTGGGTGATCAAGCCCTCTTTGACCATTTCCAAAAATGCTAATTCAAAAGTCTGTGAACCGGGGGAGAGGCTTTTTTCAATAGCTTCCTTGATTTGGTCGATATTGCCTTTTTCAATCAAATCGGCAACGTAACGGGTATTGAGCATGATCTCGACGGCGGCCAGGCGTCCGCCATTGACTGCGCGTACCAGACGCTGGGAGATGATGGCTTTGAGTGCGGAAGCGAGATCTTGCAGCAGCGCATTCCGATTCTCGATGGGATAAAAGCTGATGATCCGGTTGAGCGCGTTATAGGTATTGTTGGCGTGTAAGGTGGCGACGACTAAATGTCCCGATTGAGCGTATGCCAGCGCTGCTGCCATGGTTTCTTTGTCGCGGATCTCACCGATCAGGATGCAATCCGGTGCCTGGCGCAGGGCGTTCTTCAATGCGATATGCAAGGTCTCTGCATCGGAGCCGAGTTCGCGTTGATTGACAATCGACTTTTTATTGCGGAACAAAAATTCAATCGGATCTTCGATCGTTAAAATGTGGCCGGCTTGCAATTCATTACGATAGTCGAGCAAAGATGCGATGGTGGTTGATTTCCCGGAGCCGGTGGCACCAACCACAAGCATGAGTCCGCGTTTTTCCATGATTAAATTGGACAGAGACGTTGGCACACCCAATTGATCAAAGGGCGGAACGTGGCCTGGAACAAAACGAAAGACGGCAGAGAATGACCCGCGTTGACGGAACGCCGACAGGCGGAAGCGGCCGATGCCTTCCAATGGAATACCCACATTGAGTTCGCCCTCTTTGTGCATTTTTTCCATAGCCTCAGGCGAAACGACCTCCGCGAGCAATGCCAAAATATTTTGATGATCTAATTTTTGCTGATTAATGGGGATCAGGTGACCATTGATCTTCAGATGAACTGGAGAGTTAACGGCAAAAAACATATCCGATGCTTCTTTTTCCTTCATCAACAGGAATAAGCGATCCATTGCCATAACGTGCCCCTAAATCAAACAAAAAAAAGAAAATCCACAATATCCAACATCAGCGGCTATTCATCAGCGGCTATTTTTATCTCAAGAAAATCTACTTATTACATCCAATGCGCCCAAGGAGCAATGTTGCGGTACTGCTTTGCTGTCTTTGCCAATGCGGTTGCTTGTGCATAGCGGTTGCCAACAACGACTAAATTGCGCGCAATAATTCGTTGATGCCTGTTTTAGCACGGGTCTTGGCATCGACACGTTTGACGATCACTGCGCAATACAAACTGTATTTCCCATCTTCCGATGGCAGATTGCCGGATACAACGACGGAGCCCGCCGGAATCCTGCCATAGCTAACCTCGCCGGTCGCCCTGTCATAAATCTTGGTAGATTGACCGATGTAGACACCCATTGAAATAACTGAATTTTCTTCAACGATCACGCCTTCCACCACTTCGGAGCGTGCGCCGATGAAGCAGTTGTCTTCAATAATGGTTGGATTGGCCTGCATCGGTTCAAGTACGCCACCGATGCCGACGCCGCCGGACAAATGTACGTTCTTGCCAATTTGCGCGCAGGATCCTACGGTAGCCCAGGTATCGACCATCGCGCCTTCATCCACATAGGCGCCGATATTGACATAGGAGGGCATCAACACGACGTTTTTGGCAATGAAACTGCCACGCCGCGCGACTGCCGGCGGTACTACGCGAAAGCCACCTTTGGCGAAATCTTCAGCGGTGTAATTGGCAAATTTAGTGGGGACTTTGTCGTAAAACTGCATTGAAGGCAAGCCGCTGGCACTGCCTGCGCCGATTGGCATGACAACATTATCTTCCAGACGGAAAGACAGCAATACTGCCTTCTTCACCCATTGATTGACTATCCAGCCAGCATCGCTTTTTTGCGCGACGCGCAATGTGCCTTGATCGAGCTGGTTAATGATATGGGCCACTGCTTCGCGTACTTCTGCACTACCATTGTCAGGAGTAATGTCGGCCCGGTTTTCCCATGCTTGGTCGATGATTTGTTGCAGTTGTTGTGTCATGTTTTACGATCTTAAAAATGAGAATGAGGGCAATTCGGACAGCTTGTTGGTAAATTCCACGATGCGATTCGCCGCTTCCAAGCATTCCTCCAACTCGGCGACCAGCGCCATGCGGATGCGATTTTGGCCGGGATTGACACCATGTGCTTCCCGGGCCAGATAACTGCCCGGTAATACGGTGACATTATATTCGGCATACAGGCGCTTGGCGTATTCCGTGTCGCTGATGCGTGTGTGTTTGTTGAGATTGGCCCACAGATAAAAGCCGGCGTCGGGCAGAGCGACATCAAGCACGGTTTGCAACAAAGGGGTGATTTGGCTGAATTTGGCAATGTATTTGGCGCGATTCTCAAGCACATGGCCCTCGTCATTCCATGCGGCGATGGAGGCGGCTTGAATCGACGGACTCATGGCGCTGCCATGATAGGTGCGATATAAGAGAAATTTTTTGATGACCTCGACGTCCCCAGCGACAAAACCCGAGCGCATGCCGGGTACATTTGAGCGCTTGGATAAACTGGAAAAGGCAATCAGGTTTTTATAATCGGAGCGGCCGAGTTGATGGGCCGCTTCTAATCCGCCCAAAGGCGCTTCGGCCTTGAAATAAATCTCGGAGTAACACTCATCGGCAGCAATGACGAAGCCATAGCGGTCGGATAAGGAAAATAGCGTGCGCCAGTCGTCCAAGGTAAGTACGGCACCCGTGGGATTGCCGGGCGAACACAGGTAGAGTAACTGCACTCGCGACCAAACGTCTGGCGGTACGCTGTCATAGGCGGGGGCAAAGTTACGGGCAGGATCCGAATTGACGAAATACGGCTGCGCCCCGGCCAGATAGGTTGCGCCTTCATAGATTTGATAGAAGGGATTGGGACACATCACCAGGGCATTGGGAATCGGATTGATGATGGTCTGTGCCAGTGCAAACAAGGCTTCGCGCGAGCCATTGACGGGCAATATCTGGGTGGCGGGATTGAGTTTGGGCAGGGCATAGCGGCGCTCCAACCAGCCTGCAATACTGGTGCGCAAGGCGTCCGAACCGATGGTGCTGGGATAACTGGCTAATCCGCCGACATTGTCTGCTAGCGTTTTTTGAATGAACAGTGGCGTTGCATGTTTGGGTTCGCCTATGCCCAGACTAATGGGCGCATAACGGGTTGTCGGTGTGACCCCGGCAAACAATTGGCGCAGTTTTTCAAAGGGATAAGGCTGGAGTTGTTCTAAAAGTGGATTCACGTGAAATGCGCAGTGGGGCTGCGAAAAAGGCAACTTGAAAAAAGATCGATACATTGTAAAAACGGGTAGCGGCATTATACCGGTCGAATGGGAAGTTACGGGCAGGTGCATGATGGTAGGGGAATTTTTGAAACTCTCATTAGTGGCGAGCGCCAAAAAATGTTGTTACGGAAATGGTAATGATCACACATTCCTCGAGATGCGCCCCTAGTTGATTGCCAGTGTCGGCTTATTTTGCGACAGAGTTTGGTGCTTAGTCGGTTGGCATCAGGTGGGTTTTTAGAAATTAAATTAAATCCAGATTTTCCATTAAGACGAGTTCAAGTGTGCGTCTGGCAAGGGTGCAGCAGGGGTTTCGAATGACAGGTCATTCGCCTGCGTAACGGTGTTCGCGTATCAGCGAACATACGCCCTGCAAGGGCGCCGACGCGGCGGCCTCTATGCCGCAAGGAGAAGGGTGTTCCACTGGAACGCCGAAGCTGCCAGGCGGTGCGCCAGAGGGGCAATGGGACTCGTCTTAATGAAAAATCTGGGTTAAAAAATGCAGGCAAAAAATAGCGGGGATTGGTGCCACATCGCCGCAGCGGCGTTATGTCTTATTCTAGTTGTGTTGCCTTGGCCCACACCCTTGCAGGGCGCATCTGCGTTTGATTGATCCATGTCTGAATGCGTCGCCTAAAATGTTATGATGTCGCGGTATTAGGAGATGTCATTTAGGCACAAATGGCGATTCAGACCGGGATTTATTTTAGGTCCCATTTTCACTTGGAACAGATGATAACGTGCGTTTAACTTCTATTAAATTATCGGGATTTAAATCCTTTGTCGATCCAACTAATTTTCAGGTTCCGGGCCAGCTGGTTGGGGTAGTAGGACCTAACGGTTGCGGAAAATCAAATATCATTGACGCGGTGCGCTGGGTTTTAGGTGAATCCAAGGCGTCCGAGTTGCGTGGCGAATCGATGCAAGACGTTATTTTTAACGGTTCGACCCACCGCAAACCGGCGGGCCGTTCTTCGGTCGAACTGGTATTTGATAATGGCGATGGCAAGGCCTCCGGTCAATGGGGGCAATACGCAGAAATAGCGGTCAAGCGCACCTTGACGCGCGATGGTACATCGACTTATTACATCAATAATCAGGCAGTACGTCGGCGCGATATTCAAGATATTTTTCTGGGTACCGGGTTGGGGCCACGCGCTTACGCCATCATCGGACAAGGCATGATTTCGCGGATTATTGAATCGCGCCCTGAAGAATTGCGGGTCTTCCTGGAGGAGGCCGCAGGCGTTTCCAAGTATAAAGAACGACGCCGGGAAACCGAAAACCGATTGCACGATACGCGCGAAAATCTTCTCCGGGTAGAAGACATTCTGCGCGAGCTCAACGCCAATCTTGAGAAGCTGCAAGCACAGGCTGCAGTAGCGACAAAATTCCACACATTGCAATCGGAGCAGGACGAAAAGCAAAAGCTCTTGTGGTTGTTGCGTAAAAATGAGGCGGCGGGTGAGCAAGCGAAATTTCTCCGTGATATTGAACAAGCGCAAACCGATCTGGAAGAACAAACTGCCACACTACGTCACGTTGAAACCGACCTGGAACACAGGCGCCAATCGCACTATGCTGCCGGTGACCGAATGCATCAGGCGCAGGGGCATTTGTATCAGACGAATTCTGAGATCGGTAGTCTAGAAGCGCAAATCAAATTTGTGATCGAGTCGCGTAATCGCCTTCAATCGCAATTGACTGCATTGACGGCGCAACGCGACCAATGGCAACGCCAGGGCCAGTTAAATCAAGAAGAGTTGTCGGAAGCAGAGTTCCGGCTCGAGGAGCTAACGGCCCGCGTCGAGCAATCGCAGGAAACGGCGCAGCAGCACAACGACCGCCTTCCCGCTCTCGAACAGACTTGGCGCGAGGCCCAGCTCAAGACTACTGAATCACGCGGCAAGATCATGCAGGTGCAGCAGCAGATAGAACTGGAATCGGCGCATCAACGTAACGCATCGAATATTTTGCAAAGCTTGGGCGGCCGCCGTGAACGATTGTCACAGGAAAAAAATGGACTGAACCTGCCGGACAGTACGCATCTGTCCAATCTGAAAATCGAGCTCGAAGAAAAACAACTGGCGCTCGAAGAAGCTACGCATTTGCTGGAAGCAGCGCAAGAGCAACAGCCGCAACTGGAAGAAGAACGTCGCAGCACGCAAGCGCAGGTCAACACCGAAAGCGCCAACAACGCGCAGCTCGAAGCACGTTTGAATGCGCTGAAACAGCTGCAGGAAAACGTACAGACTCAGGGAAAAGTACAACCTTGGTTGAAGAAGCATGAACTCGATCAACTGCCGCGTTTATGGCAAAAACTGAACATCGAACAAGGTTGGGAAACTGCGCTGGAGTCGATTCTGCGCGAGCGTACAGCAGCGCTGGAAGTATCCAATATTGACTGGGCCCAGGCATTTTTCGGCGACTTGCCTCCAGCCAAGCTGGCATTGTTTACGCCAAATGCAGTTGCTGAGTCTGCTGCCAGTGATGCGCCGGTTGGATTGAAGCCATTTCTGGGTTTATTAAAGTTGAACGACCCGGGCTTGCGCGCCTTGTTGCAAGACTGGTTGCACAACGTGTTTGTTGCAGAGGACATCGCGACCGCATTTGCAGAGCGCACTAAATTGCCGCCCGGTGCTTATTTTGTCAGCAAGCAAGGACATGTCATCGGCAAGGCGAGTGTGCGTTTTTATGCAGCCGATGCTGAGCAGGATGGAATGCTGGCGCGTCAACAGGAAATCGACAATCTGACCAAGCAGTTACGTGTTCAGCAGATGTTGGCCGATGAGGCGAAATCACGTTCGATTCGTGCTGAGGCAGCGCTGTCGAATGGGATGCGTCAGCTCCAGGACTTACGTCAGCGGTCAAGCACGTTGACGCAGGCGGTACACGGTTTGCAGATCGAGGTCGTGAAGCTTTCGGAAGTGCAGGAGAGATTCAATCAACGCAGTATGCAAATTGCCAGCGACCTGGCTGAAATTTCTGGACAGGAAGTCGAACAGCAACAGATTAAGATGGAATCGGAAGAAAAATTCGAACAGCTCGATGCTGAGTTGGCCGAGCTGCAAGGTAGTCACGAAGACAGTCAAACCGATTACCTGCTGAAAGAGCAGCAGTTAAGTGATGCGCGTCAACGCTTACGCGAAATGGAACGTGGGGCGCAAGATGCCACCTATCTGGAAAAATCCCAGCGCAGCAAAATCGACGAACTGAAACGTAATATTGCGACTGCACGAGAACAAACCGCCCAGTTATTTTCTAGCATGGAGCAAGGCCATCTTGAGTTGGAAAGTCTGGATGATCAGGCCGCGCAAGCCGGTTTGCAGTCTTTGCTCGACAGACGTACCGATCAGGAACGTGCCTTGGCCGATGCCCGGCATGAACTTGATCAGATTACTCAGCAACTTCGACATAGTGAAGAAGCACGATTGCAAGCCGAACGAAACTTGCAGCCGCAGCGCGATAAGATCATGGATCTCCAGCTCAAGGAGCAGGCAGCACGACTCAATCAAGAGCAATATGCACAGCAGTTGATTGAAGCGGTAGCCGATGAGGCAGCCCTGTCCGAAAAATTGCATGCGGATCTAAGGCCATCCTATCTGCAAGGGGAAGTCACCCGTCTCAATAACGCGATCGTTGCCTTGGGGGCGGTCAATCTCGCCGCTTTGGAGGAATTGGCACAAGCGTCTGAGCGGAAGAATTTTCTCGATGCGCAAAATGCCGACTTGACCGAAGCGATCAATACGCTGCAAGATGCGATTCACAAAATAGACAAGGAAACGCGCGCCTTGTTGCAAGACACTTTCGACAAGGTCAATGGACATTTCGCCGAACTGTTCCCCATTTTATTCGGTGGCGGACAGGCAAAATTAATCATGACCGGCGATGAAATTCTTGACTCCGGCGTACAGGTGATGGCGCAACCGCCGGGCAAGAAAAACGCGACGATTCATCTGTTGTCGGGTGGAGAAAAAGCCTTGACTGCAACGGCGTTAGTATTTTCGATGTTCCAGTTAAATCCCGCACCATTTTGTCTCCTTGATGAGGTTGATGCACCGCTGGACGATGCCAATACGGAACGTTTCTGCAACATGGTAAAACGTATGTCGGCCAACACACAGTTTTTGTTTATTTCCCACAATAAAATCGCGATGGAAATGGCGCAACAATTAATTGGGGTGACGATGCAAGAGCAAGGTGTGTCACGCATAGTGGCTGTGGATATGGAGTCTGCGGTAAATTTTGTCTCTGAGGTGAAAGCAGCATGATATTTGATCTCCAAACCAGCCTGATCGTCGGCGGTGCTGCCTTCGTCATTGGCATCATTGGGTACAACCAGTGGCAGGAATACAAAGCGAAAAAAAATGTAGAACGTGCGTTTGGCGGGAAGCATGACGATGTTTTGATGGCATCTGAGAATAAAAAAATTTCCAGCAATGACCCACGGCTTGAGCCGACGTTTGTCGCTGGCAGCCTGGAAGAAAAAGCGTTGCCTGATGAAGCAGCATTCGATCAGTTGGTTCCTCTTGCCGATACACTCAAAGAAGAATCAATTGATCCTTTGATTGATTGGGCCATTCCCTTGGCGCTGGAAGGTGTTGTGCGGGGTGAGAAGTTGCTGGCCGCCTTCCAGTCATTGCGTCATATCGGTAACAAGCCCGTCCATCTCATAGGAAAGCGGCACGAGGGAAATTGGGAATACGTTGCACACGGCGGCGTTTATGATGCTTTGCAAATCGGCGTGCAATTGGCAAACCGAAGCACCCCTCTCAATGAGCTGGAATATTCGGAGCTGGTGATGCAGTTACGCCATGTCTCAGATGAGATTGGCGCTGAGCCTGAGTTTCCCGACATGTTGGAAGTCATGACCAGTGCCAGGGAGTTGCATCAATTCGTTGCCGCCCATGATGCGCAGGTCGGTGTCAACGTGCGTTCGAACGGCGCGCCGTGGGCGATTAACACCTTGCTTATTGCATTGGAAAAACAGGGTTTCGACCTTCGCCCGGACGGGCGTTTTGTGATGGCCGACGGTGATGGTGGCGTTTTGTATTCTTTATCCACGAATGTCACTTATGCTGCGGAGACCACGACCTGTCTGACCTTGTTGCTCGATGTTCCTTGCGTTGCGCCCCTGCGCGACGGATTCGGCGCCATGATCGCTTGCGCCAAATCGTTGGCACGTCGGTTGGACGCAGAGATCGTCGATGATGGCAATCTGGCGTTATCGGATGAGGCACTTGCTGCCATTGCGCTGCAGGTCAATGCATTTTATGACGATATGCAGGCCGCAGATATTGCGGCGGGTTCGACCCGTGCATTACGCCTGTTTAGTTAATGATGCAGTGTGATTTCTCCGCATCCCTGCCGGATGGGCAAGCGAGGGCAGCATGGTTACGGAGCGAACTCAATCGTCATGGCCATGCTTACTATGTGCTCGATAACCCTAGCATCCCCGATGCTGAATACGACAAATTATTTTCCGAGCTGCAAGCATTAGAAGCCGCACATCCCGCGTTAATTACTGTTGACTCTCCGACTCATCGGGTCGGAGGGCCACCGCTTCCTCAATTCGCGCAAGTTACGCACAGCGTGCCGATGCTGTCTTTAAACAATGGATTCGAAGAGGGCGATATCCTTGCCTTTGACCGGCGCGTTAAAGACGGCTTGCAAGCGGATCAAGTGAACTATGCAATTGATTTGAAATTCGATGGCCTGGCTATTAATTTGCGCTATGAAAATGGTGTCTTTGTGCAGGCCGCTACGCGTGGCGATGGGGCAACCGGCGAGGATGTCACGGCCAATATTCGCACCATTCGCAGCATTCCTTTACGATTGCGTGGTACCAAGGTGCCGACGCTGATTGATGTTCGCGGTGAAGTACTCATGTTCAAATCTGATTTTTCAACATTAAATGCACGTCAACGCGAATTGGGCCAAAAAGAATTCGCTAATCCTCGTAACGCAGCGGCAGGTAGTTTGCGTCAGCTCGATTCACGTATCACGGCGCAGCGCACATTACGTTTTTTTTCTTATGGTATTGGTGCGCTTGAAGGGAGTGATCTGCCTGAATCACATTCAGCCTTGCTCGATTGGTATGCTGATCTTGGGTTGCCGGTGTGTAATGAGCGCACCGTTGTCAAGGGTGCTGACGGTCTGCTCCATTATTTTCGCAATATTGGTCAGAGCCGTATGCAACTTCCCTACGAAATTGATGGCGTAGTCTATAAAGTCAATCGCTTTGTAGAGCAGAAAACACTTGGTTTTGTTTCCCGCGCACCGCGTTTTGCACTGGCTCATAAATTTCCGGCAGAAGAAGCACTGACCACTGTGCAGGATATCGAGGTCCAGGTTGGGCGCACTGGGGCGATCACGCCGGTGGCACGACTGGCTCCCGTCTTTGTCGGCGGCGTCACTGTCACTAATGCCACTTTGCACAATGAGGACGAAGTAGCCCGCAAAGATATACGGATCGGCGATACGGTCATTGTCCGGCGTGCGGGAGACGTGATCCCTGAAGTGGTTTCTTTTGTGCCGGAACAACGTCCCTCCGATGCGCGGAAATTCCTCATGCCTGTCTCCTGTCCCGTATGCGGATCACCCATCGTTAAGCTGGAAGAAGAAGCGATTGCACGCTGTTCGGGTGGTTGGATTAAATGCCCGGCGCAGCGTAAAGGGGGGGTGATGCATTTTGCCTCCCGTCGCGCTCTCGATATCGAGGGATTGGGCGAGCAATTAATCGAACAACTGGTGGACAAACACGCCATCACTACTGCTGCGGACTTGTACAAACTTGGTTTTACCTCCCTGGCTGCATTGGAACGAATGGCAAACAAATCTGCGCAAAATGTACTGGATGCACTGGAGAAATCCAAAGCAACCACCTTGGCGCGTTTTATCTATGGGTTGGGTATTCGGCATGTAGGAGAATCGACTGCTAAAGCGTTGGCCCACCATTTCGGCAATCTTGATGCGTTACTGGTTGCGAACGAAGAGCAGTTGTTGGCAGTGGCCGACGTTGGTCCGGTGGTAGCTCATTCCATCAGGCAGTTTTTCCTCGATCCGCTCAATGTTGAATTAGTCGCGCAGTTGCGGGCTGCGGGACTGCATTGGATCGAAGGCCCGCAGCGTGCACCCGAAATCAAGCCACACTCTGGAAAAACCTTTGTCTTGACAGGAACTTTGCCTACGCTAACTCGGGATGCTGCGGTGGAAATGATCGAAGCCGCAGGCGCAAAAGTGGCAGGTTCGGTATCTAAAAAAACCAGTTATGTGGTTGCAGGGGAAGATGCTGGCAGCAAGCTTCTTAAGGCGCAGGAACTGGGGGTAGCGATTATCGACGAAGCTGGCTTGCTTCAATTATTGCGAGAAAGTTGAGGAGAAGCGCTTGGTCATTATTGTCACGAACGGATGGGTTCAATGGAGTGAGGTTTGCCATTAGTCCCAATCCATCGTAGGAGTACGGCATGCCGTGGCCCTTAGTTGGTACAGCCTCGAAAAATAGCTGTACCAGTGCCGGGTGCGCTGCGTAATAACATCAGATCCTAACAACAAAATGCAAACACAAACAACTCCAGGAAATTACGAATGAGCGTAAGAGAGATCTTGAAAATGGGCGATCCACGACTGTTGCGCCCCGCAGAAACAGTCAAAGAATTTGGCACGCCCGAATTGGATGCGTTGATTGCAGACATGTTCGACACCATGCACGCGGCTAATGGGGCCGGATTAGCGGCGCCTCAGATCGGGGTGAATTTGCAGCTCGTCATCTTCGGTTTTAAACAGAATCCACGGTACCCGGATGCCCCCCAGGTGCCGGAAACCATCTTGATTAATCCCCTCTTGACGCCTCTCTCGGACGCCATTGAAGACGGCTGGGAAGGGTGCTTATCGGTACCGGGCATGCGTGGAATGGTGCCGCGTTGGGCCCAATTGCACTATCGGGGTTTCGATCAATACGGCAATGGCATCGACCGATCGGTAGAGGGATTTCATGCCCGTGTGGTGCAACATGAAGCGGATCATTTGCTCGGTGTGCTTTATCCAATGCGCATGAAGGATTTATCACAATTTGGATTTGCTGACGTGATGTTTCCTGATATGGATCCTGGTGAAGATGAATGAGACAGGGTGCTTTGGACCGTCGATGATAGAAGATCGGAGATGGGATGAAGCCGAAGTAAAGTCCGTAGATACTGCTGCAGTTTTTGTATTTTTGTTCCTTATATGAGGGGTACATGAGGGGTATGAGGTTCCAATGACCTGATGTTTGAGGAATTTACATCGTCCATTCATTAATTTTTCCATTTTTTTGCCATGCAAGGGAGAGGATCTTGCAATTCAGAAACTATGGTGCTATGTTTCCACAAGGCACTCTTCGGAAAAATTATCCGCTCGCATAAACAAATGTAACAAAGTTTTTTTTATCGGGTAACGTGAAATAGTTAGTTGTACGATCAACCCATTGAGTGACGCCGTTGCGTAATATTGTAAAAATGAATTGGTTCACAATTTAGGTGTGCACTGAGTAATAAAAAATAGTGTCAAAGGCAGTTGAGAAATCTTGTTTCTGAATGTTGCTACGTACTTTCGACCATGACAATTGAAGGCACAATGATGGATTTTTTTAAAAAAATATGCAAAGTGCGTTTCATTGCAAGCCTGTCTTTGGCCCTTTTGGTTGGATGCGGAAGCAGTGACGATAGTGCAAAGACCACAGGTGTTCAACCCCAGTTGCGAGCAAGTGGCGCTATCGCTTCGGATTACAAAACGATTGTGCAGCAGCTTTACATTTCTTATTTTGGCAGACCTGCGGATACTGGCGGCCTCGCCAATTTTGAAGCCCAACTTGCCGCCCTCGGTGGGCCAACCGATATCCAAAAACTGGATCAAGCCTACCGTAGTAGCCCGGGCATCAAAGCGCTGGTCGATGGATTCGGCGCAAGTGCCGAATCTGCCGCTCTCTATTCGGGGGACGATAATGCTTTTATCACCGCGATTTACACCAATGTATTGAATCGTGCGCCGGATGCACCTGGTTTAGCATTTTGGGTGAATGCCATTCGTAGTGGTTCGCTGACCAGGGCAAATGCGGCGGCCTCAATTATGGCGGGGGCTTTGGCAAATACCACTACCCAAGGAACCCTGGATGCAAACCTGGTCAATAATAAGGTTGCTGTCGGTAGTAATTTTACTGACACCTTGATCACAACAAAAAACTTTGGTTATAGCGGCAATGCGGCCGCAGCTACTGTGCGTTCGATGTTGACGAGCGTTACTGCGGCCACTAACACTACGGCGTTTCAGACCACCATTGATCAGGTGGTCGGTGGCTTGAAAGTGAGTGATAATCAGGCCGCCCGTTTTCTGTTGCAGGCACAATTCTCGGCATCGACTGATGAAATTGCGAGCGTTCAGGCCAAGGGCCCTGCGGTGTGGTTGGCAGAACAGATGAACGCGACGCCCGGCATTAAGGGTTGGGACTGGCTGGATGCGAACGGCTATAACATGGCTAATAGTGCCCGTTATTACGATCAGGAGTATGTGTCGGATCGCATGATCTGGAATCAGTTATTGACCTCGCCCGATGCAGTACGAAAACGGGCTGCACTCGCTTTATCGGAAATGCTCGTGGTATCCATCTCAGGTGTAGATCTAACATGGCGCGGCCATGCCATGGCGTCCTACTGGGATTCTTTGTCAGCCAATGCCTTCGGTAATTTCAGAACCCTATTGGAAGAGGTGACCCTGAATGCGGCTACGGGAAAATATCTCAATACTATGGGGAACCTGAAAGAAAATTCTGCGGGTCGTCAGCCAGATGAGAACTACGCGCGCGAAGTGATGCAGCTTTACACTATCGGCTTATATAAGCTCAATTTGGATGGTACAGAACAGGTCGATGCCAGCGGTAACAAAATTGATACTTACACTGCGGATGACGTGAGTAATCTGGCGCGGGTATTCACGGGTTATAACGCACAGCCTGCTACCGGTGGCACAACTCTGGTACCGAGCGATAATAACCGTCTCATCCCGACGACTTCTGTCGTGGTGTCGCCGATGGCCTTGAATGCCAATAATCATTCAACATTAGCGGTTAATTTTTTGGGCATTAATATTGCTGCGAATACTAATGCAGCAACGGCTCTACAGATTGCTCTAGACGGCCTCTTCAATCATCCTAATGTTGGCCCGTTTTTGGCGAAGCAGATGATTCAGCGTCTCGTTACCAGCAATCCAAGTCCTGCTTACGTGGCGCGGGTAGCATCGATATTCAATAACAACGGCAATAACGTGCGGGGAGATCTCAAGGCAGTATTTACTGCGATCTTACTTGATGATGAAGCGCGTTCTGATATAGGCATTACGCAAGTTGGGTTTGGAAAATTGCGAGAACCGATGTTGCGGTTTGTCCAATGGGGTCGCACTTTTGCCGACTCAAGTACCCGTGGAAGTTGGAAGATTGGCGATCTCTCCAACCCCGCTACTCAATTGGAAGAAAGTCCTTTGCATTCGCCCACGGTGTTTAATTTTTTCCGCCCTGGATATGTCCCCCCTTCTACTGCCATTGCTAGCAATAATCTGGTGGCGCCAGAGTTTCAGATTGTCAATGAGAGTTCCGTTGGCGGCTACCTGAACTTTATGCAAACGTCTATTCGGAACGGCTTCTTTACTTCTAATTCTGACTTGCCAGGTAACAATCTAGGTGGCGTCACTATTGCGGCGAACTATACGGATGAACTAGCGTTAGTTACTGATCCGTCTGCTTTGGTGAGTCGCTTGAATTTGCTGCTTTGTGCCGGCAGATTGTCCAGCGCAACCCAGAGCCTGATTGTACAGACACTGAATGCGACAGCAGTGACGGCAGCTAGTACCAATAGCCAAAAACTTGACCGTGTTGGACTGGCGGTTTTCTTGGTGATGGCATCACCTGAATATCTGGTTCAAAAATAGAAGACGACCATTATGCACTTCATAGATCCCCAAAAACTTGCGCGACGCGCTTTCCTGAAACGTGCAGGAGCGCTTTCTCTTTCTGGAACAGCGTTACCATTTGCCTTGAATCTGGCCGCAATGGGCGAAGCCGCAGCCTTCGACGCGACCGACTACAAGGCCTTGGTCTGCGTTTTTCTGTATGGCGGTTGTGACTATGCGAACACGGTCATCACCTATGATGACCCTAGTTACAAGCTTTACTCCACCGTTCGTCCAGGAATTGGCTTGCCTAATGGAACTGGAGGAATTGGAATTGACAAAACGATCCTAGGCCCCACGTTGCTTACACCGACTATCGCGCTTCCGAACGGACGTCAGTATGCGCTGCATCAATCGATGGGTGCTCTGACCAATCTGTTTAACAGCGGAAAGGCGGCGATCCAATTAAATGTCGGCCCATTGGTGGTCCCGCTTACCAAGACTCAATATTTGAGTTCTGATCGCAATACTTATCCTATTCCGCCTAAATTATTTTCTCATAATGACCAGCAGTCGACATGGCAGTCATCTTCCCCGGAAGGATCGAAGATTGGATGGGGGGGAACTCTTGGGGATCTGGCGTTGTCAAGCAATACCAATTCTTTGTTTACGTGTATTTCAGTGACAGGCAATGCCGTGTTTTTATCTGGGAAAACAGCATTTCCCTATCAAGTCAGCACTACAGGTGCGGTGCCTATTAATGGCGTTAAGAGCAATATATATAATTCTTCGGCTGCCAGCGCTGCTTTAAACACTCTGATTAGTCAAAGCCGGACCGACATGTTCGAGAAAGAATATAACCGTGTACCGGCACGTTCCATCGCCGCCGAAGCACAGGTTAGCGCTGCGCTGGCGGGTACTTCTTTGAAGACTATTTTCCCTTCACCCAATTCATTGGCAGATCAGCTAAAAATAGTTGCGCGTTTGATTGCTTCGCGTAGTGCAATGGGAGCGAAACGTCAGGTATTTATGGTCTCATTGGGGGGATTCGATCTACATGATAATCTCATCAAAAATCAAACTATCTTGCTTACTCAGCTGAGCGAGGCAATGAGCGCGTTTTATAGCGCGACGGTTGAGTTGGGAGTGGCTGATAAAGTGACGGCTTTTACCGCATCGGACTTCGGACGTACTTTACAGTCCAATGGTGACGGCAGCGACCACGGTTGGGGTAGTCATCACTTCATGGTGGGCGGAGCGGTAAAAGGCGGTGCTTTTTATGGAAGTGCTCCTCCGGTCAGTGTGGGTAGTACCAGCGCACCCGACGATCAATGGCATGTCGGACAAGGGCGGCTACTGCCTAGTACATCGGTCGATCAGTATGCGGCCACATTAGCGACCTGGTTTGGAGTAACAGCGAGTGAAATGCCAGGAATTTTACCGAATTTGAAAAATTTTGGCGCTGCCGCTGGCCGCCCGGATTATCCAACCAACCTGGGTTTTATGGGGTAGGCGTCTGAAGGCATACAGATCAGAAAATGGCTTGTTCAATGGGTATGGTGTATAGCTGCGCCCGCGCCGCAAAATAATCAAAAAGTGATTTTTCCAGAAGCGGCCAATTTGTTTCATCCGCTAGAACTGTTCATCTGGACGGAGATAGCGCCATTCTCCTACAGGTAAATCCCCCAGCTTTACGCGTCCTATTCGTACCCGTTTCAATCCAATAACCTTTAGATCCACGGCTTCGCACATGCGGCGAATTTGCCTTTTTTTTCCTTCACGCAAGATAAAACTCAGTTGATCTTCGTTTTGCCAACGCACGACTGCCGGGAGTAGTTTCTTACCGTCAAGCCAGAGGCCGTGATTGAGACGCTTGAGTTGAGCATCGGGTAGCTTACCTTCCTTTGTATATTTCACGCGCACTAGATATTCTTTTTCAACTGTCGTGTCCTGTCCTATCAAGTGTTTCGCGATACGTCCATCTTGCGTCAGAACCAACAGGCCGATTGAGTCAATGTCGAGGCGTCCGGCAGGAACCAAACTGCGCAATTGCGTCGGATGGAATTTCTCGGTTGATGGGTCTGCCTTCCAGTGCGTCTCTGCCTTAATCAGTGCAATAGCGGGCGTGTAACCGTCTTCCGCCTGACCGCTGACGTAGCCCATAGGTTTGTTGATCAGAATAGTGACACGCTTGGATTGCTCGGCGCTAGCCTGGCGTTCAACGGAAATATTTTGTGACGCCAATACTTTGCTACCTAGCTCGGATACCACGCGACCATCAACACGTACCCAGCCTTTTGCAATCCATTCATCTGCTTCGCGACGCGAGCAAAGACCCAGTTCAGACATACGTTTTGATAAGCGAAGAGGTTCAGTCATGTGTGCAAAGAATTATTGAGATGAGTAAAGAAGCGTCCACTATATTTTCTTGACGGCGCAATCCAATTGGGGAGGTAAGTGTGTTTGATAAATGCTCACACGAGAACAACAGGCATGCCATATCAGATAAAAATTTCTTTAAACTCGCAAGGCGGCTAGCAAATCTGTCTCGAGTTGAATTTGAATGCGCGCATTATTTAATACTGCACCATCGAGCAAAAATACATCTTCCACCCGCTCTCCTAACGTCATGATTTTTGCGGTGTGTACATTGACATTGTATTTCGTCAAAATATTCGCAATGGAATAGAGCAGTCCATTGCGATCATTGGCGGAGACAGAAAGTAAATAGTATTGGCCCCGCTCATCTGGCCTTAAGTCGACGGAGGGGGCTGTTGGAAATGTCCGCGATAGGCGGGATAATCGGCCCTTGCCAGGTATTGGTAAGGCATCTTGTGACTGGATTAAGTTACTTAATTCATGCTCGATCAAATTGATGATGTCGCGATAGTTTTTAGCAAACATTTTTTCTGTCACCAGAAAGGTATCTAGCGCATAGCCATGTTTTGTCGTATGAATTTTCGCATCGAGAATACTAAAATTTTTTCTATCGAAATAACTGCAAATACGGGCAAATAAATCTGGCTGATCTTTGGCGTAGACAGCTACTTGCAAACCTTCTCCAATCGACGCAAGGCGACAATTAACAACGGGCGTCAGGCTATCTACTTTTTCGCACAAGGCGCGGGTCTGCCAGGCAATGTCTCCGGCATCGTGGCGTAGAAAATATCCCACATCGAGTTGTGACCAGAGTTGTTCATGGGCGGTTGCGGACAGGCTATTCAAACGCAGCATTGCAAGCGCCGCCTCCTGCCGGTTCTTAAGCTCTCGGTCAGGCGAGGGAGCTTCGCCGCCCAACACGCGTAACGTTATCTTATAAAGGTCCTCCAATAACTTGCCTTTCCATGCGTTCCAGACTTTGGGGCTGGTACCGCGAATGTCTGCTACGGTAAGTAAATACAAGGCAGTTAGACGGCGCTCCGTTTTAACGATCTTGGCAAAGCCGCGAATAACATGGGGATCGGATAGATCTTGTTTTTGGGCGACCTGAGACATATTTAAATGATTTTCGACGAGGAAAACAACGAGGTCGGTATCGTCTTTAGACAGTCCGTGTTCTTTACAAAACCGACGCGCATCCGCCATTCCAAGTTTGGAGTGATCTCCCCCGCGGCCTTTGGCAATATCATGAAACAAGGCACCAATGTAGAGTAGCCAAGGCTGCGCAAAATTGGCGATCAATTGGCTGCAAAAGGGATATTCATGCGCATGTTCCGTCAGGGTGAACCGGCGTACATTGCGCACTACCATCAGAATATGTTGGTCAACGGTATACACATGAAATAAATCGTGCTGCATCTGTCCGATAATGCGCCGAAAATTGGGCAAATAACGCCCTAGGATGCTCGTTTGATTCATGCTACGCAGCGCGTGAGTGATGCCTTGTGGTGCCTGAATGATTTGTAAAAATAAAGCCCGATTTGCCGGGTCCTTACGGAAAGGAGCGTCGATTTTGAAGCGCGCGTGCCAGAGGGCGCGCAAGGTCCGTGCGCTCATACCCTTCAATTCCGGCTGTTGCGCAAGAATCAAAAATACTTCCAACATGGATGAAGGGTTTTTTTCAAACGTGTCATCTTTTGCTATATCGATAAAGCAATTTACATCATAAAATCGTTCATTGATGATCTGAGCGTTTTTCTGTTGTGGGAATAACTGCGCTTCGATATTCTGCAAAAGAATAGCGTTGAGTTGGGTAACCGCTTTGGCTGCCCAGTAATAGCGTTGCATCAGATATTCGCTGGCACGTCGAAGATGTGAGCCCGTCCCCGTGGTCTGGAATCCCAATGACTCCGCAACCGCTGTTTGCACGTCAAACACAAGCCGATCTTCGCGTCGGCCGGCCTGAATATGGAGGCGCACCCGGATATCTTTAAATGCCCTTTCTTTCTCTGTTAATTGACGTGCTTCTGTCGTCGTGATCAAGCCACGACTAGCTAATTCGCGCCACGAATTTCCCAATCCAGCCGCTTTGGTAACCCACAAAATAACCTGCAAATCGCGTAAGCCACCGGGACTTTCTTTGCAATTTGGTTCTAAGCTATAAGGTGTGTCTTCGTATTTGACGTGACGCTGCCGCATTTCCAGCGTTTTTGCTTGAAAAAAAGCTTGGACATCTAGCGATGCTTCATAGCGTTCTTGAAGCTGGTTTAATAAGGACTGACTTCCTGTGACTAGTCTTGCTTCCAGCAGGCTGGTTTTGATGGTGATATCCGCCGCCGCTTCACTGATGCATTCGCCCACCGTTCGAATACTGTGGCCAATTTCTAAGCCGAGATCCCACAGCAATTGGACCAAATTTTCGAGTTTGATTTGCAGGACTGCATCTGGCGTTGCGGCTAATAAAATCAATACATCAACGTCGGAGTAGGGGAATAATTCTCCCCTCCCATATCCACCCACGGCGACTAGCGCTGTGTTATCTGGAAGTTCGCATGTTTGCCATGCTTGTGTCAGTGCGACATCGACATTTTGCCTAAGCTGCCGCAGCAGATTTTCAGATTTTCCATCTGCTTGAAAGGCAGAAATCGCTGCAACGCGTTCGTATTTGAGTTGTTTTTTGAGCGCTAATGCGATGGATGTCATGCTCAAGTAGGGATAGATGTATTGATCTGGATTGGCGCTGGAGGCAGTGGCATACCTTGTGAGGCGGTTAATACCTCATAACCATTGTCCGTCACCAGTACGGTGTGTTCCCATTGCGCGGACAGGCTGCGATCCTTGGTTTTGATAGTCCAGCCATCTCCCATCTCCCGAATTTCACGGCGCCCGGCATTAATCATCGGTTCAACGGTGAAAATCATGCCGGCCACCAACTGCTCTAAGGTACCCGCCCGGCCATAATGCAATACTTGAGGCTCCTCATGGAAAACTTTGCCAATGCCATGACCGCAAAATTCACGCACCACACTGTATCCCGCTTTTTCAGCATGTTGTTGAATCACAGAGCCGATGTCCCCCAAATATGCCCCAGGCTTGATCTTGGAAATGCCAAGCCACATGCATTCAAACGTAATTTCGTTTAGCCGCTTGGCCAAAATGGATGGTTCGCCAATATAAAACATGCGGCTGGTATCGCCATGATAGCCGTCTTTAATTACTGTGATATCTAGATTGACCACATCGCCGTTTTTCAATAATTTATCACTTGGAATGCCGTGACAAACGACATCGTTGACGGATGTGCATATTGCCTTTGGGTAAGGTGTATAACCGGGTGGGCAATAATTTAAGGGGGCCGGGATTGTCCCTTGAACGTTAACCATGTAATCGTGACAGAGTCGATCAAGTTCGCCAGTTGTGATACCCGCCTTAACCTGAGGAGTGATGAAATCAAGTACTTCGGATGCAAGTCTGCCAGCAATCCGCATCCCCTTGATATCGTCAGCAGTTTTAATAGAAATAGTTGCCATAGGGACCCGCAGTCAGCAAAAAACGATGTAAAAAGTAGGGCGAATACGAATTAGGTGGAAATTATAATCGCTCCACAAGGCATTCGCCTAAGCAAAAGCGTTATCTCGCTTGAAAGTCGCCTCGGTTTTGAGTTAGAATTGCGGGTTGCTTGAATTAGCTTCAAGTGAACCTGGGTTAATGTGATTGCGCATTAACCAGTTGAAAACGCGAATCCGGTCGAAAAGGGTGCTCTTAGGAGTGACTGAGCGGATTCCAGACCTAACCCTGGAGATATTTATGTCAGTAACAATGCGTGAAATGTTGGAAGCTGGTGTCCATTTTGGCCATCAGACTCGTTTTTGGAATCCAAAGATGGCGCCGTTCATCTTCGGTCATCGCAATAAAATCCACATCATTAACCTGGAAAAAACTCTGGGTATGTACCAGGAAGCGATGAAGCACATTCGCCAATTGTCGGCAAATCGCGGCACTATCCTGATGGTTGGTACAAAACGTCAAGCCCGTGAAATCATTGCGGCCGAAGCACAGCGTGCTGGCGTACCCTATGTCGACCAACGCTGGTTGGGCGGCATGTTGACGAATTTCAAAACAATCAAAATCTCGATCAAGCGCCTCAAGGAAATGGAAGCATCGATTACAGATGGCTCCGTTGAAAAATTAAGTAAAAAAGAAGGCTTGATGTTCGAGCGTGAGATGGTGAAGCTACAAAAAGCCATCGGCGGCATCAAGGATATGGGTGGCGTTCCAGATGCAATTTTTGTGGTTGACGTTGGTTATCACAAAGGTGCAATTACGGAAGCTGCCAAGCTCGGCATTCCAGTCATCGGTGTGGTCGATACCAATCATTCCCCCGAAGGCGTGGCGTATGTTATTCCTGGTAACGATGACTCATCCAAGGCAATCATGTTATATGCACGCGGTGTGGCTGATGCAATTTTGGAAGGCCGTGCTAATGCAGTTAATGAAGTGGCTGAGCTGGTTAAAGGCGGCGCTGGCAACGATGAATTCGTTGAGGTTAGCGAGCAGGTTTAAGCGCTTTCAGCGTGGTTTGTAAGAAGGGGTGGCGATGGTTCGCCCCTTTTTTTTGAAAATATTTTAATCGGGGTGTCGTGTGCGGGACCCCGCTGAGCTAGGAGAAATGCATGGCGGCGATTACAGCAGCGATGGTAGGTGAGTTACGTGCAAAGACAGATGCGCCGATGATGGAATGCAAAAGGGCATTGACGGAAGCCGATGGCGATATGGATAAGGCAGAAGACATTCTGCGTGTTAAATTGGGTAGTAAGGCTTCGAAGGCATCTTCACGCATCACTGCGGAAGGGGTGGTTGCGACTTATATTGCTGGCGGTGTCGGCGCATTGGTGGAAGTCAATTGCGAAACAGATTTTGTGACCAAAAACGACGAGTTTATTGCTTTGGCCAATGCTGTCGCAAAGTTAGTTGCAGAGAAAAATCCGGCTGACCTTGCAGCGCTTTCTGCATTGTCCCTGGATGGGAAAACGGTTGAAGAGCAACGTGCGACGCTGATTGGGCGTATTGGCGAGAACATGTCGATTCGTCGTTTCACGCGTTTCGAGACCACTGCTAAACTGGCATCCTATTTGCACGGAACACGTATCGGCGTCATGGTCGAATTTGAAGGTGCGGACGAACAAATTGGCAAAGATGTCGCCATGCATGTGGCTGCGATGAAGCCAGTTTCTCTGTCTTCTGACCAAGTTCCAGTCGAGTTGATTGAGAAAGAGCGTTCGATCGCTGCGCAAAAAGCAGCCGAAGATGCCTTGAAGGCACAAGCCGAAGGTAAAGCGCCGCAATCACCAGAAATCGTCGCAAAACGCGTGGATGGCTCGGTACAAAAATTCCTGAAAGAGGTGTCGTTGCTGAACCAGGCGTTTGTCAAAAATGATAAGCAGACCGTTGAGCAAATGCTCAAGGCGGCAAATACAAGTGCGAAGGCCTTTACCATGTACGTTGTTGGTGAAGGGATTGAGAAAAAGCAAGACGATTTTGCGGCAGAGGTTGCGGCTCAAGTCGCGGCAGCCAAGCAAGCATAAGTAGCAGTAAGCGGGCCGAAAGGCCCGTTTTTTTAAATAGGATTTACGCAAACGACCCTAGTCAATGTATATCTTTAAGTCGTACAAGTTTGCCTTTGTCGGCATCCCTTGGGGGCAATTTGCGTAAGCCCCATTGAAGTTAGTCGTACTATTTATTGAACTATCTCCAGTTGTTTGAGTCTGCTCAATGCTAGCGTGTTTCTTTCAATCTGCCAGTGACATTGGGTGGTTGAGAGGATGCATACCTGCCCAATTTGATTATTACAAGGATCCTCGTCGATGACAAAGCCTGCCTACAAGCGTGTTCTCCTTAAACTTTCCGGTGAAGCCTTGATGGGAGATGATCAGTATGGGATCAATCGCGCCACGATTGAGCGCATGGTGGCTGACGTTGCAGAGGTGACGAAGTTAGGCGTGGAACTGGCCATCGTTATTGGTGGTGGCAATATTTTTCGAGGCGTAGCACCCGGTGCACAGGGTATGGATCGTGCAACTGCCGACTACATGGGCATGTTAGCAACGGTGATGAATTCATTGGCCCTTGCAGATGCTATGCGCCATGTAGGAATTACAGCACGTGTCATGTCTGCCATTAGCATTGAGCAAGTGGTCGAGCCTTATGTGCGGCCCAAGGCGTTGCAATACCTCGAAGAGGGCAAGGTGGTGGTGTTCGCTGCAGGAACCGGCAATCCATTTTTTACTACTGATACAGCGGCGGCTTTGCGCGGTTCGGAAATCAGCGCAGAGATCGTTCTCAAGGCCACCAAGGTCGATGGGGTTTACACCGCTGACCCGAAAATAGATGCCAATGCCGTGCGCTATTCCACTATCTCGTTTGATGAAGCGATTTCAAAGCATTTGCAAGTAATGGATGCGACAGCTTTTGCGCTTTGCCGCGATCAAAAATTACCCATTAAAGTATTCTCGATTATTAAACCAGGTGCTCTCATGCGTGTGATTATGGGACACGATGAAGGTACGCTGGTTCATGTTTAAGTCAATTTAATTTCCTACAGCGCTATGCTGAAAGCCAACAAAGGGGAACACTATGGACATTATTGATGTCAAGAAAAACACCGAGCAAAGAATGCATAAATCGATCGAGACCTTGAAGGCGGATCTGGCGAAAGTGCGCACGGGACGCGCCCATACGGGCATTCTTGATCATGTTCAAGTTGAATATTATGGTAATCCCACCCTGTTGACGCAGGTGGCCAATGTAACCTTGATCGATGCGCGTACTATCGGGGTTCAGCCTTGGGAAAAGAAAATGGTAGCGGTAGTGGAAAAAGCCATTCGAGATGCTGATCTTGGGTTAAACCCAGCGACGCAGGGCGACATGATTCGTGTGCCCACTCCAGCCTTGACTGAAGAGCGGCGCAAGGAAATGGTGAAGCTTGTGAAGGGTGAAGGCGAGGATGCAAAAATTGCGATAAGGAATATACGGCGTGATGCAAACGAGGCTTTAAAGAAAATATTAAAGGATAAAGCGTGTTCCGAAGACGATGAGCGGCGCGCACAGGATGAGGTGCAAAAGCTTACCGATAAATTCGTGTCTGATGTGGATAAAATGGTGGTGGATAAAGAAAAAGAAGTGTTAACAGTTTGATGCGTTCGATAAATTGATGTTGTCCCTGCATTGCTCATGACCCATTCCAGTTCAACTCTTTCAGTGCCCGCCATTCCTGCTGTGCCTCGGCATGTTGCGATTATCATGGACGGCAACGGACGTTGGGCAACCAAGCGTTTTTTGCCGCGTGTGGCGGGTCATGCAAAAGGGGTTGATGCCGTACGTAATACGATTGAAGCCAGCCTTTATCGTGGCATTGAGTACCTGACTATATTTGCATTTAGTTCCGAAAACTGGCGTCGCCCGACTGATGAAGTCTCGTTGCTGATGCGTTTATTTGTGACAGCGCTTGAGCGCGAAGTCGCCAAAATGCATGCCAACAATATTCGTCTTAAAGTGGTCGGAGATTTGAGTAAGTTTGATATCAAATTGCAGGAAATGATCGTTAACGCAGAACGACGCACAGAGGGTAACACCAAATTGACGGTGACGATTTGCGCCAATTACGGTGGTCGCTGGGACGTTATGCAGGCGATTAATAAAATGATTGCTTTACATCCAGAACGGACTACTTTTACAGAAGCAGAGTTGTCACCCCATCTTGCGATGGCGTATGCCCCCGAACCTGATCTTTTTATTCGTACTGGGGGAGAGGAGCGCATTTCAAATTTCCTTCTCTGGCAATTGGCGTATACAGAGTTATATTTTTCAGAAATCTATTGGCCGGATTTTAATGCTGAGGCATTAGAGGCGGCCATCGCTTCTTATCAGCAGAGGGAACGCCGCTTTGGGCGTACCAGCGCCCAATTGAGTAAACAGGAGTCTTGATGTTAAAAATGCGTGTTCGCACGGCCTTAGTTTTGCTCGCGGCGCTGCTCGCAGTTTTGTATTCACATTCTTTTTTGATTTTTTTATGTGCCGTGACTGTTTGTTTCGCTACTGCGGTTTGGGAAAGTTTTAGATTATTCAACCTCAAACAGCCGGTCATCGGTGCCACTATTTGGGCGGGAGTTTTTGCCTTGACCGCATTGTATGGACAAACAGCGAACGCAAATGCCTTGGTCCTATTTGGATTATGCGTAGCTATCTGGTTCGTTCGTCTTACGCCATCGTTGGCAATCGGATTGCCACCCTTGGACGGCATAGCCAATCGCCTTCTGAGCGGGATTTATGGCATTGCAATTTTTGGCTGCTTTGCGGCTATTATCGTGTTGTTCAGGCGTTCTCCCCTGTACTTATTTTCTGTGTTGGCGATTGTGTGGATTGCCGATATCGGTGCCTATTTTGTTGGCAAAGCCATCGGCAAGCGTAAATTGGCGCCGACCATTTCCCCAGGCAAAACCTGGGAGGGCGCATTCGGTGGTTTGGTGGTTGTTTTGCTGGTCACTATAGCTTCTACGGCAACCCCTATGCTGAGTGATACCTTTGCAGTTAAGCTTCAAGCCACGTATGGCTGGATTGGACTGTGTGTCGGAATGACGCTACTTGTGGTTGCTAGCATTGTGGGTGATTTGTTTGAGTCCCAATTGAAGCGCCGTGCGGGGATGAAGGATAGCAGCAGTTTGCTGCCGGGTCATGGTGGTGTTCTGGATCGTGTAGATGGATTAATACCTGCTTTGCCGCTAGCCGCTTTTCTTCATTTCTGCTTATAGGGGATGGCATGCAGCGTATTACGATTTTAGGCGCTACTGGTTCTATCGGTGTATCCACGCTCGATGTCGTTGCCCGCCACCCTGATCGATATGCTGTGTATGCGTTAACAGCGCACCGCAACGTGCAGCAGCTTGCAAAACAATGTGAACAGTTTCTCCCTAAGGTAGCTGTGGTTGGCACCACGGAGGCTGCAGATGCACTGCATAAAATATTGCAGCAAAAAAATTTGAATATCCCTGTCGCATATGGTGAAGCGGCATTGTGTGCTGTCGCAAGCGCTACAGAATGCGATATGGTAATGGCTGCCATTGTTGGTGCAGCAGGTTTAGCACCCGCAATGGCAGCAGCGCATGCCGGGAAAAAAATACTATTGGCAAATAAAGAAGCGCTGGTGATGTCAGGCCAATTGTTTATGGATGCAGTCACGGAGAATGGGGCAACGCTGCTACCGATCGACAGTGAGCATAATGCAGTTTTTCAGTGTTTGCCACAGGACTACCGGCGATTTCCCAGTTCAGCCGGCGTCCAAAAAATACTTTTGACTGCCTCTGGCGGCCCTTTTCTCCATCGTCCTGTAAGCTCGCTCGACATGGTTACGCCGGAAGAGGCTGTTGCGCATCCGAATTGGGTGATGGGCCGTAAAATTTCTGTCGATTCAGCGACCATGATGAACAAAGGTCTTGAGGTGATTGAAGCTCATTGGTTGTTCGGTGCAGCGGCAAATCAAATTGAGGTCGTCATACATCCGCAAAGCGTCATTCACTCGATGGTGTCCTACGTGGATGGTTCTGTGCTTGCACAGCTTGGCAATCCAGACATGCGTACACCGATTGCCCATGCAATGGCCTATCCTGAACGTATTACCTCAGGAGTACTCTCTCTTGATTTGACCCAAATTGGCCAGTTGAATTTCGAACGCCCAGATTTATTGCGATTCCCGTGCCTTCAATTGGCATTCGATGCTTTGCAAGCGGGGGGCACTGCTCCTGCAATTTTGAATGCAGCCAATGAAGTGGCGGTTGAGGCATTCCTGGATCGAAAAATCGGATTTCGCGTGATTGATCAATTGATTGCACGTGTCATGGATGCACTGCCCCCATGCCCCGTTAGCAGTATGGATGTACTCTTTGAGGCGGACTCCCATTCTCGAGAGATGGCGCGTGAGTTCATTCGACTATGAATTTTTTGCAAAACATCCCCGCTTTTTTTGTCTTGCTCGGCGCACTAATAGTCGTGCACGAACTCGGGCACTTCTTGGTGGCGCGTTGGTGTGGCGTTAAAATTTTGCGTTTTTCAGTGGGGTTTGGGAAAGTCTTGTTCTCACGTCGCTTCGGGGCCGATCAAACTGAATGGGCTATCTCGGCACTGCCTCTGGGTGGCTATGTGAAAATGCTCGATGCGCGAGATCCAGACATGGGGATGGGGCCATTGTCATCCACTGATTTGCAACGTGAGTTTACCCAACAAAATGTTTGGCGGCGTATTGCGATAGTCGCTGCTGGGCCTGCCGCGAATTTTTTACTCGCTATTGCCATCTATGCGGTGCTGAATAGCCAGGGCGTTTCTGAGCCGATTGCCAAAATACACAGTGTGGCCGAGCAAACGACAGCGCATCGTGCGGGTCTGCGCGGTGGCGAGCTAATCACAGCGGTCAATGGCGAGGCGATTCAGACCTGGTCGGATCTGCACTGGATGCTGGCGCAGCTTATCCTCGAAAAAAAGGTGATCAAGCTCGATGTTGCTAGCAGTAACCCACACCAGGCTGGCGGGACAATATCAAACACCGTCACCCTGCAAACGGACAGCCTGTCCGTTCAGGATATGGAGGGGGATTTTCTTGCCAAGCTCGGACTCTCGCTTGCACAGCCACCCATACTCGACGTGGTGCGTCCTTATGGCGCGGCTGCGCGCGCTGGCCTACAGGATGGTGATCGAATTATAAAGGTCAATGGCATGCCGATTGTGGATGCACGGGCATTTAGGGAGTGGGTCAAAATATCCCCCAATAAACAGCTAAAAATTCAGGTTCTACGTCAACAGAAAGAACTCAATCTGAGCGCCATTCCAGAGGGAGTGAGCGACAAAGGTAAATTGGTAGGAAAGCTCGATGTGGTTATGGCGCTTCCAGAGATGACGGTTATTTCTTATTCTCCATTAGGTGCCGTGCGCAAGGCGGTCAAAAAAACATGGGACACCAGTATCCTGGGCATCAGACTACTGGGCAAGATGATCACCGGAGAAATCTCCTGGAAAAACATCACCGGCCCAATCACAATTGCTGACTATGCGGGACAAACCGCAAGGAATGGTGCCATCAGTTTTTTTAGCTTTATGGCTTACATCAGCATTAGTTTAGGGGTAATGAATTTGCTGCCCATTCCAGTTTTAGATGGGGGGCTTTTGCTGTATTATTCGCTGGAAGTTTTGACTAGACGCCCCGTTTCCGAACGATTTTCCGAAATTGCCCAGCGCGCTGGCTTCACTATCTTGTTGATGTTGATGGTGATCGCTTTTTTTAATGATATCGTTCGCCGCATTGCCTAAGCTCACCGAGAGTCGACGTGCGCCAATCGTGTACACAGATTATTTATAGTTAATAACAACCAATGAAATTACATTCTGAACACTTTCCCTTGCCAGTGTTTCGTCGTCGGACGCTTGCTGTTGCCGCCTTTGCCTTGTGTTCGAGCTATGCGATGGCGGTCGCTCCATTTACTGTGGCCGATATTCGGGTGGAAGGAATTCAGCGAACTGAGGCTGGGACTGTATTTAGTTATCTACCGGTAAAAGTAGGAGAAACATTTACCGATGGAAAAAGTATCGTTGCCATTAAGGCGTTATACGCGACCGGTTTCTTTAAGGATGTGCGCATCGAAGTTGATGGCAATGTGCTGATTATTATCGTTGAAGAGCGGCCAGCGATTGCGAAGGTGGAGTTTACGGGAACGCACGAATTTGAGAAAGACGCTCTAGCCAAATCCCTTAAGGATGTGGGCATTGCCGAGGCGCGTATTTTTGACAAGTCCGTGGTCGATCGTGCCGAACAAGAAATTAAACGGCAATATCTCTCGCATGGCTTGTATGATGCCCGCGTTAAAACAACAGTAACGCCGGTGGAGCGTAATCGAGTCAATGTGGATTTCGTGGTGGAGGAGGGCGATGCTTCCCAGATCAAACAAATTAACATTGTGGGCAACAAGGTGTTTTCCGATAAGCGGCTACTGGAAACATTCAAGCTTACCACCCACGGCTGGCTGTCCTGGTATTCCAAATCAGACCAATACTCCAAACAAAAATTAACCGCAGATATTGAATCGCTTAAATCGTTCTATCTTAATCTTGGCTATATTGAGATGCAGGTCGAGTCCACGCAAGTGTCGATCAGCCCCGATAAAAAGGATATGTTCATTACCGTAAATATTACTGAAGGGGATAAATACACCGTTTCTGAGCTGAAATTTGAGGGCGAGATGCTTGGAAGAGAAGCGGAGTTAAAGTCACTGATGCGACTCAAGGCTGGCGACATTTATTCGGGCGAGAAATTGGCGGAAAGTACGAAGAGAATTTCTGAACGGATGGGAAATTTCGGGTATGCGTTTGCCAATGTTAATGCCAATCCTGAAGTCGATCATGACAAAAAACAGGTGGCTTTCACGGTCTTTATCGATCCCGGAAAACGGGTGTATGTTCGCCACATGACTATTGCGGGCAATACCAAAACGCGTGATGAGGTGATTCGACGGGAATTCCGGCAACTGGAGAGTTCCTGGTATGACGGGGAAAAAATTAAACGGTCAAAGGCCCGGGTGGAACGTCTAAATTATTTTACAGAGGTTAACATTGAGACGCCTGAAGTACAGGGCACCCCTGATCAGGTCGATGTCAACATGACCGTAGTTGAAAAACAAACAGGCACTATTAGTGCGGGCGTCGGCTATCAACCTGGGCAAGGTGCCTTGCTGACAGCGTCGATACAGCAGGATAATTTCGCCGGTAGCGGCAATTCAGTCGGGATTGACGTCAACACCAGTCAGTACAATAAGACCTATGCTTTTTCTTATACGAATCCGTATTTCACTGATGACGGAGTAGGTCGTAGCTTTGAAATATATAAGCGCACGTCAACGCCTTTGTCCTATAGTGTCGGCACTTTTAAAGTGGGGACACTCGGGGGGAAAATTAATTTTGGTGTGCCATTTACTGAACTAGATACCGTATTTTTAGGTATCGGCCTTGACCAGACAAAAATTGATGCGTCGTCGTCTAGTCCCCTGCTTTATCAAAAATACGTTGCTGATGCTCTTGGCATCAAATATTCTGCTGCAGATTACCCTGTATTGAAAGGCAAGCCGAGAACAGATGGGACAATCGAAGATACACTTTATTCTGCGAATGCCACCTCTTTTCCACTGACCGCGGCATGGCAAAGAGATAGCCGCGATAATATTTTATCCCCTACATCAGGTCAATACCAACGGGCCAACCTAGAGTTAGACATCATCGGAACATCAAAATATTACCGTGCTGTTTATCAGCAACAATACTATCAACCGATCTTGCGTATATTTACGCTTGCCCTCAATGGAGAAGTGGATTATGGCCACGGTCTCGCAGGTAAGTCGCTACCGGTTTTTAAAAATGTCTATGCAGGTGGCATTGGTTCTGTTCGTGGTTTTTCGCAATCCTCGCTTGGTCCTCTTGATGTAAACGGTGATGCCTTAGGCGGTGCATCGCGTTTGGTCGGCAATGCAGAAATACAATATGCCCCACCGGACAGTAAAGATCGCTCTCTTCTTGGCTTTGTATTCTTCGATGCGGGAAATGTTTTTTCCGAGGGCCAGAAATTACGGATATCGGAGTTAAGATATTCCGTCGGAGTAGGATTTAATTGGGTTTCGCCGATGGGACCTTTGCGGTTTAGTTATGCATGGCCGTTGAACTTAAAGAAAAATGATCGGAAAAAGCAGTTTGACTTTACCGTGGGTAGTAGTTTCTAACTGCAGAATTTTATGTTGAATTTCGGAGAATAATCTTGAAATCATTTCCCACCCTAGTTTCAATATCTAAGCGCGCAGCTTTTTTTATGTTGTTCCTTGGTTTTTGTCTGAATGCGACTGCGCAAGAATCTAAAATTGGCTACGTAGATACTGAGAGAATTTTTCGGGAAGCTAATTTTGAAAAAATGGTTCAGGCTAAAATAGATCAAGAGTTTTCAAAGCGCGTTAAAGAAATTCAAGGATTGGGAACTCGTTTAAAAATGCTTTCTGAGAAATTCGATAAAGATGGCCCCGCTTTATCAGAATCGGAAAGAATAAAACGCCAGCGGGAATTAATTGATCTCGATAAGGATGCGCAACGCAAAGAGCGTGAACTGCGTGAAGACCTTAATCAAAGAAACAATGAAGAAAAAGCGATATTTTTGGAGCGTGTGAACAAGGTGATCCGACAGATAGCGGTAGCAGAAAAATTTGATCTTATTTTTCAAGACGCTGTGTATTTCAATCCACGCATTGATATCTCGGCTAAAGTGTTAGAGGCGCTCAATAAATAGGTGTGAGGGGTGCTGCAACTTACAGGATAGTTCAGGCAGTCGCATGAAGTGCGATGACCTGCTTAGTGCTTAGAAGAAATCACAATGACTACTCAACTTGGCGAATTAGTTGAACGCTTTGGGGGGCGTTTGGTAGGCAATCCCAATATAGAAATATTGGGGATTGCACCACTCACAGAGGCCGCCGCGACCCATATCACTTTTTTATCGAATCCGAAATTTCGTGAACAGGCATTGCAGTCACAAGCCGCCGCGATTATTTTGTCGGTTGCTGACGAAGAGTTGATGGGTGCCGGTTGCCAAGGCGCACGTATTGTCACCAACAATCCTTATGCGTATTTTGCCCGAGCCGCACAATTTTTCTCAGCACTACAGCAGATACCGGTTATTCCAGGTATTCATCCCAGCGCAAGTGTTGATCCGACGGCGCACATTGCCGACTCTGCCACCATCGGCGCCCATGTGACAGTTGAAGCGAATGCTGTTATCGGGGAGCATGCGATGATTGATGCCGGTTGCTTTATCGGCCGGTCGGCATGTATCGGTGCAAATACGCATTTATTCGCCAATGTCACTTTCCATGCCCAATGCGAGATGGGTGAGCGCGGCATCATCCATTCCGGCGCAGTGATCGGCTCGGATGGTTTTGGTTTCGCCAATGAAAATGGGGTGTGGATTAAAATCCCCCAAACTGGCCGCGTCATGATTGCGGACGATGTAGAGATCGGGGCTAATACGAGCATTGATCGTGGCGCTCTGGCAGATACGGTCATCGAAAATGGCGTTAAATTAGATAATCAAATTCAAATTGCTCATAACTGCCACATCGGAGCACACACTGCTATGGCTGGATGTGTCGGAGTCGCAGGCAGTGCCCACATCGGTAAAAATTGCACATTTGGCGGTGCCGCCATGGTGCTTGGTCATTTAACGATTGCCGACAATGTACATATTTCCTCGGGCAGCATGGTGTCGCGTTCCATTTCGGAAGCGGGACACTACACTGGTTTTTATCCTTTGGCAAAAAATGCCGAATGGGAAAAATCTGCGGCTATTGTGCGCAACTTGGCGTCAATGCGTGAGAAAATTCGTGCGCTTGAAAAAATAGTTAAAACGCTTACATCACCAAACATTGAAAAAAATAATGAATAGTCTCGATATCCATCAAATCAAACAATATTTACCGCACCGTTATCCGCTGCTGCTGGTGGATCGCGTGCTGGACTGGGAGTCGGGAAAACGAATTACCGCTATTAAAAATGTGACCGTTAACGAGGAATTTTTTAATGGACATTTTCCGCATAAGCCCGTCATGCCAGGTGTGTTGATGATAGAAGCCATGGCGCAGACCGCTGCCATCCTGTCTTTTTTGACTATGGGGAAAAAGCCTGATGAAAATACCGTCGTCTATTTTGTCGGGATCGACAATGCGCGCTTCAAGCGCCCCGTCGAGCCGGGCGATCAGTTGAAAATGGAAGTCGATATTTTGCGTGTTTCTCGGGGTATTTGGAAATATAAAGCCATAGCTACTGTCGATGGGCAACTTGCGGTTGAGGGCGAGTTGATGTGCACTTTGCGCAGTGCGAACGATGCGAGTCAGCCTGCAGGCCAATAATGGTGGGCATTCATCCAACGGCAATTATTGATCCCAGGGCGGTGCTGGACGGCTCGGTTGAAGTCGGTGCCTATTCGGTTATCGGCCCCAACGTGAACATTGCAGGGGGAACCAAAATTGGCTCGCATGTCGTCATAGAGGGCCACACAACGATAGGCTGCGACAATACTATTTTCCAGTTTTGTTCAATAGGCGCTGCGCCGCAGGATAAAAAATATGCCGGTGAACCGACTCGACTGGAGATTGGCAACCGCAATACGATTCGCGAATTTTGTACATTTAATGTGGGCACCGTACAAGATGCAGGGGTTACTCGTGTTGGTAACGATAACTGGATCATGGCGTATGTGCATATCGCGCATGATTGCCAACTGGGCAGCAATATTATTCTGGCCAATAATGCGACTCTGGCGGGCCATGTTCATTTGGGCGATTGGGTGTTTCTGGGGGGGTTAACGACAGTCCATCAGTTTTGTCACATTGGCGCACATGCAATGACGGCCTTTACCGCAGCGGTTAGTCAGGATGTGCCTCCGTTTGTTACTGCGGCCGGCAATCGTGCAGCGCCAGTGGGGATCAATGTCGAAGGGCTGAAGCGACGTGGGTTTGCCAGCGAACAAATCAGCGCTATTCGACGTTCATATAAACTAATTTATAAATCAGGATTGTCACTGGAAGAGGCTAAGGTAGCACTTCTTGGGGAGGAAACTGAGGCAGGCGATTCTGCTCCTTATGTGCGCATGCTGCGTGAATTTCTTGATACAACGACCCGTGGCATCATCCGCTGAGTTGTCTATTGCCCTAGTCGCTGGCGAAGCATCGGGCGACTTGCTGGCGAGTCGGCTTTTGTCTGGTTTACGTCCGCATTTACCTTCCGCCAAATTGCATGGAATTGGCGGGCGCCATATGGCTGAACACGGTTTTATCAGCGATTGGCCGATGGAAAAACTAACGGTACGTGGCTTGTTCGAAGTCATTCCGCGCTATCGCGAAATCAAAGGTATTCAGAACGCAGTGCGCGATCAGCTGTTAGCACAACGACCTGCGGCATTTATTGGCGTTGACTATCCCGGATTCAATTTAGGGTTGGAAATACAATTGAAGCAGGCGGGTATTCCCACTGTGCATTACATCAGCCCTCAAATATGGGCATGGCGCGGCGGCCGCATTAAAAAAATCGCGAAGGCAGTTTCGCATATGTTGGTGGTCTTTCCTTTTGAGGAGGCGATCTACAAAAAAGCAGATATTCCCGTCACCTACGTCGGCCATCCGTTGGCAGAGATGATCCCGATGGAACCGAATATGCCCGCTGCTCGAACACAATTGGGCTTGCCTTTGAATGCCCCTGTTATAGCGATCTTGCCCGGCAGTCGAATGTCAGAGTTGAAGTACAACAGTGCTGCTTTTATTGGTGCCGCCAAGTTACTTGCGCAACGGGATTCTTCTATGCGGTTTGTGGTGCCCATGGTTGGATTACCCCAGCGTCACTATTTTTCAGAGTTGATGGTGCAAGCGGGTATGCAGGATGTGTCGATCGACCTTGTTGATGGCCAGTCGCATACAGCAATTGCAGCTGCCGATGCAGTGTTGGTGGCATCTGGAACAGCCTCGCTGGAGGTAGCTCTCTACAAAAAACCCATGGTGATTGCTTATAAAATGATGCGCGCATCCTGGGAAATAATGCGCCACATGGGGTATCAGCCTTGGATTGGATTGCCCAATATTCTGGCCCGCGAGTTTCTCGTGCCGGAACTATTGCAGAACGCCGCTACGCCTCAGGCTTTGGCTGATGCACTGTGGGCGCAATTATATGATTCCCGCCGATCTGTATTGCAACAGCGTTTTACCGAGATGCACCATTCCCTGCTCCGTAATTCTGCGCAAGAAAGTGCGCAGGCTGTATTGAAGTTATTGCGGTAACGGGTTTCCTTTGCCCACCAAATATAGATTGGACTTGATGCAAAACTGCTCCGGCAGCGTCATGACTCTTTGTCGTACAAGTTCGTGCTGGAATAGCGTTGCGTCAGTTCTGGAATTAACTTCGAGTGCCCTCTGGTGAAAAATAACGAAAATACGCTGCTGCTTTTTGATGATGAAAACGAACTGATCTGCGGCGTGGATGAGGCCGGGCGTGGTCCGCTCGCCGGCCCCGTTTTTGCTGCGGCAGTGATCCTGGATCCGCGTCGCCCGATTGTTGGTTTGCGCGACTCAAAAAAAATATCGGAGGCGCGGCGTGACAGCCTGGCAATTGAAATCAAAAATCATGCACTGGCATGGTCGATAGCACAATGCTCCGAAGCAGAAATCGATCAACTTAATATTTTGCAAGCCAGCCTACTGGCCATGCGCCGTGCGGTGGAGGGTTTGGGCATGGTGCCAACGCTGGCGTTGATTGATGGAAATCGGTGTCCTATCATGGCCGTCAGGTCTGAAGCGATCATTAAGGGCGACGACAAAGTTCCGGCGATTTCCGCAGCTTCAATTTTGGCCAAGACAGCACGCGATGCGGCGCTGATTGAATTGCATGGGCTGTATCCTGAATATGGGTTTGATCAGCATAAGGGTTACCCCACCGCATTGCATCTGGAAAGGTTGCGTGCGCATGGCGTGTCGCCGGTGCATCGCACTTCTTACGCGCCAGTGCGGGCCTTGTTATCTGGTCTTTCTGCCGGGTTGGATAAGGTATAGCCGTAACATGGTTGCATAATGAAATCTATTTCTTCCCGCGAGAATCCCCTCTACAAAGAGCTGAAGCAACTCGCCACAAGTTCGCAGGTAAGGCGTCGTGTTGGCCGTACGTTGCTCGATGGCGTTCATCTATGCCAAACCTATCTACAGCACCGTGGCGTACCGCCTTTGTGTGTGGTGGGGGAGGGTTCTGCGGCTGAAGCGGAGGTGGTCGCCGTGTTGGCGCTTTGTGAAGCGGGCGGAGCGCAATGTATTTTGTTACCGGACGCGCTTTACCATGTACTTAGCCAAGTTGAGCATGGCATCAGTTTGCTGTTTGTCATTGACACGCCCGAAGTCCATTTGCCGATGACTCTGACCGAGTCTGCTGTATTGCTTGATAACCTGCAAGATCCAGGAAACCTGGGGTCTATTATGCGCAGTGCAGCGGCGGCAGGAATTGGGAATATATTTTGTAGTATGGGTTCGACCTTTGCATGGTCTCCCAAAGTACTCCGTGCCGGAATGGGTGCCCATTTTTTATTGAATATAGTCGAAAACGTTGATTTGGCGCCATTGATACGGTCGGCTCAAGTGCCGGTACTGGCAACGAGTTCCTACGCTAAGCAATGCCTGTACGATATTGATTTGCATCAGCCAATCGCCTGGCTTTTTGGACACGAAGGGCAAGGCGTGGCGCAAGATTTAATGGCCTGTGCGACATATCAGGTCGCCATTCCTCATATCGGCCAGGTGGAATCCTTGAATGTAGCAGCAAGTGCAGCGATTTGTTTTTTTGAGCAGGTCCGGCAAATCCAAGTACGATAAAGCGTACTCAATCCGCATTGGTTATTTGATGACTACTTCCTGTAATACGGGCGGCGCTTCTTTATAGACGTGTACTAACGTGGAAGAGCGTGTGCCGTAGGCTGGTGATTCGATGCACGCTGCAGATAGAACGCTTTCAAACGCCAAATCGACGCCGGTATCGGGCAGACGCACGTCGGGTGCGCGGGTGGTATCGGCGAGCATTTCAAAATAGGCCTCTGGCGGTGCGTTCTGGCACAATAAGCTGGCAAATTGTGCTTTGGTTTTGACGACCTTGGGCCAAGGCGCATCGAGCAAGGCATTTGATATTCCGTATACTCCGGGCAGGAGAGGTTTGCCGTTACGCGGGTCATCGTGGCCTCGGTTGGAGAACCAGATCAAAGCGTCTTGATCGCCGAGCACCAGATTAAATCCGTTATAGGCGTCGGCATGATCCGCAATTTTCGCGATAAATTCTTCGGCTGTCTCCTCTCCGTTTAGATAATCGGCTACTAAGTTACCCCGCGAGGGCGCATCATTTCGCTGTTCTGAGGGAGCACGAATATTGGTAATAGCAGCGAATTTAGCGCCGACAGGACCATCGCGTTTGATACCCATCCATGTGCCTCCAGCCTGTAAGTCGCGCCCGGCAAACACTTGGGGATTATCATTCCACCACGCAGCTGGAGCGGTCGGACGGGCGTAGAATTCGTCTCGATTAGCTGCGGCAATAAGGGGGATAGATGGCACGACTTGCCAGGCAAAAACAATTAAACACATGGGAATCCCTTATCAAACTATTTTTATGGTGATGCTCATCAAGCAAAATCTACAAATTGCTCTGTGTGTCGGCTACCCTCAATCAAAGGACCTAGTTGGTATTCGATGGCCGCATTCTCCAGCACCGCGTTAAATCCATCCGGTGCAGCAAGATAAATCTCCATCCAGGTTTGCGCGTGATCAGACACAATCGGGCGATGCTTCAGATCGACCTCAATGGCAAAACGTGCCACCAAGTTTTCCTGCATGGCCATGACGCGCTCCCGTAATGCGCTGACATGGATATACGGAACCTGATAGTAGATATAAAAGTCCATTGCACGCTAATCCACTAATGGGGAATCAATCGTTATCGGTCGTAAAAGGATAAGGCAACGCAGTAAAACTTAACCTTGGACCCGTGGGCGATTCAAGGTGTATGGCACTGCCTTCGGCCTCCGCAATTTTTAGTTCAACCAAACAATCTACCGTTCCTGTCATATTCAATTCTGCGTTGACAACCATACCGCATGGTTGTTCTGGATCGTTCTGGGAGAATACCTCCATACCTGGTGAGACGCTCGCACTTTCGACGGAAGCAAGCAGCATTCTGCGTTTCAGTTTTCCTAAATACTGGCTGCGCGCAACAATTTCTTGCCCAGGGTAGCAGCCTTTCTTAAAATTGACGCCACCGATCAGTTCAAAATTAATCATTTGAGGAACGAATTTTTCCTGCGTTGCCAAGGTGATTTGCGGTACGCCGGTATGAATTTCCAAAAAACGCCAGGCATTGTTCGTTGTCGGTTTGAGTACCTTGCATAATGATGGGCAAATATTATTTGCGTTCTCGCGGGTGGTGATCCATTGGTAACGCGGGCTACCGAAAACATCAGCGACGCGAATGATCGTGCCCAGTGCAGAGTCGCTTTTGGCATAGGGTCTATCCGGTAATACGGAAAATTCGGAACTCAATACTGTTGTCGCTGCCTTTCCGCCAAGACCAAACAGCACATAGTGGTCGCTTGCCTCCAGTAACTTGACTTTGGCACGCATCACAAACATGTGCAGGCGTTTTTGAATGCCCGCCAAGAGATCTCGTGGCAGTTGCAGGAAATAGGTATCGCCAGTTTGCCAGATTAAAAAGGTGGCCAACAAGCGTCCCTTTGGTGAGCAGTACCCGGCCAACCGAGAAGTGAATTGATCTAAATGTTCAATGTCGTTAGTTAGTTGATTATGCAGAAAATTAGCGGCATCTTCACCCGAGACCCCAATCAGGCCGAGATCGGTGAGTGGGGCGATAAATCCAGACCTAATATCATCAGGCGTGAATTGACTAGCGAAAGCGTGACTGGCGAAATCGGCATGAGCAGAGTTTTCATTGCCAATCGTGCTGACGGTCTGTTGTGAAAAATATTTTTCCCAGTCGTTCATAAATTTCGATGTTTCCTATTTAAGCTTTATGTTGGGTAGGAACAGGTCATTGCTGACCCATTCCCCCCTCAGAACCGTGCTTGCGACTTTCACCGCACACGGCTCAAGCCTATTACACATCCCTAAACAGAAATGTGTTTTAACAAAGTCCCCTACGAGGGAACCGGCTTAACTACTTTTAAATCTCTGCTATGCACTTGGGCATGACAGTTGGGATGCAGCAATACTCGATTTCCAAGAACATCCGAACCTCCATGCACACGGTATTCTATGTGATGGTTATGCCAGCCAGTTGCCTTCGTCATCTTGCTATTGCACACAGCACAAAGCCCGCCTTGATCGATGTACATCCGAATCCACTGCTTCCGATGCTTCATGTTTTCCAACATGCGCTCCTGTTGCAGATTCTCACCGTACATTTCCCATTCAGGGTCAAAAGGGTTATACGCCCCTTTGATTTTCTTGTGCCGCTTAATCGCTGTGCCGGAAAGTTGGTACAACGCTTTCAGCGCCTTAGTGCCATCTTCGTTTGCTACAGGAACCGCAAACACCCAATTTCGTTCGGCTATCGAGTGGAAATATTTCTTCCTGACCCATTCGCCGTTCTTGTTCGGATGCCGCCGCTTCGACCACCGCCAGAGCATTTGAAAAATCAAATGTTCTATGCGGCTGTACGTCGCCTTGGCTACTACCGGACTGTGATATTGCGCCCAACCTCGTAGTATCGGGTTTAACATTCGGATTAACTCTTCCTGTTTCACCGTCTTATGTGTGCTGATGACTTCCTTCACCTTGCGATAAAACGCTTGCGCGTTTTTCTTGCTCGGTTTGATGAGGAGCTTCCCTTGATACTTGCGGAAGTTCCACCCCAGAAAATCAAAACCTTGGTCAATGTGTGTGATGCGCGTCTTTTCCTGTGATAGCTGCAATCCCCGAACCGCAAGGAAGGCTTCTACCCAAGGCTTGATTTCATTCTCTAAAATCTCTTTCGAAATTCCAGTGATAACAAAATCATCCGCATACCGAACCACATTCACTTTTAGCTTAGTGGCTGTCGTCACGCCAAACTTCTTACTTAAGTAGTCAGTCAGACCTGATTCCAGCCCATTCAACGTCACATTTGCCAACGTCGGGGAAATTATGCCCCCTTGCGGCGTACCAGCCTCTGTCTCCTGAAACCGACCTTGATACATCAGGCCAGACTTCAACCATTTATTTAGAACGACTCTATCCATAGGAACATGATCGTTCAACCACGCGTGGTTGATGTTATCGAAACAGCCTGCTATATCTGCTTCCAGTACCCATTGAGCCGAGGCTTTCTTGGACAGAGAAACAAACAGTTGGGACATCGCATCCGCTGTCGAACGATGTGACCTGAATCCATAAGAATTCGGGTCGCTCGTCGATTCAGACACGGGTTCCAACGCCAGCAGATACAAAGCCTGCATGGCCCGATCCAGCATAGTGGGTATCCCTAAAGGGCGTTTCTTCCCATTCGCTTTCGGTATATAGATTCTTCGCAAAGGCAAAGGTCTATATCCACGCTGCTTCATCCTGCTAACTGCTGACCACTTCGTTTCAGGTGACTCCCATAGCTCACCATCTACACCTGCCGTGCGCTTACCTTGATTCTCAGTAACACGCTTCACCGCTAACAACTTTGCGGATAACGTGCGGGTCAACATCCGTTGCAGGGCTTTCACCTTGCGCCATTTGCCTTCCCGTGTTGCCTTCGCAATTCGCATCTGCATCCCTTTCACGTTCCGTTCCACTTGCCGCCAACTTACAGCGTGCCAGTGTTGCGGTTCGCGAGAAAGCGCAGACACATCCGTAGGGATATGCACTCTCATGCTGCTTTCCTCCTTGTAAATTGAAATTAACTTCAATTTCACAAGTGGAGAACCATAAAGCTCCTTGTGGGAGCGTCCATAGCTCCCACAAGTAAAAATATCCGTTCGGTAGGTATCGTATCTCGATACCCACCCTTCATCTCATCCAAGATAAAGGGTTAGTCAGCCGTCTTGCGACGATAGACCAGATAGAAGTCTGCACCCTTTCAGGTCGGGACAAATCTTGAATCCCTATCTGAACCATTACAGCTCGGCATTCGCTTTCTCTATCTTCCCATGCCCACACCGTCAACAGTGTTCCTTGCGGTTCACCTGCCCGAACATCAACACCTTGGGCGACTATTTGGGTTTTCCACGTTCCCTATTTATCACACGACTGGGTTAGGGTCTGTCTATTCTCCGATGGTCTGATGACGACGTATTCTGAGTAATGAACAGAATATCCGACCATGCACCTTTTGGTTAATGCCTGACAGCAGTTTTGGCATCTCAATAGTTACGAAGTTTATCGACAATTCACATATGTTACCCATACCAGCCAGCCTAGCCTCTCCACCCCATCACTGCTTGGAGTTTCCATGTTTTATCTCACGATAAAGACACGCCCATCGCTGGGGAGATACATTGTCAGGAGAGCTTCACACGCCGCCGTTACCAGCAACGCATGTCTCCCTAGGCTACTGCTAGTCGTATAGCAGGTTCACTACGCATCACGTGTTGCAGTATGATGAGTCGAACAATGATAAATAGAGCTTTCGCCCCCTTTGCAACCTCTTCCACCTCCGGTAATTTGGAGGCCAACTTTCTTGAGAAAAAAAAATGACTCATACCTCCACATGGAACCAGATACCCAGCATCTCAATCGAAGAATTGAAAATCCTGAGCACTACACCCGGTACACTGCGAGTCATCGTCAAGGAAATCGACGGATACTTCATGCCATCTGTTCAATTTACCCCACCCAATGGTGATACCATATTGCGCGGCATCATCAAGGAAGGGACGAACGTTTTGGCAACCGTAGATTTGGCCGATGCGCTTACTGCCTTGGAGGAAATCCTTGGTGCGCAGCACAGCATTTTGACTTCAGAAATTCCTGACTTCACAACCCTGCACTGAGTACCTCTCCAACTAATTCCTGAGCATCAAATGGAACTAGAAACTACTCTCCTGCAAACGACACAGGAATGATTTTTTTTTCTTACAAAAAAAAAAAAAAGAAAGAAAAGAGTTTTCTCTCTTTACACGAGGGCGAGTCGTGTCGCACCATTACGGACTATTATAAAGAGGTCGTAAAATTTTCGTTGGCGGAGTCTGGAAGTGTATCCGACATCGTTTCTCCTCATGAGCATGGGAACTATTTGCATCCAATTTCGGATATCTTTTGCAACGTGAAGATGTGTGCATAGAATATGGCTTTTATAAAAAAACTAATCTTGGCAATAATTATATTGGTACTCGCTTTTGTTGCGTCTCTAGTATTTTGGGCACAACAACCGATTGTTACGCAAGGCGATCCATTTCAGTTTTCCATTAAACCCGGCAGTGGTTTGAATAGTGCTGTTCAGCAGATCACTAGCGAGGGCATGCCGATGAACCCGATAATGTTCAACCTGTTGGTTCGTGCTACGTTTAAAACCACCAAACTTAAAGCCGGTAGTTATGAGTTAAAAGCAGGTACTACCCCGATGCACCTCATTGCTCAATTGGTGCGGGGCGAGTACGCTCAGGAGTCGCTGTCGATCATTGAAGGGTGGACCTTCAAACAGATGCGCCAGGCTATCGCCCAAAATCCGGCCTTGCGGCATGACACAGCAAATCTGTCGGATGAGGAACTGCTTAAAAAAATTGGATCCGATTCTCAATTTGCAGAAGGGCTGTTTTTCCCCGACACCTATTTGTTTGCTAAAGGAGCCAAGGAGTTGCAGATATATAAGCAGGCACATGCAGCGCTCACTAAACATTTGATGGATGCCTGGCGCACACATGATTCATCCCTGCCCTATAAAACACCCTATGAGGCTTTAATCATGGCATCCATCATTGAGAAGGAAACCGGTCAAAAATCCGAGCGTGACATGATCGCTGCGGTATTCATCAATCGCTTAAAACGGGGGATGATGCTGCAAACGGACCCAACGGTGATTTATGGCATGGCGGATAAATTTCATGGGAATATCCGAAAGCGGGATCTGGAAACGGATACCCCGTATAACACCTACGTCCGAACTGGCTTACCACCCACCCCCATTTCTCTGCCAGGAATTGCTTCGCTGACGGCGGCATTTGCACCAGCCAAGTCGGATGCTTTGTATTTTGTTGCCCGTGGCAACGGTACAAGTGAATTTTCTACAAATTTAAGTGACCATAATCGGGCCGTCAATAAATTCCAACGTAAAGAGTAAGCGCTGTGAAATCTAGTGTAAAAGGCAAATTCATCACTTTTGAAGGTATCGACGGCGCGGGGAAATCTACCCATATCAGCTTCGTTGCAGATTATCTTAAAGCGCGTGAGAAAATAGTGATTACGACGCGTGAGCCAGGCGGTACGGAGTTAGGCGAGAAGCTGCGCGATTTGTTGCTGCATGAAAAAATGCATCTTGAGACTGAGGCGCTCCTGATGTTTGCAGCCCGACGCGAACATTTGGCCCAGGTCATAGAACCTGCGTTAGCGCGTGGTGATTGGGTAATTTCTGATCGATTTACCGATGCAAGTTTTGCCTATCAGGGAGGGGGGCGTCAACTTAATGTGACCAAGCTTGAGACTTTAGAGCGATGGGTCCATCCCCATCTTCAGCCTGATTTGACGTTATTGTTTGATGTGCCTTTGGACGTTGCAAAAGCAAGGTTGGATGCTACGCGTACACCGGATAAATTTGAGCAAGAGAAATCGGTGTTTTTTGCAGCTACCCGTACTGAGTATGTCCGACGTGCAAAGCAGTTTCCAGCGCGTTTCCGCGTTATTGATGGGACACAATCGATCCTCCAGGTACAGAACGAACTTCATAAACTACTTGATGAATTCATTGTAAGTGGTTGATAAATTGTGGTTTTATGAAAAAAAATAGACTGCTAATGAGAACCTACATTATAAAAATAACCTAAGCCATTGAATTTTATGAGTAATGATTTTTATCCTTGGCAAAATAGCGCATGGCAACAATTGCAGCAAATGCGACAGCGATTGCCGCATGCGATCTTATTTTATGGTGCGCAGGGGATTGGTAAATCAGAATTTGCTGAACGCTTTGCGCAATCTGTACTCTGCGAAAATCCACTTGATAATGGCCACGCATGTGGGCGATGCGTGTCTTGCGGCTGGTTTCTTCAGTACGGACATCCAGATTATCGACGGGTGCGGCCCGAGGTACTGGATGGAGAGGCGCCAGAAGGAGAGGAGGGTGAAGGCGGTGCGGATAACAAAGAAAGTAAGAAAACCGTCAAGTCGACCAAAGCACCATCCAAAGAAATCAAAATCGATCAAATTCGGGCGTTGGGCGACTTCATGAATATCTCGACGCATCGGCAAGGGATGCGTGTAGTTGTTTTGTATCCAGCTGAAGCATTGAACTCTGCAGCATCGAATGCCTTGCTCAAGACTCTGGAAGAGCCACCGCCGAACACCTTGTTTTTGCTGGTATCGAATAGCCTTGATCGCCTTTTGCCAACGATTTTGTCGCGCTGTCGCAAATTTTCGATGGACCTGCCCTCGCACGAAGAGGCATTAGCCTGGCTACAACAACAGGGTGTCAAGGATGCCGCAAGTTGGTTATCGGAGCAAGGTGGCGCGCCGATTGCTGCCTACGAAAAGGCCCAGGCGGGTAGTACTGAGGAGATGGATGCCCTGTTGCAGCATCTTGCTGACCCAAGTGTAGATGGCATGCTGAAAACGGCGGAGCGCTTGCAGAAAACGCCCGTCACACAATCGCTCACATGCCTACAGCGTTGGATGTTCGATATTTTTTCCGCTAAATTTTCAGGCCGGATAAGGTATTACCCCCGATACCAAAAAGAACTCGATTTGATGGCTTCCGGAGTTGAAGTGGGCGCTTTATTGAAAGCCCTAAAAGCACTCAATGATCGACGTGCAATTGCAGATCATCCGCTTTCTGTGAAACTGTTTATCGAGGACATGTTGCTTGATTATGAGGCGCTTTACGCGAAAAGAAATTAACATTAATCCGCCCGCATTTTTGTTGGGTGAATGTGGAAACACTGCCGGTTGGGAATTCGACCACGTGATGGGAAATACATTGAAAAAGAAAAGACATGATTGGTTTTCAGTGTTCAGGGAAAAGACGCACCTATTGATAGGTCGATTATTAGCCATTCCCTTTGAAATTTTTGCTCTGATTGCTTATCTCTTATTTTCCCCAAACGTTGGGGCAGCAGAAGGCATACTTGAGCATCGCGTTGTTACCGAGAATGAAATCAAGTCCTTCAACCATTTTTATAAAAAGCTACATCCTACAGACAAGTTTGTTGCGCCAACATTTTCAGCCACGCGTATTGGAAAAAACCAGAGGTGGTCTATTACGGCCACTATCTTTAACACATCGGGTCGGGGCTTTAAGAATCTCTGTCATGGGCAAGAAGATAATTATGTTGTTGGTAAGTCTGGGGGTGCGAAGGAAGAGGTATGGAGGGAGGGTTACCAAAAAATTTCACACGTATGGATCGATAGGGGAAGTGATTGCACCAAACCCGCGCAGCGCGTTGAATTGTCTTCTGCATTACCCGATGTAGAGGTTTTGGATTTGTTGGAAAACGCGAATGTCATCAGGAATCACTATGGCGCATTCATCAAAGGATTTACTTGTCGGCGCATAAGTTCGGCAGTGCTTTCACTGGTCGCCATTGGAACTGGTACAGATAATAAGGGCGAGATCATGTACAAGCTGAGATATCGAAATGAGGCAGGGGATTCCGGGGAGCTGCTTGTACGAAAAATTGGTCGGGAATTTACACCTTGGGATTTCCGTTGTTCCGCATCCTAAAATTCATCTTGCATGATTTAGAAAGCTCATCGACTTGTAACAAGTTGCCCAATTCCATGATCAGCCGAATATAAGGAACGCAGTTAACGCCAGCATTGAGATACTTATCGCCACCACTATAAGTTTGAAATGCAACGTAATATTTTTTGTGTTTGATGTCTGCGCACCGGGTGGGGAGTCCGGCGAGTTGCTGCCAGGAGAAGATCGCTTCATTTTTTTTGCGCCAGGCCCCATGGAAATCAATGCGACCAAGGGACCGGGATCTAGCTTGAGCAACTTGGCATAAGCGCGAATAAAGCCGCGCACGATAGCCGGCTCAGGCAGTGAAGCATAATCATCCATTTCAATTGATGTAATCTGGCGCGGTGCCAGCCTCAATTGGAATGCGACTTGTTCAATCGACCAACCCATCGCATTTCTGCTGGCGGCCAGTTTTGCTCCTGGAGACAATGCTATTCTCTCAGCGTCTGCGGATATATCGGCAGCAATTGGCTGTCCTAATCGAGCCTCAATTAATTTCCGGTATTGAACAGATCCTGTTGCTTCCGACGGAACCGGCTCACTAGGTACAGAATCATTCATCCAACCCCTCACGTAATTAGAGAATATTTGTCAAGCTACGTGCCAACTATAGCATCTTCAGATTGTTTTTAATACTCACTGATCTCACGCAGATCTCGGCAAAAGTCGTTATTCTGGTTAACACTCCCGGACCGAAGGGGGCACGGCATGCCGTGCCCCCTTCGGTACGCCATATTCCACCGATGCGGGACCACTCCAACCCGGTGTAGTTAGAACTGCAAGCTCGGCGCGCTGCGTAACATCAGATGCTCAGATGCACTTCGATAGTTACTGCGGTGGAATTCACGTTTCCTGATCCCATCACTGATTTGCGAGAATCAAGTAATCTGTCATACTCTCAAGCAACAATTAAGCATAAAATAAGCTGTCGGGTTAGATGGGGAAGTTCTGAATAAATGGATTGTACCTATCCAATATCTTCTCCAGAAAAACACATCGCAGATAAAAATACCATTTGCAAAATTGCCTCAAAAAACTGCCTACTTATATTGCTAATGATGCTCACTGTTTCTCAGGCATTTTAGCGTTGTTTTTGGAGCACTGTTCATGATCAGAATCACCATCGTTTCATATAATAATGAAGCCCCACATATTCCAATTTCCGCTATTTTTGGCGCGGAACAAGGAACAATAGGGCGCAGTGAAGACAACTTTCTTTCTTTGCCTGATCCTCGGTGCCTGGTTTCACGATCCCAAGCCAAAGTCTGGAGCAATGGCACGCGACATCAGCTGATCAATGTGAGTCTGGCCAACCCCATTCTGATCAATGGTAAGGAAATCGAGCCTGAACGTGTATACGATATCGAAGTAGGTGACCAGATCCAAATTGGTTTATATCTGTTGCGGGTTGACGCTGGCGATACAGACGAAATACATTTGACTAGCGGTTTAAATTTAAAGCAGCCCCCTAGTTCAAGCGATCTTGATGCACCGCCTGTTCCTCCCGCAGATCTGCAAACAAGACTGCCGCAGCCTGCTAGGCAGTTGCCATCAAAATTTGCACCCTCGGGGCCCGGAGCGAGGAAAACCATTCAACCGCCTCAATTTTTGTTGCGTACCGATAGCTCCCCCATTCAGGCAGACAATTTTCCCACTCCTGAAAAAACACCCAACGAGCAAGTGCACGCATCCCAATCTCAGACGACACAATCATTAACCTCTGGGGAAATGATGTCCATTGTCCCGCTTTCAGAGACTGCTCAAGCTATTGAATCCGCCAAATCATCGGTAGAAACGAACGACTTGCTGCAGGCTTTTTTGAATGGTGCAGACCTTTCTACGTTGAGTATATCCTCAGGGCTCACTGCAGAACTGATGGAAACATTGGGGAAGCTAGTGGCAACATCTGTCCAGGGAACAATGGCCCTCATTTCTCAACGTGCTTTGGTCAAGCGCGAAGTAAACGCGGAATTGACAATGGTGGTTTTGCAGCAAAATAATCCTTTGAAGTTTTTCCCCGATAGTCAGACTGTGCTGACGCAGATGTTGCGCAAGAAGATACCCGGCTTCATGGCACCGGTAGAAGCGATGGAAGATGCTTTCCTTGATTTGCGCGCTCACCAGTTGGGTGTTATTGCTGGGATGAAAGCAGCGAAGGACGCTTTATTAAAAAAAATACAGCCCCTCGCTTTTGAAGCATACCTGAGCGCTCCGACACTGCTCGATTATATTAATCCGGCACGTCGTAAGGCGGTGATGTGGGATCATTTTTCAGCGCTATTTGAGGATATTTCAATCGAAACAAGCGATGAGTATCAGTCCTTGTTCGGCAAAGAATTTTTAATCGCTTATGAGAATGAAGTTGAACGGGTAAAACATGAACCTCCTTACTTATGATATCGGCTGTCATTTTACTTACCCATGATTTTCCTGGCCGTGCCAAAAATAACGTTGTAACTAGTCGGTAATCCCTCTTCCGTTCCCAGCATTGCATAACGTGTCTGCGCATTGCGCCATGCTGTTTTTCCCATAAGGCTGCGGCGACGGTTGCCACGTAGGTGGTTGGCGCCGATGCCTCTGATACTTGACAGTAAAGATTTCATATCTTGATGGTAAGTGCTCCATACTTCTGCATGGAGTTCAATCTTGGAAAATCCGGCGTTATTCAGTGCGGATGTGATCTGTTCAATGGAGAAAAAAGGCAGGACATGGCAGTACTGGTCAATGTCTTTGAAAGCAAATTCCAGTTCATGTAAGGTGCCTGGCCCTAAAGTGCTAAATACAAGTTCGCCGTTATTGGCCAACACACGCCATAACTCAGAAAAAGCCCGTATCGGATCGCACCATTGCAAGGTTAGGCTGGACCAGCAAATATCAAAATGCCCATCAGCGAAAGGGAGTTTTTCTACGTCTGCGCAGGTAGCTTCAATTCCACGTTCGGCGGTTTTTTGGACCATCGCGGGAGCTAAATCACATGCGATGATGCGGGCATCAGGTCGGGTACGTCGCAAGAGATCTGCTCCGTAGCCTGTGCCGCAGCCGACATCGAGCATACGCGTTTGTACTTCGGGAGAACGGGTACGATCCGATAAAGATACCAATAAATGATCGCATACGCGTTGCTGAAAATGGGAGAAAGCATCGTAGGTATCAGCAGCGCGGTCAAAGGCGGCACGGACTTTTGTTTTGTCAGAATCAGGCATGAATAAAATTGGAGGCGAGTGCCGCGAAGCGTTGTGGATCGGATAAATGAGGGGCATGGGCGGCTTCGGCAAAAATTTCTAGATGAGCGTTGGGAATGTGAGCCTCCAGCCATTGAGCGGTTGAGATTGGCATCAGTGGATCATGTGCTCCGTGAATGATCAAGGTCGGTTGGCGGATGGTAGGTGCCAGTAGGCGTAAATCAGTTTGACGCAGCAGCCGCAGTCCAGCGTTAAGCACATCAACAGAAGGCTGCGTACTCGCAAGCGAGGTGGCAGTTAGTTCGCAGGCTATCCTGCTACTATGAATGTCTTTTTGATTGATCATCGATATAAATTTTTTTAGCGCACTTTTACTGTCTCGGCGTACTGCCTCTGTCAGTTTGGTGAGATGATTTGCATCAACTGCAGTGAGCCAATCTGGCCGTTGTACAAAGCTAGGGGTTGTGCTGACAAGGATGAGGTGCGAAATTTTTTCGGGATACTTGGCGGCAGCCAGCATGGCTGCCATGCCTCCGAGCGACCAGCCGCACAGGGCAAACGGCGTTGGTTGGTTCTCTAACAGGGCATCGACCATTGTCTCCAGCGAGCAGTCCGCCAGCGCTGCCGTATTCCTATAACCAGGAAGGGCGGGAGCATCGGCTTGAACAGTCGGTGCCCAGTCGTTGAACAAGTTGTCCCAGATGCCGGGGCACATTCCCCAGCCATGCCATAGAACGAGTCTTTTCATTGTTGAAGAGGATTGAAGTAATTGTGTAAAAGGAAGAGGGAGTCATCATAGTAAAAAACTACGCAAAGCAGCCAGAACTGCTTCAGGCTGTTCCTCCATCAAGGCATGGCCGCAGTCTTCAATCACCACGATTTTACCGCTTGGCAAAGCATCGATCAGGGCCGCTGCGCCTTTTGTCGGCGTCATCTTATCTTGTTTGGCAAAGATAAATAAGGTGGGACATTGTACCGATTTCGCAGCGACGATACCGTTCGCGTAGAGATTGCAGGCGCGTAAATCAACGTGAAGAAGATGCGGGGGGTTAAATAGGCAGTTCGTAAGACATCGAGTAAGCGCTATTATTTTGAGCCAGGACGCCATAGCCCGTGGTCGCTGCCCCTCCGAATGATGTGACCAAAAATAAATCATTTTTCTTGCTTTTGATGGGTCTTCTTTGGCGATGTCGAGCAGCTTATCTCCCACCATCATGGGAAAAGTTGTCCCGAGAAGAATAAGTTTTGCGACGCGTTGTGGTGCGTGAAATGTGCTTTCTAATGCGATTAACGCCCCCATGCTGTGTCCGATCAATGTGGCTTGGCTCACCTGGGCTGCATCGAGTAGTGCCAGCAGCCAGGTAGCATGCGCTTCGATACTTATCAACGGCTTTCCGTACGTGCGACCATGACCGGGCAGATCGATTGCCAGAACACTGAAGCCGCGCGAGGTGAAATAAGGGCTTTGTTGATCCCAGGCCGTATGGTCTTGTTCTGCACCGTGGACAAATACGAGCGTCGGCAAAGATGAATTGAAGGACTTGCCACCCGTGTAGCAATAGGTGTCGCGACCTTGTACTTTCAAGAACATTTCGCATTTCCTTTGTTGACTGTGATGCCAACAGGGTCAGGGTGGAATGGGCGTCAATGTATTTACGATCGTTGATAGCATCGAGATTGCTACCTCATGATGATCGTAGCATTGATTGGGAAAATGGCTACCTGGAGGCCCCCCCGAAAACGTAAAATCCCCTGAGAAGATCGCCGTAAGCGAGCAAATAAAACGTGTTTTTCATTCCCATGAAATGGCGGCTTTAAGTTAATTTAACAAACTATTTTTCCATTTTAGGGAGTAGATAATTCACTGCTAGGTTAAGGTTCGTTCAGAACCCGATCTATTTCCGCCCGCATTAATTGCGGCGCAAATTGCTGGATGAAATGGTAGGCATAAGAACGCAAATATGCGCCCCGCCGCACGGCCAACCGGGTCACATTCGGCGTAAATAAGTGGGAAGCATCAATCGAATGCAAGCCTTGGTCACGATGCTGATTAAAGGCCATCGACGCTACCAGCCCCACGCCCATGCCAAGCGCCACGTATTGCTTGATCACGTCCGAATCCATTGCGGTTAACGCGATGTCAGTTTTTACCCCCTCCTTGGAAAATGCTTCGTCAATATGGCTGCGACCCGTGAATCCCACGTCATAGGTAATCAATGGGAAAGACGCGAGAGCCGAAAGCTGGACCGGCGCCCTGAGTAATAACAATGGATGTCCATCCGGTACCACAATCAAATGACTCCAGCGGTAGCAGGCGAAAGAGACCAGCTCGGGAAATTGACTCAAGCCCTCGGTAGCAATGCCGATATCGGTCTTGCCGGATATCACCCATTCGGCGATATGTTCGGGAGAGCTTTGCTGCAAGGCGATGCGTACATCGGGAAACGCCTGGCGGAACGCTTGTACCACTTTCGGCAATGCATAACGTGCTTGGGTATGCGTGGTGGCCACGGTCAAAGTGCCCTCTGTCTGGCCGGAATATTCCTTACTTGCCTGCTGTAGGTTTTCGGCCTCGATCAGTAAACGGTCGATGATTTTTAAAATCCCTTTGCCGGGGTCGGTCAATCCCGTTAACCGTTTACCATTGCGTTCAAATATATCGACTCCGAGTTCCTCTTCGAGCTCTCGGATCTGGCGACTTACGCCTGGTTGGGAGGTAAACAACACGTTCGCCACTTCAGTGAGGTTATAGCCTCGGCGAGTAGCTTCGCGGATGGAACGCAATTGCTGGAAATTCATAACTCATCCTTTTGATTGGAAGGCCTGGTGCTAAAGCTAAAGCGCTTGATCAACAAACACGCGCAAACGTTTCGGTCGCACGATCAGCATTTCGCCTTCTTTCACATTTAAAGCAGTAAATCGTTCGTTGGAAATTACCGCCTCAATCATCTCGGTGGTGTCATTGCGCGCTAACTCCAGTTGTGCGAGGGGGCCGATGGCATGTGACCGTACAAGGTGCACTACGATGCCTTGTGTACCTGGCGAATAGCGATCGACTTCCATTTCGTGTGGACGTGCGTAGCCGATGCCATTGATGTCTTGTGCATGAAAATGCTCAGGCGCATCGAGTTTGATACCTGCTGTATCAAGCACCCCCTCATGCACGCGGCCGTGAAACAGATTGACACTTCCCAGAAACCCATACACGAAAGGCGAAGCCGGATAGTTATAGACCGTGGCGGGAGAGCCAATTTGTTCGACTTTGCCTTTGTGCATCAACACTACTTGATCGGCCACTTCCAGCGCTTCTTCCTGGTCGTGAGTGACAAAAATACTGGTTACGTGCAGTTCGTCATGCAGCCGCCGCAACCAACGCCGCAATTCTTTGCGTACTTTGGCATCAAGTGCGCCGAACGGCTCATCCAAGAGCAGCACCCGTGGCTCTACCGCTAAAGCGCGGGCCAGGGCAATGCGCTGACGCTGACCGCCGGAGAGTTGCGCCGGATAACGGTCGTGCAGCCAGTCGAGCTGAACCAGGTTAAGCAGCTGATGTATTTTTTCTTGAATTTCTTTTTCGGACGGACGAATGGAACGCGGTTTCACACGTAAGCCAAACGCAATATTCTCAAACACGGTCATGTGTTTGAACAAGGCGTAATGCTGAAATACAAAGCCAACCTGGCGTTCGCGGACATGGCTGGCCGATGCGTCCTCGCCATCTAACATCACACGTCCTGAATCAGGATGTTCCAGCCCTGCAATAATGCGTAACAACGTAGTCTTGCCGCAACCGGATGGCCCCAGCAACGCCGTTAACTCACCACTCGGAAAGTTGAGGGAGACATCATCGAGCGCGACAAAATCGCCGAAGCGTTTGTTGATATTGTTGACTTCAATGCCCATGATCAATGCTCCCGAATTTGTTGCAAGATGTGTTCCGATGCGCCCTCATAGAGACGCCATTCGACAAAAGATTTCAATGCTAGTGTCACCAGCGCCAACAAAGCCAGTAGCGATGCCACTGCAAATGCCGCTGCGAAGTTGTACTCGTTGTAGAGGATTTCCACTTGCAGCGGAATCGTATTGGTTTCGCCGCGAATATGGCCCGATACCACCGACACTGCGCCGAATTCACCCATTGCGCGTGCATTACACAAAATCACGCCATATAACAAACCCCACTTAATGTTAGGCAGCGTTACGTGCCAGAAGGTCTTCCAGCCTGATGCACCCAATACTAGCGCCGCCTCTTCTTCTTCGTTGCCTTGCGATTGCATCAGCGGGATTAATTCACGCGCAACGAAGGGGAAGGTGATGAAAATAGTGGCCAACACAATGCCTGGCACCGCAAACAAGATCTTGATGTCATGATCGCGCAGCCAAGGGCCGATCCAGCCCTGAGCGCCGAAGATCAACACATAAATCAGACCGGAAATAACGGGCGATACTGAGAACGGCAAGTCGATCAAAGTCAGTAAAACGTTCTTGCCGCGAAACTCGAATTTGGCAATGGTCCATGCAGCCGTAACCCCGAATACAAGATTTAATGGCACGGCAATGCCAGCAGTAAGTAGTGTCAATTGGATGGCCGACCACGCATCGGCCTCGGTGACGGCCGCTAAATACACTTCCCACCCTTTCTTGAATGCTTCGGCAAATACCGCAATAAGTGGAATGAATAAAAACAAGGTTAGGAAAGCTAATGCTATACCGATAAGCACAGCCCGTATCCAGAACGGTTCAAGAAGGGCATTGGGCACATGAACCGGTTCGCCGCGTGGAAGGGGTGTGGCGATTGGGGTAATTGCAGATGGGTTGACGTGAGACATCTCAAGTCCTTTCCGATTGGCCGCGATTACGGCTCCAGGCTTGCAGCAAATTGATTGTGAGCAGCAAAATAAACGATACCGTCAGCATGACGACCGCAATCGCCGTCGCTCCCGCATAGTCGTATTGTTCCAGTTTGGTGATGATGAAGAGCGGGGTAATTTCCGACACCATTGGCATGTTTCCAGCAATAAAAATGACGGAACCGTATTCTCCTGTGGCGCGGGCAAACGCCAAGGCAAAACCCGTTAACAAGGCCGGTAATACTGTGGGAAATATGATGCGGGTAAATGTCTGCCAATTGCTAGCGCCCAGGCTAGCGGCGGCTTCTTCCAGTTCGCGCTCGGCATCTTCTAATACTGGCTGCACGGTGCGTACCACGAACGGCAAGCCGATAAAGGTGAGCGCGACGATTACACCCAAGGGGGTAAAGGCAACGTTGATACCCATCGGTTCCAGATAACGGCCCAGCCAGCCATTGGACGAATACAAGGCTGTCAACGCGATACCTGCCACCGCTGTCGGCAAGGCAAAGGGCAAATCGACTAGCGCATTGATGATTTTTTTACCTGGAAAGGCATAACGCACTAGCACCCAAGCGACGATGCCGCCAAATATGACGTTGAGCGCGGCACCGATCAAGGATGCACCGAAACTGAGACGGTATGACGCCATCACACGATCAGAGGTCACAGAGTTCCAGAATGCCGGCCAAGTCATGGTAAAGGTCTTGAGAAATACTGCAGAGAGCGGAATCAAAACGATCAAGGTGAGATAGAACAGGGTGAAGCCTAGCGATAAATTGAAACCGGGCATGACCCGGAACGGTTCGCCTGTGCGCTTGGGTTTGGTGTGGGTCATGGATATTCTCTTTATTACCAATTCAAATAATGAAACGCAATAATTCCATCATATGGTTATAAAAAGAACGAATTTTTTTGCATGTTGTTAGACCAATTTCGAATAAGCATCGATTTCCACGTGGATTGGTCAATGAATACGACTAAGGTCTGCCGGAATTAACGCGCGACTGGTTTGATTGCCGTGACCAGGGTTTGCAATTGATAGGCACACCGTTGAAATAATGTTGAGGTGTCGCCAGGACACATCTCAGCTATATATATTGCAACAAAATAACGGTAAAAATGGCTGGGCCAAGAGAAGTTGCGATGCAGGTTAGGAAGTGATCTCTGAGGTGGTCGTTTAGCGCGACATACACCAACCATACATCAACATACAGCCATCCACACCCACCAATAAGGTGTGGATGACCAAGCGAGGATCGATACAACGTTACTTCTTACCTGGTTGATAAATTTGATCGAAGACACCGCCATCGGCAAAGTGGATTTTTTGCGCCTGGGTCCAATCGCCCGCTATGTCACCAATCTTGAATAAATCGATTTTTGGGAACTGTGCCGCATATTTTTTAGCGATGTTGGAGGAAGTGGGCCGGTAATAATTTTTCGCTGCGATTTCTTGTCCTGCATCGCTGTATAAATGTTGCAGATAAGCTGCTGCCACTTTGCGAGTGCCGTGCTTGTCGGCGACTTTATCGACGACGGCGACTGGCGGCTCGGCCCGGATACTGACCGATGGCACGACGATTTCAACTTTGTCGGGACCGAGTTCTTTGACGGCTAGAAAAGCTTCGTTTTCCCAAGCCAGCAGAACATCGCCGATACCGCGCTCGACGAAGGTAGTTGTCGATCCACGCGCACCAGAATCAAGCACCGGCACATTTTTATATAGTTTGCTGACAAATTCTTTGGCCGCGGCCTGATTGCCTCCTTTTTGTTTCAAGGCGTAACCCCAGGCTGCGAGGTAATTCCAGCGTGCGCCCCCCGAGGTTTTGGGATTCGGCGTGATGATGGAAATTCCTGGTTTGATGATGTCATTCCAATCCTTAATGCCTTTGGGATTGCCTTTGCGTACCAAGAACACGATGGTGGAAGTGTAAGGTGAGCTGGCCAACGGCAATGTGGTTTGCCAGTTTTTGGCGAGTAAATTATGCGAAGCAATTTCATCGATGTCGTAGGCCAAAGCAAGCGTGACCACGTCGGCATCGAGACCATCAATTACTGCACGCGCTTGCTTGCCGGAGCCGCCATGCGATTGCTTGATCTTGACGTCGTCGCCGGTTTTAGCTTTCCATAATTTGGCAAAATCCTTGTTGAAGTCTTCATACAACTCGCGCGTTGGATCGTAGGAGACGTTGAGCAGCGATATATCCGCCGCATGCCCCCCCTGAGTAATTAATGCAAGTATTGCCGCCAACGGAACCCATTTTTTAAACAACATTTTCTTTCCCCCTTTTGGATACATCATGTTTCAAGAAAAGGCAGGTTAAACGCGGCATCGTTGAAAGAAAACGAATCCTTTCGTGATTGCATATGCAAAAATCGCATAATAAGGTTGGGCGCCATAAAATGACGACATTGCATATTCGTTGCGTGGGCCAATTAGCTCTTGAGTTCAGATAGCTAGATTTTTCGTGCAGCTTAGGCTACATTCAGACACAGGTAAGTTAAATCATCAGGAGGCAACCATGAAGGTCTCAGAAATATTGCATGTCAAAGGCAACATTCTCTATACAGCGACGCCGGACACCCTGATGGTCGATGCTATCAATACGATGGCGGAAAAAGACATAGGTTCTTTGGTAGTAATGGAATTTGGGGAATTGGTAGGGATGCTGACTTTTCGTGAGGTGATTCGTACTATGCATTTCAATGAAGGTTCCGTAGGAAATGCCAGCGTGCGAAAGCATATGGATGATCATCCGTTGACGGTGACGCCGGACACCGATATCAATGAGGTGCGCCGCATGATGCTGGAAAAACATACCCGCTATTTGCCGGTGATGGAAGCCAAGACCTTGTTGGGAATCATTTCATTTTATGACGTGGCAAGAGCAGTGTTGGAAGCGCAGAGCTTTGAAAATAAAATGCTGAAAGCGTATATCCGCGATTGGCCTGTAGAAACAGATGAGTAATTTTTCATGTCCGCAGAAACGATAGTAATCACTTTACTTTCCACAAAAAGATAATACTTTCCACAGAAAGATAAATAGGCACATTGGCATCGTCGGCTTGACTTGCGCGCGACAACTGCAGTTGCAAAGGAATGCTGTCACAGTCTATGAGAAAAATCGCGGCTTGGGCGGGCGCTTCACTACGCCTGAACACGAACCTGAATTGAAGGGGCTTTGACCCTGGCGCTCAATATTCGATGCAATCTCCTGAAGCTATGTAGTCGATATTCGGTGCGCGCCAACACTAGATCTGAGAAGTCGCTATCTGATATTGGGTGCCCCGATTCCTTTAAGCTGGAGATGGGCTTTCGTAGTGATGAAGCGGGCGAATTGATCCGCCGGAATCGGTACGCTCAGGTAATAACCCTGAATCAGGTCACACGATTTTTCGCGTAAAAATTGCAATTGGGACTCCGTTTCGACTCCCTCCGCTACCACTTCCAACCGCAAGCTATGAGCGAGAGCAATGATGCCTGTGACGATCGCGGCATCATCGGCATCCTCACAAACGTCGCGTACAAATGAACGGTCGATCTTGACGATGTCTACGGGGAAGCGCTTGAGGTAGGCTAACGATGAATATCCTGTACCAAAGTCGTCGATGGACAGTCTGATGCCAAGGCTACGCAAGCGATGCAATGCTTCCAGCGTATCTTGCGCATGCTCCATTAACGTACCCTCGGTAATTTCCAGCTCAAGCAACTGGGGTGTCAATCCGGTATCCGCAAGTGCCTTCTCCACAATTAAAGAAAAATCTTTTTGTAGCAGTTGTCGTACCGAAAGGTTGACCGCTATCTTTAGCGAAGGGAGTCCGTCTTGCACCCATTGTTGAACTTGAGCGCAAGCGGTGCGAAGTACCCATTCCCCTAGCTCATGGATGAGCCCACTTTCTTCGGCTAATGGGATGAACTCGATGGGGGAAACCATACCCCGGCTGGGATGATGCCAGCGCAACAGCGCTTCCATGCCAATGACTTGACCGTTATTCAAACACACTTGTGGCTGGTAATAGATTTCTAATTCGTGTCGTTCAATTGCATGCCTTAAATCATTTTGGAGGTGAACGTGCTCGGCAATGGAACGTTCCATTGCCGGCTCAAAAAACTGGAAGCTGGTTTTGGTTTTCTTGGCGCGATACATGGCCGTATCGGCATGTTTGAGCAGGGTATTAACGTCTATGCCATCATGTGGGTAGAGTGAGATTCCCACACTGGCCGTGACAAAAATATCGTGCCCATCGATTTCAAATGGCGTGGCTAACGCATGGCATATATGCTGAGCGGTAATCGCGGCGCGAGGCGCATCGATATTACTGAGTACAACGGTAAATTCATCACCGCCCAAACGTGCCACGGAATCCACGGTGCGCACGCAGCGGCGTAGTCGTTGGGCCACGGCGACTAACAAGTGGTCGCCGATATCGTGACCCAGTGTGTCGTTAATGTATTTAAAACGATCGAGGTCGAGAAACATGACTGCCAGTGCATCCCCTGCCTGTCTGGCTTGTTCGATCGACAGTCCCAACTGCTCAATGAACAATGCGCGGTTTGGCAGGCCGGTGAGTAAGTCATTGTAGGCGATGTGCCTAATACGTTTTTCGGCACGGTTACCGTCGATGATGCGTCGCACGCGCTGTGAAAGGACTGCAAAATGGATGGGCTTGGGAATGTAGTCGCTGGCCCCTGCTGCGAAGGCTTTTTCTACCGATAGATTGTCTTCCAATGCGGTAATCATTAATACCGGAATGATGCGGCCATGTGGAAGCTCCTGAAGTTTGGCACAGGCAGTAAATCCATCCATTACGGGCATCATGGCATCCATCAAAATAACATCGGGCAAAATGCGTTTGAGCATGCCCAGCGCCTGGGCACCATCTTCCGCCTCTTCAACCCGGAAACCCTCTCTTTGTAGTGTATGGCGCAGGACATTGCGTGTGCTGCGATCATCTTCAACAACTAACACTAACGGTAACTCTTCCTCTGGATGATTGTTCTGCCGGTCTTCAATATAGACCTCGGCATCAAGTGCTATTTCTACCTCCTCAAAAGCCGCACGTAAGCCAGACACGAGTGGACGAATTTCCTCAATCCGTTGCTCTAGTGCCAGGTCTTCCACTTCTTTGGCTAAGTGGGCTAAGGTGATGGCACCCAAATTACCGCTGCTGCCTTTGATCGAGTGAGCCATGATGCGAACGGTCTCAACATCGTTGCGGCTGATTGCCAGCTCCAATTGCCGAAGATAACCTGGAGTGTCTTCCAGGAAAGGCAAGACTGCCTGTTGTAATGCGGACCCGAGGATATCGCGCAGCTTGTTAAACACGGTCTGATCCAGTGGGCCGCTTGCTACCTCGCCATGTTGCCCTTCCAATTTTGGGGTAGAGGGATCTTGTTTAAGCCAGCGCTCCAGTTTATGGCGAAGTTCTACCAAAGTAATGGGCTTGGCGAGGTAGTCATCCATTCCGGCGGAGAGGCATTTTTCTGCATCGCCCCGTTGCGTGTTGGCGGTGAGTGCAATAATCGGCGTCCGTAGTCCCAGTGGTTCTTCAAAATTTCGGATATGGGCCGTAGCCTCGTACCCATCCATCTCTGGCATATTGCAATCCATGAAGATAATATCGAAACGTCGATGACGGGCAACCTCGATCGCTTCGCGCCCATTAGCTGCAAATTCGCAGTGGCAACCATTCATGGTGAGCATCCCACCAGCGACCATTTGGTTAGTGCGATTGTCTTCCGCCACCAGTACCCGATATATTTTAGTTCTGTTTTGTACAGGGGGTCGCAAGGGATGGATGATCGCTGTGGCGACATGTTTGTTCTTTCCCGACATGACTTGCCTAACCGATTCTAATAGGCGATCAAGTCGCAACGGTTTTTTCAAGATGGCTTCTTTGGCTGCTAGATTCGCGTTGCTTGGCAGGTTTTGACGATCAAGAAATAATATGCGCGGCGGAGAAAACGGCATGTCAGAACGAATTCGATGCGCAAGTTCAGCCCCTTGTTCATCCGTGGCAGCGATGTCCATGATCACCAGGTCAAAGGGGGTATGGCCTTGTTTCGCCCGGTTTAATTCGGCCATGACTTCGAATCCTGGCACAGCCTGGGAGTGCATGCCGTGACGGTTCAGATTTTGTTCGATGAAAGCACGTACAACATTGCTGTCCTCGACGACTAGTACCCTCAGACCTTGGATGCTGTTGTCGACAAGCATTGTGGGAGTCAGTTCTCCCAGTTTGCATTGGATCGTAAACCAGAAAGTAGTACCTTGTCCAAATCGACTGGAGACACCGATTTCCCCCCCCATTAATTCAACTAGTTGGCGACAAATGGCCAGCCCGAGCCCAGTTCCGCCATATTCTCGCGTAGTAGAACGATCCGCTTGTGAGAACGATTCAAATAAATATTGCATTGCTTCGTCGGTAATGCCGATCCCAGTATCGCTGATATCAAAACGCAAAGCGAAATGATCGTTGATATCACTGCGGGAGATGCGTATGGAGACCTCACCTTGCTTGGTAAATTTCACCGCATTGCCAACCAGATTGATGAGTACCTGTCGCAAGCGTAGTGAATCCCCTTTAATTCTGTCCGGTATGCCAAGACTCATCAAGTAGCCGATGTCGAGTCCCTTTTGTTGCGTCGACTTAGCGAGGAGTTCTATCACTTCTTCAGTCAATTTGTGCAGACTAAAATCGATTTCTTCCAATTGGAGTTTTCCTGCTTCCATTTTGGAAAAATCGAGGATGTCATTGATTAGTTCAAGCAGCGCATGAGAAGAATTCCATGCAACGTCCACGCATTCTTGCTGCGGCTTGGTCAGGCGCATTTCTTTAAGCATATCAAGCATGCCAATGACGCCATTGAGCGGGGTACGAACCTCGTGGCTGACGGTCGTCGCAAATTGAGACTTAGTCAGTGCAGCCCGGATTGCCGCATCACGTGACTGTTTCAGTTCAAGCTCACGTTCTTCCAATACCGTCATCATTTTGTTGAAGCCGATCGACATGCTGCTGATGTCCCGTGGACCATCCGGTATTGCCCGTAATCCTGATTCCCCTGCTTCGGCCCGTCTCATTAGATTCGATAGCGCATTCAAGGGCACGGTCATGCGCCCCACCAAGAAGCGCATTAAGCCCAGCAAAATGATGGCAAAAGACAGCGTAATCGCTAAGTTGACGACCAATAGGGAATTGACCAAATGATGTAACGTGCCTTTGCCAATGGCTACATGGACGTAACCGAGTAATTGCGGACGGTGTTCCTGAAGATCGAAAGGGTCTTCAGTTTGACCGCCATACACGGGAGCGCCAAATGTCCATTGTTCATCCGTTTCTTTCTCCAGCATCGCCTGCTTAATGACAGCATTGTGGGAGATTCCCAGAAAGGGAAGGGGAAGGGACGAACCAGACTTGCCTTGAGAAAGCACGACATGGTGATTCATGTCCACAATCTCCACTTGATGTACATCGGGAAACGCCAGCGTGACAGCAACGCCTTCGCGCGCATTGTCGGGCGAGTGGTATAGCAGCGCTAATATGCTTTGCCGCGCCAGGTTTTCGGCGATGCGTTGTCCTTGTTCGACAATGTATCCACGCATGCGCCGACTACCCTCCAATGAATTCATCAAGGAAGAAAAAAGTGCGAGGCCTAGAATCGCGACAGTAGCGATGACAGTGATCTGTCGGCGAAAACCCGTGCGGCGGAGAGTGTCACGAAACATGTAATTTTTAAATGCCTGAATAAAGAAATAGTTCGTTGCGGGAAATAATACGGCTGAACTGGCTGCCTTTCATTTTTCAATAGCAGGGCTTAAGCAAAGTTGATGCGTAGGATGCGCTTCTCGCCTGTGCTTATATAAATCCTCGCTATATAAAATCTGTTTGTCCTATCGTCAAACTAATACATTTAGGCTACGGTTCCGGAAAAATAAAATCGAAGCTGCGTTGTTGCTGGTAGTCGATATTGAGACCCATATGGCTGGCAGTACGCAGGTTGATGGCCGTATGAACGTCCCGTAACGGACTGATACCCCGTTTGTGCGGACTTCCCGATAGCATTGCTTGTGCCAAGCTAGCCAGATTACGGCCTAGTTCTACCGTGTTCGGATACAACGCGAACAGCGCTCCTTTCTTTACGTGGAGCAGACTGCTTGAAAAAATCGGAATTCCCTTGTTCCATGATTCTTTCAGTACTAGCGGCAAAATAGTGGCTTCGTCAACAGTGGTGGCGTCTTGTGGCAGCCAAACGGCGTCTTTGCGCCCATCTGTTAATGCGAACACGGCTTCATATTGGCGTGCAGCGGTGGCCAAGTCTCGTGCTTCGTAGCTAACCAATTCGAGACCCTGGGATTTGGCGGCATCGCGAGCGAGCTTGATGAGCCATTCGTTATTTTGAGGGTCGTAGACAACACTAATCTTTTTTATTCCCGGAAGGAGGTTTTTAAGCCGGGAAAATAATAAAGCCGGATCTGGCGTCAAACTGATGCCCGTCAGATGATGAGATTCCGCCTCCGGTATCGATGATATGCCCCCGACTATTACCGCAAGGTCACGATCCAAGCCAGATGCCGTCTTTAAACCTTGCCGTCCGAGTGCAATCACGACTTTGGTTCCATTGCGTTTTAATTGCGCAGGTAGGTCCCCCACATTTTGGTTGGTCGCAATTGCATAACTATGTAGGGGTGCTTTGAGTTGCTGTTCAATTCCTTGGATAATTTTGGCAAAAATGGTGCGATATGGCTCACCTATATCTGGATAAAAAATGGCAATCGGTTCATTTATCTGTGGGTTAGCCAGACGAGGTGGGTCGGTTGAGTCGGAAATATTGAGCACATTAAGTTCGGATGGAGGAGGGGTTTGCTCCAGTCCGATTTCTTGCTGGCTTGGACGAGATCCTGGGTTGACGCTGGACTCCCGGGCAACTATGCCTATTTTGGGGGCTGCCTGTGCCAGCATGTATACGAACATGAACGTTAAACCAGCCAAAAATCGTGCTGGTATAGCCCCTATTTTTTCCTGAGTTTTCAATTGGCTCTATTTCGCGCAAAAAAATTGCCTGAAACAGCTTGCGTGAGTTGCAGTGGCGAAGAGGGAGGGTGGGCATGCCTTTGAAAGATGCCTGCTTCAGACAAATCACAACGACGTGGGAGCTCAATGGTAATGCTGTCATGATGTTTTTTAGGAAAAATACTGTCCTTGTTTCGATACATGATAGGAGTTTTCTTTAAAGGAGTATCGTTATCAACTATTAATTTTCACAGGTGGAAAAACGTGAAGTTCTGCTTAACCCCAGATTTCCTATCGGACCATTTTTTTGCCAAAGCCTCATGCTTTCTCACGTGGGAGAAAAAATGAAAATCGCGATTGATGTGAGAGCGCTACGAGCCCAATTGCGCATTTGGGTTAAGGGGAGTGATGCTCCATTCTCGATTTCTCTCACAAGGATAAGGGCTCAACGAAATTTATAGACTGTGTTGGATCTGAACGAAAATCGTTCGTCCCGCCAGCGGCAAATCAAATGGAATGTTGCCGGGAGCAAAAGTGGGCTCCCGGGCATCGTGATTGAAAAGATTGCGTACCATGGCGCTGATCTCCCAATGCCCTGCCAATTTTTCCCTCCGTAAATTCAGGTCCAGCGTGTTGTAGTCGGCAATTTTAGGGCGATTATCCCCAGGTTGGCGGGTGCGGTCCGCTACATGGTTGAAGGTTGCACCCAGCTGCCAAAGAGGGATAAAACGCCAGTCGGCGCGAGCAAACAATCGCTTTTGAGGAGCCAACCCCGCATCTTTACCGCTGGCTTCGTCTATGGAATGCTGAAGCGAAAAATTGCCGGTTATCCGCAGCATGCGGCTGGCATCCCAACTGGCTTCCCACTCCAGACCACGGCCTTTTTGGTCCCCGGCATTGCGGGCTGTAGCACCAGTGATGGGATCTGTATTAGCTACAAACCGGATGATGTCTCGCATGTGATATTGGAACAAAGTGAGGTTGGTTTGTATATCCGTAATGGGTTGCCAAGAAAACGATAATTCATTCGTAGTGATGGTTTCGGGCTTGAGATTGGGGTTGCCTAGTGTTACTGGATTGTTGATCGCATACTGCTCAACAAATGAAGGCGCTCTAAATGCTCGCCCATGAAGCGCTTTGATTACGACGTTATAGGCCGCATCCCACACCAGCGCTGCGCGGGGGTTAGTGGTGGTTCCAAAATCGGAATAATGATCCTGTCGTAGACCGGCTGTTAAGGTCCAGTCTTTTGCAATACTCCACTCGTCTTGTACGAAAATGTAGGCTAAGTGGCGTTTTTTGGGCTGTAAGAATACGAGCGAAGGATTGCCTGTCGCATCGACCAAACCTGGCAATGGAACGGGGAAGGGGCCGACTCCGGGAATGACAACGAAATTAAAATTTTTAGCTTCATGCACTTCGTATAAATCCTCTATGCGTACTCCGCTACCTATGCGAATGCGATGCTTGTCCAGGCCGGTATAAAAGGCTGAAATGCTTGCGTGGCTATGTCGCTCCGAATGACCTGGATTACCAATGACGCCATTGGGAAACGTACCATTAAATGCACCCGGCGGGAAAAGTTCGTAGGCCGGTTCGGCAGGCTTGTCTTTGATATCGTAGTAACCCATGACGCTCGACACGTCCCAGTGGGGTAACCAGTTCGTATTCTGGTAAGTGACATCGAGGTAGAGCCTGGAACCAGGGACCTGGGTATTGAGATCCAGATTATCGGCAAGACCTGTCCCCGTACCGATTTGTCGTTGTTGGTATGCGGCGCGAAATCGCCACTTGTCATAAGAAATGTCCGCGCGTGAATCCAGGGCATTGCGCATCGCGTTAATTTGTCCGGGAGCGCGCGAGGTATTGGTATGGAATATTTTATCCAGTGAAGATTGAAGATCTTGTGGGATCGATCCTTGCGATCCGTCGGTGTGACCGGCACGCAGATAAAAAGCCACTGCGAATGGCCCGAGATTGTTTGCGTGCTGAAACCAGACATCCCGACTATGGAAACTTCCGACACGCACCCCTGATTGGGAGGTGTTGATATCGGCTGTGGTTTTCGTGATGATGTTGATGACACCGGAATACGCATCGGCGCCATACAATGCTGATCCCGGGCCGCGAATAACTTCTATGCGCGCGACGTTTTCAAGAGGCATCCCGCCCCACACATGGCTTCGATTTCCCGTAAAGACGTTGGTAAGGGGGATGCCGTTAACAAGCATCATTACCTGGGGGTTGAAGTAGGTGTAGATACCGCGAAAACTGTAAATAGGTCCCAATCCTTGCGACGACTCGGAAACATGCAAGCCGGGTACGCTTTCCAGTACCTGATCCAGATCAGTGGCACCCATCGCTTCGATATCTTGCGCGGTAATGACAGTGGCCACCGCAGGGGCACGGGCTATGGATTGCTGTCCTCCGGTAGCGATGCTGATCGAAGATTTATCTCCATACGAAAGCGCTAATTCATCTTCTTCACTTTGCTGCGCTTCTGCTATTGAAGACATTGTAATAGCGCCGATGAACAATGTCGTGGCAAGCAGGAGGGAGGATTGCCCAATTTTTTTCAATTGTAAAGTCTCCTTCCATTTCAATTTTATTGACAAGGGTATTGAGCCACTTCTGGATACGCACAAAACACGGGTATCCATTATTCGCATTTCATTTCCATTGTCGTCGCGCTGGGCCTGCATAATGAATGTGAGAGCATCGCAGCGCAAAAGTAGTGCCTTCAGGACGTTGTGCCGCTTCCTGATAACACGGCGGCATACCGGCTTGAAAAGAGGGTAGTTGGAAAAGATAACACTCGCGAGTGGAAAGTCCCATGTCAAGTGCGATGGCGACGGTCACTGCAGCATAATTGATCGATAAGGGGCGCCCTAATTGGGCCAGGCTTTTTTCTATTTCAAAAGCTAGTTGAAGATAGGGGCCGTGAGCAATTTGTTCCTGTTCCATTCTTGCCAGGATCGCAGGAATTCGCTCGTCCACTGACAAAGCCGCAACGGGTCTACCATATCCAAGAATACGCCGATGCTGCTGTAATTCTTGCCGGATCACATCGAGGAGTGATATTCCTGCATCTTTGTTTGTGCGGGCTCGAACCAAAAAATCTGCTGCCGCCATTTCAGGCTGCCAACCGTAAATGGACGCTTCTGACACGGCAATCGCAGCACCGATACCTAATGCGCCTGTACTGCGCGCGCTGCCAGCGAGTGCGGCAACACGATTGTTCCACAACCGTGCATCGGGATAACTGGTGTAAGTCCAGAGCGCTTGCAATACATTGAGCTGCTGTACTGAAAAACGCCGTCCCGTAATGCCGAAGGTATATAGCTCTACCCACGTCATGTCTTTTAAATCTGCGTGCAGATCGCAACCACGAAAGACCGCTCGTTCGCCGGGAAAACATCCGCCTGCCTTGGTCCGCAAGGGGCCTTCGTAGGCTTTAAGGGTTTCCAGGCCGCTCATACGTGGGCTCCCACGCGTGTTGGGCCGGGATCGTTCTCTAGCGCCAGCTCAAAGAATGGAAAATTCCGGAAGCCTTGCTTACCTTGTTCCAATGCGTGTGCCGCAGCACCAGGCAGCCGTAGCATCAAGGTGAGCATTTCTCCCTCCTTAGAGGAAAAATCCAATGTGGCGAGCGCTGCTGCTGCGACACCTGTCATGGCTAAAGGATGGCCGGCAGCCGCTTCCAGCTTTATTCTTTCTTGTTTGAGCCAGGCTATTTTTCCGTTCGGCAGTATGTTTGCCAATCTGTCGAGGGTTTGACGAACGGGTTTTGCGCAAGCTATTGCGTAGGGATCAAAGCCCGCAGGATGTTCTGCATCGGGCCATACTTCTGCGCGCGTGAGCGGCGGCGGAGATGCAAGTTGATCGCACCAGATTTTAAGGGCGGTGCCGCATTTCTCCCAATTTTCCAGAGCTAGAAAAACCTCGCGCGCGCCTCCATACGAGCCGGCTCCGACTGCTAAGGCGGCAATCAAGGCGGACGCTGCGGTTGATCCGCCCACACTGGCGGCCATGGCAGCGTGTACCGATGCGTCACGGGGCCCCGGATTAGCTAAAGCCACCGCTAATACCTCTAACGAGGCGGAAATTTCTGGCGTCGGGCGTTCGCCTTTGAATAGCAGATAAAGATAGTCGATGTAACTTACTTTTCCTACTAGGTCTCCGTAGACGTCATAGCCACGACAATGGCAGGTAGCCGCTGCATAGGGATTGTCAGGCTCGGCCACTTCTTCCCAAATTTGGGTGTGAATTAATGGGCTGAAGTGATCGTTCATAGCGTCCTAAATAAGTGATCAGGTAGTTTTATAAGTTATTCGCCAATACGCGCATGCGCGTGTTCATCGGGGGTACCTCATCCGGGTCGATGAGCACATCAAGTAAGGTCGGGCCTCGGTATGCGCACATGCCCGAAATATCCAGCTTTGCCAAATCCTGGGGTGAATGCACGGTGTGAGCGACTGCGCCCAAAGCCCGCGCAAGCGCGGCAAAATCGGTGGGAGGCAAATCACAACCAATCGATTCTGCGCCTGCCAACCGCTGACCATGCTTGACCATGCCAAGCGCTCGATCATTGAGTACGACAAAAATAATGCTTAGCTTTTCCGCTACTGCTACCGATATTTCTTGCCCGTTCATCAGCATGCTGCCATCGCCTGTAATACACACTACAGGAACATTCGGGTTGCCTGCAGATGTACCAATAGCGCCACCGATGGCCCAACCCATCGGTGCAAAATTCATGGTGACGCGCAGCCACCCCCCAGTAGATTGACGTCGCCCCGGTTCACGTTTGCGTTCGCCACCGCCAAGTCGCCTTTCTCCCATGCGCCGGTCATGTGGATGAAGATAATGGGCAGCCCAAGCGACGCTGTTGCCGGTATCGGCCAGAAAACGGGTAGTGAAGGGGAACAAGCGACCCAACTCGCGCATGAGACGTTGTGGTTTGATGGGCACCGCATCACTTTGATATTGTTCAGGTGCTGCAAGCATGGCGTTTGGTTCCCACATCGGGCTACTCAGCGCACGTACTGTACGGCGCTGTTCGAGCCCCTTTTTACTTTCTTCCGGTTTGTTGCCGGAACGTTCAATTAAACGATTAAAAATCGCTCGTATACTGCCTCGCATATGAAATTTCGCCATAGGGGTACGGGCAAGATGGTCTTCGGATTCATCAATATGTACCAGACGTTCATTGAGCAGGCTATCGCACCACCCCCCCGTGTTCCATTCACCCATGCTGGCACCGACCGCGAGAATCATATCGACTGATTCATCACGCAAAGCCACTTCCGCAGAAGCATGACCACCAAATCCAAATACGCCGCGAAACAAGGGATGGTGCGGGCTAACGAGACCTTTACCATCCGGGGTCGTGACGAAAGTGGCGCCCTTTAATGCAGCAAACTGCAGAATGGAGCCGATCGCATCGCCACACCAGCCCCCGATGAGTAAAACGATATTGCGTGATTCGGACAGCATTTCACGCAATATTTCAATGGCGTCGTCATCTACCAGTGAAGACGGGGCGAGTAATGTCGGTAAATCATAAGAGGGCGTGGTATGGCTGCTTGGCTTACGAAATACGTCCACTGGAATAGTCAGGTGGGCAGGTCCTCGCGGCGTTCGTGTCGCACGTTGGAGTGCAGCGATGAGTTTGGCCTCCATCTGTTTGGGATGAGACACCAAGGAATTGTAGCGAGTGCAGTGGCGGAACATACCTAAGGTATTAATGCCGGTGCAGGTTGATTCTTGTAGTGGGTGTTTACCGAACGAGGGCAGTGCCGGTTGACCCGTGATAACCAGCATTGGAATGTTATTGTCGTAAGCGCATGCAACACCCGTAATGAGATTGGTTGCACCTGGGCCTGAGGTGGCGCAACAGACGCCAATTTTCCCGGTTTCTCGCGCATAGCCATCTGCCATGAAAGCGGCGCCAGCTTCGTGTCGCGCCAGAATGTGCTGCACGCCACCGCGCCGACTACTACGCGCAATGGCGTTATACAGCGGCTCGATGGCACCACCTGGTATGCCGAAAACGTATTTGATTCCCAATTGCTCAAGGTAGGCGACTAGGAGATCCGCTATATCTAGTGGTTGGGCTGAAATGATGTCCGAATTGTTTTCGTTGGATGTCGTATTGGAGTGCACAAGCGAAATGCTGGCGTTCATTTTTTATCCCTCCATCACTATCACGGTTAATCAGGAATGATCAGTAATTAACGTTTTAATATTTATCGTTGCGGGCCTTTCGGCATAACTATGCGACGAGGGCGTTAACGTAAATAAAGGAATCAATATTAGCGCAAATTGTCTGCCGGTTTGTTGCTTTTGGGGGAAATTGTTTGGAGTAAAAATTATCTTCTGCCAGACTAAATAAAACACTTCGGATTAACATGCACGTAATCGATGTGCCGTTGAAAATCCAATTCATCCCGGATCATATGCTCCCAAAAATGACGTTGCCAGATGCCTCGTTCCCCGGCTGCCTGACTATTACAGACAGTGATTCTGTTTTGGGTAAAGCGCGAGAAAAACCGCTTTTGATTAAGCGCCAGCGCAAGCTGAAATCGCTGTCACCCGGAGGCAATGTGAATACGCAATGCATATGCTCGGCAGCGCTACCCACGCATCGATATGGAAAGGATGGCGTTGCTGCACCTGCCGTACCACTTGTCGTAAAAATTCGATCTCGCGTACTAGCAGGTCATTGCCGCTTCGCTGCAGTAAATTTACCGTAAAGAGCCATGTTCCCCAGGCACAAAGGCGCGACGATAGTTGGACATGAGAGGCACACGTGGCGGGGTTATTTCAGGTTTTAAAACGTACGATTACGCTGCGCGAGGCGCACCCTAGTGTGCCCGACATGGGCATGTACTAATTACCTGAAAGGAGGTAATCGCAAGCAGTGACGACAAGCGTAGCGAAACCCAAGGTCAAAGCCGCGAGGTCAGACTGAAAGAAGGGCGTAGCAAAGAGGCGACCGCAC